>JACKFC010000012.1 GCA_020632665.1 Deltaproteobacteria bacterium
CAGGATCTGGTTGTCGTCGCCGGTCAGCGCCGCCGCGCGGAGCTCGATCCGGACGTGCGGCCGGACGACGAGCTCGCCGTGGCGCAGGCTCATCATCTGCGGCGCGTAGCCCTTGTAGCCGGGCGCGCGCAGCCCGGGATCTTCGGCCGCGGTCGCCGCGACCGGCGGATCTGCGGGCTCAACGGCCCCTGCCACGCCGGCACCACCGACGCTGAGCGCGAGCCCGAGCCCGAGCCCGAGCACAGGGCCCATCCCACGAATGCTCCATCCCCACATGCAAGCCTCCACAGTTCGCGGCGCGAGGCTAGCAGAGCGCAGGGGGTGCGGGAAGCGTCCACCGCGTGGCAGGCTCAGGTCGCCGTCGCCAACCGCGACACCAGGAGACGTCGATGCGCAAGCGCGAGAAAGCCGCCAAGATCGCCGAACAATTGCAGGCGCTCTACCCCAACCCGCCGATCCCGCTCGACCACAGCGATCCGTACACGCTGCTGGTCGCCGTCGCCCTCTCGGCGCAGACCACCGACAAGAAAGTCAACGAGGTGACGCCGGGCCTCTTCGCGGTCGCCTCGACGCCGGCGCAGATGGCCGCGCTCGGTGCCGACGGCATCCTGCCGCTGATCCGGCAGATCGGGCTGGCGCCGACCAAGGCGAAGAACCTCGCGCGTGCGGCGGAGCTGCTGCTCGAGCGCCATGACGGCGCGGTCCCCGCCGAGATGGCCGCGCTCGAAGCGCTCCCCGGCGTCGGTCACAAGACGGCCTCGGTCGTGATGTCGCAGGCCTTCGGCGTGCCGGCGTTCCCGGTCGATACGCATATCCATCGCTTGGCCGCGCGCTGGGGCCTCTCGGATGGCAAGAACGTCGAGAAGACCGAGGCAGACTTGAAGCGCCTGTTCCCGAAGGCGTCCTGGAACGCACTGCACCTACAGATCATCTACTTCGGCCGCGAGCATTGCCCCGCCCGCGGTCACGACGCCGCGGCGTGCCCGATCTGCAGCTGGGCGGGTGTGCGGCCCTAGCTACGAACGAACGCGGCCGGCGGGCCGCTCTCGCGCTGCCCGCCGGCCGCTCGTGTCACCGCGGTCGCCGTACCAGAGGACCTACTTGTAGGAGTCCTGGTACCAGACCTCCATCTCGACCGTGGTCCAACTGTAGTTGCCGGAGAAGTCGTTGCGGCAGTCGGTTGTGCTGTATCCGCTGTAGCCGTTGCTGCTGCCGGTGATCTTGCGGCACTCGTAGTTGTAGCCGAGGTTGCTGTAGCCGGACGACATGTTGCTGCTGTTGAAGCACCAGTCGTGGCCGGCACCGAAGCACGGGCCATAGTTGCTGCGATTGTACGTCGCACGGAAGTCATAGCCGTTGCTGGTGCCGGACGTATTCCACTTGTTGTTGTAGCGGTGGCCGTTGTCCAGGTTGAACAGGAACGAGCCCGGGCAGTGGTATTGGTAGCTGTTGTAGTTGGTGTTCCAGGCGCAGGACGCGTAGCCACCAACCATCGCGCCGGTGCTCAGCTTGGCGACCGTGACCGTGGGCCCCTTGTAGTTGCAGTTGGTGTGGAAGGCCGATGCGCTCTTGCTGGTGCTCCAGCGGTGGCACATCTTCCACTTCATGTTCGGGTTACCGATCCAGTTGTTGATCATCTGGCCCTGGGCCGCGGTGATCACCTTGCTGCCGGCGAAGGCGTTGGTGTAGCTGATGGCGATCCAGCCGTCGGGGGTGCACAGCTGCACCGTCGCGTCCTTGTAGCGCATCGTGCCAGCGAGGCTGGCGTCGCACGTCGCCGTCTCGTCACCGAGCTTGACGCCACCGCCGAGGACCACCGGCCCTCCGGCCTTGCCGTGGCCGTTGTCCTTGCCCCAGAGCTTGCCAGCCACGTAAAGGTCGCCGTTGAGGTTGACCTTCTGGTTCGAGAGCGTCTTGAGCGCGATGCTCCACTTGACGATCTTGCCGTCGACTTTCGTGTCACAGATCGCCGCGTTGCCCGGCGCCTGCGGGATGCAATACGAGGTGTCCAGCGCCTTGAGGTTCCACAATCCCTTGGGGTTGGCGCCGATCCACGCCTTGAGGTCGCCGCTCTTGGGCAAGTTCTGGCTGTTGAAAACCTTCTTGTAGCTCTTGCTGTCCTTGTCACCGCAGGGGTCGCAGAGGGTCCAGCCCGTCTTCTTGTCGTCCGGCGGCAGCACGGTGAGCGAGACGGTCGAGAAGTCGGTGTTGATCACCTCGACCGTCAACTCGAAATCCTGCGAGATCCCGATGTCCGGGAAGTCCAACGTCGCGTTGGCGTCCGCGCCCGTGTTGTCGGGGATCGCGACGTCCGATTGACCAGCGATCGTGTCGGTGAACTGGTTCGACAGCAGGTCGTTGGAGATCTCGTTCAGTCCGTCCTTCGGCAGCGCCGTCGGGTCGAGCGCGGCGACGCACTTCAGCGAGCCGTCGGCGTTGATGCCCTTGACCACCTCGCCGGCGTTCTTGCACTCGCCAGCCGGCGTCTTGAGCCCGGTCAGCTTGCTGCCGTCGCCGACGAACGAGGTCGCGGTCACGGTCTTCGCCGAGACGTCACCGGAGAAGGTGCCGTTCGCTGCCTTGAGGCTATTGCCTCCGAGGTCGACGTCGCCGTCGAACTTCAACTCACTGACGCCGACGCAGGCGGTGCACGCCACGTCGAGGGCCGGTCCGCCCTTGGTCGAACTACCGGCAAAGTTGAAGCCCATCTTCGCCGCGGCGAGGGAGCCGTTGGCGATCTGATCGCCTGCGACGCAGCCATCGCAGCTCAGCTTGTCGGCCGAAAGCGCGTGCATCGCGAAGACCGTGCTGTGCAGCGGCTGCGCAGGGAGCTCCGGATCCGAACCGACCTTCAGCGTCAGCCACTGCCCCTTCGCCGCGGCGAGCTTGCCGGCGTCGATGGCGGTCGAGGATCCGAGCGCATGGCTGAATCGACCACCGGCGACCTTCACCTTGACCGGCCCTTCGGTCCAGAGCTGGGTGCCGCTCGACTGCGCGTCGTAGATCGAGAAGGTGATGTCGTAATCACCGTCTGCAGCCGCGCTGCCGCCGGAAGAGGTGAGCACACCCTCGACCAGCGAGGTGGCCGGAGCCGCGGCCATCGCTGCGGTCGGCACAGCGAGCAGGACGCCTAGAGCAGCGACAAGAGCGCGGAGATGGATACAATTCATGGTTCCTCCAAGTGAGACGTGCGTCGGCCCGACTATTTGCCGGCCATCGGTCCCTCGTATTCCAGCCGGAAGCGGCTGTGCGCGCCGCCACTATTCCAAGAATGCCACTGGTACTGGTTGCCACATCCGTCGTGGTAGGCCTGCACCTTCACCGAATCACCCGCCATCAGCGGGCCATTGAACTCGAGCTCGGCCTGGTGCCACTGGTTGCTCGCCGAAGGCGCGATATTGTGGCTGTAGGCCTTGTAGGAGCCGTTGACCAGGAACTGCAGGTTCTGCGAGCCGCAACCATGCTGAATCGCGTAGAAGAACATGCGGTAGTGGCCGCTGATCTTCACCGTGATGGTTCCGTTGGCGTTGACCGTGAAGTAATCCTCCGCGTCGTTCCACTCCACCCCGTCGAGGCAATAATCGGCCCAGCCGGAGCCCTGCGAGTGCGACTTGCAGCCGCCCTGGAAGGAGACCGGGCGGCTCCGCGCGACAGTCCAGGCGTATTGCATCGGGCCTGTCTTCGGGGGGTTGGTGTTGCACACGACCAAGCCATATTTGGTGCTCCAGGCGAGCGTGCCGAGATGGACTGCGTCGCAGGTGCCGGGCGCGCCGACCTTGATCCCGCCGGCGGCGACCAGTCCGGCGCCAACCTGCAGGTCACCACCCGGCTTGCCGTGGCCGTTGTCCTTGCCCCAGATCTTGCCATCGACATAGACGTCGCCGTTGGCGCTCACCTTCTTGTTCGAGAGCGTCTGGATCTTGATGCTCCAGGCGATGATCTTGCCGTCGGTCTTGGCGATCGTGTCGCAGAGCGCGGCGTTACCCGGCGCCTGCGGGATACAATACGAGGTGTCGAGCACCTTGAGGTTCCACAGGCCCTTGGGGTTGGCGTTGATCCAGGCGGCGAGGTCGCCCGACTTCGGCAGCGTGCTCTTGTTGAAGGTCTTCTTGTAGCTCTTGCTGTCCTTGTCGCCGCAGGGATCGCAGAGCGTCCAGCCGGTCTTCTTGTCATCGGGCGGCAGCACCGTCAGCGCCACCGTGGAGAGGTCGGTGTTGCTGATCTCGACGGTGAGCTCGAAATCCTGCGCGAGGCCGATATCCGGGAAGGTCAGCTCGGAGTTGGCGTCGGCGCCGGTATTGTCGGGAATTGCGAGGCCCGCCTGGCCGGCGATCGTATCGACGAATTGGTTGCCGATCAGGCCGTTGCTGATCTCGTCGATGCCATCCTTGGGCAGCGCGCTCGGGTCCAGCGCAGCGACGCACTCGAGGGTTCCGTCGGCCTTGATGCCCTTCACCACCTCGCCGGGCTTGCTGCAGGTTCCGGCCGGGGTCTTGATGCCGGTCAGCTTGCTGCCGTCGCCGACGAAGCTGGTCGCGGTCACGCTCTTGGCGCTGACGTCGCCGCTGAACGTGCCGTTGCCGGCCTTGATGCTGTTGCCGCCGAGGTCGACGTCGGCGTCGAACTTCAGCTCGGCGACGTTGACGCAGCCGGAGCAGGCGAGGTCGAGCGCGGGGCCACCCTTGGTCGAGCTGCCGGCGAAGTTGAAGCCGAGCTTGGCGGCGGCGATCGCGCCATTGGCGATCTGATCGCCAGAGACGCAGCCGGTGCAGGCGAGCGCCTCGGCGCTGCCGGCGAGCACGGCGTAGGGCGCCGAGCGGACCGGCTGACGCGGCAGCTCCGGGTCCGTGCCGACCGTGACACCGAGGAAGGGGGTCGCCAACGTCGCGAGCGTCTTGGCGTCGAGCGCTTTGCCGGCGCCGAGGGCCGCGCTGAAGCGACCTCCCTTGACCATGACCTTCATCGGGCCGTCGCTCCAGGCCGCCGTGCCGCCCGTCGCCGCGGCGTAGAGGGCGAAGCTGAGGTCGTACTCGCCATCTGCTGCAGGGGCTCCCCCGCTGGAGAGCAGCGCGCCTTCGACCGTCGCGGTCCCAGGCGTCGCCGCCGACGCCATCGCCGGCGCGGCAACGAGCGCCACCATGGCCAGAAGGGTCGAAGCCCGTGAGATAATGTGCGTCAGCATCGATGCCCCCAGTCTATTTGCCGAAGATGGCCATCAGCCAAGAGAGGAAACCCGTACGGGCGCCGAATTTGCCGCCCTGTGCGGCGTCGACCGGCCCTGCGACCGGGCTCGCTCCGACCACCGCGCGCAGCTTGGTGCTGTCCACCGCGTAATTCACGTCACGGGCCTGGAAGGCCGTGGGCGCGCAGCCCTCGTCGGTGACGCCGTCGCAGTTGTTGTCCTTGCCGTCGCAGCTCTCGCCGGCTGGCCCCTTGCTGCCCTGGCAGGTGCCGAGCGAGCCGTCCTGCTGGCAGACCTGGACGCCGTCCTTGCACTCACCCTTGCCGCGCGTCGACGGGTCGAAGCTGTAGCAGGGTTCGCTCAGGTTGGTGTTGACCGGGTTGCTGCAGCCCTTGGCCTTGTCGCAGACGTCCTCGGTGCAGACGTTGCCGTCGGCGCAGGTCACGGCCTTGCCGGGCAGGCAGGTCCAGGCGCCGGTGCCGTCCTTGCCGCAGACGTCGCCCGAGGTGCAGGCGTTGTCGTCCGAGCACGATTGGACCAGCTCCTTGTAGACGCACTTGCCGGTCGACTTGTCGCAGCTGTCGGCGGTGCAGGGGTTGCCGTCGTCGCAGCTGAGCTGCTTGCCGGCGACACATTTACCGGCGTCGCAGTAGTCCTTCTCGGTGCAGGCGTCGCCGTCGGCGTCGCAGCTACCCGACTGCGGCGTGTGGACGCAGCCGGCCTTCGGATCGCAGGAGTCGGCGGTGCACGGCGAGTTGTCGTCGCAGGGCAGCAGCGATCCAGCCTTGCACGCGCCGCTGGTACACGCGTCCTTGGTGGTGCAGAGCGAGCCGTCGGCGTCACACGGCGTATCGTCGGCCTTGACGTCGGCCTCGCACTTGCCGGTCTTGGCGACGCATTCGGTCTTCTTGCAGAAGTTGTCGGTGCTGGTGTCGCAGGTCACGACCGTCGCCGGGTTGACCTTGCACTGGTTGTCCTTGTCGCAGAAGAGCGTGCCGTTGCAGAGGTCACCGTCCTCCTTCTGGGCGCAGTCGCTGTCCTTGGTGCAGGCGCAGGTATTGGTGCCACCGACGCACTTGCCGGTCTGGCAGGTGTCGTTCTGGGTGCAGGCGTTGCCGTCGTCGCACGTCTTCTGGTCGAGCGGCTTGTTCTGGCAGCCGGCCTGCTGGTCACAGACGTCGAGGGTGCAGTCGTTGTCGTCGTTGCACTTGGTCTTCTCGTTGAAGGCAGAGCCCTTGCACACGCCACCCTGGCAGCTGTCGAGCTCGGTGCAGGCGTCGCCGTCGTTGCACGGACCGGCGAGCGGCGTGTTGACGCAACCGTTCTTCGGGTCGCAGCTATCGGAGGTGCAGGTGCTCTTGTCGTCGCAGTCGAGCAGCTTGCCCGGCTTGCAGAGGCCGGTGTCGCAGGCGTCGCCGGAGGTGCAGACGTTGTCGTCGGCCTGGCAGGGCGTGCCGTCGGCTTCCTTGAGTAGCCCGCATTTGCCGGCCTTCGGGTCGCAGACGTTCTTCTGGCAGGTCGAGTCGAGTGAGGTATCGCAGGTCACGATGGTCCCGGGGTTGACCTTGCATTGGAACGGCTGCGCGCTCTTGTCGCAGTAGAGCGTACCGTTGCAGAGGTTGCCGTCCTCGCTGCCGGCGCAGTCCTGATCCGAACTGCAACCGCAGGTATTGACGCCCGAGTTGCACTTGCCGTCCTTGCAGTAGTCGTTCTGGGTGCAGGCGTTGCCGTCGTCGCAGACCGCGGCGTCGTCGGAGAGGTGGACGCAGCCGTCCTGCGTGCTGCAGGTGTCGGTGGTGCAGGGGTTGCCGTCGTCGCACTTGACCTTGGGGTCGAACTTGCTGCCGGTGCAGGTGCCTTCCTTACAGACATCGCCCGAGGTGCAGGCGTCGCCGTCCTCGCAGCCGGCGCCGTCGGCGATCCCGGTGAAGACGCAGCCCTTCTTGGCGTCGCACTGGTCCTGCGTACAGGGGTTCTTGTCGTTGCACTCGAGGTTCTCGCCGCCAACGCAGGTGTAGAGCTTGGTCGTCGGCTCGGTGCCACAGGCGTCGGCGAGGGTGCAGGCGTTGTCGTCGTCGCATTTGTCGATGCGCGGCTTGCTGCTGCACTTGCCCGTATCTTTGGCGCAGACGTCGTCGGTGCAGAACTCGCCGTCGTCGCAATCCTTGGCCTTGCCGGCGACGCAGGTGCCGCTGGCGCACACGTCGGCGACGGTGCATGCGTCGCCGTCGGCGTCGCAGGGGTTGGTGTTGGGCTTGAAGTCACAGCCGCTCTTCGGGTCGCAGCTGTCGTCGGTGCACGGGTTCTCGTCGTCGCAGGAGACGCCCGCGCCGACCAGGCAGTTGCCGGACTTGCATTGGTCGCCCTTGGTGCAGACCGAGCTATCGGCGTCGCAGGGCTTGCCGTCGAGCTCTTGGGTCAGCTCGCACTTGCCGTTCTTCGGGTTGCAGGCGTTGGTCTGGCACTCGTTGTTGACCGTCTCGTCGCACGCGACGAGCGAGCTCGGCTTGACCTTGCACTGGAAGGGCTGCGCGCTGGTGTCGCAGAAGAGCGTGCCGTTGCAGAGGTTGCCGTCTTCCTTCGAGGCGCAGTCGGCGTCGCTGTTGCAGCCGCAGGTATTGTCGCCGGAGATGCATTTGCCGGCCTTGCAGGTGTCGTTGACGGTGCAGAGGTTGCCATCGTCGCAGGGCTTGTCGGATTGCGGCGCGTGGGTGCAGCCGGCCTTCGGATCACAGGCGTCGGTGGTGCAGAGGTCACCGTCGTCACAGGCCTCGGTCACGTCGAGCGAGAGGCCGACGCAGGCGCCGCCGTCGCAGGCGTCGCTGGTCGTGCACTTGTCACCGTCGTCGCAGGGGCCTGGGATCGCCTTGTGCGTGCAGCCGCTGGCCGGGTCACAGCTGTCGGCGGTGCAGGAGCTGCCGTCGTTGCACTCGACGGCCGCCCCCTTGCAGGTGTCCTGGGCGCAGGTCTCGTTCGCGGTGCACGGGTTGCCGTCGTTGCAGGGCTCGCCGTCCTTGTTGCTGTAGGTGCAGGAGCCGGTGCTGATATTGCACTTGCCGAGAACGCAGACCTCACCGGAGTCGCAGCTCTTCTGCGAGCCGGCCTGGCAGAGACCTTCCTTGCAGATATCGCCGACGGAGCAGGGGTTGTCGTCGGCGTTGCAGGGCTCGCCGCTCGAGGGCACCGATTGGCAGCCGGCCTTGTCGTCGCAGGTGTCGGCGGTGCATGGGTTGCCGTCGTCGCAGACCTTCGCGGTGCCGGCGTTGCACTTGCCTTCCTTGCAGACGTCGTTCTCGGTACAGACCGAGCCGTCGGCGTCGCACGGCGTATCGCTCTGCGGGCTGTGCGTGCAGCCGCCGGTGCCGTTGCAGGAATCGGTGGTGCAGGGGTTGCCGTCGTCGCAGGTGCCGTCGTCGGTCGCGCCGTTGCAGTCGTTGTCGACGCCGTCGCAGGTCTCGGTCGCCGGCTCGGGCGCGGCGCATGCCGTCAAGCCACCGCCGTCGGGCGCGCCGGGGGTGCCCTCCGCGAGGCATTTGCGCACGCCCTTGCACTTGCCGCCGTTGCTGTGCGGCACGTAGCAGCTGGTGACGGCCTCTTTCTGCAGCGCGCCGGGGCCGCAGTCGCAGACCTCGCCGACCTGCAGCACGCAGCGCTTGGCGGTCTTGCCGGTCACGTCGGTCGAGGTCTCGCAGACGTAGTCCGTCGGGCATTCGGTGCTGTTCTCGCAGGGCGTGGCGCAGAAGGCGCCGGCGTCACCGCGGTCGACACAGACGGCGTCCGGAGCGCCGAGATCCTGGCACGCCGCGTTGGTCTCACAGGGATCGCAGATCGTCGCGTGCTTCTGCACGCAGATGGCGGATTTGTTGCTGCCGGTGCCGGCCACCTCGACGCAGACCTTGCCATCACCGCAGGGTTCGGTGTCGGTGAGCACGCAGGTCGCGGCACAGACCTTCTCGCCCTGCTGCTCGACGCAGTGACCGGAGTAGCAGGCGTCGTCATTCTTGCAGGCGCAGCCGGGGCTGCCTGGGCAGCTGGTGCCGACATCGCCGCCGCCGACATCCTTGCTGGTGTCGGCTTGGACGGAGTCCCCGGTGCCGGTCGTGTCCTCGCCACTATCGGAGATCTGGCTGTCTTGCCCGGACGCCGTGTCTGCCGTCACGTCGCCGCCCGTCACCGGGCCGGACGAATCGCCGCAACCCGCCAGCAACAAGACAGCCAGCAGTGTCAGCAAGTTGATGCCTACGGCGCGGGCCGCGACGCTCTCTCGACGGTTCATGTCGGCTCCCCAACGCGCGCCGGCCATGGCCGACACAGACTTCCCCTTCTCTTGCAACGTGCCGACGGCGCTTGCCCGAGTCAAGGCTGCGGCGCTCACATTCGTTTACGGATTGCTCTTACAGACGGGCGGAGACGGAGGACTGATACTGCAGGCCGTGCCGGCACCACAGGCCTTGACGACGGTCCACTCGGTGTATCCGACCACCGCAGAGGAGCACTTGTTGGCGTTGTCCCCGGTACAGCCGGGACCGTAGTTTCGAGCGTAGCCGTCTCCCCCCTCGCACTTGTATTCCACCTTCTTGGGGTCGAGGTCGCACAGGGTGCCCTTCTCCTCGAAGACGCCATTCTCCGTGTCGCAGCAGACGCCGGCGCTGCAGCAGTTGCTCTTCGGCACGATGGCACAGCTGCCGTCGCCCTTGCAGACGGCCTTCTCGCAGGCACCGGGGTTGACCTGCAGGGCGCACTCTTCGTCGCTCTTGCAGCAGGTGCCGCCGGTCGGCTTGCCCTTGCAGACCAGGGCGCTGGTGCAGGCGTCGTTGGCGGTACAGCCGTCGCCGTCGTCACAGGGCAGGCCCAGCTGCGGCGTCCAAGCCGCGGTCGACTTGCTCGCGTCACAGATCTCGCAGCCGCCCGAGCCCGGCTTCGCGGCCTTGCCGGCGTGGCACGCGCCGTCGATGAAGCAGCCACCGCCACTGACGGTGAACGCCGCGGTCGATTTGCTCGGGTCGCAACTCGCGCACGACGCGCCAGCCGGCCCCTCGCCGGCGCTGTAACACGTCCCACCGATGGCGCAGGTGCCGGCCTTGCCGCTCCAATCGGTCTGGGTCTGCTTGGAATCACAGACGGCGCAGCTGCTGCCCAGCTTGCTGGCCCCGTCGGGGTAGCAGGCGCCGTCGATGAAGCATTGGCCGGTCGCGACCGACCACGCGTCCTTGGCTTTGTCGGGCACGCAGACGTGGCAGAGGTTGCCGCTCTCGCTGGCGCCGGAGTCGACGCAGCTGCCGTCGATCAGGCAGGTGCCGGGCTTGGCCGTCCAGACCTTGGGATCGACCGCCGGCTCGCAGCGCTGGCAGCCACCGCTGCCCGGCTTGGCGTCGCCGGCTTTCCAGCAGGCGCCGTCGATGACGCAAGAGGTCTTCGGCAGCGTGTGTTGGCAGGCGCCATTCGCCGGATCGCAGGTGTCGACGGTGCAGTCGACGCCATCGTCGCAGCCCTTCGGCAGCAACGTACACGAGCCGTCGACGCAGGCTGCGAGGTTGCAGACGCCGTCGCCACCGGAACACTGGGCGTCCGTGCTGCAACAGCCCTCGAAGGGGAGGTTCATGCAGAGCTTGCTGCCGCCCTTGTCCTGGCAGGTGTCGAGCGTGCAGGGGTTGGCGTCGTCGCAGTCGCCGTCGACGTTGCAAGCGCACGCGGCGAGGTAAGCGCCCTGCCCGCCGCAACAATCCCCCGCCGCGGCGCAAGCGTGGTTGCAATGGCACGGGTTGCCTTCGAGGTAGAGGCCACAGGAGCCGGCGCAGGAGGTGACGGGCGTCGGGCCGGCATCGACCGCGCCACCGCCCGCGTCGTCCGTGCCGGCGACGTCGGCGCTGTCGGTGCCGGTCGTGGTGTCGCCGTCGCCGCCTCCACCGTCGGCGGTGCTGGTCTCGCTGCTGCCGGCTGCGTCGGCGTCGCTGCTGCCGACCGCGTCGGTGCCGCTGTCGCTGACCGCCGCGTCACCGCCGAAGACCCAGCCGCTGCCGTCGTCGGCGTCGGTGGTGGGGAGGGTGAGGCTATCCTTGGCTTCGTCATCGCCGCTGCCACATCCGACGAGCAGGCAGAGCGCGGCGGCGCCGAAAATCGGGCACATGGCGACGTGGCGAAGCGAGAGACGACCGGTCATTGCGTTGCGCATCGGACCTCCGGCGCAGTAGTGTACGTCTCGTCGGCGGCGCGTCCACTCCACGCCCGCGCGGGAGGCTGCGGATGCGCGCGCGATGCGCGGTTTTGCTCGCGTTGTTGCTGTGGTCGCCGCCCGCGTTCGGCCATTTGCTCGACGAGGTGGCGGAGTCGCTGCTCTGCGATCTGGTCACCGAGGATCGCCAGCTGCTGGTGGCGACGTGGTACCTCGAGGCGGCGCGGGTCGAGAGCTATTTCGATGCCGCCGAGGGCGCTGGCTTGCAGCCCGAGCGCAGCGCCGCCGCCTTCGCGACGCGCTTGGCGACGGGGTTCCGCGTCCCTGGCTGCACGACCGCTCCGGCGACGCCGCCGGAGGTTTCGGCGCCACGGGCCGGCACCCGCGCGTTCCGGGTCGAGATTCGTTGCCCTCGCCCGCTCGAAGCGATCCGCATCGAGCGTGTCGACTATAGCCGCGAGCGAACCCGCTCGACGCTCTACCTCTCTCTGCGCGTCGCCGGCCGGGAACCGCGTCGGTTGCTGCTCCCACCGCGGGTCGAGGCGCTGGAGATCGCGCTCGACAGCGAGACGGCGCGACCAGTCGCGGCCGAGCGGCGGCAGCGGCCGGATCCGGCGGCCGATCCGAGCGTGCTGGGCACCGCGATGCCGCGACCCGGCGATCCGCAGCCGCTCGAGCGCCTGCCGCCGGCCGGGCCACAGAGCCGGCGGTGGTGGCGCTTGCCGCCGACGACCCTGCTGCTCGGCTGGGCGGAAGAGGGTGCGCGGCACCTTCTCGGTGGACCGGACCATCTGCTCTTCGTCGCCGGCCTGAGCCTGGCGGCGGCGCGGATCGGCGCGCTCTTGGCCGCCGTTCTGGGCTTTTCGCTGGGCCACCTGCTGACGATGGCCGCGGCGATCGCCTGGGGTTGGCCCTCGTTCCGCTGGATCGAGGTCGCCATCGGGCTCTCGATCCTGTGGGCGGCGTGGGCCGGGCGGCGTGAGCCGGAGGGCACGCCGGGGCGACGGCGCGTCGTCGGCCTGGCCCTGGCAGCGGCCGGCTTCGGCTTGATCCACGGGGCAGCGTTCGGTGCGGAATTGCGCCGGGTCATCGGCGTCAGCGACGGGCTGCTCTGGCCCCTCGTAGCGTTCGGCGTCGGCCTGGACGCGGCGCAGAGCATGGTCGCGGCGCTCGCGTTCGGCCTCGGCGGCCTGTTGCGCGGCAGAGGCAGGGCACGTCACGTCGTCGCCGGGCTGGTCGGGCTCGGCGGGTTGCTCTTCGCGACGCGGGCGTTGCTCGGCTGAGCGTAGGCGAGGCGTCTACTCGGCGTCGCGTGGCGCCAACTCGGCCCAAAGGTCGAGGCCGCGCTCTCCGACGGGACGGAGCAGCGCCTCGCCGTCCTCGCCCTGCGGATCGTCGCTGCGGAAGGCGAAGCGCTCGGCGCGCGCCGCGGCGAGCCAGTCGGCGGCGACGCGGGTCACGGCTGCTTCGGCGTCGCCGCGCAAGTGCAGGCACGCCACGGGGGTGCCGAGGCCGGCGCGGGCGGCGGTCTTCTGCTGCCGCACCGCCGCGACGAGGTCGACCAGGAGCTCGCCGTCGTCGAGCGCGGCGCGGTCGTCGTCAGCGCCTGGGAAGACGTCGACAGTGCCGGCTTCGTCCTGCGGCCACGGCGCGATGTGCACGCTCGCCGGAGCGTCGTCGCCGAGCAGCGGGCGCACCGCGACCTCGTAGAGCTCCTCGGTGATGAAGGGCAGCACCGGCGCGAAGAGGCGCAACAGCGCCCACGTGCCAGAGAAGACTGTGGCGCGACCGGCTTCGACCTGCTCGGGGCTCCAAGCGTCCGGGTTGCGGAAGCGATCCTTCACGATCTCGAGGTAGTTGTCGCACCAATCGCGCCAGAAGAAGGCTTCGACGGCGCGGATCGCGCGGCTGTACTCGTAGACCTCGAAGGCCTCGGTCGCGGCGCGGATGGTCTGCACCAGGCGTCCGCGGATCCAACGGTCGGCCGCGGTCGGCGCCTCGGCCGCGCCCTGCCCCGGCTGCCAATCGTCGAGGCTCGAGAGCGCGAAGCGGGTCGAATTCCAGAGCTTGGTCAGCAGGCGCTTGCCGCCCTTGACGTCGTCCTCGAGGTAGCGGAGGTCGTGGCCGAGGGTGGCGCCGGCGGACCAATAGCGCAGCGCGTCGGCCGAATATTTCTCGATGACACCGGCGGGATCGACGAAGTTGCCGAGCCGCTTGCTCATCTTCTTGCCCTGCTTGTCCAGGCCCCAGCCGGAGATCATGACGTCGCGCCAGGGCAGCGAGCCGGTGTGGGCGTCGCTCTTGACCACGGTGTAGAAGAGCCAGGTCCGGATGATCTCGAAGGCCTGCACGCGCACGCCCATCGGGTAGATGCCGGGGCGCGGCTGCACGTCGGCGCTGTCGCTGCCCGGCGCCTCGTCCCAGAACGCCCAGTTGCTGTTGATCAGCGGCGTCAGCGACGAGGTCATCCAGGTGTCCATCACGTCTTCTTCCGCGACCAGGACGGTGCCGTCGGGGACCTGCGCGAGGACCGACGCGGGCGGCGCGTCGACCAGCGGATCGAGCGGCAAATCGGCGTCGGCGGGGATCACGGGGGCGCCGGTGTCCTGCCGGTACCAGACCGGGAAGGGCACGCCGTAGAAGCGCTGGCGGGAGATATTCCAATCCCACTTCAGGCCGTCGACCCAGGCGTCGTAGCGGTCGCGCATGAATTCGGGGTACCAGCGCAGCTCGGCCCCGCGGGCGAGGAACTTCTCTTTCTGGTCGAGGACCTTGACGAACCACTGCTCGACGACCTGGATCTCGACCGGCGTGCCGGAACGCTCGGCCACCGCGGCGCGGCTGACGTTGTCGCTGACGCCGAGCAGGTAGCCCTCGGCGTCGAGCAGCTCGCGCGCGGCGAGGCGCGCCTCGGGGAGCTGGCTGCCCTTGGCGAGGACGTGGACCCGCTTGCCGTGCAGGTCCGGCAGCTCGGGCGTGTCCATCGTGCCGTCGGGGCGGATGATCAGGATGGTGTCGAGCTGGTGCTCCTTCCACTTCAGGATGTCTTCCTGGTCGCCGAAGGTGCAGACCATCATCAGGCCGGTACCGAACTCGGGATCGACCGCCGCGTCGCGGATCAGCGGGACGCTGCGACGCTCGCCGCGGCTGCCGTCGGCTTGCAGGTCGGTCAGCGGCACGAGGAAGCGGTCCGTGGCGCCGAAGCGGGTATCGTCCGGGTGGCAGGCGAGCGCGACGCAGGCAGGCACCAGCTCGGGGCGGGTGGTGTCGATGACGCCGGCCTCTCCGCCGCCGGCGTGGTCGAAGCGCAGGCGGTGCAGCGGACGGTTGACCTCGGGGCCGGGCTCGACGTCGGTCTGCGCCAGCGCGGTCTGCATCCGCGGATCCCAGAGGATCGGCTCGGCGCGGCGCTCGATGCGGCCCTTGCGGAGCAGATCGAGGAACGACTTCTGCGCGTGCCGGGTCGCCCGCGGCGCGATGGTGGAGTACGTCATTCGCCAATCGACCGAGAGGCCGAGGGCGCGCCACAGCGACTCGTAGACCTTGGCGCCCTTGCGCGTCTCCTCGAGGCAGAGGGCGATGAACTCGTCGCGGGTGCAGTTGCCCTTGTGCTTGCCGTGGACCTTCTCGACGTAACGCTCGGTGGGTAGGCCGTTGTCGTCGAAGCCCATCGGGTAGAAGACCTCGTAGCCCCGCATGCGCTTGTAGCGCACGACGAACTCGGCCTGCGAATAGCTCATCGCGTGGCCGACGTGCAGGTGCGCCGCAGAGACGTAGGGCGGCGGCGTATCGACCGAGAAGGTCTTGCCGGCACGAGCGGCGTCGCTCGCCGGGTCGTAGCGGTAGATGCCCAGCGACTCCCAGCGCTCCTGCAAGCGTGGCTCGACCTCCTGGTGATCGTAACGCTTGGCGAGCTGGGAAGCGGCGTTGGTCGGGGCGGCGTGGTCGGTCATGGAAGCGACTCCGTGGGCGCCCTGGCGTGCGCGCCCTGGCGTGGGCGCGGGAAACTAGCACACGCGACCTCGGGAGCAAGCAGCCCTTGACGGCGACCGGCGACCGGCGATCCTGGGAGCAGGAGGACGCGATGAAGGTCGAAGAGGCGCTGGCAGCGTGGTTCCCGGAAGCCTGGATCCAAATGCTCGATCCGGCCGCACGGGTCGGCGCCGCGACGACCCGCGAGGCCCTCGCCACGGCCATGCAGGTGCTGGCCTTCTATGTGATCTTCCGCGTCGTGCTGAGCGTCGTCGGCGGTTCGGCCCGGCTCTTTTCTGCCGGACGCGGCCACGCCGATCCCGGCGGCTTCCGTGGCGGGTTCCGCCGGCTGCTGGGCTTCGCCGCGATCGCCCTGCCCATCGGTCGTGTGCTGGCGATCCCAATCGAGGGTGTCGACTTCGAGGCGCTGATCGGCCTCTCGGTGGTTGCCGGCGTGGGGTGGGCCTGCTTCTACGCCGCGGATCGGCGCGGCGCCTGGATCGAAGGCGACGATCCGACCTTGGTCGTCCGCGACGGCTTCGCGATCTTCCCGGTTCGCGAGTGGCGCCTGCCGCTGGCGCAGCACCTGCGCGACGACGTGACGGGTGGGCAGCTCGGCAAACTCTCCGGCTTCGCGGGCAAGGCCCGACTGAGCCGCCGCGGCTGGAAGGTGCTGACCGATGTGCTGGGCAAGGCCGAGGCCTACCGCTGGCTCGCCGCGCACCTCGCGGCCGACGGCATCTTGTTGCTCCCGCCGCGTCGCTGAACGCGGTCGACGGGATCAGCCGCGGACGACGAAATAGACGATGACGCCGACCGCGACGACCAGCGCCGCGGCCAAGCCGATGATCAGGCCGCGCTGCTGCCGCTCGCCCTGACGCGCCGCGTTGAGTTGTGCCGCGAGGGCTGCCTGCTCCTCCGGCGAGACGGCCAGGGTCTCGGCAGCGGCGGCGCGGGCCCGCTCGGGGGCCTGCTGGGTGATGGCATCGGCCGAGGCCCGTCGACGATTGGGCGCGGGCTGCCGGGCCGAGGCAGGCGTAGGCGCGGCCGGAGCAGGCGCGGCCGGAGGCGCGGTGGCTGGCGGAGCCGACGAAGGCACGGCCGTCGGCGCTTGCACGGTCGACTTGCCCACCGAGCGCGGCATCGAGGCGCGTCCTCCGGGCGGTGGCGGCACGGGGCCGCTGCCGCTCGCGGCAGAGGGCGGCGGCCCGAGGTCGAGCTTCGGCGCGGCCTTCGCCGCCCGCGCGGCCTCGATGCGGGCGGCCTCGGCGCGGACCTGCTCGGCCAGACCGTGGCCCATGATCGTTCGACCGCCGACCATGGCGGCGGGGTCTTCCGCGTCGCTGGGCAGGTCATCCGGCATCGCTCCCGGCAGGTCCCGCGGCGGCTGCGCTGCCGATGCAGGCCGCGACTTCGGCGCCGGGGCCGGCGCGCTCGACGGTGCGTCCGGAAAATCGGGCAAATCGAGGGCCGAGAGGGCGACGGTGCGATCCCCGTCATCCGGCTCGAGCATCGGCGCGGCGGCCTCGGCAGCCCGCGCGGCGGCATCGATCGAGCGCACGGCGACGGCGTCGAGCTGCAATGTGCTGACGGGCTCATGGCCGTCGTCGTCGACGACGTCACCCTCGATGGCGCGGGCTTCGGCGAGGTAGCCATCGAGCAGGCGCTCGACCTCCTCGGCGGAGGCAGGTCGATCGGCGATCTTCTTGGCGAGGAGCGACTCGCAGAGGTCCGCCAGCCCCTTCGGCATGCGGCGACCACCGGCGTCGAGGCGCGGCGGCGTCCCGCGGACGTGCTGCAGCAGGATGTCGATCACCGAGTCGCCGTCGTACGGAGGCTCGCCGACGATCGATTCGTAGAGCACGGCGCCGAGCGCGTAGAGGTCGGTCTGCGGCGCGACTTCGCGGCCCTCGACCTGCTCCGGCGCCATATAGTGCGGTGTACCGAAGACCGAGCCGGCGCGGGTCAGCGCGGCCGTGACCATATTGGTCGGCAGCTTGGCGATCGAGAAGTCGAGCATCTTGACGAAGTCACCGCTCGCGCCGGTGTCGATCAAGAAGAGGTTCTCGGGCTTGATGTCGCGGTGGATGATGCCGTGGTTGTGCGCGACGGTCAGCGCGCTGGCGACCTGTCGCGCGATCTCGATCGAACGGACCAGCCCGATCGGGCCGACCTCTTCCATCAACTCCGAGAGCTCACGCCCGTGCAGCACCTCCATCACGATGTAGACCATGCCGTCGGAGTCGCCGACGTCGTGCATCGTGATGATGTGGGGGTGGTGCAGCTGGCCGGCCGCGCGTGCCTCGCGCACCAAGCGCTTGGCCGCGACCGGATCTTTCGCGACGTCGGTGCGCAAGACCTTGATCGCGACGGTGCGGCCGAAGCTCTTGTCGCGGGCCTGGTAGACGACGGCCATACCGCCCTTGCCGAGCCGACTGTCGATCTCGTAGCGACCGCCGAGCGTCTTGCCGATCAGGTTCTGACCACCACCGGCCGTGATGTCTGCGGGCACGCGGCACCTCCGGTGCGCGAGCATACGGGATGGGCCCCGTCGCCGCAACCGACCTCAAGAGGGTGACAGTCATGGATTTTCAAGAGGTTGCGCCGCATCCGCAAAGGAAGGTGTGGCTGGCGCGGGATTCCGAACGGAGCCGGAGCGGGGAGGATTGACGTTCGCTCCGGGAGCCTTACACTCGCGGGCCGCGCGGGGCCCTTGCCGTCGCGCATTGTTCGGATCCGGAGGAGAACATGGCTCGCATCACGATCGAAGACTGCCTCGACAACGTCCCCAACCGCTTCGGCCTGGTGCTGCTCGCGGCGAAGCGGGCGCGCCAGCTCCGCGACGGTGAGACGCCGACCCTCGAGACCAAGAACAAGGAGTGCGTGACGGCGTTGCGCGAGGCCGCCCATGGGCACCTGCGCTTCCAGGACGCGGACGGCACCCCGATGCTCGAGAATCCGCTGGGCTGATCCGGCCTGGCTAGAGACGCGACCAAAAAATGCAGTCTCGCATTTTCTGGCCGAGTCTCTCTTCTGTTCTCTGGGGGGCTGGGCGCCCCCAGGTCGCGAGAAGCGTGGTTCTCGCGGACCTTCCCCCTCCACGAGCCGCGTCAAGAAGTCGCCTGCGGCGACTTCTTGGTCGCGTCTCTAGCGCGTTCCGCCGCTCCCTTCGCGGCAGCCATGCCGGCGCAAGAGCGCACGCGCGGCCAGCACTCTCTCCACGTACCACTGATTCGGCGGTAGCCGGCCCGCGCGGCGTGCGCGGGCGACGCGGCTCGCGCCGGTATTGTACGCAGCGATGGCGTCGATCTCGGAGCCTTCGAAGCGGCGCAGCAGCCGCGCGAGGAAGGCGGCGGCAGCGTCGAGCGCGCAGTCGTCGTCTTCCGGATCGTCACAGCCGAAGGCCCGCGCGGTGGCAGGCAGCAGCTGCATCGGACCGCGCGCGCCGGCGGAGGAGCGGGCGTCCGAGGCGAAGCCGCTCTCGACCCAAGCGATCGCGAGCAGCGTGGCCGGATCGAGCGCGTGGCGCCGGGCTGCGGCGCGCGCCGGTGGATCGAGCGCACGGCAGCGATCGGCACGCGCTGGATCGAGGGTGATCAACGCGGCGCGGGCCCGGGCCCGTCGCGGTGCGCTGTCGATCTCCTCGGTCGCGTCTTCGCTGATCGCGCCGGGCCCGGCGTCCGGCGGTCGCACCACAGCCCGCGGCGCGCCCACCGCAGGCTTGGCCTGCTGCGCCGAACCGCAACCAGCGACGAACACCAGGAGCCCGGCGAGGAGCCAGCGCCAGGAGGCATGTCGAGGGTCGAGTTGGCAAAGGGAGCGCGACACCCACCAAGCATACGAATTCCAGCGTAGCCGTCGACCTTCGCGCCACATCGCTGTGGACCGAGCGGCGATGGTGGACTAAGCTTCGCGCCCGCTTCGCACCAAGGGTCACCGGCCGCGAAGCCACTGCGAGGACGAGAGCATGGGCCTATTCGATTTCTTCA
The DNA here is from genome assembly GCA_020632665.1 of Deltaproteobacteria bacterium. Classification (GTDB taxonomy): domain Bacteria; phylum Myxococcota_A; class UBA9042; order UBA9042; family UBA9042; genus JACKFC01. The sequence continues at coordinate 19,316 of JACKFC010000012.1, forward strand.
CCGGGGGCGGCGATCCGCAAAAGCAGATCGAGAAGCACCGCAAGCGCCTCACCGATCGCTTCCGCCAGACCTACGAGCGCTACGAGGCGATGGACGCGCTCGCCAAGATGGCGACGTCGGACGCCTACGCCGCGCTCCTCGCCCGCTTCACGATCCGCGTCGACGGACCGACGGTCGACGAGGAAGAGAAGACCTATTGCTACGACCTGCTCCGCAACGCGGGGGAGGCCGCCGTGGCGCCGATCGAGGCCTTCATCGCGAAGAATACGGCCGTCTACTTCCCGCTGCGGGCGCTGCGTGAGGTCGCCGGCGACGACCGCGCCGTCGATGCGCTGCTCGCGGCGATGGACGATTGCGACCCGGGCTACCACGAGGGGCTCGAGCGGCTGCGTGAGATCGTCAGCAACCTGCGCGATTTCCAGCACGAGCGGGTGCGCGCTGCGCTCGCGACGCTGGTCGACAGCCGTTCGGACGAGATCCGCTTCTTCGCCCTCGACGGCCTCGCCAGCTACCCGAGCGACCAGATCGCGCCGCTCTTCGTGACCCGGCTGGTCGAGGACGAGTCGCAGCGGGTTCGCGCCCTGATCTGCGAGCTGGCGATCGAGCACGATCTGGACTTCAACGAACACCGCGACGCCCTCGCCGGTCGGCTCGGTGAGCAATACCGGCTCGGCGACGACGGCCGCATCCAACGCAACGTCTGATCCACCGAGAACACGAGAAGAAGAAAGGGAAGGACACGATGTCGACGACGGTACCGATGACCCCGCCGGGGCTGGAGAAGCTTCACCGCCAACTGCGCCACCTGCTCGAAGTCGAGCGGCCGCAGAACGTGCGCGATATCGAGGTCGCGCGCGAGCACGGTGATCTGCGTGAGAACGCCGAATACCACGCGGCGAAAGAGCGGCAGGGACAGATCGACGGCCAGATGAAGTGGCTGGAGAACCTCATCGCCTCGGCGCAGGTCATCGACCCGACCACGCTCTCGGGCGACCGCGTCGTCTTCGGCGCCACCGTGACGCTGATCGACATCGACGCCGATGACGCCGAACCGGTCCGCTACAAGATCGTCGGCGAGCACGAGAGCGACCTGAGCCAGGGCCTGATCAGCTTCGCCTCGCCGATCGCGCGTGCGCTGATCGGCAAGAGCGAGGGCGACGAGGTCACCGTCCGCACGCCAGGTGGCCAGCGGGTCTTCGAGATCGACTCGGTCGACTTCATCTGAGCCGGGCCGTGGACGCGCCGTGCCGAACGCTGGCGCTGCCCGACGACGACGCCACCCGCCGACTCGGCGCGCGCTTGGCCGAAGTGCTCGTGCCGGGCGATGTCGTGCTGCTTTCTGGCGACCTCGGAGCCGGCAAGACCACCTTGGTCCGCGGCCTGGCCGAGGCGCTCGGCGTCGACGCCAAGGCGGTGACGAGCCCGACCTTCGCCTTGTTGCAGTGGCACCCGACGGCAGCGCCGCGCCTGGACGGCGCCGCCTTGTTGCACGCGGATCTCTATCGCATCGATTCCGACCAAGGACTACAGGCGCTCGGCCTGCTCGACGACCTCGGCGCCGACGACGTCGTCGCCTGCATCGAGTGGCCGGAGCGGTTGCGACCGTGGCTGACGGACTTCGCGGTCTACGATCTCGCCCTGCGCAAAAGCGGCGAGGGCCGGCAAGCAACGCTCACCGGCCCCCGCGTTTCCGAACTCACCGACGGCTGAAGCTATTTGCCTGCCTTCGGGCTGTCGCTGGCCTTCACGTCCGGGTTCTCCTGTTGCACGAAGCGCCAAAAGGTCCCGAGGAAGCGCTTGGTCAGCTTGTCCTTGCGGGTCGCGCTCTTGTCCGATTTGGCGATCAGCTTGCCGAGCCGGCCGTTGAGGTTGGCCAAAGCTTGGTGGCTGGCCTCGATCTGCGCGTAGAGCGGATCCTGGGTGAGCGAGCCTTCGGCGACCTGCTTCGACATCAGGTCGATCTGCTTCTCGATCGCGACGACGACCAGGCGCTCCTGCTCCTGATTGCTGTCGGTCTCGATCGCCTTGGCGATATCGGTCCGCGCGCCGTCGATAATCGACTTGAACGCGTCGGTGTAGCGATCGACCGCGTAGTCCGCCAGCTTGTCGCTGTATTGCGAGATCATCGAGGCGATCATCTCGCGCACCAAGCGTGGAACCTCCGCGCTGACCGAGTCGCCGACATAGCGCGCCAGCGCCGGGGCCTCGGTGCGGACCGTCTCCGAGGCGCTGCGCTTCATCGACGGGATATAGGCTTCGACCAAGCCGGTCGCGGTCATCGCCATATTGTCGGGTTTGGTCCAGTAGACGAATTGCCGATCCAGCCACGTCATGTAGCCGGCGACGATCAAGACCATCAACGCCCCGAAAATCAGGCCGCTGCGGCGCTCCTTGTGCAGGCGGACGACCTCGGACTCGAGGTGGCTCCGCAAAATCTTCGCGTCACTCATGCTCGTTCCTCCTCGCCTATTTGGCGCCAGCAGCTTTGGGGGCCTCGGCGGGCGCGGCGAAGAGGTCCGACTCTCCTCCGTCGCCCTTGAGGGCCTCGTCCAGGATCTCCAGCCAGAGCGCCAGGAGCTGCTCGGGCGTGATCTTCGTCTTCGCGTGGTGGCGACCTTCGGCGGCGTTGTCGGCCGCGCGCGCCTTGGCCTCCTTGTTCTGCGCCAGCACGAAGCCGTTGAGCGTCTGCTTGATCGCTTCGAGCTCCTTCAGGTGGCGGGCGAAGGTGGTGGTCAGGGTTTTGCCGGCCCAGGCCGAGAAGCCGTTCTGGAACGCGGCGAGAAGGCGCTCGACCCGCTTCGGATCTTTGCGCAGGTCGGGGAAGGCCTCGTAGAGCGACTCGGTCGCCGCGCTGTTGGCCTTCTCCAGCTTGCGCTGTAGCTGGCCTTCGAGGGTCTTCGGCAGCTCGTCGCCGAGCAGCTGCATCTCGGAATCGAGCCGCCCGGACAGCCGTTCGAACGCGCCATCGAGCTGGGTCGCGAACGCTTCGCCGACGACCGGTGCCACCTCCTCGCCGACCTCGGCAGCCGCCTTCTGCAGCTTCGGCAACACGCGGGTCGCCTGCTTCTCGAAGGCGACGCCCATGTCTTCGGCGCGAATCGCCTGGAACGTCGAGCGGATGTGCAGCACGGTTCCGGCGATGATGCAGAAGACGACGATCGGGATGACATAGCGCAACACTTTGATATGTCGTTGTAACGATGCATGTCGTTCGGCGAGCGCGTCGTCGCCGAGCGCATCCAGCGCTGGTGGCCCCTGCAACCAGTCCATCATGGTTCCCTCCCCTGGACGCCCCCCCGGCGCCGCATGTGTCGCTTGAAGATACACCGACCTTGCTTCAAGCGACAAGTCCCCGTTGGCACCTTTGTTCGAACCCACGACCGCTGGCCGTTTGCGGCGGATGCGCTATGGTCGCGGCTACGCGGGACGCGAGTGCGAGGAGGTGGCGATGGCAATCGGGCGCAGAATCCAGTGGACATGGGCGGTCGTCGTCGCCGGCGTCGTGCTCATGCTGCCTGGCCTCGTGCTCGCCCAACCGGCACCCGGTGCGGCGGCTGCGCAGCCGGTGCGGAACTTCGTCTGCCCGATCGACGGCACCCAGACCCAGGCCAAAGGCGCAGACGGGCGCGACACGACGCGGCGCTACTCCGACCTCGAGATGCCGACACGTGCCTATACGAATCTCGTGGTCGTCTGCCCGAAATGCGGCTACGCCATGTGGGCGGACGATTTCCAGCGGCCACCTTCCGGCGCCGTCGTCGACTACAGCCAGCGGGTGCTGAGCCGCTCGGCGCGCTCGGCGCATACCGATCCGGTAGCGGCCTACCAGCACCTGATGAACGTGCTGCACGTCCGCCGGGCGCCGCTCTCGGAGCAGATCGGCGCGGCGCTCTACTATACCTACGTGCTCAAGCGCGGCCGGCCCTACGGCGGCATGGATCCGAAGTTGGAGCGGCGGATCGTCGCCGGCCGCAAGCGCGTGCTGACGCTGCTCGGCAAGGCGCTCGAGCGCGACCCACCGCGCCAGGTCCGCGCCCGGCTGGAGTGGACCTACCTTGCCGGGGAGCTCGCCCGCCTCACTGGCGACGTCAAGAGCGCGAAGGCTGCGCTGCGCGGCGTCTGCGAAGCGCGGCGCGACGCTGGCTATACCATCGGCCGGCTGGCTTGCGAGATGGCTGACCGCGCCGACCGCGGCGAGACCTGGGAAGACTACCGCGACGGCGTCACCGACGTCCGTGGCATCGACGCCGCCGAGAAGGACGCCGAGCGGCGCAGGGCTGCGGCCGCGGCAGAGCGCGAGGCCGACGCCAAGCGCCAGACCGAGGAGAAGGCTGCAGCAGAGAAGGCCGCGGCAGCGAACGCAGCGGCAGAGAAGGCTGCGGCTGAGCGGGCCCGTGCGGCACAGAGGAACGGCGAGGCTGCGCCTGCGCCAGCACCGGCGACGCCGAGTGACGATCCCTACGCTCCACCGCCTCCGCCGATCGCGCGATGAGGGCGTTTGGGGACGACCGTCCGGCGTCTGGCCTTTTTCGAGACCGTGCAGTAGGCTCCCGCCGACGTCGGTCCAGCGCGGCTCGCCCGCCGCGACCGGAGGGGACACGACCCCTCGGAGAACGGAGAGCGATGCGCAAGTCGAGCATGGCATTGCTGGCGACCCTCACCTTGGTGTGGTTCGCCTTGCCCGCGGTCAGCGCGGAAGCCCAGCCGGCCGATGCGCCCGCTGCGGCCCCGCCGGACAGCAAAGAATCCGAAGCGGCCAAGCCCGACCAGGCTCCGCCCGCGAACACCGCCCCGATGACCGGCAAGCGCAAGCGAGAGCGGCTCTCGGTCGAGCTGGCGCGCCAGGGCGAGGCCGAGTTGCGCAAGTCCGTGCGCGTCTTCCAGCAGCGCTACCTGTTGAAGGCGGGGCGCGTCGAGTTGTTGCTCGGCGGCGGAACGACCATCGGCGACCCGCTGGTCAACCACCTCTCGGCGGACGCTGGCTTGCTCTTCCACATCAACGAGGAGTGGGCCGTCGGCGGCTGGGGCAGCAAGCCCTTCGGCGAGGCCAACGAGACCTTCCTCGCGATCCAGCGCGACTTCGGCCTCTTCCCCGAGCGCTCGTTCATCCAGGGGATGGGCTTCGCCGAGGTGCAGTGGTCGCCCGTCTTCGGCAAGTTCTCCAGCTTCGGTGTGGCCGTGCTGCAGATGGACGCCTACCTACTCGCGGGTGCTGGCGCGCTGCGCACGACCATCGGTGAGGATATCAAGCCGGCCGGGCAGATCGGTGCAGGCCTGCGGATCCATCTGCTCCGCGCGTTGACGCTCTCGTTCGAGATTCGCGACATCGTCTTCCAGGAGTCGTTCAAGCTCGGCGACCGGATGATGCAGCACCTCTTCGGCGGCGTGCGGATCGGTCTGTGGATCCCGCCCACCGTGCAGTACAGGTACCAGCGATGAAGTTCCGTCGCCTCGCAATCGCCCTGGTTGTCGTCGCGCTCGCGTCGATCTTCGCGCCCTCGCTCGCGCTGGCGGACGACGTCCTCGCCGGTGCCAAGCCCGTCCGTCGCTCGCTGCTGATGCGGGAGTCGCGCCACGAGGTCACCGGCCTGGCCGGCATGACGCTCGGCGACCCTTACGTCCGCAACATCCTGCTCGGCGCGCGCTACGACATGCACCTCTACGATTGGCTGAGCTTCGGCGGTCGGTTGCAGGTCGGCCTGCCGGTGACGACGGAGACCTACGACGAGGTCGACACCAAGGTCACCCGGACCAACGATACCTTCGCGATGGAAGCGACCAGCCTGCGCCTGCTCGGCCTGGCGCACGTCTCGGTGAGCCCCCTGGTCGGCAAGCTGCTGATCTTCGGAGAGTCGCCGACGCAATACGATATCCACGTCGACCTGCTCGGCGGCATCGCGGGCATCGGCAGCACCGGAGACGCGCTGACCTCCGGCGTCAGCCTGGCGCTCGGCGTCGGCGCTGGCTTCCGCTTGTTCTTCTCGGACGTGCTCGCCCTGAACATGGGCCTCGAGACGCTGACCGCCGACCGCGCCCTGGCGGTGAACCGCGACAGCAAGGAAGCCGGCAAGAAGCTGCGCTTCAACACGATGCTGACGATCGGCGTCTCGTTCTTCATGCCTCCGAAGGTTCGTCGCGGCCAGTAGACGCGAGCCCTTCGAGGAACCACGCATATTTCGATTGTTCACTGGGGGACGCGGCGACGCCGAGGTCCAAGAGCCGGGCGTAGAGCGCGCCTTCGAGCGCTGCCGCATCGGGGTGCTCGAGCTCGACTTCGAGCCGCGGCGTGCCGGCCGGGCCGAGGCTGTGGTCGAGGTCGATCGGCACCGTCCCTGCCCCACCGTCGAGCAGCGCCCGGGGTAGCTCGTAGGAGCGGCGCTCGTTGATCAGCGCGCCGAGAGCGAAGAGCGCAGGCGCAGGTTCTGCGTCGCCGAGCAGCGGCCGTAGCGCGGCAGCCAGGGGCAGGACGTCCGGATCGACGCGGCTCGGTGCGCGCGCCCGGAAACGGGCGGCGAGGTCGGCGTCCAGCGGCGCCTCTCGCTCTTCGGTACGCATCAGGCCGGCGTGCAGGTTCGGCCGCGTCTTCAGCGTCGCGACGACGTGGTCGGGCTCGAAGCGCAACCGCAGCATCGCCCGCTGTGCCCGCAGCCGCAGGTCTGCGGTGTCGAGGTAGAGGTTGCGCTGGCTGCGCACGCGGCAGGAGGTTGCGGCGGCGTCGAGCCAGGTCCGCACCGCGTCGTATGCGGCTTGATCGGGCAGCATCAGCTTGAGCTCGACCTCGATCGGTGGGTCGTCGCTGGGCGGCATGCGAACCTCCGTGGCGCTACAGCAAGATCCAGCGCGCGAGCGAGAAATACGTGAGGATGCCCATCATATCGACCAGGCTGGCGATGAAGGGCGTCGACGAGACGGCGGGGTCCAGGCCGACGCGCTCGAGCAAGATCGGCAGCATCGAGCCGACGACGGTGCCGAGCGTCACCACGGCGATCAGCGTCACGCCGACCGTGGCCGCCACGCCCGGGCCATCCCCCCAGATCAGCGCCCGCAACACGCCGATGGTCGAGAGCAGCAGGCCCAGGGCGAGGCCCATCGCCAGCTCCCGCCGCAGCACGCGCCACGCCTGCGAGAGGCTGACCTCGCCCACGGCCAGCGCGCGGATGATCAGCGTCGCGGACTGCGAGCCGGAATTGCCGCCGGAGGAGATGATCAGCGGCAGGAAGAAGACGAGCACGGTCGCCTGCTTGATGACGTCGTCGAAATGCTCCAGCGCGTCGCCGGTGAAGAGCTCGCCGGCGAAGAGGGCGACCAGCCACGGCGCGCGCTTCTTGACGAAGGTCCAGAAGCCGGTTCCGAAATAGGAATCCTCGAGCGGCTGCACGGCGCCCATGCGGTGCATATCCTCGGTGACTTCTTCGGCCAGGGCGTCGGCGAGATCGTCGACGGTGACGAGGCCGACCAGGCGGTGCCGGTCGTCGACTACCGGCAAGGCGATGAGGTCGTAGTGCTGCACGAGCTGGGCGGCCTCTTCCGCGTCGAGCTCGGGGCGCACGGTCTTGACCTCCTCGCGCATGATCTGGGCGACCGGATCTTCGGGCTTGGCGAGGATCAGCTCGCGCAGGCTGACGACGCCGGCGAGCTGGCCGGTGCTGGAGAGGACGTAGACGTAGTAGACCGTCTCGGCCTCTTCGCCGTGGGTGCGGACGCGGTCGATGACCTCGGCGACGCGCATCGAGACCGGGACTTCGAGCACGTCGGTCGACATCAGCGAGCCGACGGTTCCGTCCTCCCACGCCACCAGCGAGCGGACGTCGGCGACCTCCTCGGGGTCCATCTTCGCCAGCAGCGCGTCCTTCAGCGGCTCCGGCAACTCGGTGATGAAGTCGGCGCGGTCGTCCGAGGCCATCTCGTGCACGATCGGCACGGCGCGCTCGACACCGAGCTGCTCGACCAGCGCGACCTGCAGCTCCGGCTCGACGCATTCGAGGATCTCCGCGGCGCGCTCGGCACCGAGCGAGACCAACATCTGCACCGCAAGCGGTCGCTCGGCCGCCTCGACGATATCGGCGACGTCTTCGACGTGGAGCTCTTCGAAGAGCTCGGCGACGGCTTCGGGATCGGCGGCGAACGAGGCGTCGAGGTCCGGGACGATCAGGCTCGATAGGCGCATGGGCGGCTCTCCCGACGCGGGAGTACGGCCCTAGACCCGGCCTGTACCCCGCAGGAACATGTAGCGCACGGGGTCGAGCTCGTCGCCGTGCGGATAGCCCGGCCCCAACGCGTCTTGCGGTCCCCCGTCGGCGACCGCGGCGAGGGTAGCGCCGCGGCGGCGGTTGCGCCACGACGCGCGCGCCGCGTTCTGCGCCGCCTCCCAGGCTTCGTGTAGATCCAGGGCCTCACCCAACTCGGTCGGCATCTGCTCGGCCAGGGCCAGCAGGACCAACCCGGCGCATTCGGCGTCGGCGACCGCGCGGTGGGCCTCGACCAAGGGGATATCGAGGCGCTTGGCGACGGTGCCGAGCTTCATATTGCCCTGCCCCTTCTGCAGCTCCTTCGCCAGGACGAGCGGGTCGATCCAGGCGCCATCGGGCAACTGCTTGCCGCAGCGGTCCAGCTCGTGGAGCAAGAAGCCGCGGTCGAACGAGGCGTTGTAGGCAGAGAGCAGGCGGCCCTCGAGGCGCCGCAGCAGCTCGCCGACGACCGCCTCGAAGCGCGGCGCACCGGCGAGATCTTCGGGCGTGATGCCGGTGATCCGGGTCGTATCGGGCGGCAGCGGCATGCCCGGATCGACCAGGGTGCCCCAGCGCTCGGAGACGGCGCCGTCGTCGAGCAGGACGCAGCCGATCTCGACCACGCGGTCGCCGTTCTCGACGACCAAGCCGGTGGTCTCGAAGTCGAGGACGGCGATGGGCCCCAGCGCCCAATGGCCTGGAGCGAGCGGCATCAGGCGTCCTGCAGGCGCAGGATCGGCTCGCCCATCCGCACGGCGCTGCCGAGCGTGACGTTCGGCACCACGTCCGGGCGGTCGAAGAGCAACACGACGGTGGAGCCCATCTCGAAGACGCCGAATTCGTCACCGCGCTCGAAGGCGACCGGCGCGTCGGGCGCGACGCGGCCACTGGCGGGGGCGCCGGCGTTGGTGGCGAGGTCGGTGAAGGCGACCTTCATATGACCGACGAAGGTGGCGCCGACCATGATCACCGCGACCTTGCCGAACTCGCTGTCGAGGTGGCCGACGATGCGCTCGTTGCGGGCGAAGAGGCCGGGGACGTTCGAGAGGCCGATCTTGTTGACCGGGTAGAGCGCGCCGGGGATGTAGCGCCAATGCGTCAACGTGCCGCGGACCGGGACGTGGACGCGGTGGTAGTTGTTCGGCGCGAGGTAGACGACCGCGTAGCTGCCGTGGCGGTAGGGATCGGCGTCGGCCGAGTCGCCGAGCAGCGCGTCGAGGGCGTATTCGACGCCCTTCGCCTGCACCAGCCGGCCCTCACCGAGGGGCCCGTGGGCCGAGAGCTTGCCGTCGGCCGGCGACGCGACGACGTCGGCGTCGGAAGCGATGGTGCGCGCGCCGTCCTTCAGCGTCCGGGTGAAGAAGTCCTGAAAGCTGACGTAGTCCTCGACCGGACGCTCGGCCTCGTGCAGCTCGACGCCCCACGCCTTGCTGAACGTGCGGATCGCCGCGCCGAGCACGGGCTTGGGCGGCTGCCAGGTCACGACCTTGTGCATCACGCGCGAGACGCGCGGGTCGCTGACGGCGCGGAGCCAGCTCGGCGGCTTCGGTTGTGCTGCCATCAGTCCACCTCCGCGCCGATCGGCAGGGCGAGGTTGCCGGCGACGCTGCCCAGCAGCTCGTGGCGGGCGCGGAGATCGGCGTCGGTGACGCGCTCGAGCCCGTCGACGCTGAAGTCCTGCACCGTGAAGGAGGCCACCAGGGTGCCGGCGACCATCGCCTCTTGCAGCGCGGCGTCGTCGAAGCGGCCACGCTTGGCCAGCCAGCCAATGAAGCCACCGGCGAACGAATCGCCGGCGCCGGTCGGGTCGATGACCTCGGGCAGCGGGACGGCCGGGTAGAGGAAGGCCTCTTCTTGCGTGAACAGCCAGGCGCCGTGCTCGCCGCGCTTGATCACGACGGTCTGCGGGCCCATCGCCTGGATCGCCTTCGCGGCCTGGATCATGTTGCCGCTCTTGGAGAGCTTGAAGGCCTCCTCGTCGTTGAGCAGGAGCAGGTCGACGCGACGCAGGACGTCGGCGAGGCGGTCGCGCTCGCCGTCGATCCAGAAGTTCATCGTGTCGAGCGCGACGAACTGCGGCCCGCGGACCTGCTCGAGCACGTCGAGCTGCAGCTTCGGGTGGATATTGGCGAGGAAGACGACGTCATGGTCGCGCAGCGCCTCGGGCACCCGCGGCTGGAAGGAGGAGAAGACGTTGAGCTCGGTAAAGAGCGTCTCGCGGGTCTCGAAATAGCGCGAATAGACGCCGCCCCAGCGGAAGGTCTCGCCCTTGGCGTGCTCGACACCGGCGAGGCCGACGCCCTTCGCGGCGAGGCGGTCGAGGTCGCCGGGGCGAAAATCGTCGCCGACCACAGCGACGATATCGGTCTTGGCGAAGCGCGAGCTGGCCATCGAGAAGAACGTCGCCGAGCCACCGAGGGCCCGATCCCGCTTGCCGGCCCAGGTCTCGACCGAGTCATAGGCCATCGAGCCGACGACGAGTACGCGCATCACGAACCTCCGGCGGGCGGCAGCACCCGGTCGAGAAAGAGACCCAAGCGCTCGCGGGCCTGCGCCGGGATGCGCTCGGGTGCCGTCATGATGGCGAAGTCGAGCGCGGTGTGGCTGGGGCACGGCGCGGAGGGCGGCGCGTCGGCGAGCGCACGCAGGATGGTCCGCGCCGACTCGACGTTCTGCTTCATCACCGCGATCACGGCGTCGACGCTGACGTCGTCGTGGCCCTCGTGCCAACAATCGAAGTCGGTGACCATCGCCATGGTGCAGTAGGCCAGCTCTGCCTCACGCGCGAGCCGGGCCTCGGGCATATTGGTCATGCCGATGACGGAGACGCCGGGCCAGGTGCGGTAGAGCGCAGATTCGGCGCGGGTCGAGAATTGCGGACCCTCGATGCAGACGTAGGCACCACCACGGCGGTAGGGCACCCCGGCGCGGTCGGCGGCGGCGGCGACGGCGTTCGCGGTGCGCGCGCTGATCGGATCGGCGAATTGCACGTGTGCGACCACGCCGCCCTCGAAGAAGGTGCGGGGGCGCTGCACGGTGCGGTCGATGAAGCTGTCGACCAGGACGATCGTGCCGGGCGGCAGGTCTTCGCGCATCGAGCCGACGGCCGAGACGCTGACGACGTCGGTCGCGCCGAGCGAGCGAAGCGCCCAGATATTGGCGCGGTAGTTGATCTCGCTCGGGTTGACGCGATGACCACGGCCATGGCGCGGCAGGAAGAGGTAGCGAACGCCTGAGAGGCGCCCCTCGACGACCACGTCCGACGGGGCGCCGAAGGGGGTCTCGACGGCGTGCTCACGGACGTCTGCGAGGCCGTCGATGGCATAGAGGCCGCTGCCGCCGATGACGGCGATCACCGCCTCGGTGGGCGAACGGGAGGGCTGCGACATGGTCGGCTCCTTGGGATTCGAGCGGGCGGGGGGCTAGCTGCCGGTCGGCGCGGCTTCGTCGCGCGGGCCCTCGCTGTCGCCATCTTCGAGGCGCTCGGCGACGAAGCGGGCGATCTTGTCGTGCTGCTCGGGCGAGAGATCGATGAAGGCGATCGCCAAGCCAGTCGAGAAGCCCTGCAGGCGGCGCGTGCCGACGACCTCGCCGCGCACGGCGATCGCGTCCTCGGCGTCGGGCAGCTCGAACTCGAGCTCGATATACTGCCGGTCGAGCGCGCTGCGCAGCGAGTAGGAGTGGCTCTCCAGGAAGATGCCGGTCGCCGAGAGGTTCAGCGCGGGATGGACGAACATCCGGTCGCCGTCACGCTCACGGACGAACATCTCGACCTCGACGCGCTGGGCGCTGCGGCGGTCAGCACCGTCGCCGGCGACTTCTTCGGTCTGCGGATCACGCGTGGTCGCGTCGGTCATCAGGGCCTCCGTGCGGGCGCTCCCTCGGGCGGGGGCGCGGAGGATAGGGGCGTGATCGCAGCGGGTCAACGGCAAATCGGGGCACGGGAGACATCCGCGGGCTGGCCGCGCCGGCGAAAAATCGAGTCCGGGGGCTTGCGCGTCCTCTTGGGCGGTGCTACAAGCCCGCTCGCTCGCCAGGAATGGCGCGCATTCGGGGGTGTAGCTCAGCTGGGAGAGCGCTTGAATGGCATTCAAGAGGTCAGGGGTTCGATCCCCCTCATCTCCACCCGAACCGAGGCCCGCCGCGAGCGGGCCTCGGTCGTTTTGGCCGGACGCACGCAAGCCGGCCGCGCTCCCAAATCATCGCCCTTCGCGGTATCGTGATCGCGTCTCAGGCCAGCTTCGTTGCAGCCTGCGGACCGTCGGTCGACGCAGGAGGCACCGGTGCAAGGCAAGCTCTCGACGTTCTCTGCCTGGCGCTGGCGGGTCTTCGCCGCGACGTGGCTCTGCTACGGCGGCTTCTACTTCGCCCGCAAGCCCTTCTTCATCGTCAAGAGCGACCTCGGCGACCGGCTCGGCCTGAGCGCCACCGACCTCGGCAATATCGGCTTCGCCTACCTCCTCGCCTATACGATCGGCCAGTTCGTCGCCGGCGCGCTGGGCCAACGCTTCGGCTCGCGCAAGCTGCTGATCGCCGGCATGGCGGCGGCGGTCGCGGCCTCGGTCGGCTTCGGCTTGGCCGGTGGGCTGATCTCGCTCTCGCTCTTGATGGTGGTCAACGGCTTGGCGCAAGCCACCGGCTGGAGCGGCACCGTCGGCAATATGGCGCAATGGTTCCGGCGCAATGAGCGTGGCCGGGTGATGGGCGTCTGGGCGACCTGCTACCAGGTCGGCGGCGTGGCAGCGAACGCGATGGCGGCGTTCATCCTGGTCCGCTGGGGCGACCGCGTCGCCTTCTTCGCCGGCGCGCTGGTGCTCGCCGGCGTGCTCGCCTTCTTCCTCGCCAACCAGGCCGACAAGCCGAGCGACAAGGGCTTCGCCGACCTGCCACCGGATAGCGAAGCGGAGGCCAAAGCGGAGGCCGAAGCGGAGGCCGATGCGGAGAGCGCGGGCCGAGGCAAGGGCCCCGGCTGGAGCCGCGCGACCTGGATCAGCGTGTTGCTCGTCGGCTCGTTCTACTTCTTCGTCAAATTCATCCGTTACGCGTTGTGGAGCTGGGCGCCCTACCTGCTGAAGCGGAATTTCGGCCTCGAAGGCGACGATGCGGGCTACGTCTCGACGATCTTCGACCTCTGCGGCATCGCCGGCGTGATCCTCGCCGGCTGGCTCTCGGACCGCTATTTCTCGGGCCGTCGCGCCGGCATCAGCCTGATCCTCTTGCTCGGCATGGTCGGCGCGACAGGCCTACTCGCGACGGCGGGGGCGTCCTCGCTGACGGCGTTCAGCATCGCGATCGGTCTCATCGGCCTGTGCCTCTACGGCCCCGACGCGCTGATGACCGGGGCCGGCGCGATGGATATCGGCAGCCGGCGCGGCGCGATCCTCGCCGCCGGGATCATCAACGGCATGGGCTCAGCGGGCTCCATCGTGCAGGAGGTCGTGATCGGCCGGCTCTACGATAGCTCGTCCGGCGACGTCGCCGGGGTGCTCTCGCTGCTGCTGGGGGCGTCGTTGGGAGCGGTCTTCTTCCTCGCCGTCGTGGTCCAGCGCAACCGCATGGGCCTCTCGGACGCATGAGCCAGCGGCCGCGGCTCAGTCGAAGCGGCTGCCGTCGCCGAACTCGGACTCGTCGTAGAAGTCGACCTTGTGCACCGGCATGATCACCGAGGAGAGGATATTGACCAGGTGGGCGCCGAGCCGCTTGTAGAAGCGGGTCAGCAGGACCATCGCGGTCACTTGCGCCGGCGGCAGGTCGCTCTGCGCGATGGCGCCGATCAGGGCGTCGCAGCGCTTGCCGGCGGCGCGGCCGACCTGGACCAACTCGATGGCGCGCTCGCGCGACTGCGCTTCGAGCACGGGCAAGACCTCGTCGTGCAGCAGGGTGGCGACGCCGATCAGGTCTTCGAGCTCGTCGCGCAGCGGACCGCTGGCGAGTTCCCCGCCGCCGAGATCGCCGACTTCCGCGATGTTCTTGATGTAGTCGCCGACGCGCTCGGCGTCTTTGCAGAGCGAGATGAGCAGCAGGCTGTAGGGCACATGGCTCGGGCGCAGCGAGAGGTGGGTGATCAAGCGCTTGCGCACCGATCGCTCGAGCCGGTTGACCTCGACGTCGAGGTCGTAGAGCTGCTTGCGCACGTCGAGCGGAGGCGCGCTGCCGAAGACGTGCGGCCGCAGCAGCTCCGACATCGTCCGCGTCGTCACGAGCATCTGCTTGAATTCTTGTCCGACCTCTTCGAGCGGCGAGTGTTCACCGCGGAAGATGCCCAATAGCTCGCGCCACATCGAAGCCTCCTCTGCCTGCGGCCCGGTGCGAACAGCGCCGTTCACGCGCCACCGCCGAGCCAGCGTCCGAGCATCACCAGGACCGCCGGAAGAGCGTAGAACATGCCGAGAACGTACGCGACCGCCCAACGGCGAGAGCGGGCGGCGACCCCGGCGAGCCAGCGCGCGCCCTTGAGGGGCACGTCGCGCACCGGCATCGGCACGTAGAGCAGCAAGATGCCGACCACGTTGAAGAAAAAGTGGACCAGCGCGATCTGCACCGCGACGCCGGCCCCGGAGCCGGAGGCGGCCATCGACGCCAACAGCGCCGTCACGGTGGTGCCGATATTGGCGCCCAGGGTGATGGGGTAGATCTGCCCCAGCGTGACGATGCCGGCGCCGGCGAGCGGCACCAGCAACGAGGTCGTGATCGACGACGACTGCACCGAGACCGTCACCAACACGCCGACCAGCATCGCGACCGGACCGCCGGCGCCGAGAAAGCGGTTGATGTAGACCTCGATCCGCGCCAGCACCAGCACCCGCATCACCCGGACGATCAGCGCCAGCGTGACGAAGATGATGATCGCGCCGGCGATGGCGAGCGCGATCGCCGCGGCGGTGCCGGAGAAGCCGATGGCCTCGACCGCGCCGGAGAGGCCCTTCACGCCGGCTTTGAACGCGCTCTTCAGCGGGCTGTGGTAGCTCGCGCCACCGGAGCCGACCAGCAGGCCGGCGACGGTGCCCGAGAGCCCTTCCAGCGGTCCGACGCCGAACGCCGCGCGGCCGAGCAGCTCGACCGGCAGCAGCACGGCGACGGCGAGGAAGTTGAAGAAGTCGTGGCAGGTCGCAGCGGCGAAGGCGCGGCGGAATTCCACCGAGCGCGCGGCGTGGGCCATGCTGGCGATGGTATTGGTCACCGTGGTGCCGATATTGGCGCCCATGATGATCGGCACCGCGGCGGCGACCGAGACCTGGCCCGAGCCGACCAGGCCGACGACGAGCGAGGTCGTCACCGAGCTGCTCTGCACCAACGTCGTCGCGAGGATGCCGATCACCAGCCCGACGAAGGGGTTGGTCTCCGCGCCGAGGGCGTCGTCCATCACGCCGCTGCCGAGGCTCTTGATGCCCGAAGAGAGGGCTTCGACGCCGACCAGGAAGCAATAGAGCAGGATGACGACGCGAACCATGCTCCAGAGGATCTGGAGTCCGGTCACGGAAGCGTCGGCATCTGCAACCGGGGGCCGCCCGGCGTGCTGGCTCTGGCTCACGGACAAGTCGTGGCTCCGCTGGCCGAACGTCGGCCTCGCCGCGCTGCCTCGCACGCGGACACCCCGCATTCAAGCGCTTTGCTGGTTCACCGCGCGGCGGGGAGGAAGTTGTCGCCCCGGGGTCACAGAATCGTCACCGAGCCGCGGGCTCGTCGCCGCGCTCGGACTTCTTCGGCCAGCGCATCAGCGTGCGTGCGCGGGGGATCTTGGCGCGTGGCTGGTTCCACGGCGCGTCGGCGCGGCTCGGACGATCGCTCCTCGCGGCGTCGCGACCACGCGCCCCGAGCCACACCACCGCAGCGGCGATCACGGCGACCACCAAGACGACGGTGAGGTCGATCCAGATCGGTCGGCGGCGGGTCCCGCTGGCGACGGCGCGACGAACGTCGAGCTCACGCAGCGCGGCGTCGAGCTTGGCCTGGGCCATCGCCGAGCGCGGGTCCGCTTCGTTCTCGGCCGCTTGGGTACGCGCCGCCTCGCGTTGATCCGCGGCCGAGCCGAAGCGGTCGGCGTAGGCCCCCGAACCCGCCCACGCAGCCAGGGGCACGATTGGCGAGCCCATCTCCCAGGGGCCGCCGCCGCGGACGATGGAGACCCGGGCGACCCCGGAATCGCCGAGGCATTCGGCGCAGGCGGCGCGCAGGTCGGCAAGAGCACCGGCGCGCTGCAGCGGGCTCGGCGAGAGCGCGGCGAGGATCGGGCCGGCGAGCAGCGGAGCAGCCTTGCGGACCGCCTCGGCGAGCTCGGCGCTCGGGCCGGCGGCCATCGCGTGGGGGAGCAGGCGTTCGTCTTGGCTCGGGAAGGCTGGTTGGCAGAGCAGGAGCTGGCATGCGGTGGCGGCGATGGCGAAGACGTCCGAGCTCGGCGTCGGCGCCCGACCGGCGAGGACCTCCGGCGCGACGAAGCGCGGATCGTCGTAGAGCATGGCGAAGCCGCGATCACCGAGCGCGCCGACGGTGGCGCCGGCGCGTTCGAGCAGTCCGGGCAGACCGGCCGCGAGCACCCGCACCGCGGCGATCCCTTCGCTGCCGGGCGGCGCGAGGAAGAGGTCGCCAGGAGCGATCCGGCCGACCACCAGCTCGCGGGCGTGGGCGTGGGCGATGGCGGCCAAGAGATCGTGCAGCAGCGCCGCGACCGCGCGCTCGGCGATCGGTCCGGCGCGGCGCGAGACCTCGAAGAGGTTGCTCCCCGCAGGAGCCAGCCAGCAGATCCGCGCGCCGCGACGATCCGAGCTGGCGCTGGCGTGGCGCAACGTCAACAGGCCGTGGTGGCGGGCACGCTGCCAACGGACGGCGAGATCGAGGACGGCGTCGACGTCGGCGTCGGCGGCGACGTCGAGCTCGAAGACCAGCTCGGCGCCCTTGCCCTCCGGCGCGTCGTGGACCGATTGGCGGCCCCAGCCCGCGACCCGGACCAGCCAGTCGCCGCGGGGGTCCGGGCTCACGGCCGGCCCCGTGGACCGAGCGCCTGCAGGACCGCGGCGATCAGGGCCTCGTCGCTGCCCTCGGTCGCCGCCGTGGCGCGATCTTCGGGCTCGTAGGGCGGGCAGCCCGCGCCGACCGGCGTCTTGCCGGCGACCTGGTAGAGGTTGCGGATCTCGTCCTGCGGGATCGGCGTTGGCTGCCCGACCGAGCGCGCGAGCAGCGCGATCCTGGCGCTGTGCTCGAGCGCGTCGAGGCGCAAGAAGGCGGTGTCGAGGTCGGGACCGACGCTGACGCTGCCATGCCGCGGCATGAGCACGACGTCGTGGCAACGCAGGTACGCACCGAGCACGCGCCCGACGTCGGTGGTCGTCGGCGTCGTATAGGGCGCCGTCGCCGGCTGGCCGAAAGCGAAGATCAGCTCCGAGACGTAGAGCTCCGAGAGCGGCACGCCCGCCATCTGCAGCGCGACCGCATGCGGCGGGTGGGCGTGGATCACCGCGCCGACGTCGGGACGCCCGCGGTAGGCGGCGAGGTGCAGCACCAACTCGGACGAAGGCCGACCGGCGCCGCGCACGCGACCGTCGAGGTCGACGACGACCAAATCCTGCGGCTGCAGCTTGCCTTTGTGGCTGGCCGAGGGGGTCGTCAGGACGAGGTCGCCGCCCAGCCGCACGCTGAGGTTGCCGTCGCCGGCAGCACCGAGGCCACGCTCCCAGATCGTCCGTGCCGTGGCACAGATCGCCTCGCGCTGTCGCTCTTCACTGATCCGCTGTCGGCGCACGCTGCCTCCGGCGCCTAACGCGCGCGATCGATCGTGCGCTGCTTGCCGGTGAAGGACAAGGCGTCGATGCGCCACGCCCCCTCCTCGATCACGAGCCGGACGTCGTAGGAGGAGCGCCGGCCGCGATCGCCGGGTCGCCGTAGGGTCAGCCACGCCACGTCGCCGCTCGGCTCGACCTCGATCGCCTCGATCTCCTCGCTCACCAGGAAGAAATACGGGTGGCTACGGGTGTGCCGCGGATCCTTGCCGCGCGAGAGGCCGAGCAATCCGGCCACCAACGGGCGGGAACGCGCGGTGAAGCCGGCGAGGAAGACCTGCTCGTCGCCGAGGGTCGCGGCGGCGACGGTGCTCAAGAAGGCCTTGTCGACCGGCGGGACGTAGAGAAAGCGCAGATACGCCCAGACCCCACCGCCGATGGCAGCCAGCAGAAGCAGGACGACGATGACCTTCTTCAACGCGCTCTCCTCAATCGTCCCTCGGCTGCATCGCCTGCAGGAAGGAATCCATCTCGAGCAGGTCGATTCGCCACTGGCCGCGCACCAGGCGCAGCGGCACCAGCTCCTTGCGATCGCCCTTGCGGAGCTCGACCACGGCGCGCTGCCCCGACTCGACGACCTCGCCGACGTCGCCCTTGGGCAGCAGCGTGGTGGTCGGCTTGCCGTCGCGCAGGACCTTGAAGACCCGGCCCGAGCGCTTCTGCACCAGCTCGCCGCGGCGCAGCAGATCCGCGGCAGAGGGCTCGCAGAGAGCGAGGAAGGCCTCGTCGTCTCCCGACTTCAGCGCCGATCGCGCCGACTCGACCACGGCCGCGGGCTCTTCCCGGCATCCCGCAGCCAGCGCCGAGAGCAACAACAGGGCTGCGGCGGCGGCGCGGGCGGGGCGGAGTTGGCGTTGAATACGCTGCATCCTTGCTGCAAAGCACGGCCCGGAGCGCGCGTCAAGGCAAGGGCGGCAACGCGGCGCCGGACGCTTGCGCCGCCCGGGGCCCGGTGCTACCCACCTCGCGTGAACGACGCGCAGCCACGTTTTGTCGCCATCGCAGGGACCATCGGCGCCGGGAAGTCGACGCTGACCTCCTTCCTCGAGAACCGCTACGACGTCCGCCCGTTCTACGAGCCCAACGACAGCAACCCGTACCTGGAAGACTTCTACCGGGATATGGCGCAGTTCGCCTTCCACAGTCAGATGTACTTCCTCTCGGCGAAATTTCGCGCCCACCTCGAGCTGGCGAAATTGCTCGACGCGCACCCGGGCGTGGTCTTCGCGCAGGACCGGACGATCTACGAAGACGCAGAGATCTTCGCGGCTTCGCTGCATGCCAGCGGCGTGATGTCGGAGCGCGACTTCGAGACCTACCGCGCGATGTACCTCGCGATCCGTGACACGCTGCCGCGGCCCGACCTGCTGATCTACCTGCGCTGCAGCGTGCGCGGTTCGCGGCGCCGAATCCGCTGGCGCGGTCGGGCCTCGGAGCAAGGGCTCGACGTCCGCTACCTGCGCCGGCTCCACGCCGCCTACGAGAGCTGGTTCGACGCCTACGATCTCGGCCCGAAGTTGGTGATCGAGACCGAGCAGCTCGACTACCTCCGCGACCTGGTCGATCGGGTCGACCTGGTGACCCAGCTCGAGCGCATTTTGGCCCGTCCCGCCGGGGCTGTCGCGCAACACGCGGTTGCAGGCGCCCCGGTGCGTCCGTAGACTCCCGCCGCCCTGCGTCCAGCCGATCCCGGCGCAGGCGGAGCCGCAGCTTTGATGGCCTTCTCGATTCAGCAACGTCCTGCCCACATCGCGGCGCTCGCCGAGCGCACCCTCGACCTCTTGGTGGTCGGCGGCGGCATCACCGGTGCCGGCGTGGCGCGCGACGCCGCGCTGCGCGGCCTCGACGTCGCGCTGATCGACCGGGACGATTTCGCCGCCGGCACCTCGTCGCGATCGTCGAAGCTGATCCACGGCGGCCTGCGCTACCTCGAGCAGGGCGACGTCGGGCTGGTCTTCGAAGCGGTGCGCGAGCGCCAACGCCTGCTCAAGCTGGCGCCGCACCTCGCGCTGCCGCAGAGCTTCGTGGTGCCGGTCTATCCGGGGGCCCGCCACGGCGTGCTGATGCTCGACCTCGGCCTGACGATCTACGACACCCTCGCCGCTTTCTCCGGCGTGCTGCGCCACCGCGCCTACCGACGCGGCCGGCTGCTCGGCCTGGAGCCGCTGCTGCACCCGAGCGTCCGCGGCGGCGTGCGGTACTTCGACGCGCAGACCCACGACGCCCGCCTTGTGCTGGCGAATCTGCGCGGCGCCCACGCGGCCGGCGCGATCGTCGCCTCGCGCGTCGTCTTCGAGTCGCCGCGGCTCGAAGGTGAGCGGGTGGTCGGCGCCACCGTCCGCGACCTGGAGAGCGACCGGGCGATCGAGGTCAAGGCGCGCACCGTCGTGCTCTGCGCCGGCCCCTTCGCCGACGACGCCATGGCCCGCTTCCTCGGCAACCCGCCGCCCCGCCCGATCATCCGGCCGAGCAAGGGCGTGCACATCGTCGTGCCGCGGGCGCGGCTGCCGCTCTCCGAGGCGTTGTTGATGTCTGCCCCGGACGGCCGCGTCGTCTTCGCCCTACCCTGGCCGCAGGTCTCGGTGATCGGGACCACCGATACGCCCTTCGCCGGTGATCTGCGCCGGCCGCGGACCACCGTCGCCGACGCCGACTACCTGCTCGAGGTCACCAACCTGAACCTCGCCGCGCCGGCGGGCCCCTTGGTCCGCGACGATATCGTCTCGACCTGGGCCGGCATCCGCCCGCTCGCGATCGGCACGCGCGACGACGGCGGCACCTACAAGACCTCGCGCGAGCACGTCATCCACAGCGACCCGCGCGGCATGGTGATGATCGCCGGCGGCAAGCTGACGACCTACCGCGTGATGGCGGCCCAAGGCGTCGAGGCGGCGATGGAGCTGCTGCCGGCGTCGCGACGCGAGCGCGCCCAGCCCTGCGTGACCGCCGACCTGCCGCTGCCCGGTGCCGAAGCCTTGCCGTCGGGCAAGGCGCCGCTGGAGGCGATGGCGGCGCTGCTGATCAAAGAGCGTGGGGTGAGCGGCGGCTACGCCCACCACCTCGCCCGCACCTGGGGCAGCGACGCGGTCGCGATCCTCGACGACGCCGCGGCGATCGAGGACGGCATGCGGCCGGTGCTCTCCGGCGTACCGACGCGCTGGGCGGAAGTCGAATGGACGATCCGGCACGAGATGCCGATGGATTTGGTCGACCTGGCGGTGCGCCGGCTGCCCCTGTACTACGTCGCCGGCGAGCGCGTGCTCGAGGTCGCCGACGCCCTGGCCGCACGGCTGTGCGACGTCGCGGGCTGGGACGACGCGCGCCGCGCCGAGCTGGTCCGGGGCCTGCGCGACCACGTCGACGAGGGCCGGCTCTGCGAGGGGGACGCATGAGCGGCGCCGCGACCGCCAACGGCCTCGACCTCGACTTCGACCTCGACCTCGACCTCGACGCAGTGCTTCAGGGCACGCGACAGGCCGTCGAGCAGGCCGTGGAGTTGGTTCGCTCGCTGCTCGAGGGGCCGTTTCGGTCCTGGGCCAAGGGTGATCAATCGCCGGTGACCGAGATCGACCTCGCGGTGGACAAGCTGCTCGGCCAGCTGTTGCCCCGCGTCGCGTCGGCGGCCTGGCTGAGCGAGGAGACGGTCGACGACCCCGGCCGTCTGCAGGCCGCGCTGGTCTGGGTGGTCGATCCGATCGACGGAACCCGCAGCCTGATCGAGCGATCGGGGCAATTCTGCATCTCGGTCGCGCTCTGCCATCAAGGCGCGCCGCTGATCGGCGTTGTGGCGAATCCGACCACCGGCGAGCGCTTCTACGCCGCTGCCGGACGCGGCGCATGGGACGAGAACGGCCGCCGGCTACGGGTCCGCGCGACCGAGGCGAGCCGGCCGCCGCGGCTGCTCGTCAGCACGCGCGAGCTCGCACGCGGGTTGTGGAATGACCTCGACGGCTGCGCCGAGACCGAAGCGCTCTCCAGCCTCGCCTACAAGCTCGCGAAGGTCGCGCGGGGCGACGTCGACGCGACGATGACGCCCTGGACCCGGGCGGAATGGGACGCTGCGGCGGGCGATCTGCTGGTCCGCGAGGCCGGCGGCTCCAGCGTCGATATCCGCGGCGAGCCGTTGCGCTACAACCGCAGCCGCCCGCTCTTCGAGGGCGTGGTCGCGGGATCGCCGGAGCTCCTGGGCCGGCTCGCGACCCTGCGCCACGAGCTGCGGAGCCGAAAGGAAAAGGTCCTGGCGCAGCACACGACCCGGCACGCCACCGAGGCGGGTTGAACTCGGAGCGGCTTGGCTGCGATGCTCGGCGCCACGGGCCTCGGGCCCGGCGGGAGATCCGATGCGCGCAGCGACGACGGCAAACCAGCTTCGACGACCGGTCGCGCGACTGCTGCTGCTCGTCGGCTGCGTCGCTTGGCTGCCTGCCTGTGACCGCCCCTGCAAGCGCCTGGCCGAGCGCCTGTGTGAACGCAGCGGCGACGAAGAGCTCTGCGAGCAGTGGAAGATCCGCACCAGTCGGGTCCCCGAGAGCACGTGCGAGGCGGGCCTTCGCACGCTCGACAAGGAAGCGTTCCGTTGACCCCGACCCCGCGTGAACGCGTGCCCCTGCCCGGGCCGCGGCAGCTCTGGGTGGCCCTCTCCTTCGCCGGGTTGGTGCTGCCCTTCGTGCTGCTGCTCGGCGGCGACGACGGTGGCCCGCGGGCGGAATACGTCAGCCTGCTGTTCAAGATCCGGATGCGGAACGTGCTGCACCTCGTCGCCGAGAGCAGTGGCGCGGCGATCCGCAGCGAGGCCGATGCCCACGCCGCCAGCGCCGAAGCGCGGTCGCCGAGGCCGTCGACGGGCGAGGACGCCCCGGCCCCTGAACCGGCCGCCCCGACCACGCCGACCGTCGTCGAGGAGGGCGACGCCGGACCGACCATCGGCAGGCCGAAGCCATCGACGCCTGCGCCGAACGTGCCCCCCGAGCTGGTGACGCTGGACGAAGCGAAGATCACCGAGTTGGCGCTGCGCGAGCTGCTCGGACAAGCCCGTCGGATCGCCGGCGTCGACAGCGAGCTCGGCGGCAAGGCGATCGAAGCGGTGCTGGCGCACGCCGTCGCTGTCGACGCCTTCACGATGGCCGCCACGCTCGCCGACGAAGTGCATCGCGACGGGCTGCCGTTGACCGAAGACGCCGCGGCGGCGCTGGCCGGGACGGCTCCCGGGACCGACGCGCCGCCTGCGACGCTCCACGCGGCGCCTCTGGTCGAGGCATTGGCACGGGCCAAGGTCGCGGGCTTCGGCCGTGATTGGGGGCGCTTCGGCCGGGCCCGGGTGCAGGCCCGCCTGGCGGGGCTCGGCGGCGACTTCGACCGTGCCCGCGCCGCGCACGACGCGATCCACGCGCTGGAAGACCGCGCCGTCCCGCTGCTCGGCACGCTGGCGCAATTCATCGGGCTCGGTGCGCTGCTCGGGATGGGGCTGCTGCTCTACGTCGCGGCGCGTGGCGCCGGCGCGCGCACGGCGGGCGAGGCGCGCTTGGATTGGCTGCGCGCGCGCTTCGCCGGCCTCGGCCCCTCGCCGTGGCCGCTCGACCCCCTGCTACCGGCCCTGGGGATGGCCACCTGGCTCATGGGCTACCTCGTCGCCGGGGTGACCGTCGCGTTGCTGCCGGGGCCGCGGCTCGCTGGCGGACTCTCGGTGCTCTTTCAATCGCTCTTCGGCGTGATGGCCGCCGTCGCCGTGACCGCCGCGTTCGGCCGTGGCGCCTCGCCGATGCACAGCGCCGCGCTGGTCGACGAACGCGAGGGACAGAGCGGCTGGCGGGCGAGCACCGCGGCGTTGCTCGCCTATTGCGCGCTCTTGCCGCTGATGTTCGGCGCTGCGCTGGTCAGCGCCTTCTTCTGGTCGCTGATCGCGCCGGACATGGCGCCGCACCTGCACCCGGTCCAGGGCCTGCTGCTGCAGGACGGCGGCGCGATCGACGTCGGCGCGATGGCCTTCGCGGTGGTGATCGCCGCGCCGATTGGCGAGGAGCTGGTCTTCCGCGGCTTCCTCTACCGCTCGCTGCGCGGGCTCTACGGCGTGCGGACCGCGCTTTGGATCTCCGCGGCGGGGTTCGCCCTGCTGCACATGGCGCTGCCGCTGCTGCTGCCCTATTTGCTGCTCGGCGCCGCGTTCGCGCTGGTCTTCGAGTGGACCGGGTCGCTCTGGGCCAGCATCACCTTGCACGCGCTGTGGAACGGCGCCGTGCTCGGCATGTTGTTGGTCGTCTCGCAAGCGTGAAGCAGGAGCAGGAGGCCAGCGATGCACGAACGATGGGCCGTCACCGACGCCGCCGCCGCGATGGCGGCCGGCACGCTGGTCTACATCGATATCCGCAGCACGGCCGAGGTCGAGCAGGGCCTGCCGGCCGGCGCCTACCACGTGCCCCTCTTCGACGCGGGCCCGTTCGGGATGGTGCCGAACGGAAATTTCGCTGCGGAGGTCGCCGCCGTCCTCGCCGAGGTGGCCCCGACCCGCTGCGCCGTCGCGTGTGCCCATGGCGTGCGCTCTCGGCAAGCGGTCGGCCTGCTGGCGATGGCGGGCATCGAGGTCGACGAGGTCCCCGGTGGCTGGGACGGCCTGCGCGACGGCTGGGGTGGCGTGGTCGCGCCGGGCTGGAGCCACGCATCGCTGCCGGTCGAGGCCAGGCCGGCCGCGGGCCGCGATCACGCGTCGATCCGCCTTCGCGTGGCCGAGTGAGGCTCCGAGCCCCCGCTTGGGTGACGATTGCTTGGCGACGTGCCGAGGCACCTGCTAGGCTCCCGGCCCTTGCCCGTGCACGGAGGTTCCCAGGATGCGAACGATCCCGACTCTCGCGGTCCGTCCCGCTCTCACCGCGCTGAGCCTGCTGCTCGGCATCACCACGACCGTCGGCTGCGGCAGCGACCCCGAAGGGAAGAACGGCGCCTCGGCTTCGAAGACCTATGGCCTGCCGGCGGGCGTGCTGAAGACGCTCGAGAGCGTCAATACCAGCACCGACAAGGCCGAGATCCTGGCCGGCGAGCAGGTCCAGGTGGCGTGCGTCGGCGACCCGGGCACCGTGCAGATCCCGGAGCCAGAGTTCGACGTCGCGCCCGCCGAGGGCTGGACCCGCGAGGGCGTCCGCCTGACGTTCACCAAGGCCGGCAGCTACGCCATCGCTTGCACGCTGCACGACGGCAAGGTCAAGGACGACAGTCCCGCGACCGTGGTCGTCAAGCCGGCCAAGGCGGTCAAGGTCACCGCGACCGTGGAGCCGACCAAGATCGGTGCCGGCGCCAAAGCGACCGCGAGCTGCCGCGGCGAGGACAGCTTCGGCAACGTCATCGACGACGCCACCGAGGGCTGGACCGTCACCGTCTCGCCGGAGGCGATGGGCCAGATCGACGGCAAGGCGATCACTGGCGCGAAGGCTGGCAAGGGCGACGTGGTCTGTACCCTGAGCGGCGCCGACGACGCGGCCTCGACCGCGGCCTCGCTCGAGGTCATCCCCGGTGCGGCCGCCAAGACCAAGGCGACCGTCGATCCCAGCACGATCGTCGCAGGTGACGCCGGCGCGACCGTAACCTGCGCGGTCGAAGACGCCTTCGGCAACGCCGTGACCTCGGGCGACGTGACGGTCGACACGCCAGCGGGCGTCGACGTCGCCGGCAAGACCCTGACCAGCAAGGTCGCGGGCAAGCACGACATCACCTGCAGCGTGACCGGCGCGACCCTGGAGAAGGAAGCCGCGAAGCTGACGGTGAAGCCGGCGGGCCCGGTCGAGTGGACCCTGCAGCCGAAGGTGGTCAAAGACGTCTGGGCCGCGGGCGACGTGGTCGTCCTGGTCGGCCTCGGCAAGGATTCGTTCGGCAACGAGATCCCCGCGATGAAGACTGCGGCCCCGGCGACCTACAGCCCGGCCGAGTTCATCAAGGAGAATCAGGTCGACGGCGTGACCAAGAGCTACAGCCTGCTCGCCGACGGCAACTTCACCTTCACCACCAAGCTCGACGCCGAGACCTGGGGCGCCGACGTCGCCGACAAGCTCGGCCCGAAGACCCTCGAGCTCAAGGCCGATTCGACCGGCCCGCTGGTCCTGATCAGCTCGCCCGCCCGCGGCGTCACCCTCGACGGCGACGCCAAGATCAAGGTCAAGGGCACCGTCCTCGACGAGCTCTCGGCGACCAAGAAGTTCACCATCAACGGCCA
The DNA here is from genome assembly GCA_020632665.1 of Deltaproteobacteria bacterium. GTDB lineage: Bacteria > Myxococcota_A > UBA9042 > UBA9042 > UBA9042 > JACKFC01. The sequence continues at coordinate 45,514 of JACKFC010000012.1, forward strand.
GCCGGTGACGTTCGGCGGCGACGGCAGCTTCGAGCTCGAGATGGAGAGCCAGTGGGGCATGAACCCGATCATCTGGACCGCCGAGGACGAGTGGAAGAACGTCAGCAACGGCGTGCAGACCTACTACTACTCGACGCTCTGGCTGCCCGCGCAGGCGACCCCGGCCAGCGCCGCGGCGGTCGACGACGGCATCGGTGTGTGGCTTTCGCAGCAGATCATCGACTCCGGCAAGCACGACCACAAGGCGCCGAAAGACCTGGCGACCGTCGCCGAGGTGATCATCGGCACGCTCGACTTCGGCTCGCTGATCTCGGGCGCGGCCGGCGGTGGCAACAACGGCTACTTCCTGCCGATCGACGCCAAATCGCCCGGCTTCAAGTGGGGCGGCGGGGCGAAGATCGCCAACGTGAAGATGGGCGACAAGCAGCTCAATGGTGGCTACCCCGTCGTCAACCTCACGGTGATCGACGGTGGCATCCACATGGTGCTGAAGATCTACAAGTTCAGCGCCGACCTGATCCTCGACGTCGAGAGCGTGCTGGACCCGAACCCGCTGAACCTCAAGCCGACCAAGACCAGCCAGACCGCGACGATGTCGGCCAAGTCGATCGAGTTGACGATGGACTTGATGCTCTTGCTCGACCCGGCCACCGGCAAGATCAAGAGCGAAGCCAAGGGCGTCGACCTGAACCTGGTCGACCTCGACATCCAGCTCTCGGGCGTGCTCGGCTTCCTGACCAACTGGCTGCTCAACGCGGCCGGCCCGATCCTCGAGGCGACCATCGAGACCATCGCCAAGACCCAGCTCAATAGCCTGATCGGCGGCCAGATCGGCAGCCTGCTCGAGGCGCTGGCGATCGAGCAGAGCTTCGAGCTCGGCCCGCTCTTCGGCACCGGCGACCCGACCAAGCTCAACCTCAGCAGCAAGGTCGGGCAGCTCGTCTTCAAGCCGACCAAGGCGCAGGCGGGTGGAATCCTGCTCGGCCTCGACGCCGCGATGACGGCCGACAAGGCCATCGACTACAAGCCGCTCGGCTCGATCGGTCGCACCGGCTGCCTGGAGCCCGGCGCGAAGGAGGTCTTCAACCCGGGCCTGAAGTTCCCGCTCGAGGCGGGCCTGCGCGACGACTTCGTCAACGAGCTGCTCTTCGCGCTGTGGTGGGGCGGCCTGCTCGAGCTGGACATCGGCGCCGACGCGCTCGGTGGCTTCGACATGAGCAGCTTCGGCGTCTCGGACCTCTCGGTGCAGACCGACTTCATGCTGCCGCCGGTGCTCAACACCTGCCTCGGCGCCGACCTCAAGCTGCAGGTCGGTGACCTCCGCCTGCACGCGCTGCTCAAGCTCAACGGCACACCGGTCGACATCTGGATGTACGCCACGCTGCAGGCCACCGCGTCGCTCAAGGCGGTGAAGAGCCCGAAGACCGGCGAGATGGAGATCGGCTTCGAGCTCAAGTCCATCGACTTCCTCGAGATCGAGATCGAGAAGATCAACGAGGACGCCAAGGACCTGAAGGACGTCTTCCTCACCCTGATCAAGACCGTGCTGCTGCCGAAGCTGACCGAAGGCCTCGGCTCGGGCCTGGGCAGCTTCCCGCTGCCGGAGATCGACCTCTCCGCGCTCTCGCAGGACATCCCCGCCGGGACGGTGTTGAAGCTCGCGATCCAGCAGATCGAGAACGCGGCCGGCTACACCTATATCCGCGGCAACCTGCAGTAGGCAGTACGTGAATCGACACCCCGCAGCCAGCACCTCGCACGGCGACGACACTTGCAGCATTGCAATGCGAAGGTGCTGGCAGCGCGGCGTCTGGAGTGATACCTAGTCGCGTCGGGATCGTTCCCGCTTCGGCTCGGCCATCGGCGCCATCGCCATCGGAGTACCCATGCGCCTCTTCGCAAAGAACCTCGGCCTCGGCAGCGCTGCCGCCGGCCTGCTCCTCGCCGCTTGTGCCGGCCCGCAGCCCGACGTGCAGACCGCGACCAGCCCGGCCGTCACCGCGCTCGCGGCGCAGCAGGTCACGGTGATCGAGGAGAGCCCGGTGATGGCCGCGCAGACCGCCGTTCTCCCGGCGTTCCGCACCGCCGCCGAGCGCATGGACCAGGCGAAGAACGACGCCGCCGACGACTTCCGCAACGCCAACCCCTGGTGGTTCGCGCAGACCAAGCCGCTGCCGGCGGACGAATTCCGCCCCTTCGGTGAGTGGGAGAAGATGAAGCAGGTCTGGACGACCTACTCCGCTGGCATGCCGAGTACCAAGCCGGTGCGCCGGATGTTCGCCGAGCAGACGATCCACTTCATCCGGGACAGCGAGCCGAAGGTCGACGCCCACGTCATCGTGGCCTCGCAGAATATCGGCAACGACTTCCTCGCCGCAGTCGACGAGTACGGCATCACCGCGGAAGAGAAGAAGCACGTGAAGATCGTGGTGCTGCCGAACCAGACCATCTGGCACATCGACTACGGCCCGTTCCCGCTGCTGCGCAAGTCCGACGGCGTGCTCGCCTTCTCGGATTTCGTCTACTACCACCCGCGCCAAATCGACGACGCCATCCCGACCCGCCTGGCGCAGGACTTCTTCGGCGACGTCAACGTCTACCGCATGCCCTTCCCCTTCGAGGGCGGCAATATCCAGGCGGACGGCGTCGGCAAGTGCATGACCAGCAACCGCGCCCTGGCCAATACCGGTTTCTCGGCGCGCAAGGTGCGCAACCTGCTGAAGCACTACGCCGCTTGCGAAGAGACCTTCATCGTCAAGGACATCAGCGACGATGGCACCGGCCACATCGACATGTTCTTCAAGTGGTCGGCTGAGGACCAGGTCATCTTCGGCGAGTACCTCAACGAGCTGACGCTGGACTACGACGGCGACAAGGTGGAGGAGACCCTGCCGATGCCGGGCTACGCCGCCGCCGACTACAAGTCGACGCACGAGCTGAACCAGAAGCGGATGAACGACAACGCCGAGCTGATGGCCGGCTCGACCGCCAGCAACGGCAAGAAGTACACCGTTCACCGCATCCCGATGATGACCCGCTACAAGGACGAGTACGGCAACCTGCCGCGTACCTTCATCAACTCGACCTTCACCAACGGCGTCAACGTCTTCCCGAGCTACACCCCGAAGAGCTGCCAGGATCCGAAGGGCGCGACCTGCAAAGTCGACGCGGATTGCGGCGCGGGTGAGCACTGCTCCGCCGGCAAGTGCACGAAGAACCCGAACGGCCCGACCACCGAGGGCTGCGACGAGCTCATCGCCTGCCCGACCGGTCAGGAGTGCGTCGACGATCCCTTCAAGATCGCCCTCATCGCCAAGGCCCAGGCGGCCTGGGAGAAGGCGATGCCGGATTGGAAGCACGTCGGTCTGCGCGCCGACACCATCGGCCTGTGGTCGGGTGCGATCCACTGCATCACCCGCACCATCCCGGACGCGCCGCACCAGAAGGTCGTCAAGGACGCCATCTGCACCGGCGGCAAGTGCGCCTGCGTCGACGGCGGCGCCGACAACGCTTGCAGCCAGGACGCTGAGTGCTTCGGTCCGGCGTGGGTCTGCAACTGCGACATCTGCAAGGGCAAGTGCGCTGACGGCAGCTCCTGCACCGACGACGGTGACTGCGGCAAGGACGGTGACCCCGTCGTCGCCGGTAGCTGCATCATCGACCGCAACCAGGCCTGCCCGGGCCAGACCGGCGGCGCGAACGCCTGCGGCGACACGCCGTGGGAAGGTGTCTGCAACGGCAAGAAGCTGAACTTCTGCAAGGCCGGTGCGGTGGCGAGCCTCGACTGCGCGGGCTGCTGCGGCTGGAGCGACTCGGACGGCAGCACGACCTGCCTCGCCGGTGACGTCTGCAACAACGCCTGCATCCCCGAGTGCCCGCAGGCCGGCGCGTTCGGCTGCTCGGCCGAGGGCACGCACGCCTGGACCTGCGTCGACGAGGGCGGCTGCCTGAAGCGCAAGTACAGCGCCTGCGGCGCCGCGAAGTGCGACGGCGGCAGCGGCAAGTGCGCCACTGGCGGCGGCGCGGCTCCGGTCTGCCCGGGCCAGGGCGGCGGCGACACCGACGCCGGCAGCACCGACGACGCGGGTGGCAACGGCGGCAGCGACGCGAGCGGCGACGGCACCACGGGCGGCTCGGACGCCGTGACCGGTGGCGATGGCACCGGCGGCACTGGCGGCACCGGAGGCACCGGCGGCGGCAGCTCGAGCTCGGGTTGCAGCGCGACCCGCACCGGCAACTCCGGCTTCGGCTGGCTCTTCGTGCTGGCGATGCTCGGCGGCGTGGTCGGCCTTCGTCGCCGCCGCGCCGTGGCCTGAGAGCCCGACGTGCGTAGGGCCCTCGCGCTGGGACCGTTCGGCGTGCAGCGGCTGACTCTGCTCTCCGCGTTCCTCCTCGCGGCATGCAGCCCGCCGCCTCCGGACGCGCCGAGCGTCGCAGCGGATGCGCAGGCGGCGGCAGGGGCTCGCGTCCGAGCGACCCACGACGAGGGCGGCGTCGAGCGGATCCACATCGAAGAAGCGACCGAGGCCGTCCTCGGGCCACTCGCCAACGCGCCGATGCCGGCCTACCGAACCGCGGCAGAGGTCGCCCTGACGGGCGCGGCCGACCAGAGCGACGACTACCGCAACGCCTACCCACACTACTTCGCCAATACGATCCCGCCGGCAGCCGGCGCCTACCGGCCGTATGGCGAGTGGGAGACGATCGCGGCGGTCTGGACCACCTACAGCAACGGGATGCAGTCCACCCCAGCGGTGCGGCGCATGTTCGCCGAGCAGACGATCGCCTTCGTCCGCCACAGCAAGCCGACGGTCGACGCGTACGTCGTGGTCAACAGCGGCAGCATCGGCAATGACTTCGTCAAGGCGGTCGACAGCTACGGCATGACGTCCGCCGAGAAGCAGCACCTGAAGATTGTCACGCTGCCGAACCAGACCATCTGGATGATGGATTACTCGGGCTTCCCGCTGATCCACGAGCAGACCGGCGCGCTCGCCTTCGCCGATTGGGTCTACTACCAACCGCGCCACCTCGACGACGCGCTCGGCGTGCGCATCCCGCACGACTTCTACGGCGCCACCGTCTACAAGACGCCGTTCGCTTTCGAGGGCGGCAATATCCAGGCCGACGGCGTCGGTCGCTGCGCCACCACCAACCGCGCGCTCTCCAATACCGGCTACTCGGCGCTGAAAGTGCGCAACCTGCTCGCGGCCTACGCCGGCTGCGACAAGACGTATATCGTCAAGGACATCACCGACGACGGCACCGGCCACATCGATATGTTCTTCAAGTGGGTCGACACCCACACCGTGCTCTTCGGCGAATACGGCGACACGATCACGGCCGACGTCGACGGCGACGGCCAGACCGAGACCGTCCCGCTGCCGGGCAAGGTGGCCAAGGATTACGCCCAGACCTTCGCCACCAATAAGCAGCGGATGGACGACAACGCCGCCCTCTTCGCCGCAGATACCGCGGCCGACGGGCAGAAGTTCGTGGTCAAGCGGCTGCCGATGATGACCCGCTTCAAGGACGAATACGGCGACCTGCCGCGGACCTTCATCAACTCGACCTTCACCAACGGGGTCAACGTCTACCCGAGCTACGCGACGTCGTCGTGCCAGAACCCGGGTGGCTCGCTCTGCAAGATCGACGCGGACTGCAACAACGGCCAGCACTGCGCCGCCGGCCGCTGCACCGCGGGCGCCGCGGCGGCAGGGTGCGACGAGATCGTCGGCTGCGGCAGCGGCTTGGTCTGCAAGAAGGATGGCCTCAAGGTCGTGCTGACGCAGCAGGCCCAGGCGGCTTGGGAAGCGGTGATGCCGAGCTGGAAGCACGTCGGCCTGCGCGCCGACACGATCGCGCTGTGGTCGGGCGCGATCCACTGCATCACGCGCACCATCCCGGTCGCCAAGAAGGCGAAGATGGTCGACGACGGCCTCTGCATCGGCGGCAGCTGCAGCTGCGTCAACGGCGGCGCGACCCAGGCCTGCAAGGGCTCGGAGACCTGCTTCGGTCCGACCTGGCGCTGCGCCTGCAATATCTGCAAGGGCACCTGCCCCGGCGGCAAGGGCTGCACCGACGACGCCGATTGCAGCACCGACGGCGTGCAGGTGGTCGCCGGCAGCTGCAGCTTCGACAGCAAACAGGGCTGCTACGGCGCCTCTGCTGGAGGCGGCAGCACCTCGGGCTGCGGCGACGTCAGCTTCGAAGGCGCGTGCAGCGGCAACAAGCTCAGCTATTGCGACGGCGGCCTGAAGACCTCGACCTGCCAAGGCTGCTGTGGCTGGGACGCACAGTCGCAATACTACAACTGCCTCTCGGGCTCGGCCTGCACCGCATGCATCCCCGAGTGCACGGTCGGGCAGAGCGGCTGCTCCAGCCAGGGCACGCACCGCTGGGTCTGCAACAACGTCGGCGGCTGTCCCACCCGGATCTGGAGCGCGTGCAGCGCGGGTTGCGACGGCGGCACGGCGCAGTGCAAGGGCGGTGGCGGCAGCGGTGGCCCCACGAGCTGCCCGGGCCAGGACGCCGGCGGCACCGATGGTGGCAGCGGCGATACGTCCGGGGCCGACGCCGGCACGGCCGATACGGCCCAGCCCGATACGGCCCAACCCGATACGACCCAACCCGATACGACGCTGCCCGACACCGCCCAACCCGACACGACCCAACCCGACACGACCCAACCCGACACGACGCAGCCCGACACCGCCTGCACGCCGCAATGCGCCGGCAAGCAATGCGGCCCGAACGGCTGCGGTGGCGTCTGCGGCAGCTGCCCGTTCGGATTGGTCTGCACGGCCAGCGGTAGCTGCGGTAGCGCCGGCGGCGACGACGCGGGCTCGACCGACGCCGACGCCGACGCGGCCGCCTCCGCCGACGCGGCCGCCTCCGCCGACAGCGGTGGCGGCGCGACGGGCAGCGACGGCACCGCGACGGGCAACGACGCGGCGACCGGCGGCGACGGCAGCACGGATCCGAATCTGCAGGGCGACGCGGCCCTGGGCGACGCGCAGACGCAGTGGAATCCGCCGCCGCGCGAGGCTCCGATGTGCAGCTCGACCGGACCGACCGGCGCTCCGCGGCAGACGACGACGCTGCCGCTCTTCGGCCTGGCGTTGGCTTCGCTGCTCTTGCTGCGCCGCCGTCGGGCGTGACGCCCATGCGCGACACAGGCCGGCTCGTACTGGTGCTGCTGACCGCCGCACTCCTGCACGTCCCGTCCGCTTCGTCGCAGAGCGGCAAGGTCGAGCGCACGACGCGGACCACCAACGACACGGTCGATCCGCTCGGCGCCGTGGCCGCTGCGTGGCTCGTCGGCTTGGCGCAAGAGCCGCCGAAGACGCTGCGTCCCGCCAACCTCGCGCCGAGCTGGCTCGCGCATCTGCGCGCCGAGTTCGCCGCGCTCTGGGGACGCGACCGCGGCGACCGCGACACGCTGCACGCCTTCGCCGATCACCTTCCGACGGTCTTGCGTCTCGATGGCGGCGTGGCGCGGGCAGCCCAGGTGCGCCCTTGGTCTGCCCTCGGATGCGCTCCCGCAGCGCAGGCGACGGTCGAGCATCGCGTCCTGGCGACGCGCAAGGACGGCGTCTCGCTGGTGGGCCTCTCGTTGGTCTGCCGCGGCGGGGGCGAGGCCGAAGCGCTGCGACTGGTCGCTCGGGTCCGCGCGCTGGGAGAGATCGAGGCGGTCTTCGGCCTCGCGACGCCCCTGCCGGCCAAGGCCCGTGGCGCGCGTTGGCCGCTCGGCCCGGCCCGCCTCGATGCACCGGGTCGCCCGCTGACGCGGTCCGGCGGGGTCTGGCTCGGCGCGCTGGATCACGACGACCGGCCAGAAGATGACGGCCAAACGCTCACCGCCCTGCCCGGCCCGGTGGCGCACGACGACGACGCGACCGACCTGGTCGCGCAGCCGCCACGTTGGCTCGCCTTCGACGACGACGGGGCACCGCTCGCCAGCCTGATCGACGGACCGCTCGCCGCGTTGCCGGCCGAAGCGGCAGCGGCCAAGCAGCGCGCTCCCTTCGAACAGCTCGCCCCAGCGAGCACGATGGCGGTGGCCGCGCTGCCGCGGGTCGGGGCGTGGATCATCGACAAGACGGCCACCTCCGCGTTGGCGGTGTTGTTGGTCGGGCGCATCGGCAAGGACCTCGCCATCCACGACGCGACGGTCGCGGTCTTCGATCTCGCCCCGCGGACGGTGCAGCGTGTCGCCGTCGCCCTGCCCCGCACCTCGACCGTGGGGCGCTGGCGTTGCGACGAAGAGGACCGCGGCGCCGCCTTGCGCTGCCGCTTCGAGGCCGAGGCGCTGCCGGGGGGCGCTGGATTCGGGCCGCGACGTCTGGTGCGCGGGCGCGACGGTTTCGCTGTGCGGGACGGCAAGTGAAGCGCAGCCGCGAGGCCACACGATGGGCGCTGGGCTGCGTCGTCGTCGTCACCGCTGCGCGGGCGTGGGCGAGCGAGCCTGCGGATGTGTCCGAGGCGGCGGAGACGGCGGAGGCGGCGACCGTCACTGCGCCTCCGGCGGCGGCTACGGAAGTCGAAGACCCCAACGATCCGACGACGATGGCGTCGCTGCGGCGCCCTCTCTTCGTGCCGAGTGGCTCCGCGCTGACTCTGGGCGTCGCTGCGTTGGTCGGAGGTCTCGCGGGTGGCGCGTGGCTGGGCCGACGCAGCGAGCGCACCGCCGGGCGCGATGAAGAGGGCTAGCGCGCCGTACGGCGGCTGCCGGCCTCGGCGTCCCCTTCGAAGATATCGCTGCGCAGCGCGGCATGGACCGCGTCCTGCACGCCGTAGCTGTGGGCGTAGCCGAGCAGCTTGCGGATGCGGCTGCCGTCGAGGGTGACGGCGTAGCGCAGCCAGTCGAGCTCTGCCGCCGGCGCGTCGATGAGGCGAAGGGCGAAGGCGTTGCGCGCGACCAGCGGCGCCAGTGGGTGCGGCAGGGGTAGCGTCGGCCGGCCGGCGAGGGCGATGAGGCGGCTCAGCGGCACGGCGTCCGGGCCGACGACGTTGAAGACGCCGCGCACGCCGGGTCGGGCCGCGGTGAGGATGGCGCTGACCATGTCCTCTTCGTGCAGGACCTGCATCATCGGGTCGAAGCCGAAGAGCGTCGGCGGGCGCGACATCCGGAGGTAGTTGGACATCGCGTTCTTCACCGCGCCGAGGATGTGCACCGGGCGCAGGACCACGGTCTCGAGCTCGGGTGCCTTCCAGAAATAGGATTGCGCCAGCATGTCGACCGAGATCAGGTCGCGGATCTGCGGGAAGCGCTGTGCCCCGAGCAACGGGGCGTCTTCGGAGAGGAAGGCGGGATTGTCCGACTGCGGCCCATAGACGTCGGCCGACGAGACGAGCACGACCTTTGGGACGTCGTAGCGCTGGGCAAATTCGAAGACGCGCTGGGTGCCGACCACGTTCCAGGAGAAGTGCTCGCCCTGGTCCTGCCGCGGATCGTGCATCAAGCCGAGGTGGTAGATGGTCTCGACCCGCTGGGTGCGGAAGATGTCTTCGGTCGCCTTGCGCCGGATATCGATGCGGTGGTGCTCGACGTCCTTGGGTCGACGGTGAAAATGCCGTCGGTCGATGCCGATGACCTTGACCCCTTCGATGCGGTGCAGCCGGCGCGCCAGCAGGTGCCCCAGCCGGCCGGCGATGCCGGTGATGACGACGGTGCGTTCGCGCTTGCGCCTCGGCATGGCAGCTCTCCTCGGGCTCAGATGAAGTAGCCGCGACGCTCGCGGAGGCCGCGCTCGATCAGGCTGTCGATGGCCCGCCGCACCTCGGCGACCTTCAGCGCGATGACGGCGTCGTCGTCGTTCGGGTCGCCCTCGAACGAGAGCGGCTCGCCGTAGTAGATCCGCAGCTTCACCGGCATCGGCAGCATCGCCGCGGGACCGAGCAACAGCGCCAGCGGCGGGATCGGCACTGACGGCGCGCCGACGAGCTTCGCCAGCCACGCCGCGTTGCCGAGGTTGATGATCTGCTCTTCGGCGCCGACCACGGCGATCGGCACGATGGGCGAGTTCGTCTCCAGCGCCAGGCGCATGAAGCCGTGGCCGAAGCGCGCCAACTTGTAGCGTTGCGAGAAGGGCTTGCTGATCCCGTTGGCCCCCTCGGGGAAGACCAGCACCGACTCTTCCGCCTCGAGCAGCCGGCGGCAATTGTCCGGCAGACCGGTGACCTGGCCGCAGCGGACGCAGAAGGTACCGAAGAAGGGCAGCGCCGTGGCGAACTTCTCGACCATCGAGCGGATCATCCTGGGCGGATCGCGGTCGAGCAGCAGGCTGGCCCCGATGACGGCGCCGTCGAAGGGAAGCTGTCCGGAATGGTTGGAGATCAGCAGGCAGCGGCCGGTCTCGGGCACGTTCTCGATGCCGAAGACCTCGGTCCGGTACCAGAGCCGGTACATCGCCTCGACCACGGGGAAGATCTTACGCACGTAGTCGGGCGAGAAGCCGAAGGGGTCGACCCCGAATTCGTTGAGGTTCTTGTTGCCCAGCAGGTGCTCGACGCGGCGCTCGAGCTCTTCCTCGGGCATCCGATAGCCGTCACGCAGCAGGCCGCGGAAGTCGCCGGCGGCCTCGCTGATCTCGGTCCAGAGCTGCTCGACCAAGCCCGTATCGCGGGCCTGCTGCGCCACCGCGAGCTGGCTGCGCGCGACGTCGGCGATGCGCTCGAAGGTCTTGCCCGCTCCGCTGCGTCCCTTGCTCATTCGGCGCCCTCCCGCCCGGCCAAGCTGCCGCAATGCCCCCGTGCTGACAAGGCGGCGGATCGGAGGACTGCGGTCGACACGTCGGCTTGCTGCACAGGCCCGATCGTGCTAGGTTTCCGGCCCTTTGGCGGCCGACACGGAGCGCATCAAGATGGCGGATATCAACGAGATTCTGGAGCGAGCGGAGGCCGACGAATACGGCAGCGAGTCGATCAAGGTCCTCAAGGGCCTCGAGGCGGTCCGCAAGCGCCCCGGCATGTACATCGGCGACACCGACGACGGCTCGGGCCTGCACCACATGGTCTTCGAGGTCGTCGACAACTCGGTCGACGAGGCGCTCGCCGGCTTCTGCAAGATCATCGAGGTCGTGCTGCACCTCGACGGCAGCTGCTCGGTGCAGGACGACGGCCGCGGCATCCCGGTCGGCTTCCAAGAGGACGGTCGCTCGGCCGCCGAGGTCGCGCTCACCGAGCTGCACGCGGGCGGCAAGTTCGACCAGAACAGCTACAAGGTCTCTGGCGGCCTGCACGGCGTCGGCGTCTCGGTGGTCAACGCGCTCTCGGAGTGGCTCAAGCTCGATATCGCGCGCGAGGGGCACCGCTGGCACCTCGACTTCGACCACGGCGTGACGCAGGGCACACTGCAGCAGGGCGAAGCGACCACGGCGATGGGGACGCGGGTCCACTTCAAGCCTGATCCGGACATCTTCTCGATGACCGAGCTCTCCTACGAGACGCTCGGCGCGCGCTTCCGCGAGATGGCCTACCTCAACCGTTTCCTGCGGATCCGGCTCTCCGACGAGCGGAGCGAGAAGTCCGAGGAATTCTACTTCGAGGGTGGCATCTCGAGCTTCGCGCAGTGGCTGAACAAGAACCGCAGCGCGCTGCACGAGGAGCCGATCTTCCTCACCGACACCCGCGACGTCGCCGAAGGCCGCACGCTCGAGGTCGAGATCGCGGCGCAGTGGAACGACTCGTACAACGAGCAGGTCGTCTGCTTCACCAACAATATCCGCAACCGCGACGGCGGCACCCACCTCACCGGCTTCCGCACGGCGATGACGCGCATCATCAACGATTACGCGACCGCAGAGGGGCTGCTGAAGAAGTTCAAGGGCACGCTCTCCGGTGACGATATCCGCGAGGGCCTGACCGCGGTCATCTCGGTGAAGCTGCCGGACCCGAAGTTCAGCTCGCAGACCAAAGACAAGTTGGTCAGCTCCGAAGTGACGCCGGTCGTCGCCCAGGTCGTCGCCGAGCGGCTTTCCGAGTGGCTGGTCGAGAACCCGAACGAGGCGCGCAAGATCATCGGCAAGGCCGTCGATTCGGCGCGCGCCCGCGACGCGGCGCGGAAGGCGCGCGATATGGTGCGGCGCAAGGGCGCGCTCGAGACCTCGTCGCTGCCCGGCAAGCTCGCCGATTGCCAGGAGCGCGATCCGGCAAAGTGCGAGATCTTCATCGTCGAGGGTGAGTCCGCGGGTGGCTCGGCCAAGGGCGGGCGCGAGCGGCGCCACCAGGCGATCCTCCCGTTGCGCGGCAAGATCCTCAACGTCGAGCGGGCCCGCTTCGACCGCATGCTGAACAGCGAGGAGATCGCGGTGCTGATCACCGCCCTCGGCACCGGCATCGGCCCCGAGAGCTACGATATCGACAAGCTGCGCTACCACCGGATCATCATCATGACCGACGCCGACGTCGACGGTCTGCACATCCGCACGCTGCTGCTGACCTTCTTCTTCCGGCAGTTCCCGGAGATCATCGAGCGCGGCTACCTCTACATCGCGCAGCCGCCGCTCTACCGGGCGAAGAAGGGCAAGTCGGAGAAATACCTGCTCGACGACCGGGCGCGCGAGGCCTACCTGATCGACGCCGGCATCGACGGTGTGCAGGTCAGCGCCCCCGCTGGCGGCGTGGTCGAGGGCGACGCGCTGGAGAAGCTGCTACGCCGGGTGATCGAGTTCCGCCGGGTGATGGAGCGGCTGTGTCGGCGCCTCGGCGTCGCGACCGACGACCGCATCGTCGCGGCCTTCGTCAAGGGCACCGACCTCGACCGCAGCGACCTCGACGATCCGGCGCGCTGCGAGGCGGCGGTCGAGAAGGCCCGGGCCTGGCTGAAGGAGCAGCATCCCTCGATGCTCGCGCCGCGCTTCTTCGTCGAAGAGGTGGGGCCCGAGACGCACCCCGACCAGCACGGTCGGTACCGCATCCGCGTCGAGTCGCGCACCAGCGGGGTCGAGAAGGTCACGCTGATCGGCGGTCGCATGGTCCAGGGCGCGGACTTCGTGCTGTTGCGTCGGCGGATCGACGAGATTCGCGCGGCCATCGGCGACGCTCCGCATCACCTCGAGCGCGGCGCAGACACCCGCGACCTGGTCGACTTCGAGGAGATCCTCGACCACGTCTTCACGCTCGGCATGAAGGGCGTCGCGCTCAACCGCTTCAAGGGTCTGGGCGAGATGAACCCCGAGCAGCTCTGGGAGACCACGATGGACCCGGACAAGCGCACGATCCTGCAGGTGCGGGTCGATGACGCCGTCCGCGCCGACGAGATCTTCAGCGTGCTCATGGGCGACGAGGTCGAGCCGCGGCGCGAGTTCATCACCGACAACGCGCTGAACGTCCGCAACCTCGACCTATAGGGCGCCGGGCGCTCGATTCAGACGGCAACCGGGACCCGGCAGAACTCGCCGCCCCAGGTCCCGACCACGGCGCAGCTGGCGTCGGCTTCGAAGCGCACGACCTTTGCCCCAGCCTGCAAGCCTGCGCGCTCGCTCTGCTGGTGGCCGTCGCCGGTGCGCCAGACGCGCAGCGAGCGATCGTCCGACGCGCTGGCGACGTACGCGCCATCCGAGGCGAAGCAGAGCCCGGCGATGACGTCGGCGTGCGCCGGCAGGTCGTGGCGGATCTCGCCCGTGCGGGCCGACCAGATGAGCAGTCGGCCGTCCCAGCCGCCCGAAGCGACCCAGCGCCCGTCCCGACTCACCGCGACCGCGCCGATCTGCGCGCCATGGTGTCGATTGGTCAGCCGAGAGCCGCCGCCGATGGGATCCCAGGTCCGCACGCTGCCATCCTCGGAGCCGGTCACGACCGAGCGCCGTGAACCCTCGATCGCGACCGAGGTCACGGCCTCTTTGTGGCCGTGCAGGACCCGCCGCAGGCTCAGGCTCGGCACCTCGACCAGCGAGGCACCGCCGTTGTTGTCGCCGACGACCGCGAGTTTGCCGTCGTACGAGCAGGCGAGCGCGGTCGGCAGCGCGTCGAGGTGGGTCTCGGCGAGCAGCTCGCCGTCGCGCGTCGACCAGAGCCGCAGCATCCCGTCGACCGACGCCGCGAGGACCTGCCGCCCGCCGGAGAGCGTCGCGAGGCCGACGACGGCGGAATCGTGCTCACCGACCTGGACGCCCTGCCCGTCTTCGGCCATGCGCCGCGGCTGGAAATCCAGGCCGTCGAGGGGATGCAAGCGGATATTCCCGCCGCGCGTGCCGACCACGACGTGATGCAGGTCGACGGCGAGGTGCAGCGACGCGATCTGGTGGTTGCGGTTGGTCGGGCTCGCGTCGTGGCGGCGCCGCAGCTCGTCGGTCATCCGCAGCAGGTCCTGCGAGATGCGGTCGGCGAGGCCACGCGGGCCGAGGCCCGCCGCGAGGCTCGCGAGGTCCGCGCCACGCAGGTGCGGCCGGCCCAGCGGCGAGGCGCCCGCCGGCGGCTGAAGATTCGCGAAGCCACGCACCCGCTCGCGGGCCATGCGGCCCAGATCCGGGCGCTCCGGGGCGGAGGCACTGGCCTGCGGCGGGATCGTGTTGCGCTGGCTGTCGCGGCGCTGACGCGGCTCGGGCGGCTCCATCTCGGCCAGTGGCGCCGCGGCGACGGCTTCCGACTCGCCGGTCTCGACCCCGCTGATCACCATGAAGGCGTCATGGGGAGGCTCGTCCGCGTCGTCGGACGAGGCCGCCTGCGGCACGGGCGCCGGCTCCGGCACGGGCGCTGGCTCCGGCACGGGCGCTGGCTCCGGCACGGGCGCTGGCTCCGGCACGGGCGCTGGCTCCGGCACGGGCGCTGGCTCCGGCGCCGAACCTGGCTCGCCGTCCGACTCCGGCGGAGCGGCCACCATCGGCTCCGCGGCCGTTTCTGCTTGCGGAGCGGAATCTGGCTGCGCCGACGTGGCGGAGGCCGGCTCCGATGGCGCGTCGAGCTGAACCGTCGGCTGGGAGCGAAAGGCGATCTCGGCAGAGTCCAGCGGCACCGGCGGCGGTGGCGCGGGGGGCGTGGTCGGCAGCCGAACCCGAATCGAGGGCGCCGACGGCTTCTCCTCTTCCGGCATCGCAGGCACACCGACGGCTGTGGCGTCGTGCTCACCGGTATCGGAGGTGATGGTCAGCTTCTTGCGCGAAGGTTGCCTCGCCTCGAGCGCCGACGGCGCCAGCACGGCGCTCTCTGCGGGAAGCGGCGTCATCGAGGGCGGTGGCCCGACGACGGTCTCGATCATGCCTGCCGCGGCCACCGGCGCGGGGGTCCGCAGCGCGCGCTGCAGGGCGGTGCGCATCGCGGAGGCGTCGGCGAAGCGCTGGTCCGGATCCTTCGCCAGGGCGCGCTCGACGACCGCGGCGACGGCCGGGCGGACCCGACCGGGGATGCGCGACTCGATGCTCGGGACGTCCTCGGTGACGTGCATCATCACGATGGCGAGCGGGCTCTCGGCGACGAATGGGAGCGCACCGGTGAGGCATTCGAAGAGCAGTACGGCGGTGGCGTAGAGGTCGCTGCGGCCGTCGACGGCCTTGCCCATCGCCTGCTCGGGGCTCATATGGGTCGGGGTGCCGATCGCCTTGCCGGCCTGGGTCAACGTCGCGTCGAGCTCCTTGACGATGCCGAAATCCAGGACCTTGACGATGGCCTCACCGCCCGCGACCTCGTGCAGGAAGATATTGGCCGGCTTCAGGTCGCGGTGGACCAAGCCGTGCGCGTGCGCTTCGCCGAGGCTGCGTAGGATCGCGACGCCGATCTCGACCGCGTCCTCCTCCGCCATCACCTGCTGCTGCTTGCGCAAGGTGTTGAGTCGGTCGAGCAGCGTCTCGCCGACCAGGCGCTCCATCGCGAGGAAGAGGTCGCCGCGGTCGGTCTGGCCGAAGTCGAAGACGCGGACGGTGTTCGGGTGCGAGAGCCGCGAGGTCGTCGCCGCCTCCTTGAAGAAGCGCCGCGCCAGCTCCTCGCCTTCGCTGCCGGGCTGAGCGACCAGGATCTTCACCGCGACACCGTGGCCGGTCGTCACGTGCTCGGCCTCGTAGACGGTGCCGAAGCCGCCGCGGCCGAGGATGCCCTTGACCCGGTAGCGCCCGCCGATGACCTCACCCGCGGCGAGGTCGCCCCGCAGCGTGGCGACCCGACGCACGGTCGTGGTGCCGTCTTGCGGGCAATTCGCCTGCTCGGTGACGGTGCCGCACTGCGGGCAATAGCGCATCGAGGTGCCTCAGTAGGTGTAGGAGCAGGAACCGGACTTGCAGCTCTCGGTGGTCGAGGCGATGCCGTCGTCGCAATCCTTGTCGCCGTTGCAGGATTGTGCAGCACAGGAGCGGATCAGCGTCACCGCGTCGAGGTAGACGCCCTCGCCCGTGTTGGCGACGCCGTCGGTCGTGTCGAAGGAGAATTCGATCTCGACCGTCTCGCCGGCGAAGGCCGAGAGCCCGACCTTGGCGTCGAACCAGGTCTTGAGCGTGAAGCCCGCCGCGTTCTTGTCCCAGACCTTGACCTTCTTCCCCTTCGCCGTGACGAAGACCTCGAAGCGGTCGTAGCTGGTGCCCATCTCGGTATCCATCCAGAGCGAGAAGCCGAGCGTGGTCTGCTCGCCCTTCGGGATCTCGACGCCCGTCCAGGTCGCGGTGCCCGACGATTGGCCGTCATCGAAGTTGCCGGTCGCGAGGTTGCCGTACCAGAGCGCCGACTTGCCGTCTTTGGCCTGCTTGCCCGAGACGAGCTGCCATTTGCTGGTCGCGAGCTGCGACTGCAGCACGAAAGGATCGGTCTTGCCGTCTTCGAAGCCGACGTCGAGCATCTTCGGCACGCAGCAACCCGGCTTCTCCAGAAGGGCGAACGAGCAGATGCCGCTCTCGCAGGCGTCGCTGGTGCACTCGTCGCCGTCGGCGCAATCGGTCGGTGTCGTGCAGCATTGCTGTTTGTGTTGGCAACCGTTGCTGATGCAGAGGTCGAGGGTGCACGCGTCGGAATCGGCACAATCGGTGTCGCCGATGCAGCAGAGCGGGTCGGTCTGGGTGTGGGCACAAGGCAGGCCGACCACCGGGCAGCTGTCCTGCGTGCACGGGTTGCTGTCGTCGCAGTCGGCGACCGCGTTGCAGCAGACGCTGCCTGGCTTGGCGGTGTGCTTGCACTTCAGGCCGGAGCAGACGTCGCTGGTACACGGGTTGTCGTCGTCGCACTCGGCCGTCTTGGTGCAGCAATCGGGCAGCGGGACGTTGACGCAGCCGAAGTTGTCACCGCAGGTGTCGGCGGTGCAGTTGTTCTTGTCGTTGCAGGGCGTGGCGTTCTCGCAATAGCCGGCCCCGGCGCCGTATTTGCACTGCCCGGCGTCGCAGATGGCGTCGGTCGCGCCGAGGCCGTCGTCACAATCGGCGTCGACTTTGCACGGCGACGTGGTGCAGCCACCGTCGATCACCACGTCGTCGATGAAGGCATTGCTGTTGGCCCACACGGTATTGCCGGGCAGCACCTCGAAGACGAGGTCGAGCTTGCGCGTCGCGGCGCGGCCGGCGAAGCCACGCAGCGGGATCTTCACTTCCGCCCAGCCGGCGACCGGCTTGGCCTGCCAGATGTAGCGGGCGCCGATCGAGGTCTCGGCGCGCAGCCGGAGCTTGTCGGCCAGGCTGCCGCCGTTGAGCTGGGTGCGGACCCAGAAGCGGAGCATCGGCTCGGTCCCGAGGGCCAATTCCAGCGTCGGTAGGGCGGCCCGCGCGACCGTCTTGCCGCCCGGGATCGCCTGGGTCTGGACGACGTAGTGCAGCGACGATTTGCCGCCGTGGACCTCGGCGCTGGAGCCCTCCGTGACGGAGAAGACGCCGTTCTTGCTCGGCGAGAGCTTGGCCAGCGTGGTGTCGCCGGCTTCGAAACCGAGGCTGAGCAGCTCTGCCTTGCAGCACGCCGCGTCGGCACCCGAGGCGAGCACGAATCCGCACTGGCCGCCGGTGCAGGTCGCCTCGCTGCAGAGCCCGAGGGCCGCCGCTGGGGCACAATCCGCGGCCGCCTTGCAGCAGGTCACGTCGTGGCCGCATTGGCCGCCGAAGCAGGCGTCCGCGGTGCAGAGGTCGCCGTCGTCGCACTCGATATCGTTCTGGCAGCAGCCCGGGCCGGGGACGTAGGCGTTGCTGCAGGTGCCGGCCGCCTTGGTGCAAGCGTCGGTCGTGCACGGGTTGCCGTCGTCGCAGTCGGAGTCGGCCTTGCAGCAGCCGAAGATGGCGGTCGTCTCGCAGGTGCCGGCTTTGCTGCAGGCGTGCTGGGTGCAGACGTTGTCGTCCTCGCAGTCGACCGCGGATTCGCAGCAGGTCTCGCCCTCGGGAGCTTGATGCGTGCAGCCGCTGGCGGGGTCGCAGGCGTCCTTGGTGCAGGTCTTGTGATCGTCGCAGTCGAGCGGCGCGTAGATGCAACCGCTCACCGGCGAACAGCCGTCGGAGGTGCAGGCGTCGCCGTCGTCGCAGGTGATCACCTGGTAGTTGCAGCCGGCTGCGGCGTCGCAGGCGCCCGTGGTGCAGACGTTGCCGTCGTCGCAATCGTTCTTGCCGTGGGTGCAGCCACCAGAGGCGATCTCGCAGGCGTCGATGGTGCAGGGGTCGTCGTCCTCGCAGTCGCGCGGCTCGGTGAAGCAGCCGGTGAGCGGGTCGCAATGGTCGATGGTGCAGGGGTTGCCGTCGTCACAGAAGCTCGGCCCAGCGGAGCATTTGCCGGTCCAATTCGCGCCATCGGCGGTGTCGACCGCAGCGTCCGCATCGCCCGTGGCGTCGACGGCGGTCGCGGAATCCGCGCCGGTATCGGTGTTGGCGTCCTCGCCCTTCACCTCTTCGCTGCCGCATCCGGGCGCGGCGAGGAAGACGGCGAGGAGCGTCGCGAGCCACCATCCGGGCACGCGGTGGTGCATCGCCGGCAGGCGCGCGGATCGCGCGGGCGGTGCGGTCCCGGTCGGGGTCATCGAAGCCTCCAAGGCCGCTGTTCGCCGCCCAACGGGAGGGTAGCGTCCGGGCCGCGGGGCGGCAACACGCACGGCCTTCAGCGGAATGCCCCGGCGGCCCAGAGGTGGACCAAGGCGCCAGGGGCGGGATCGTCGACGAAGGCGGCGCCGGCCCGACGCAGTCCGTGGCGAAGCTCGTCGTGCAGGGCCTCCCGCGCAGCACGGTCGGCCCGCCATAGACCGCGCGCCGTATCGGACGTCTCGGGGCTGAGGGTGTGCTCGAGCAGGGCGTCGTCCTCGTGCTCGCGCAGGCTGACGGCGATGACCCGATGGCCCGCCGCCCGTGCCGCCGCGGCCGCCCGGAGGATCGGATCGGTCTGCCCACGGAGGCCGTGAAAATCGGAGGCCACGACGATGACGAAGGGCCCCTTCTTCGCCCGTCGCGCGGCCTCGATGCCGGCGGCGAGCCCGTCCGCTCGGGTCGCCGGCGGCAGCGGGTCGCGATAGGGCAGCGCGAGGTCGGCGGCGCGGCAGAAGCGACGCAGGATCGAGAGGTCGGCGCGCAGCGAAGGCTCGGGGCCGCGGAAGAGCGGGCTGCGTTCGCGCTCGGGCAGCCGGGCCAGCGCCGCCATCACCGTGCGTTGGCGGAAGGCGACCCACTCCGCCCCGCTCTGGCCGCGCGGCAGGTCGACCTGATCGATGCTGCGGAGATAGC
Source organism: Deltaproteobacteria bacterium (assembly GCA_020632665.1). Taxonomy (GTDB): domain Bacteria; phylum Myxococcota_A; class UBA9042; order UBA9042; family UBA9042; genus JACKFC01. The sequence continues at coordinate 65,112 of JACKFC010000012.1, forward strand.
CGGCGACCAACTCGAGCAGGGCGTCTTCCGGCATCGGTGCGAGTCGCTCGGCCACCGCACGCCGCACGTCGAGCAGGGCCGCGTCGCAAGCGCGCACCGCCGGCAGACCTTCGAGCACCGGCCGACGGTCGACGACCTCGCCGTCGACCAGGCTCAGGCCGAACGGCAGGTTGCGACGGGCGGAAAGCTCCGCCAGCGAGTGCACGAGATCGAGGCCTTGATCGAGCGGCGCCGCGCCGAGCCGGCCCTCGCGCATGGTCGCGCCGACGTCGAGCACCGAGAAGAGCGCCCGCGCCCGCTCGTGCTCGAAGACGCGACTCATCAACCGGCCACGGCGGGCGCTGGCCTTCCAGGCGATATGCTTGAACGCGTCGCCGGGGAGGTGCTCGCGCAGCTCTCGGAGCTCGTCGCCCTGCCCCGCCACCCGATCTGGCCGGGTTCCACCGGCGGCGCGCTGGACGTTGCGGCGGGTCTCGGCGAGGTGGCGGCTGTCGAGCGGCAGCGACCGCGGCAGGACCGCGATCTCGTACGAGCACGGCAAGAAAACCTCGGCGCGGAGCAGGCCATGGGCGTCGATGAGCTCGGCGCGCAGTCCGAAGACGCGGTGGATCGCGGCCGTCCGGGCGGTCACGTCGACCGCGACGGCAGCCTCGCCAGCGGCGGCGACCGGGACCTCCCGCCCGGCGATCGCGACTTCGAGACCGTCGGTGGCACGCCACTCCAAGGGGCGCAGGCGCAGGCCGGGCCGCCCGGGCGGCAGCGCCATGTGCAGCTCGAGCCGCAGCCGGTGTCCGACGCGATGGCTGCGCGCATCCAGGCCGCGGACCGAGGCCTCCCGTGCTGGCGCGCCGAGGCTGATGCGCAGCCCCCACGGCGCGCCGCCACCGAGCTGGCCGCGCAGCCATCGCAGCTGCAGCACCAACGCCGCGAGCAGCACGACGCCGACGAGCAACGCGCCGGCGTGGCCGAGGATCAGCCCCAGCGCCACGAGTCCGGCGCCGACACCGACCAGGAGGTGGCCGCGTTCGGCGAGCATCAGCCCTGCCGCTCCGCCCAGATCGGCGCGTTCGGCGCCGAGCGCTCGGCGTGGCCGGCCTCGAGCACGGGCGTCCGCCGCAGCACGTCGTCGATCACCTCGGCGCCGCTGCTGCCCTCGATCGCCGCGTCGGTGGTCACCATCACGCGGTGCTCGAGGACATAGGGCGCGACGGTGCGCAGATCGTCCGGCGAGGCGTAATCACGGCCTTGTAGCAGGGCCCACGCGCGCGCCATGCGGACCAGGCCGAGCGTGGCGCGGGGGCTCGCACCGAGGGCGACGCGGCCGTGCTCCCGGGTGGCGATCACGAGGCGGACCGCGAAGGCCAGGACCCGCTCCTCGACGTGGACCTCGTCGACCAGCCCGGCGACCCGCAGCAACTCTGCGAGCTCGGAGACGGCCTGCACCGGCGCCGGCGGCGTCGCGTAGGTCATGAGCATCCGGAGCTCGTCGGCCGGGCTCGGGTAGTCCAGGCGCAGGCGGATCAGGAAGCGGTCGATCTGCGCCTCGGGCAGCGCGTAGACGCCCTCCTGCTCGACCGGATTCTGCGTCGCGAGGACGAGGAAGGGATCGGGCAGCCGGTGGCTCTCGCCCTCGATCGTCGTCTGCCGCTCCTGCATCGCCTCCAGCAGCGCCGATTGGGTCTTCGCCGGCGCGCGGTTGATCTCGTCGGCGAGCACCACCTGCGCGAAGAGCGGGCCGCGGCGCAGCTCGAATTCCTGCTTCCGCTGGTTGAGGACGTAGGTGCCGGTGATGTCGGCGGGCAGCAGATCCGGGGTGAACTGAATCCGGCGGAAGTCGCAGCCCAGCGCCCGCGCGATCGCGTTGGCCAAGGTCGTCTTGGCCAGGCCCGGCACGCCCTCGAGTAGGACGTGGCCGCGGGCGAGCAGGGCCGCGAGGATCAACTGCACGACGGCGACGTCGCCGATGTAGACGCGGGCGACTTCGGCGGTGACCCGCTCGCGCAGATCGACGACCGAGGCGAGCGTTTCGTGGCCGAGCGCGCCGGTGCTGCGCGGCCCGTTGCCGAGTGGGGTATCGTTCATGCGCTGCGGGCTCCCTGCCGCGGGTCGAAAGGCCGCGGCTCCGTCGGGGACGACACCGAAGCGGTGTGGCGGAGCACTTGCTCGGCCCATTCCACCTCGGCGGCGATGGTATTGAACGTGGTCCGGTCGACATCCGAATCCGGTGCCGAGATCTCGACCAGGGTGGCGACGACGTCGTCGAGGCGTTGGCCGGCCTGAACCGGCAGGCGTCCGGCGCCGCGGAGCCGCTGCATCGCGTCGCGCAGCTCGTTCGGGCTGGCGCCGCCCATCGGGTCGCGGCCCTCGGCGATGCGCAGGCTGCGCGCGAGCCGATGCGCCAGCTGCCGTGCGGGGCGACGGTAGTCGGCGTCCGGTCGGGCCAACCAGGCAGAGATGGTGGCGGCCAAGCGGCTGCTGTCGAGCAGGCGACGGCCCGTCTCCGGCACGACCGCGCGTGGCAGCCGTGACGCCAGCACCGCCGGCACGACCAAGGCGAGCAGGGTCAGCGCCCAGCCGACCGGGATCGCCTCGCGGCGCCGCATCCACGTCGCCAACTGCTGCAGGCCGCGCTCCAACGCGTCGAGCAATCCGCCGGCGCGACCGCCCTCACCGGCAGGCGGCACGAAGGAGCCCTGCACCCGCTGCAGGTTGGCATAGAGGCGCACCTTGCAGGTCTCGCCGGCGTAGCAGCCCCAGCGCAGCAGGTTGGCGGCGAATTGTTTGTCGCCGTGGTAGGCCCGCAGCATCGCGTCGATCAGCACGCTGGGGTCGGCCAAGGCGAGCAGCCGCCCACGCCCCTGCCGAACCTCGACCAACCAACAGCGCACCCCGTCGAGGTAGCGGCCGAGGGCGACCCGCGTTGGTTGCAGCTCACTGCGACGGCTGGGCAGCGGATCGACGAGCAGCGCCGCAGGGTGGTTGAGGACGACGCGATCGACCTGAAAGCCGAGGAACGAGCCCACGTCCTGCCCAGGAAATGCGGGAAACTGCGGCAGGTCTTCGCCGTATTCGGGCGCCGAACCCGGCTCCTCGACGCGGCGGATGGCGAAGGGCGTGAGCCAGCTGTCTCCTTCGCGAAAATCGTCGGCGAGGACGACGCGTCCACCGGCCTCGACGAAGCGTCGCAGGCTGTCGGCGTCCGCCGGGCCGAGCGCGATCAGGGGCGCGACGACGACCAAGATCTCCTCGCCGCGCAGCTTGCTCCAATCGAGCGTCGACTCCACCTGCACGCCCACTTCGGCCTCGCTCGCCGTCTCGCCGAGGTAGGCGAGGCCGTTCCAATCCGAGAGCTTCGGGTCGAAATCGACGCCCACCGCCGCCACGGCGGGGCCCGGCAGCAGGAGCGCCAGCAGCAAGATGGCCCCGAGCGTGGGCCGCACGATCGCGTCGCGACGCCTCATTCGGCCTCCTCCGCGCCCTCGACCTGCCGCATCACCTGCGCCGCCTCGTCGCGCTCGAGCCGCCGACCATAGAGCGCGTCTTCCACCGCGCGCACGGCCGCCCGAATCCGCGCGTGACCCCGCCGGCGCGCCGCCAACCACCTCGGCTCGGCCCGGCGCGGCGTCTCGCGGCTCCAATCGATCGGCCGACCGGACGCCGCGGCGATCCGGGTCGAGAGCGATCCCCGCACCGCCGCCCGGCTGCTCGTGGGAAGCAGCTCGCAGCCATCGAAGGTGCCGTCGTGCGGCAGGGTCAACGCGATCACGAGCAGCTCATGACCCGGCGCGTCGACCGTCAGCGCCGCCGGCCCCGGTCGCAGATCGTCGAAGCGGACCCGGCCGTCGTCCGCCTCGACCAACGAAGCGGCTGCCCCCGGCTGCTCGAGCGTGACCCGCGCGCTGAGCGAACCGCCTCGCTCGCCGTCGACTACGACCGCTCGGATCCGCATCCCGTCGCCGCCGGAGCCGAGGCTGCGGACCGCGACCGGGGGGAGGCCGGCGCTGCTCGCCGCCAAGTCGTCGGCGGCCTGCCGCTCGTACCGACGATCACGCCAGCGTCGCCAGACGAACGCGCCGACGAGTGCCGCGATCAAGGCGCCGTAGATGGCCGCGAAGGGCGAGGGCCGCGGCGGGACGTCGATCGCGACAACCTCGCTCCAGCCCGGCGGATGGAAGGCCTCGCCGACGACGACCTCGGCGACGACGCCGATCGGCCCGGGCGGGAAGAGGTCCATCAGCACATCGCGTCGCAGCCGCGCTTCGAAGCGTCCGCTCGCGTCGGCCCGCAGCGCGCCGAGCCGCGTGCGCTCGGCGTGCAGATTGACGGCGGCGGCAGTGGGCGCACGGAGCGTGCCGTCGGGCTGCACCACCGAGACGACGCCCTGCAGGCAGACGACGTCCTCGTCGCAGTGCGGGCTGCTACCGGGCGCAGCCGCTTCGAGCGAGACGCGCACCGCCGCTTCGAGTTGGATCGTGGCCGACGCCTCGGCGGCGCCGAACGAGCCGTCGCCGGGGGCGCGTGCCAGCAGCTGCATCGGGCCGAGCCGTCCGACCGTAGCCGGTACCAGGTTGAACCGTGCCTCGCCGAGCGCGTCGGTCGCGGCGCTGGCGACCACCTGCGAGCCGATGCGCAGCTCGATGGGTCGACCGGGCAGGGGCAGATCGCCGACTTGGAGGCTCACCGAGGCCGAGAATCCTGGTTCGTCGCTGCGCGCGGCCGCTGGGCGAACCTGCAACTGCAGGGTGGGCGTCGGAACCCCGAGGCTCCCGTCGAGGTGTGCGTCGGCCGCGGCGTAGCGCCCGTCGCCGGAAAAGCGCGCCGCCACCGCGACGTCGACCTGCCCCGGCGGCAACGAGAGTCGGGCAAAGCCGTGCTCGAAGCGACCGGACGCATGGGTCCGCGCGACCGCGGTCCGCTCGCTCTCGGGCGCGAGCCCTTCTGACCCGATGGCGCCGACCGGGACAATTTCGAGCGCGACCGCGGCGCCCGCGATCGGCTGATCGCGGACGTCACCGAGCCGGCCGCGGACCAGGACGCGGCCACCGCTCTCTTCGATCTGCAAGGCGATCCGCACCCGCGCCTGGACCCGCAAGCGGGCCGCCGTGGCGGTCGACGGCAGCCACGCGGCGACAGCGAAGAGCAGGCCCCACGTCACACCGAGCCATGCGCGGCGACGCGCCGGACCGCCGCGGCGGAGGGTCCGAGTCGGCGGCGGGTTGTAGCGCACCAGGGTCGACACCAAACGTCCTCCGCCGGCGAGCATGCAGCAGGTCGAGGGGGACGGCCACAGTCGGTCGAGATTCTTGACGAGAAGCCCCCGAATGCCACGTTCGACGATGAGGTGTGACGTTGCGTGTGCAACACCACCGTGCTAGCGTCGGCCCAAACAACGCGGGGGCCCCCGGGATTTCGGCAAAGCCGACGAGGGTCTCGCTGGAGCAGGGAGAAGCCATGCGGTCGGACTTTCATGGTGCACGCGTCGCAGGTTCGAGCGGGACGACGTCGCTTTCGCGTCGGCTCGGTACCGCGCTGGCCGCAGTGTCGCTGCTCGGCCTCGCCGTCGGATGCGCGGAGATCGTTCCCGTGACGTCCGAGGCGGCTGCTCGTCTCGCCGACCGGCGCACGGAGCTCGAGGAGGACAACGTCCTCATCGAGTACCAGAAGAAGCGCAAGGAAGAGGCGGTCGTCGCCAACGAGAACCCGGACAAATACGACAACGCCGAGTCGCTCCGTGCGGAAGAGCGCTTCCAGCGCATCTGGAAGGCGCAGCGCAAGATCGAGTTCGACAAGTTCTACGAGCGCTACATGAAGCTCTCGGGCGACGTCGTCAGCAAGTGCAATATCGTGGCCAACAACGACCAGGTGAAGGCCTGGGAGATCGACACCTGCGTCGACAAGGTCCCGGAGGCCCGCTACGACCCGCTGCGCACCGCCGGCGTGACCTTCGCGGTCATCCTGCTCGCGATCGCCGGCCTCGGTCTGTACCGCCAGGGCCGCCGCAGCATCGACCCGGTCGCGCAGGCGGCCAGCAAGCTCGGCCTGAAGGCCGTGCAGGGTCGCCGCTCGACCGAGCTCACCGGCAATTACAAGGGCTTCTCGGTCCGCATCGACGCCGCCGCGCCAGAAGCCGGCGGTGGTGACAAATACGTCCGCGTCCACGTGCTGGATCAGATCCAGTCGTCGGTCGTGGTTCGCTTCGGCCCGATCGCGCCGCCGACCGGCCTCGAGATGCCGGACCTGGACGCGCCCGAGGTGGAAGATGCGCGCATCCCGATGGGTTATAAGCTGCGCCTGTCGAACGGAGCGTCGGCAGAGGAGCTCCTCGGTGGTGATGTCGGCTTCCAGATTCGCGAATTCGACCCGGTCGACGTGCGGATCCACGACGGCACCCTGGCGGTGACGACGTGGTTCATCCTCTCGGATCCGGAGCAGGTGGTCGAGTTGGTCGACCTCTGCCTCGGCGTGGCCGAAGTCTACAAGGCCTGAGCGTCGCCGCCCTGCTCTGCGCCGCGGCCGCGTTGATCGGCGCGGCGCTCGGAGCGACCGCGGGCCTCGCTGGCCACACCCTCGAACTCATCGGTCTCTACGACCTCGTCGCCGGTCTGGCTGGCGGCTTCGCCTTGGTCGCGCTGGCGCACCTCGCCCGCGAACGGCGAGCAGCCGTCCACTTCGCCGCGGCGGCCTTGCTCGGCGTCAGCTGGCTCGGCGCGTACCTCGTCACCGACGCCTTCACGCTGCGTGAGTTGCTGATTCGGCGCGCCGCGGACGCTGGCGTCCTGCTCGGCGACGAGGCCATCGTCCGTGGCGACGACGACCCCGCCGCGCTCATTGACGATACCCTCTTGGCCGAGACGGGACGCCGCGGCCTCCGTGGCGCGGCGCGCTTGCGCCTGCAGCGTGGCCTGCGCGTCCTGCAGGTCGCCGAGCGTGCCCGCGTCGTGCCGATGCCCGCGTGGCTGCACGCCCTCGCGTTGGCGGCGCGGGCGGCGCTGGTCGCCATCCTGGTCGCCCGCGCGCTCGCCGCGGCCCGCGAGGAACCGAGCTGCGCGCGATGCGGCGAGAAGCTCGAGCGACGTGAAGCGGCCCGCTTCGACGGGGCGGACGCAGATCGCGCCGCAGCTTTGCTGGCGAACCAAGACGAGGCGTCGCTGCTCGCGCTGGCCGCGACGAGGGGAGTGGCGCGTGGCGGCTACGTCTTGCTCGCAGATCGCTGTCCCAGCGGCCACAGCGCCCGCGAAGGCTACGAGCTCCGCCGACTCCGTGGACGCGCCTTCACCCCGGCGCGCGCCGGCCGGATCGCGATCCTGGCGCCGGAACTGGCTGAATCGGCGGGTTCCTAGCGGCCGCTCTCGTGCTCGTCGAGCCGCAGACCCGTCGCAGCCAAGACGCGGCGACTACGCGATTGCAGCTCGGCCCGGCGCGCGTCGGTCGCGGTCGGCGCGATCCACGGCAACGGCTGAGGATCGGTCTCGAAGCGCAGGCGGTCACCCATGCCGAAACGAACCTTGCGATGTGCCCCATCGACGTAGAGCACGCCGGCGGCGGTATGTGACTCGACCTCGACCGCACCCTCGACGATGCCGCCGACCACGGGCTCCTCGGCGCCGACAGAGAGCGGGAAGAGCTCGCGCACGCGGAATTGGATCCGCCGGTCGTCGAGGCCTTGGATGTGGCCGCCGGCCGAGCGAATCGCGCCGGTCGAGCCCGCCGCGGTCGAGACCCAGATCCCCGAGCTCTTCTGCCGCTGCCTGCGGCCGAGGGCGCTGAGGGTGTAGCGCGTCGTTTCGGCAGGCACCCGATGTGCGACGAGGACGTCGTTCAAGGCGGGATCGGCGATCGCTTCGCCGTTGAGAGAGACGCGCATCCGCCACAGTGGGCGCGAGTGGACGTGGCCGGCCCGCAGCGACTCCAAGAGGGCGTCGAGGTTGGATGCGGTGGCGGCGCAGAAGAAACCGACCGAAGTCTCGGGCGAGCTGTTGATCCCGAGCATCGGAGTCCCGTCCGAGCGTTCGTCGGCCTCGACGCAATGCGATGCGCGCAGGAAGGTGCCGTCGCCGCCGACCGTGACGATCAGGTCGGCTTCGCGGGCGTCGCGACGTCGCAACCCGGCGACCACCCGGACCTCGAAGCCATGCTCGCGCAGCATGTCGACCACACGGGAACACGACTCACGGTGGTGATCGTGCGCCGCGTTGAGGCGGTCGGCGGGGTTGCCACCGGAGGCGAGGACACGGGCGACGCCGGCGTCGGGGCGCGCCGCGTGGCGTTCGAGGACCGTCGACTTGCGCACCACCACCACACGGCGCGCGACGACGGCCTCGCCGACCCGATGCAGCCGACCACCTCGCGCCATGGACGGTTCAGCCCAGGGCGATCGGCTGCTCGACCGGCAGCGTCACGCGGAAGATGGTGCCGCCGCCCGGCGCCGGCTCGTGCTCGAGCGTGCCGCCGTGGGCCTGGACGATGGAGCGCGAGATATCGAGTCCCAAGCCCAGGCCGTGCTCACCTTTGGTCGTGAAGAAGGGCTCGTAAATCCGCGCCGCGACCTCGGCCGGGATGCCGCGACCGTTGTCCTGGACTTCGACCACCGCGCTCTCGCCGTCGCGCAGGACGCGGACGGTGACGACGCCGGCGACGGGATCTGCGGCGTCGACCGCGTTGCGGATCAGGTTGATCAACACCTGACGCAGGCGGTTGGCGTCGAATTCGGCGACCACCGGTGCGTCGGCGACCAGCTCGACCGCGCGGACCCGGGCATCGCAGCGCACGAAGCGAATGACGTTGCCGGCGACCTGGGCGAGGTCGTCGAGGCCCATCTCGATCTCGGCCTTGTTGCCGCTGGCGAAGCGGCGGATCTCGTCGACCAGGCCGAGGATCCGGCGTTGCGCCTCGAGCATCAGCTCCGCGGACTCCTGGATGTCCTGATCGTCCGGATAGTCGCGGCGCAGCATATCGGCGAGCATCAGCGGGGCGAGATGGTTCTTCACCTCGTGCGCGATACCGCTGGCCACGCGACCGACTGCCGCCATCTGCTCGGAGCGAACCAGACGGTCCTGCGCTTCGAGCAGCTTCTGCTGCGCTTGCTCGAGCTCCTTGATGGTCCGCTCGCGCTGTTCCGCCAGATCCAGGTTCTCCAGCGCTGCGCCGACCATGCCGGCGACGACGGTCATCAGGTCGAGGTCGTTCTCGGTAAAGCCGTTGATCGTTGCGGTCGTCTCGACCTCGATCACGCCGATCACCCGCTCACCGACCAGCATCGGCACCGCGAGCAGCGAACGGATATCGTTCAGCACGACCGATTCCGCGGCAGAGAAGCGCTCGTCGGTCACGGCGTCGCTGGTGATGATGCCGCAGCGATCGTGCACGACTTGCTCGGCGACCGTCTCACTCATCCGCACCGCGCCCGAATCCGGGCGCACGGTGCCAGCGCGGGTCTGTGCCGCCAGCGGCACGAAGCGGCCGGCCTCGTCGAGGCGCACGACGTAGCCGCGGTCGGCGCTCAAGACCTTGCGGACCAGGCCGAGGACCCGGTCGAGCATCGTGTCACGGTCGTGCCCGGCCTGCAGGGCCTTGGAGATTTCGTGCAGGACTGCGAAGTTGCGGGTCTGCCGGACGAGGAACTCGATCTCGGCTTCGCTGCGCGGTTGGCCGGACGGCGAATCCGCGAGGCCCAGCGCGGCGAAATATTCCTCCGCCAACATGGTGCCGAGATCCGGCGACGTCACGTCAGTGACGGGCTTGACCAAGTGCGCGGTCGGCTGGCTGGTGTTGCCGGAGAAGCCGTCGCCCTCGCGCACCGCGATCTCGAACTGCGAGGTGCCGATGCGCACCACGTCCGAGCCGAAGAGCTGCATCCGAGCGACGCGCTTGCCATTGACGAAGGTGCCGTTGTGGCTCTGCAGATCTTCGACGAAGAGGGTGCGGCCTTCGACGTAGAAGCGTGCGTGACGGCGGCTCATCCGGCGATCGGGGACGAAAATATCGCACGCGGTCGACCGGCCGACGACGAGCTCTCGACCGACGTCGAAGCTCTGTCCCTGCAGGTCGCCGCTCAGCACGTGCAACATATGCTCGACCGTGCTCAATCACCCCTCCCGTGGGGGAGACCCTCCACCACGGCGAGAAGATAGGTTCGCGCGCGCCGCGGGTCAAAGCCGGCGGGCCGCAATTTCTTGCCGGCGGCAAGGCATCGGCCATGCTCTCGCGGTGCGCGACGTCGTTCGCCGCACGGGAGCACGATGACGACCGACCCCGGCAGCTGCGTCCTCGAAGCAGTCGACGTACACAAGGCCTTCGGCACGCAGCGCGTCCTGCGTGGCGTCGACTTGCGGGTCGAGGCGGGCCTGGTGACGGTGATCATCGGCGGCTCGGGCTCGGGTAAGAGCGTGCTGCTGAAGCACCTGATCGGCCTGCTCACGCCGGACAAGGGCGAGGTCCGCTTCCACGGCCGCCCGATCGACGAAATGGACGGGCGCGCATTGCTCGACTTTCGCGCACGCATCGGGATGCTCTTCCAGAACGGCGCGCTCTTCGACTCGATGTCGGTCTACGACAACGTCGCCTTCCCGCTGCGCGAGCACCGCCGCTCGATGCCGCGTGAGGAAGAGCGCGAACGCGTCCGCACCGCGCTGCACGAGCTCGGTCTGCGCGATATCGAACACAAATTTCCCGCCGAACTCTCAGGCGGCATGCGCAAGCGCGTGGCGTTGGCGCGGGCGACGATCTTGGGACCGGAGATCATCCTCTACGACGAGCCGACGACCGGCCTGGACCCGATCATGATCAAGGCGGTCGACGATATGATCGCCGAGACGCAGGAGCGGCTGAAGGTGACGTCCGTCGTGATCTCGCACGATATGGCGTCGACCTTCCGCATCGCCCACCGCGTCGCGATGCTCTACCACGGCGAGATCATCGCGTACGGCACGCCGGACGAGATCCGCCACTCGGACAACCCGATCGTGCAATCCTTCATCCACGTCAGCGGGACCGGTCCGCTGCAGCCGGCGGCCGCATGAAGGAACTCCGCGCCACCGTCCTGGTCGGCATCCTGGCGGTGGTCAGCGTCGCGCTGGTCATCTTCGGCGTGCTGAACTCGAACCGCGGCGTCGGCGGCGAGGAAAATACCTACCGCGTCTTCGCGGTCTTCGACGACGTCACCGGCGTCGCCGCGGGGACCAAGGTCACGATCGCCGGCTTCCCCGTCGGCCAGGTCGAGCGCGTCGTGCTGCGGGGTACCGAGGTCCACGTCGAGCTGCGGCTGCGCAACGACGTGGTGTTGTACGGTGGCCGCAAGCGCGAGGACGGCCGGCTGGTCAACGCGGCGATGGTGACCCGCGTCCAGGCCAGCTTGCTCGGCGACTATTACCTCGAGCTCAAGCCCGGCGCCGACGGCAAGAAGCTCGAAGCCGGTGATACCGTGCCGATCGTGATCACCGCGACCGCCATCGAGGCCACCTTGGCGCGGCTGGAGACGGCGGCCGACGTGATCCCGAAGATCGACCAGATCGCCGGCGACATCGCGAAGATCACCGCCAACGCGGCCAAGGTCTTCGGGGCAGACGACGGCGCCAAGCGCTTCGACGAGATCGCCGAGAACCTCGTCGCGACCAGCCGCAACCTCGTGGCGACGACCGAGAGCGTGAAGTCTCGCTTCGCCGAAGGTTCGCTCGCGCCCGGCGGCGACCTCGACAAATCCATCGCCGGCCTGCGCGAGTTCACCCGCCAGGCCAATAGCCTCGCGGTCCTCGCGCGCGGAGGCGTCGATCGCGGCACCGCCTCGGCGCTGCGCAGCCTCGACAACGTCGAGGACATCACCAAGAGCGTGCGCAATATGATCGGGCGCAACGAGAAGGGCGTCGAGAACGCGATGGGCACGATGACCTCGACCCTACGCAAGGTCGAGGAGACGCTGGCCCGTATCGATCGCGTGGTGGCAAACCTCGAGACGGTCACTGCCAAGACTGCCAGGGGCGAGGGCGCCATCGGCCGGCTCTTGACCAGCGACAAGCTGGTCCGCGAGGCCGAGGCGATGGTCGCGGACACGCGCAGCTTCGTCTCGCGCTTCGTCAACCTGCAGTCGGGCATCGACTTCCAGACCAACCGCTACGCCAAGCTGCCCAATACCGACGCCGAGGCGTGGCGCTCGCAGCTCACCCTGCGGCTGCAGCCGAGCAAGGAGAAGTACTACCTCGTCACGATCTCCAGCGATATCGTACCGATGACCCAGCGTCGTGGCGTCAACACGGCGAGCACGCTCGACGGCGGCCCGACCTCGATCCTCGACGAGACCATCCGCGAGACCAACGACGTGGTGAAGTTCGGCTTCCAATACGTCCGGCGCTGGGGCCCGGTGGCGCTGCGTGGCGGCGTGATCGAGAGCCGCGCTGGCTTCGGCGCGGACCTCTTCGCCTTCAGCGACAAGCTGCAGACCTCGGTCGACGTCTTCGCCCTCACCGACCCGCGTCCGCGTGTGCGCGCCGCGATCCTGCTCCGCTTCGTCTCGTGGGCGTATGTCCAGGTCGGCGGCGATATGCTGCTCACGCCGGACCGCGACGTCTTCTTCGGCGCCGGCCTCGCCTTCACCGACAACGACCTGCTCCTGCTCTTCGCCAGCGCGCCGAGCGTGCAGATGTAGGTCTCAAGCCTCGGGATGCGGCTGCGGCCGGAAGCGCAACAACGCCAGCGCGATCAGCTTCGCGCGCTCGACCAGGGTGTGGCGCTCGATGCGCTCCTCGGTCGAGTGCATGCCGAAGCCGACCGGTCCCAAGCCGTCGAGCGTCGGGGCGCCGGCGGAGGCGGCGAGGTTGGCGTCGCTGCCACCGCCGGTGGTGACGGCGGGAAGCGGCATGCCGAGGTCTTTCGCGACGGCGGCGAAATGGGCGTGCGGACCGTGCGGATCGCGGGGCCAGGGCGGGCGATGGAAGCCGCCGCGGACCTCGGCCCGGACCTCGTGGCGCGCTCCGACGTCGCTGGCGAGCGCCTGCACGGCGGCGACGACGCGCTCGGCTTCCGCGGCGCTCTGCGCCCGCGCGTCGAGCTCGAGGCGGCAGAGCTCGGGCACGACGTTGCGCTTGCTGCCGCCCGAGATCGTCCCGACCGAAACCAGCGTGCCCTGCCCCGCGTCGGCGATGCTGCCGACTTCGACGGCAAACGCGGCCGCGGCGACGATGGCGTTGCGGCCACGCTCGGGATCGACGCCGGCGTGAGCGGCACGACCGTGAAAGGCGACCGAAAACGCGGCGACCCCAGCGCGGCCGTCGACCACGGCGAAGCCGCTGCGACCAGGCTCGAAGCAGAGAACGAGGTCGCGGCCAGCGGCGGTGCGCTCGACGATGGAACGCGAGGTCGGCGAGCCGATCTCCTCGTCGCTGGTGACCAGCAGGGTCCAATCGATCGCGCCCGCCTGGCCTGCGACCAGCAGCGACTCGACAACCGCCCGCGCGACGACCAAGCCGCCCTTCATGTCGGCGACGCCGGGGCCGGCGAGCCACTCACCGACGCGGTGCATCCCGACAAAGCCGGCGCTCTGGTCGAAGACCGTGTCGAGGTGGCCGAGCAGCAGCACCTTGGGCGCGTCCGGGACCTCCGCCGGGCGGTGCGCGACGAGGTGACCGAGGCCAGCGGCGGCTTCGAGGATCTCGGTGCGGAAGCCGATCCGTCGCCAGCGGCGGACCAGCAATTCGAGGCAGGCGCGCTGGCCGTCGCGCTCGTGCGGGCCGCTCGGCGCGTCGACCAGCTCGCGCAGGCTCTCGCTGAGCGCGTCGGTGCGCCCGTCGAGCCATTGGATCACGCGGTCTTCGAGTTCTGCGTCGGGGGTCTCGCTCATGCCTGCTCCGCCAACAGCTCGTCGAGCGTGCGCAGCCGGCCTTCGATGACCTCACCGTCGCAGGAGAGGTAGAGCAGGCCGTCGGTGATGGTCGCGTCCCACTCCATCGAGCGCGAGCCGATCGCCTCGAGGCGCTCCATCAGCCGCGGCGTGGCGAGCAGGATCTCCAGCTTGTCGAGGTTGCGGGCGCGTTGCGCGACCAACTCGCGGCGCAGCGTCGTGGCCTCGTCGACATCGGCGAAGAGGGCGACAATCCGGGCGTCCTTGTAGCGACCGAGGGCGCGCACCAGGCGCTTGAGCTGCTGCGGCGGGCCGACCTCGATCCAGAGCGTGACGTCGCCGGTCAGGTCGGTCGCCGAGAGGTCCGGCTCGGCGACGAGGTTCCAGCCGTCGCGGTCCTGCAGCCCCTCTTCGTAGAAGAAGACGTAGGAGAGGAAGCGGAGCAGGATGTGCTCGTCGGGTTCGTCGGGCTGTTGCGCGAGGCTGATCTGCTCTTGCACGTAGACGCCACGGTCCACATCCGAGAGAGAGAGCCGCACCTGGCAGCGGAAGGCGCGGCTGAGCATGGACTAGCGGCCGCGGAGGCTGGCCACCAGGAAGTCACGGTTCATCTGCGCGATGGCGCGGACGCTGATCTCCTTCGGGCAGGCGGCCTCGCACTCGTATTGGTTGGTGCAGGAGCCGAAGCCTTCCTGGTCCATCTGCGCGACCATCGAGACGACGCGCTCGTAGCGCTCGACCTGGCCTTGCGGCAGCCGCGCGAGGTGGCTGACCTTGGCGGCCGTGAAGAGGCTGGCGCTGGCGTTCTTGCACGCCGCGACGCAGGCGCCGCAGCCGATGCAGGCGGCGTACTCGAAGGCTTCGTCAGCGTCGGCCTTGTTGACCGGGGTCGCGTTGGCGTCCTGCGCGGCGCCGGTGCGGACCGAGATATAGCCACCCGACTCGATGATGCGGTCGAGCGCGGTGCGGTCGACGACCAGATCACGCAGCACCGGGAAGGGGCCGGCGCGCCAGGGCTCGATCACGACGGTATCGCCGTCCTTGAACGAGCGCATGTGCAGCTGGCAGGTCGTCGTGCCGCGGTCAGGACCGTGCGGGACGCCGTTGATCTGCAGCGAACACATGCCGCAGATGCCTTCGCGACAATCGTGGTCGAAGGCGATCGGCTCCTGCCCGGACGCTTCGAGGCCCTCGTTGACCACGTCGAGCATCTCGAGGAAGGACATGTCGGGGCTGACGTCCTTCGCCTCGTAGGTCTGGAAGCCGCCGTTGTCGTCCTGCCCGGCCTGGCGCCAGACGTGCAGCGTGAGGTTCATCGCTCGCCTCCCATCTCGTGTCGTCCGCCCGCGCCTATTTGTAGGAGCGCTGGGTCAGCTTGACGTACTCGAAGTCCAATTCCTCGACGTGGCGCGTGGGTTCGGCGTCCTCACCCTCGTAGCCCCATGCCGCGGCGTGGCAGAATTTCTCGTCGTCGCGCAGGGCCTCGCCCTCGGGTGTCTGGTGCTCCTCGCGGAAGTGGCCACCGCACGACTCCTCGCGGGTCAGGGCGTCCTTGCACATCAGCTCGCCGAGCTCGAGGAAGTCGGCGACGCGGCCGGCGCGCTCGAGCACCTGGTTGAGCGAACCCTTCTGCCCGGTGACCGAGACGTTCTGCCAGAAGCGCCCGCGGAGATCCTTGATCTCGTCGATGGCGCTACGGAGGCCCTCGGCGTTGCGCGACATGCCGCAGTGGTTCCACATGATGCGGCCCAGCTTGCGGTGGAAGCTGTCGACGGTCTCGCTGCCGTTGTTGGCGACGATGCCGTCGATCCGGCCCTCGACCTCTTGCTTCGCGGCGACGAAGGCGGGGTGGTCCGCGCCCATCGTCTCGGGCTTGTGGGTCGCGAGGAAGTGCCCGATCGTGTACGGCAAGACGAAATAGCCGTCGGCCAGGCCCTGCATCAACGCGCTGGCGCCGAGGCGGTTGCTGCCGTGGTCGGAGAAGTTCGCCTCACCGATGACGTGCAGACCGGGCAGGTTGCTCATCAGGTTGTAGTCCACCCACAGGCCGCCCATCGTGTAGTGCGGCGCGGGGAAGATCTTCATCGGCATCTCGTAGGGATCTTCCGCCGTGATCTTGTGGTACATATGGAAGAGGTTGCCGTATTTCGCCGCGATGACGTCGCGCCCGTCGCGCTTGATCGCGTCGCGGAAGTCCAGGTAGACGGCCTCGCCGCCGCCGACGCCACGGCCCTCGTCACAGACGTACTTCGCGTTGCGGCTCGCCACGTCGCGCGGGACGAGGTTGCCGAAGCTGGGGTACTTCCGCTCGAGGTAGTAGTCGCGCTCGGCGTCCGGGATGTCCTTGGCCTTGCGGGTATCGCCCTGCTTGCTGCTGACCCAGACCCGGCCATCGTTGCGGAGCGACTCGCTCATCAGCGTCAGCTTGGACTGGTACTCGCCCTTGACCGGGATGCAGGTCGGGTGGATCTGCGTGTAGCAAGGGTTGGCGAAGAAGGCGCCGCGCTTGTAGGCGCGCCAGGCCGCCGTCGCGTTGCAGCCCATCGCGTTGGTCGAGAGGTAGAAGACGTTGCTGTAGCCGCCGGTGGCGAGCACCACCGCGTGACCGGCGTGGGCCTCGACCTTTCCGGTGACCAGGTTGCGGGTGACGATGCCGCGCGCGACGCCGTCGACCACGACCAGGTCGAGCATCTCGGTGCGCGGGAACATCTTGACCTTGCCCGAGTGGATCGCCTTCTCCAGCGCCTGGTAGGCACCGAGGAGCAGCTGCTGGCCGGTCTGGCCGCGGGCGTAGAACGTTCGGCTCACCTGGGCGCCGCCGAAGCTGCGGTTGTCGAGCAGGCCGCCGTATTCGCGGGCGAAGGGCACGCCCTGCGCGACCGCCTGATCGATGATGTTCACGCTGATCTGGGCGAGGCGATAGACGTTCGATTCACGGGCGCGGAAGTCGCCGCCCTTCACCGTGTCGTAGAAGAGGCGATGGATGCTGTCGCCGTCGTTCTGGTAGTTCTTCGCCGCGTTGATGCCGCCCTGGGCCGCGATGCTGTGCGCGCGGCGGGGGCTGTCTTGGTAGCAGAAGACCTTCACGTTGTAGCCGAGCTCGGCCATCGTCGCCGCGGCGGATGCGCCGGCCAAGCCCGATCCGACGATGATCACGTCGAATTTCCGCTTGTTCGCCGGGTTGACCAGCTTCATGTCGAAGCGGTGCTGATCCCAGCGTTTCTCGATCGGTCCGGTCGGCCCACCGGCGTGGAGCTTCTGCACCCTATCGCTGTTGCTCATGTCGCTGCTCATGTCGCTGCCTCCTGCCTACTGCACGTCAGCGCCGACCAGGCCCAGAAGGACTGCCAGCGGCATGGAGATATTGCCGACCGCGACCAAGACGCCGACCGCGGGGCCGATCTTGTCGATCGTCGCGGCGTAGCGGGCGGTGCGTAGGCCCAAGGTCTGGAAGATGCTCGACACCGCGTGGTGCAAATGCAAGGCGACCAGGACGTTGGCGACGACGTAGAGCACCGCGACGATCGGGTTGCGGAAGCCGAGCACGAACATCGCGTAGACGTCGTGCATCCCGTTGTCGAGGTGGCGCGCGTAGTCGGCGGGGTTGGTCAGGCCCATGGTGAAGTGGGCCAGGTGGTAGAGCACGAAGAAGAGGATGGCGAAGCCCGAGACCCGCATGTAGGTCGAGGAGAACGACGCCACCTGGAACCGCTTCTCCCGGTAGGCGACCGGCCGCGCAGCGCCGTTGACGCCGGTGAGCTTGATCGCCGCCCAGACGTGCGCCGCGAACGTCGCCAACAGGCCGAGCCGCACCGCCCACAACAGGCCGCCGGTGCTCTTCAGCATCGCGGCGTATTTGTTGATCGGGTGGATGCCGTCGGCGGGCATCGGCAGGTAGATCTGCAGGTTGCCGACCATGTGCCCGAGCACGAAGCCGACCCAGAGCAGGCCGGTGACGGCCATCAGCACCTTGAGACCCACTGTGGAGCCGAGCAGCGCCGCGAGCGGGCCCTTTCGGTCGGTGGCGGTGGCGGTTGTCATCGTGTCCTCCTCGCGTTGCTACGAGCCGATCCGGCTAGCCGAGCAGATCGGCGACGATCTCGCGCTCCTGCTGGAGCTCGGCGACCGTGGCGTCGATCTTCGCGCGGCCGAAATCGGAGATCGGCAGGCCCTGGACGATGCTGTAGCCGCCCTTGCCGTCGCTGACGACCGGGAAGCTCGAGATCAGGCCCGCCGGCACGCCGTAGGAGCCGTCGGAGACGACCGCAGCCGAGAACCACTGTCCGGCCGGCGTGGCCGACTCGAACGACTTGATGTGGTCGATCGCGGCGCTGGCGGCGCTGGCGGCGGACGACTTGCCGCGCGCTTTGATGATGGCGGCGCCGCGCTGCTGCACCGTCTTGATGAAGTCGGTCTGCAGCCAGGCGTGGTCGCTGATCACCTCGGTCGCCGGGCGCCCGTTGATGCGGGCGTTCTCGAAGTCGGGGTACTGCGTCGCGCTGTGGTTGCCCCAGATCGTCACGTGGCTGATCTCCGCGTTGGTCACGCCGGCCTTCTGGGCGAGCTGCGCGACCGCGCGGTTCTGGTCCAGGCGGGTCATCGCCGTGAACCGCTCGTTCGGCACACCCGAGCAGTTGGATGCAGCGATCAGCGCGTTGGTGTTGCAGGGGTTGCCGACGACCAGGGCGCGGACGTCCGCGGCGCCGCGCTCCATCGCCTTGCCCTGACCGATGAAGATCGGGCCGTTGTCGCGGATCAGATCTTTGCGCTCCATCCCCGGGCCGCGCGGCTTGGCGCCGACCAGGACGGCCCAGCTGATGCCGTCGAAGGCCACGTTCGCGTCGCCGGTGCAGGTGATCGCCGAGAGGGTCGGGAAGCCGCAGTCGGCGAGCTCCATCGCCACACCCTCGAGCGCCTGCTGCACCGCGGGGATATCGAGGTCGAGCAGCTTGAGGTGGACCGGGCGATCGCCGAAGGTCTCGCCGGAAGCGAGGCGGAACAGCAGGTTGTAGCAGATCTGGCCAGCGGCGCCGGTGACCGCGACGGAGATGGGGTTCGTATTGCTCATGACACGCTCGCTCTGTGATGGGCCCAGGCACCGTCGCTTGCGGAAGGGCGCGCGGCGGCGCGAACGGGCGAGACTCCACACCCTCGGCCCCGGGGTGTCAAGGCGCGGCGGGGTCGTCGTCTGCCGTCGCGGTCGCTCGGGCGCGGGCTGCGTCGGTGCGCGCACCCGCGTCGATCATCTCGTCTGCGGCGGCTTCCGAACGCGGATCGCGCTCCTGTCCGCGCAGCCAGACGCGGTGGCCGGCGTAGTCGACCTCTTCCCATTTCGGCCCGGTGAAGGGCTCGCGGTCGGCGCCGCCGAGGTAGCCGTCCCAGAGCGCGCCGTGCAGGTCGTAGAGGACCTCCTTCAGCGCGTTGTCGCCGAGGCCGCCGCTCTTGCGGGCGACCCGCGCCTCCACCGCATAGGCGAAAGAGGCGTCGGCGCGGCCCAACTCGACGGCGACGCCGACCCACCCGGGCTCGAGGTGACCGCGGACGGCGAAGGCCTCTCCCGGCCGCAGGCGCCCCAGGAAGAGCGAACCGAGCATCCGGCCGACCCGGCGCGCCTCGAATTCGGAGAGGAAGGGACCGTACATGGTGACCGCCCTGCCGGCGTCGGAGCGCGCGGGGCTGCGAGGGGTGGGGGCGTCGGTTCAGAAGTCGAACCACAGATCGATATAGGGCATCACCGGCCACGAGAGCTTGCGTGCCGGATCGCTTCCGATCGGCAAGGTGTGGACCGTGTGGTCGCCGAGCGAGAGGCCGCCGACCAGCTGGAACTGGTCCCACGCGCGCACCAGCGCTCCGGTGACCGAGGGGCGATCGACGCCGTCGGCGAAGCTGTAGCGGAGCTGGCCGTTGAACATCAGCAGGTGGCGCTGACCCAGCAACAACGTCGCGTTCAGCATCGCCGCGACGCCGGGATCTTGGACCGTGCTGTCGCTCCCCGCGGAGCGGCGATCGAGCCGGCCGGACCAGCCGCCGCCGACCGAGACCGAGAGCAGGTCGCCGAAATAGCGGGTCGCCATCGCGCCGAGGTTGCTGGCGCCGGCGATCGTGCTGGTCGGCCCGGGTAGGAAGCCTTGTTCGTAGCCGCCGTATGCCGCGAAGACCCAAACGTCGCCTTGGTAGAGGCGGTAGCGGACGTCGAGGTTCGGCAACAACAAGAGATCGAAGATCGGGTGGCTGGCGACGGTCAACGCGTCGGTGACGCCATAGGTGACCGGGGCGAAGACCCCCATCGTCAGCTGGCCCTTCTCGAGCGTCTCGGCCGTGCCGCGCACGAGCTGCTGCACACGCTCCCAGGCGAAGGACGATCGCGGCGCCGCCAACGCGCCGAGACAGACCAACGTCAGCGCGATCGCGGGCCGAAGCGAGGCGCGATCCCGTCTCGAAGTGCTCGGCTCTCGGCTCAAACGGCGCATCGCGCTCCCGAACGTGGAGTGCCACCGAGAAACGGCTGGCGGCCGCCAGCGTAGCGGATCGTGTTCCGACCTCAAGCAGAGAGAAGTTTCCACACATTCGATGCTTGACAGCGCAGTTGGCCACCGCTAAACACCGCGCCCCGCCCGCCGGTTCCAAGTGAACTGGTGGGCCCTCTCCGACCTGCGCGGTCGGAGGGTTGGCAGCCCCGGGAAACGGGGCACCGAACGATTGACAACCCGGGCGATTGCTCCTAGATAGCTGGCTCCTCGACGGCCAGGCGCTCAGCGCCTCGTCGGGCGGGACCAGGCGGCTCGCAAGCTCCCCCGGGAGCCACAGGCGCGTAGCTCAGCTGGTTAGAGCGCCACGTTGACATCGTGGAGGTCAGCGGTTCAAATCCGCTCGCGCCTACCAAGCCGCCATCCCGTTTCCGCAGTGCCCGACCGGCGTTGCGGCTCGAAGAGCCCGGTCCGTCACCGCGTCGGCCCGGTCAGATGAAGACGCGACGGTCGCCTCCCCAACGAGGGGGATACGCGGTCGGCGCGTTCTCGTCTTTCACGTGCTGCGTCGACGCGCACGGTTGAGGTCACCGAAGGCATGGGCTTCCGACGATCGCGCCTGGACGAGCGCGCCGAACAGGATCGCGCTCGCGAACCACGCGTGAACCACCGCATCCGCGTCCCCGAGGTGCGGCTGATTGGTGCCGATGGCGAGCAGCTGGGCATCGTGGCGACCGACCAGGCGATGCGCATGGCCCAAGCCGAAGGCGTCGACCTCGTCGAGGTCGCTGCCAACGCACGGCCTCCGGTCTGCCGGCTGATGGACTTCGGCAAGTTCAAGTACATGCAGAAGAAGCGGCAGCAGGAAGCCAAGCGCAGCGCGACGCACATCGAGGTGAAAGAGGTCAAGTTCCGGCCCAAGACCGAGAAGCACGACTTCGAGACCAAGATTGCGCACGCGCGCCGGTTCCTCGAGCAGGGAAACCGGCTCAAGGTGACCATCATGTTCCGCGGCCGCGAGATGGCCTTCGCCGAAGCGCAGCGGAGCCGGCTCGAGGAGATCGCCCAGTTGTTGGCCGACATCGCCGTCGTCGACGTCCCCCCCAAGATGGAGGGCCGCACGATGAGCATGATGGTCAATCCGAAACGTGGCGTCCGCGCCGCAGAGAAGCCCGTCGCCGACGAAGACGGCGAGATGGACGAGTAGGAAGCCCGGTTTCGGGCTGCAGGGAGAGCAGAGATGCCGAAGATGAAGACCCGGCGTTGCGCCGCCAAGCGCTTCAAGGTCCGCTCGAGCGGGACGGTCAAGTGCAAGCACGCCAAGCGCCGTCACCTCCTCGAGCACAAGACGCGCAAGATGAAGCGGCAGGCCCGCGGCTCCGACAGCGTCGATCCGCGTGACGTGCACCGCGTCTACGGGCAGCTCCCGTACGCCTAGCGTGGCAGGCACAGCCGCCACATCCGGCGCGAGCGCGCCGCAGTAGTGAGGATAGCATGCGAGTGAAGAAGGGCTTCAAAGGCCGTCGTCGTCACAAGAAGTTCCTGAAGATGGCCAAGGGCATGCGCGGAGCGCGCAGCAAGCTCTACCGCACCGCCCGTGAGCAGGTGCAGCGCGGCCTGAAGATCGCGTACAAGGAGCGCCGTCGTAAGAAGCGCGCTTTCCGTGCGCTCTGGATCGTGCGCATCAACGCCGCGGCCCGGGCCCTGGGGACGAAGTACTCCGAGCTCGTGGCGTCGCTGTCGAAGACCGGCATCACGCTGGACCGCAAGGTCCTCGCCGAGATGGCCGTCCGCGACCTCGAGGGCTTCCGCGCCGTCGTCAACGCGGCGCGCGGCGCCTGAGGCGTCCGCTCAAACCCCATATTTCCAACCACGCGGCGGCAGTGAACCCGTCGCGAACCGAACGGAGGCAGAGATGACCAAGGCCGATATCGTCGAGTCCGTGTACGAGCGTCTCGGTGGCTACAGCAAGCGCGAGGCCGCGGAGATCGTCGAGCTCGTCTTCGAGATCCTGAAGGAGACCCTCGAGGGCGGTGAGAAGGTCAAGATCTCGGGCTTCGGCAACTTTGTCGTCCGCGAGAAGAAGTCCCGCATGGGTCGCAATCCGCAGACCGACGCGCCGATCGAGATCTCGGCCCGCAAGGTCCTCACCTTCAAGCCGTCGCAGGTCCTCAAGGCCCAGCTCAACGGCTAGTCCACGCGCAAGCGAAGCGCGACGCCCTGGCGAGTCCACCTCGCCGGGGCGTCGTCCTTTTTGCCTCGCGCCGGGTGCGACGACCGCCTCGCCGGCGCTGGGGCCATTGCCCGCCCGGACGCGCTCTGGCAGCTTCGGCCGCGGAGGTACCGCGATGGAACTACCGAACAAGAGCCTCTTTCGAATCGGAGAGGTCGCCAAGCTGCTCGGCGTGGAGACGCACGTCGTCCGCTTCTGGCAGCAGCAGTTCCCGCACGTGAAGCCGTCGCGCAGCGGCAGTGGGCGCTTCCTCTACAGCCGCAGCCAGGTCGAGCAGCTCGAGCGCATCCGCCGCTTGCTGCACGAAGAGCGGATGACGATCGAAGGGGCGCGCAAGGCGATCCGCACCGGCAAGGCGAAGGTCCTGCTCACGGCCGACGCTGCAGCCGCCGCCGAAGCCGCCGCGGCGCTCGCGGCGACCGAGGGCAGCGACGCAGCCGCGGCAGGCAGTAAGCCGACCAAGCCCGCCAGCGAGCAGAAACCTGCCGCGGCCATGCCCGATCTGACCGCGCTGCGGGCGGCGAGCCGAGAGCTTCGCCGCGAACTCGAAGCGCTGCGCGAGCACCTCGAGGAGAGCCTGTAGCGAAGCCCTATCCAGCCCCGATGGCCTGTGCTATGGGGGCGCGCCATGGACGACCGCACGGAATCCCATCAGAGCGCCCTTCCCTTGCCCGAACCTCCACCGGAGGTCTTCGTCGAGGACGACGTCACCGCCGCACGTGCGCAAGAAGTCTGCGCCCACCTGCTGATCCACCGCTGGCTGCCGAAGCGGAGCTACCGCGACCTGCTGATCGACGACACCCTGCGCGCGAGCGTCGAGCGGCGCCTCGCGGGGGTCGGCCTCGGGCTGGTGGATTCCTATACGTCCAACTATTTCGCCGTGCGCCTGCTGCCGGCGATCGAGGCCGACGTCCGCTTCGATTGGGCGACCAACGCCCGCCTGCAGCGTGGTGCCGTGGCCCTGCTGGTGATCTTGTGGACCCGCCTGGTGCTGCCGCGACGGGTGGCCTCGGACGAAGCGCGCAAGCGCAGGTTGGAGACCGGCGAGGGGGGCGGCGAGGTCAAGGCGACGCGCGAGAAGTTGCCGACGCCGACCGTCGCGCGCTCGGCGCTCTTCGCCGAGTTCGGCCACCGCTTCGGCAAGACCTCCTTCGCCCGCTACCTGGGCCAGCTCAAGGCGGCCGGCTTCGTGCTGGAGAACCGGGCCGGCGATCTGCGCGAGGGGCCGCTGCTCGACAACCTGGTCGACGGCGTGACGATGGCGCGCAAGCTGCGTGATTCGGTGCTCTGGGACCTGCTCGCGCAGGGCGACCACGACGAGCCGGTGGACGGCGACCTGCCAGGCATCATCGAGGAGCAGGTCGAGAGCGCGAGCGCCGCGGCCGCACCGGCACCGGCGAACAAGCGCGCGAAGAAGGCGGCCGACAAGCCCGCCGAGAAGCCCGCTGCAGCGCCGGCCGCGGCGAAGGCTGCGGCCCCGGCCGCGCAGGATGACGACGACGACGATCGCTCGACCGCGGAAGCCGCCGACGACGACGCCGCGAACGACGATGACGACGACTTTGGCGATTGGGGCGACGCGTAGATGTTCACCTTCAAGGCGATCGAGCTGCTGAACTGGGATTGGTGGCAGCACGTGCGGCTGCCGCTCGACGAAGAGGTCGTGCTGGTGGCGGGGCCGAACGGCTCGGGCAAGACGACCTTCCTCGACGCGATCCGCGTCCTGCTCAACGCGACGCGGCTCTCGACCTCGCGCAAGCTGCCGCAATACCTGCGGGAAGATACGGGCGTCGCGGTGGTCAAGGCGGTGGTCGACAACCGACTGCGTCGCGGCGCCGGGCGCCGTCCCTTCGCCCACCTCGGCGTCTTCGAGGACGACGCGACGATCGCGGTGGTCATCGAGCGGCAGCGCGGCAGCTGGGAGCGGCGCTACCTGATCCAGCCAGGCGACGCGCCGATCGAGTCGCTCAACGGCGCCTCCGGCGCGCTCAAGCCGATGGAATTCTCCCGCGAGCTGGAGACCGCCGGCGTCCCGCGGACGCTGCTGCGCATCCTCGCGCTGGAGCAAGGCGAGACGCACAAGCTGAGCGAGCGCAGCCCCGAGCAATTGCTCGAATACGTGCTCGAGATGCAGGGCGACAAGGCGGCGCTCGAACGCTACGACGAGGCCCGCTCGTCATTCCTCGGCAGCGGCCGCGAGCTGCAGGACTTCGAGACCAAGCTCGCCAGCGTGCGGGCCCACGTCGACCTGCTGCGGAAGGACGCCGAGGCCTACGATCGCTACCGCGAGTTGGTCGAGACCGAGCGCTTGGTGCGGGAAGAGAAGCTGCCGGCCGCACGCTACAAGGCGCTGCGCGACCAACTCGCCTCGGCTGAGGACGAGGTGGTGCGGGTGCGCCGCGTGACGGCCGAAGCCGACGGCGTGCTCGGCAGTTTCCACCGCGAGAGCGGCGAGTTGACCGCCGGCGCCGCCGAGATTCGGGCCCAGGTCGAGCGGACCAAGTCGACCTACCAGCAGTTGATCTCTGCGAAAGAGAAGCTCGACCTCGAGGTCCGCGACCTGCGACGTTGGGCGACCGAATACGAGGAGTCCGGCGCCGCCCAGGGCGACGTCGACACCGAGGCGCTGACGACGGAGAAGCAGCGGCTGATCGAGACCGAGGCCAGCGTCCGCGCCGAGCTGCAGGGGATGATCGCCGAGATCGCCAAGCTCCGCAGCGAGCGTGAGGGCCTCGACCGCGGCGGCAGCCGTCGAGCGCCGCCCGATTGGGTCGAGCGGATGGTGCGCGAGCTGCGCAGCAACAACATCGAATGCTCGCTCGTCGCCGATATGATCGAGATCCAGGACGAGCATTGGCACGTCGCGGTGGAGTCGGTGCTCGGGCGTGAGCGCTTCACCATCCTGGTCGACGCCAAGGATACGGCCGCGGCGCGGAAGATGGCGCAGCGCCAACGCTACCGCTGCTACGTCTCGGAATACGGCCGTGGTGCCCGGGTCCGCTCGCGGCCCCGCTCGGCGCTCTCGGTCGTCGCCCTCTCGGACGATCGGGTGCCGGAGCACGTGTTGCGGATGCTCGACGGCGTGACCCTGGTCGAGAGCGTCGACGAGGGCCTCTCGCTCGGCCGTGGCGAGGTCAGCATCACCCCAGACGGCTACCGGCAGGACAGCCGCGGCGGCATCTACGTCGGCCAGACCGAGCTCTATTGCGGCGCTGGCGCCGGCAGCCACCGCAAAGGCCGGATCGACGAGCAGCTCGCCGAGCTGCGTGGCCGGCGCGACGGGCTGCAATACAGCCTCGAGCCCTCGACCCGCCGAATCGGCCAGATCGACGAAGCGCTCGCCGCGGCCCGCGCCTTGGCACGCCTCGCCGACCGGATCGGCGACCCCGCGACCCTGGCCGAGCGCATCGGCAGCCTCGACGGCGAGCGACGGCAGGCCTCCGAGCGGCTGATGGCGCTGCTGCAGGAGACCGACGACGCCAACCGGCAGCTGGTCGAGAAAGAGCGCCGGCTCTCGCTGCTCGAATACCGCCACCGCGAGGCGCTGCTGGAGCGGGATCGCGCCCGCGCGTCGATGACCGGTGCCGAGGCGCGGCGCGACCGCATCGCCGCCGACGTCGCCGACGCGAAGGAGCGGGTGCCGCAATCGCTGGCGCACGAGGCGGCGCTGGAATTGCTCGAGCCCGAGGTGGTGCTGATCGAGCGGCAGCGGGCCTTGCGCCAGCGCATGGACGGCTGGACCGGGCCGCGTGACGAGCGCGCCGTGGCGCTGTGGCAGAAAGCCCACGCCGAGCTGGTCGAGGCCGAGCGGAGCCTGAATACGCGGCGCCGCGAGCTCGACGCCGCCACCGAAGAGTTGGCGCTCGCCCGCCGCGCGTACGTCCGCGTGGTCGAGGAGACGATCCGCCGCTACCGCCGCAACGTGCTGCGGCTGGGCGAGCTCTGCCGGGTCGAGGTCAAGGTCGGCGTGCCCGGAGCCGAGGCGCTGCGCGAGGACGCCGAGGGGCTGGTCGGCCGGGTCGGTTTGGAGGTGCGCGTCGGCTTCGACGGCAAGCGCACGGTCCCGGTCCACGATCCCGAGCTCTCCGGTGGGCAGAAGGTCGTCTCCAGCTTGATCTTGCTGATGGCGCTGACGATGAGCGAAGAGGGCGAGACCGCCGGCTTCTTCATCCTCGACGAGCCCTTCGCCCACCTCTCGGTCGAGCGCATCGACGAGGTCGCGCGCTTCCTGCGGGTGACCCGGGCGCAATTCCTAATCACCACGCCGACGACGCACAACCTGCTCGTCTACAACCCCGCCGGCCTGACGCTGAACCTGCGCAAGAAGGCGGCAGCGAAGCGCTTTGCGCCGGTGCCGACCTACCTCCGCCGTGAGGAATCGCCCCCCACCGCCCCCGCGAACTGAGGCGTGGCGCGAGTGGGGTGCGCACGCCCCCCGCGCCCTCCTCCCTGCCGGTGTGATCCTTCCGTTGCGCGGCACGGCGCGGCATCCTCCCCAGCAGGCGACGCACCCAGCGCGTCGCGACGAGGCGAACCATGGTTTGGGGCAACCAGAATCGAAATCGGCCGGATCAGCAGAACGGTCCGCAGCAGAACGACCAGAACGGCCCGCAGGGTGGCGGCCAGCAGACGCCGACCCCGCCGACTTCGCCGGGTGGTGGCGCGCTGAGCAACCCGCTCTTCTCCGGCGACCACGTGCTCGAGGCGATCGCCCAGGGCAACGGCACGCTGCGCAAGGGTGCCCGTGGCCCGGCGGTGCGCGCGCTGCAGAACTACCTGGTCAAGGCCGGCCTCGGCAGCCACCTCGGGCGTTGGGGCGCGGACGGCGATTTCGGCACCGGCACCCACAACGCGATCATGGCTTGGCAGAAGGCGCGCGGCCTCTCCTCGGACGGCGTGGTCGGCAGGGACACGATCTCGGCGATGGACAAGGATACCTCCATCGTCCAGGCCCCGGGCGCCGGCCAGCAGCAGACCCCGCAGGGCGGCGCGACGACCCAGAACGGCGGTCCGGCCGGCAGCCGCAACGGTGGCCTACCCGACGATTTCCAGCAGGTCTGGGACGCCCACCCGCACAACTACCTGCCCGACGCCTCGCAGAATACGGCCAGCGACGATCTGCAGGTCGCGCAGGGCTGGCGGCCCGACGAGTTCTCGAATACGTGCGCGATCCGCATGTCGATCATGTGGAACCAGCTCGGCGGCGACTACAAGATCACCCGCGAGAAGGCCAAGGCAGCCGGCATCCCGGCCGGGCGCATCCCCTACAGCCGCAAGACCGGCTGGTACTACATCCTCTCCGCAAAGGAGATGTGGACCTACGTCGAGAAGCATTTCGGCAAGCCGCATCAGCAGTGGCCGGAGAATGGTCGGCGCTTCAAGAACGCCGAAGAGTTCCAGTCCGCCTTCGACAGTGAGATCGAGCCGGTGGTCAGCGGCCGCAAAGGTCTGGTCGCCTTCGACAAGATCTTCGGCTACTCGGGCACGGGCCACGTCGACGTCTTCGACGGCAAGCAGCTCTCCGATGGCAGCTGGTACCCGAGCCAGGCCTTGAAGGTCTGGTTCCTGTAGCCGCTCGCTCACACCGGACTAGGCTGGTAGCCTGAACGGTGGGGGGCGGAGGCTCTGGTGAGACGACAATCACAGCATGTGACGCCGGCGACGGAGCGCCTCGCGCTGCGCGTATTCCTTGCGCTCGCGGCGACCGGCTTGTGGGCGTGCGGCCCCGCGGACGAGCCCAACGCGACCGACCACGGCCCAATCGCCGAAGGCGTGATGGCGAAGATGGGCGACCCCATCCCGACGGCATCGGCCGAACAGTTGGCGACCTTCGCCCGCGGCCTGAAGGTCGCCAAGCACCGCTTCACCCGCGCCGAGGGGCTCGGCCCCGCGTTCAACATCACGTTCTGCGCCGGCTGCCACGAGAAGCCCGCGATCGGGGGCTCCGCGGGGCTCTACCGCAACTTCTTCCTCGCCGCGAAGCGCCTCCCCGATGGGGCCTACCTGCCGGCGACGTCGGCAGGCAAGTCCGGCGGCGTGATCCGGATGTACGACTACGCGCCGGGTCGCCCGAGCCGGCCCGAGGTCGACCCCGCGATCAATATCGTCGCGCAACGCAACGCCATCCCCTTCTTCGGCGTGGGTCTGCTGGCGGCGCTGAGCAACGACGAGATCCTCGAGCGCGCCGACCCCGAGGACCGCGACGGCGACGGGATCAGCGGCAGGGCGAATTGGGACCGCGGCTTCGTCGGTCGATTCGGCCGCAAGGCGCAGACGGTCTCGATCGAGGGCTTCATCCGCGGCCCGCTCTTCAACCACCTCGGGATCACCACGACGCCGTTGACCGACGAGCTCCGGGCCAAGCTCCCGGTCGACTCGTCCGGCGGCGGCAAGACGAGCGCCGACGCCGGCATCGACGCCGATCCGCTGCGGCGGGCGGCGACGATCCGCGCCGCCCTCGCCGATCTGCGGGCCAACGCGCAGGCCGCCGCGCCCGACGAGCCGAACTCGGACGATGACGGCGTTCCGGACCCGGAGATGTCGATCCAGGACCTCTTCGATCTGGTCAGCTACGCGATGCTGTTGGCGGCGCCGCAGATCGAGCCGGAGACCGAGCAGAGTGCCCGCGGCCGCAAGATCTTCGACCAGATCGGCTGCGACGGCTGCCACACCCCGCGGCTCAAGGGGCCGCGCGGGCTGCTGCCGGTCTACTCCGACCTACTGCTGCACGATATGGGCCCCGACCTCGCCGACGGCCTGGAGCAGGGCTTGGCGAAGGGCAACGAGTTCCGCACCCAGCCGTTGTGGGGCATCGCCGCGGTCGGGCCCTACCTGCACGACGGCCGCGCCGGCACGCTGCGTGAGGCGATCCTCGCCCACGGCGGGGAGGGCCAACGCGCACGGGACAAGGCCGCCGCCCTGGACGACGCCGCCTACGCCGACCTCGAGGACTTCCTGCTCTCGCTCGGCGGCCGCGACCAGGCCTCGCCGGGGCTGATCCCACCCGAGACCCCGATCGGCGCGGTCGGCTCTGCCGGTGGCCCGGTGCGCGAGCTCGACGCGCAGGAGCAGAGCGCCTTCCTCGCCGGGCGCGAGGAATTCGACCGCGAGCGCAGCTACGGCGTCGGCGCCGGCTCGCCGCGGATGAACGGTGATTCCTGCCGCGCCTGCCATTTCGAGCCGGCGATCGGTGGCTCTGGGCCGCGCGGCGTCAACGTGATGCGCCACGGCCTGCTCGGCACCGACGGCGGCTTCGTCGTCCCGGCCATCGGCACCATCCTGCACAAGTCGACGCGGTTGCGTGGCAGCACCAACAGCCCGCAGAAGGAGACGGCGATCTTCGAGCATCGGCAGACCCCGCACCTCTTCGGCCTGGGCTTGATCGACGCCATCGCCGCCGAGACGATCGCCGCCGGCGCCGACCCCGAGGACGCCGATGGCGACGGCATCCGTGGCCGGGTGAGCTGGGTCGACGGCGGCCGGGTGGGACGCTTCGGCTGGAAGGCGCAGGTGCCGTCGATCGTGGAATTCGTCCGTGACGGCATCGCCATGGAGCTCGGCATGACCCTGCCCTTCGTCCCGGGGCTGACCTTCGGTCTGCTGCAGGACGACGACGGGGTCGCCGATCCGGAGCTGGAGACGGTCGTCGCCGATCGGATCGCGTTCTACCTGCAGGAATTGGCGCCGCCGCCGCGCACCAGCACCGACCCGACGGCCGAAGCCGCCGGCGAGAAGGTCTTCACCGAGATCGGCTGCGCCGGCTGCCATACGCCGTCGTTGCCGAGCGCGCGCGGACCGGTCGGGCTCTACTCGGACCTGCTGCTGCACACGATCTTGCCGGAGGGCTCGGTGGGCATCGAAGAGGCCTCGGCGGGGATGCGCGACTTCCGCACCGCGCCGCTCTGGGGCCTGGGCCACAGCCAACCGTATTGGCATACCGGCGAGGCCGACACCATCGAGCAGGCGATCGAGCTGCACGACGGCGAGGCGATGAAGAGCCGAGAGAGCTATACGGCCCTCTCGGACGACAAGCGACAGCAGCTGCTCGCCTTCCTGCGGAGCCTCTGATGCGTCGCGTCTCGCCTTCGCGGCCCGCACGCTGCGCGTTCTCGTTCGCGCTCGTTCTGCTCGTGACGTTGCTCGCCGCCGCCGGCTGTAGCCCCGAAGCCGAGCCGAAGACCGACGCCGGGACCACGGTGGACGCGACCGACGCAGGTGGCTACGCCCGGCTGGTCGACCCGCTCTCGATGCCGCTGCAGCCGACGGTGCAGCTCGACCACTTCCGCAGCGCCGGGGACTGCGCCGGCTGCCATCCGAAGCACCACGACGAGTGGTCGCAGTCGCGCCACGCCTTCGCGATGATCGATCCGGTCTTCCGTGCCCTGGTCGATTTGCGGCAACAGGAGCGCGAGGGCCAGGAGGACGGCTTCTGCACGCAATGCCACTCGGCGATCGGCGTCCGCAGCGGCGATATCCAGCCCGGCTTCCGCTGGAAGGATCTCGCGCCCGTGACCCTCGAGGGCGTGACCTGCGAGGCCTGCCACAAGGCGAGCGCGATCGAGCGGGTGCACAACTCCGGCCACGTCCTCGACGACGACGGCCCGCTCTGCGGCAACTTGGAGAACCCGCAGACCGTCGCCTTCCACGAATCGGCGAAGACACCGCATATGGGCGAGGCCCGCTTCTGCGGCGGCTGCCACGACGTCGTCGAGACCAACGGCCTGCCGCTCGAGCGCCCCTACGAGGAGTGGCTGGCGTCGCCGGCCGCGGCGCAGGGCAAGCCGTGCCAGGATTGCCATATGCCGCGCTACGACGGCACGGCGGCGCTCGGTGGCCCACAGCGGCAAGGCCTGCATCGGCACCGCTTCGTCGGCGTCGAATTGCCGGTCGGCCCCGGAGCGCCAGCACTCGACGCGGCGACGCGGAGCGAGCTCGAGGCCGAGATCGCCGCGCTCTTGGGCAGCGCCGCGAAGGTGCAGCTCGCCTTGCCGAAGCCGGCGCGCGGCGGCGAGGCGCTGGACGTCGTCGTCACCGTCCGCAACGCGATCGACGCGCACAGCCTGCCGACCGGCTCGACCTTCCTGCGGCAGGTCTGGATCGACCTCGAGGTCGTCGACGCCGACGGCGCGATGGTCTACCGCAGCGGTGATCTCGACGCGAACGGCGACCTACGCGACCACTGGTCCGAGGTCGATCCCTACGGCGACGACGATCTCGTCACGCTCTCCTCGCAGCTGCTCGACGTCGCCGGCAACCCGACGCTCTTCACCTGGCACGCCGCCGAGCATCGGCGCAACGCGATCCCGGCCGGCCACGAGCGCACCTGGACCTATTTCGCGCCGATTCCGGCCACGACCAAGGGACCGCTGCAGATCCGCGCGACGCTGCGTTTCCGCGCCTACGCACCCTTCCTGCTGCGCTTGGTCGGCCTCGGTCAGATGGTGAGCGACGTGCCGATCCACGACCTGGCCAAGGCCGCGACGGCGGTCGACGTCACCGCCCCCTGAACACGACGACGACCCGCTGCGCGGCGGCTTGGCTGCTGCTGGCGTCGCTCGGCTGCGGCCGCGAGCCGACCGGCGCTGCAACGGTGAAGCGTTGCCCCGGGCCACAGGTCACGATCGACCGCGACGTGGCGCTCACGCTGGTCCGTGACCGTCGGCTGCCGGCGGACGTCGCGCTGCGGGGCGAGCTCGCCTCTGCGTGCGGAATCCTCGGCCTGCGCTGCAACATCACCGAGGCCGAAGCCGAGTTGGGCGAGCCGCTGAACCTGCGCGAGGCCGCGTTGCCGGAGCAGCCTACGGCGATTCGTGCCCTGCTCTACCAGCGCCTCGGCGCGTCGGTGCAGCGCGCGGCGGCAGCCACCGCGGGACGTCGCCCCCTGCTCCGGGTCTTGCTCCTGCCGCAGCTCGCGCCGGCAGACGCGGCGGCGGCGGCGGCGTTGGCCGAGCTCGAGGGCCTGGGCCTGCCAGCCGACCACGAGGCGCTCGCCGGGCTGAATGGCGACGACCGCGGCGGCGCCGTGCTGCTCGACGCGACGCGGCTCGCGCAGAACGACCCCACGCGGCGGGTCGCGTTGATCGCGCACGAGCTCGGCCATGCGCTCGGCCTCGGCCATCCGTCCGCGGCGCGCGAGGGCGCGGTGATGGCCCCGGTCGGCGCCTGTGCCGGCGGATTGGACGCGGCAGAGGCAGAGCAGGCGCGGCGGGCGATCGACCACGCCGCGGCGGCTGGAGCGCGCTGAGGGGCAGCGGCGCGACGCGAACTCGGGTATCGTGCGCGGATGAGAGACGCGACGCGGCGCCCCTTGCTGGAGAAGCTCTTCGACACGCTCTGGATCGACGAGGGCGCGCTGCGCTCGCTGTGGATCCACGGCGATAGCGAGACGCCTCGGGTCAGCGTCTGGCGCGGGATGGGACCGCAGAGCCTGCTCGTCGGCTGCGTCGCGACGTGGCAACCGCGCCGCGAACCGGAGAGCCCCAACCCACGGCGCCGCCTCGACGTGCTGCAGGTCGAGGCGGGCCTCGCAGGGACGGGCTCGACCTACGATCTGATGTTGGCGATGGAAAACGACGACCCCGCCCGGTGTGGCGGCCTGCGCAACATCACCGCCGACGACGCGGCGCCGCTGACGGCGTTGCGCCTCTTCCCCGAGGTCGGCGCGAGCTTCTACGCCGCCGTCCTGGGCGAGGACGACGACTTCACCGAGCAGGAAGCCAGCGGCATCGCCTGGGCACAGCCCTACCGCACCTACCGCATGGCCACCGACGACGAGCGCAAGGCGCACCGCGGCGGCCTGCTGCCCCGAGATACCTAGCGCCCCGCCGCCACCCGGCCTATCCTCTCGCCCCCGCCGCGCCGCCCCGGCCCGGCCCGCGCAACGCCCACCGTGGAGCCATCCATGTCCGAGACGCCGACCTTCGCCTACCAGCCGATGTTCCCCAGCGAGAAGGCGCAGACGCCCTATCGCCTGCTCAGCCGCGACGGTGTGCGGGTCGTGGAGGCCGGCGGGCGGAGCTTCTTGGAGGTCGACGACGCGGCGCTGACCCTGCTCGCCACCCAGGCCTTCTTCGATATCGCGCACTACCTGCGGCCGGGCCACCTGCAGCAGCTCCGCACCATCCTCGAGGACCCCGAGGCGAGCGACAACGATCGCTACGTCGCCATGGACCTGATGAAGAACGCGGTGATCGCGGCCCGCGGCGTGCTGCCGATGTGCCAGGACACCGGCACCGCCATCGTCAAGGCCAAGCGCGGCTACCACGTGCTGAGCAGCGGCAACGACGAGGCGGCCCTGGCGCGCGGCGTCTTCGACACCTACCAGACCGACAACCTGCGGTATTCGCAGCTGGCGCCGCTCGATATGTACCGGGAGGTCAACACCCGCAACAACCTGCCGGCCGAGATCAAGGTGGCGGCGATCCCGGGTGACGAATACCACTTCCTCTTCATGGCCAAGGGCGGCGGATCGGCGAACAAATCCTACCTCTACCAGGAGACCAAGGCGCTGCTGAACCCGAAGTCGCTGCTCGCCTTCGTCGAGAGCAAGCTGGCCAGCATCGGCACCGCCGCGTGCCCGCCCTACCACCTCGCGCTGGTCGTCGGTGGCACCTCGGCGGAGCTGGCGCTGGAGACGGCGAAGCTGGCCTCGGCCCGCTACCTCGACGGCCTGCCCACCGCCGGCAACAACCTCGGCCACGCCGTGCGCGACCTCGAGACCGAGGCGGCGATGCTCGAGTTGACCCGGAAATCCGGCATCGGCGCGCAATTCGGCGGCAAATACTTCTGCCACGACGTGCGGGTGATCCGCCTGCCGCGCCACGGCGCGAGCTGCCCTGTGGCGCTGGCCGTCTCCTGCTCGGCGGACCGTCAGGCCCTGGGCAAGATCACCCGAGACGGCGTCTTCCTCGAACAACTCGAGACCGAGCCGGCGCGCTTGCTGCCACAGCCGAGCGCCGAGGATCTCAGCGGCAAGGTCGTCGCCATCGACCTGAACCAGCCGATGGAGGCGATCCGCGCCGAGCTGAGCCGCCACCCGGTGCGCACCCGGCTCTCGCTGACCGGCCCGCTGGTGGTGGCGCGCGACATCGCCCACGCCAAGATCAAGGAGCGGATCGACGGCGGCGGCGAGATGCCGGCGTACCTGAAGGACCACGTCGTCTACTACGCCGGACCGGCGAAGACCCCGGCGGGCTACGCCTCGGGTAGCTTCGGCCCAACCACGGCGGGCCGCATGGACGCCTACGTCGGCCCCTTCCAGGCCCACGGCGGCAGCATGGTCATGCTGGCCAAGGGCAACCGCAGCAAGGCCGTCACCGACGCCTGCGCCGAGCACGGCGGCTTCTACCTCGGCTCGATCGGCGGCCCCGCCGCGCGCCTCGCCGAGGATTGCATCAAGAAGGTCGAGGTCCTGGAATTCCCCGAGCTCGGAATGGAGGCGGTTTGGCGCATCGAGGTCGTCGACTTCCCCGCGTTCATCGTCGTCGACGACAAGGGCAACGACTTCTTCGCCGATATCTTCGCCCGCAAGGGCAGCTTCGCGACGCGCTAGAGACGCGATCAGGAAGTCGCCGCAGGCGACTTTTTGACGCGGCTCGTGGAGGGGGAAGGTTCGCGAGAACCACGCTTCTCGCGACCTGGGGGCGCCCAGCCCCCCAGAGAACAGAAGAGAGACTCGGCCAGAAAATGCGAAACTGCATGGTCTGGTCGAGTCTCTAGGAGGCGGCTTTGAGCGGATTGCTGGCACTGCTGGATGACGTCGCGGCCCTGGCCAAAGTCGCGGCGACCTCGCTCGACGACGTGGTCGAGCAAGCGGCGCATGCCAGCGTCGATGCGGCGGGGATGGTCATCGACGACGCGGCGGTGACGCCGAAATACGTCGACGGTTTCTCGCCCGAACGAGAACTGCCGATCGTCTGGAAGATCGCCAAGGGCTCGCTCTTCAACAAGCTCGTGCTGCTGCTGCCGGTGGCGTTGCTGCTCTCGTATTTCGCCCCCTGGGCGCTGCAGCCGCTGCTGATGCTCGGCGGCAGCTACCTCTGCTACGAGGGCGCCGAGAAGATCTGGCACGTCTTGCATCCGCATCCGGAGCAGCACGGTGGCGACGCGCTCGGCCCCGGCGACCCGGCCCACCTCGAAGAGGCGAAGGTCAAGGGCGCGGTGAAGACCGACTTCGTCCTCTCGGCCGAGATCATGACCGTCTCACTGGCGACGCTGGAGACCGACTCGCTGCTCTTCGAGGCCATCGCGCTCGCCATCGCCGGTGTGCTGATCACCTTCGTGGTCTACGGTTCGGTCGCGCTGCTGGTGAAGGCGGACGACGTCGGCCTGCACCTGGCCCGGAAGAGCCGGATCGCCGCGATTCGTCAGCTCGGCCGCGCCGTGGTCCGCGGGATGCCGGGCTTTATGCGTCTGCTGGCCAACGTCGGCACCGCGGCGATGCTCTGGGTCGGCGCCTCGATCATCCTGCACGCGCTGGCCCAGCTCGGCGTCGACGCGCCGGAGCACGCCATCGCCGTCGCCGCGGACACCGCCTCCGCCGGCCT
Source organism: Deltaproteobacteria bacterium (assembly GCA_020632665.1). GTDB lineage: Bacteria > Myxococcota_A > UBA9042 > UBA9042 > UBA9042 > JACKFC01. The sequence goes on from JACKFC010000012.1 coordinate 101,184, forward strand.
GCCCAGCCCCCTGCTCGGGATGCTGCATTGGACCGTCGCCGCCGCGCTCGACGGCGTCCTCGGCCTGCTCTACGGCCTGTGCCTGTTGCCGCTGGTCGGCGGCCTGCTCCTGCCGCTGGTCGCCCGCTTGCGAAGCAAGCCTGCGGCAGGATGAGCGGCTAGGTTCGCGCCGCCAGCAGCAAGGCGGCCATCTCGAGCCAGCCGTCACCCTCTTCCGCGACGAGGTAGCGCGGCACTTCGGTCAGCACCGCCCGCTGCTGCATCACCTGCGCGCAGCCGACCGGGACGCCGAAGCGCCCGGGCACCCAGAAACCGACGTCGTTCGGGGCGTCGCCGATGGTGAGCACGTGTTCGGCCGCGATGCCGTCGGCGCTGCACAGGCCGCGCACGGCGACGCCCTTGTCCGGCGGGTCGAGCGAGAGGTGGACGTGGACGCTCGACCAGAGCAGGTGGATGCCGAGTTGCTCGGCCGCTTCGCGCATGGCGGCGAGGCTGGCGTCGTCGCGACCGTCGCGCTCGAAGGCGACGTCGCAGAGGCGGCAGAAAGCGTCTTCGGCCAGACGGAGCGGCCTGCCGGTCGGGGCAATCGCTGCTGCGACATCGAGCAATCGGGCGCGGTCCGGGCTCTGCCCGAGCGGGGTGACCTCGGCGCCCGGGACGACGCGGACCAAGCCGTTCTCGGCGATGGCGCGCCGCACGCCGGGCATGTAGCGGGCCAGGCCGAGGACTTCGCCGGCCGGCCGACCGCTGACCGGAAGCACCTCGATCCCGGCCTCGACCAAGCGGCCGATGGCGTCCAAGACCTCGCCGACCAGGCGGCCGTCGCGGGTCATCGTCCCGTCGATATCGCTCGCGACCACGCGGACCGCGGCGAGCTCGGCCCGGGGAGCCTGCTGCAGGGGGATGGGCGAGAGCTGGGGCTGCGAATTCTGGGTGTGGGACATCTGATGTTCCTGCTCAGCCCTTCTTGGCCTTGCTCTGCCCGACCAGCTCGCGCATCCGGCGGCGCAGGCGGCGTGAGTCTTCGAGCCGGCGGTAGGGCAGCTTCAGGAAGGCGCGGTATTGCTCGATCGCGGCGTCTTTGCGGCCGGCGGCGTCGAGCGACTCGCCATAGGTCATGCGCGCGATCGGCGCGTCCGGATCCAGCCGCACGGCGCGCTCCATCCGATCCAGGGCGTCGTCGACCTGGCCTTTGCGCAGCAGGGCGCGGCCCAACGCGACGTGGTTCTCGACCGTGGGCGTGATCCGCTCCAGGTCGGCCTCACCCTCGGCGATCGCTTCGTCGAGCTTGCCCTCGGCGGTGAGCGCGGCGACCCGCAATGCCCGCGCCTGGGCGAAGCCCGGCCGGTAGGAGAGGGCCTTCTCGGCGGTGGCGCGGGCCTTGTCCCAGCGGCCGCGCGCGGCGTAGGCGAGGCCGAGGGCGTAGAGGGCGGTGCCGTGCCCGGGCGCGATCTCCAGGGCGGCCTCGTAGGCGTCGACGGCAGCCGACCAGAGGCCGCGGCGGATCCGCGCGTTGCCGAGGTTGATCAGCACGCGCACGTCTTTCGGCGCGACGTTCGCCGCCTGCTCGAGCACGCCCAGCGCGGCGGCGTCCTCGCCGTGATCGAGGTAGAGCACGCCGAGGTTGCTGCAGGCGCCGAAGAGCTCGGGCTCGAGCTTGCAGGCCTTGTCGAGGTGGGCGCGCGCCGGCTCGAAGCGGTTGGCGTCCATGTGAATCAGGCCCAGATGGTAGTGCGCGAGGACGCTCTCCGGCTCACTCTCCAACGCCTTTTCGTACAAGCGCTGCGCCGCCTCGGTATCCCCCTCGCGCAGCGCGCGCTGGGCGTCGGCGAGCACGCCACGGAAGGCGAACTGCCGCGCGCCCGAACGGATCGGGATATTGCTGGTGGCGCGGTCTTCGTCGAAGAGCTTGACCGACGCCCCACCGCACGCGAGCAGGACCACCGCGAGGGATCCGAGGACAAGGGCGCGACGTCGGTCTGGGGCAGGCAGCACGGCCGGAGGGTAGCGCCCGAGCGCGGTCTAGCGCAACGCGCGGGCGGCGCTACCGTCGAGGACCGCGTCGAGGCCGATCCCCCAGCGCTCCTGGGTCCGCAGCAAGAGCGCCTCGGGCCTGAGGTTGGCGGTCTCGACGTCCCAGAGCAGCGCGCTGCCGTCCCAGCTCGTGGTGGCGAGGCGACGGCTCGCCGCGTCGAAGCTGACGGCCGAGACGCGCTGCTGGTGCCCACGCAGCACCGCGACGGTCGTCAGGTCGTCGGCGCGCAGCAGGCGCGCGGTGCCGGGGAGCTCGCCCAGGGCCAGCCAGCGGCCATCGGGGCTCCAGGCGATGTCGTGGATCCGACCGCCGCCGGTCAGGCGCTCGAGCAGCACCGTTCCCTGGCGGTCGAGGACGACGACGCGATTCGGCGCGGCGACCGCGATCCGGGCGCGATCCGGCGAGACCGTGGCGACCTCCGCGGCCGCGACCGCTGCGACGCGCCGCAAGGCCAGGGGCGCACGGTCTTCGACTTCCCAGACGCCGCCGCCGGCGTCCACCCCGACCAGCAGGCGCCGGTCGGCGGAGACGGCGAGGTCGCGGAAGGCGTGCGCCGTCCCGTCCTCCGCCGACGGCAGCAGGACGGTCGGAGTGGCGCCGCTCGGTGGGTGCACCACCAGGTTGGCGCCATAGGGCGCGACGGTGATGGCGCCGCTGCGCAGGATGGCGACCCGGCGGGCGTGGGTCGAGGCGTCGAGGTGCTCGGCACGCCAGCCCTGGGCGCGGAGGAAGCGGACGAAGGTGGCGCTGCGCGCTGCGACGGCGACGACGCTCTCGCCGTGCAGATCCCAGTCGGCGAATTTGATCACGACGTTGCCGTACGCGGCGGTGAATTCCGCCGCGCCGTCCCGCGTGCGGGCAACCAAGATCACGCCATCTGCCCGCGCCAACGCGATCAGTGAGCCGCTGGGATCGAGGGCGCCAGAGGAGAAGCCATGGCGGCGCTCGCCCGCGGGCAGGCGCAGCGGCGCGCCGCCCTCCTCGACCCGCCAGCGATGCAGGCGCTGCCCCAGCGTGAGGAGCGTCCCGTCCGGCCGCATCGCGAGGTCGCGGCCGACCGCAGCCGGCAGCCGCGCGACGGCGACGCCGGTCTCGAGGTCACGGACCTCGGCGCCGCCGTGTTCACCGGCGATCGCGACGTGGCGTGCGGTGCCGGTGATCTGCCGGACCTGACCGACCCGGGCCTGGACCACGAAGCGCGGCGCCAGCGTCACGGCGTCGTAAGCGCCGACCGTGCCGTCGTGTGCGCCGATGACGATCGTCTTCCCGTCGTCGCTCCACCACGCCGCCGCAGCGCCGCGGTGCCGACGATCGATCTCGACCTGGGTCGCGGCCTGCGGCAGCCCGGCGGCGTCGAAGCGCTCGACGGTGCCGCTGGCGCAGACGACCGCGATCCCGCGCGCCAGCGGGCCGGCGTCGGGTGCGAATGCGAAAGCGACGCTGCCGTTGCCGCCGCAGGTGCGGTGCTCGCTGTGACGCCCCGGGTGGCCGTCGTCGATCCGCACCACGCCGTCGGCGGCGTGGCGGAAGAGCTGGCCGGTGCGGTCTTGGGTCGACCAGAGGCCGCCGCCGTGGGTGGCGTTGATCGCGGCGAGCTGCTCACCGGTGCCGAGGTCGAGCAGGATGACGTCGTCGACGCCGCGCGTGACCGAGACGTAGCGCGCGCCGATCTGCGCGTCCTCGGCCACCATCTCGCGCTGCCAGAGCGTCGCGACGGCGCCGCCGGCCGGAACGCGGTACAGGGTCAGGCTGCCGTGGCGCAGGCAGAGCAGGCGCTCGCCATCGGCGGCGAGTTTGCGGACGACGCAATCGTTCGGCACCTCGACCGGGCTGCCGACGCGGCGGACGTCCTGCACCGCCGCCCGCATCAAGATGCCGACGGCTTCCGGATCGGCGTGGCTGCGCAAGGCGTGGGCGGCGAGGATCTCGGCTTCGGGGAGTTGCTCCGAGGCGTGGGCGGTGCGCGCGGCCTCGAGCAGCGCGCGGCCGAGGTCGCGGTCGGCACGCCCCTGCGCGGCACGGGCGCTCTGCTCGGCCTCGACGGCGCGGTCACGCTCGGCCGCGGTGCGCCGGAAGGCGACGCTCAGCGAGACGACCAGGATGCCGAAGGCGACGCCGCCCACCAGCAGCGGCGCGCGCCAGGCCCGTGCCAAGCGGCGGACCTGGTCCCAGGTCGAGTAGCGGTAGGCGCCGACCACGCGGCCGTCGAGGAAGGCCTCGAGGTCGTGCGCGAGCGCGCCGGCGTCGGGATAGCGGTCCGCCGCCAGCGGCGCCGCGGCGCGTTTCGCGATGGCCAACAGCTCCGCCGGCACCACGGCCTCGACCGCGGCGAGATCCGGCGCTTCGCCCGCGGCGGTGGCGGCGAGCACCTGCTCCGGCGTGCTGTCCGCATGCAGGGGCCGGCCGGCGAGGATCTCGCACAGGCTGATGCCGAGGCTGTAGACGTCGCTCTGCGGCGTCGCCGGGGCACCACGGGCGCATTCGGGGCTGAGGTAGCCGGGCGTCCCGATGATCGCGCCGACCCGGGTCAACCCGGCGGTCGCGGCGTCGGCGCTGTCGCTGGCGCTGTCGCCGGGGCCCTCGCCATGGTCGGAGAGCGCGTCGTCGTCGCTCGGGTCGAGCCAGCGCGCCAGGCCCCAATCGACCACCTGCGTCTCGCCGAACGCGCCGAGGAGGATATTTGCCGGCTTCAGGTCGCGGTGGACGACGCCCTTGTCGTGGGCGTAGGCGACGGCCTCGACCGCGGCGAGCAAGCGACGCAGCAGCGGAAGCCGCGACCCGAGGCCGGTCGCCTCGGTGACGGCGTCGGCCAGCGTCCGGCCGGCGACCAGGCGCATCGTGTAATAGGGCTCGCCCTGCGCGTCGACGCCGGCATCGAAGACCGGGACGATGCCGGGGTGGTCGAGCCGAGCGGTGATGGCGGCCTCGCGGGCGAGGCGGCGGCGTGAGGAAAAATCGGCCTCGGACGCGCGCACCTGCTTCCGCGCGACGATCCGGCCCAGGCGGCGGTCGAGCGCGGCGACGACGACGCCCATGCCACCGCGGCCGAGCTCGCCGCCGCGTTCGTAGCGTTCGGCTTCGGGGACGGCGAACGGCCCCGCGTCGCCGGATGCGGCGGCAGGTGTCGCGTCGGGCGCTGCATGTGGCGGCGCAGCGTCGCCCCAGCCCCAGCCGGAGAGAGCCGGGCGGCCCTCTTCAGGTTTGGTCATCCACGGAGTCCGCGGGATAGAGCAGGAGCTCGACCTGGCCGGTTCCGCCGGCGCGGATCAGGTCGGGGCGGACGCCGGCTTGGCGCAGCTTGCGGCGCAGGCGGGCGAGGCTGACGTCCCATTTGCGGCGGAGCTGGACGCGATCGCCTTCATTCTTCCAGATCTCGCCGGCGAGGACTTCCCAGGCCGCGGGCCCACCGACCGCGACCAGCTCGCTGACGATCCGCGCCGCGATGCCGTCGAGCACCAACGGCTCGCCCTGTTGGCCGGTCTTGGCCTCTTTGTGGATGTGCACGGTGTCGTAGTGGGCGATGATCTGCAGCGGCGGGCTCAACGCCCCGTCGACGCGGGTCCGCTGCGGCCCGGCCCGCTCGAGCGCGACCTCGACCGCCTCGACCACCGTCTCGCCGAGGGTGATGCGATCGCCGGGCCGCAGGTCGCGCGCGGGCTCGCCGCGGACGCGGATGCGCCAGCCCTCACCGCTGCTCCAGAGGTGCGCCGCGGCGTCGTCGCGGTAGCGTCCGACCAGGGCCAACCGCGGCTGCAGCAGCAAGCTCGAGGCGCCGGTCAGCACCTGTCGCGGCAGATCGTCGGACTGCAGGGCGAGCACCGAGGACGGCAGCTCGATCTCGAGGACTTCGAGCGCGACGCCCGGCGCGAGCTGGATCTCCATCCCCTCGCGCAGCGCGACCTCCTGCACCGGCGGGCCGTCGATCACGAAGAGCCCGCGCAGCCCGAGCAGGTGCAGCTCGCCGCCACGCAGGCTGATCATGGCGTGCGCCTCGGAGACGCGGGCGTCGTCGATGGTCAGCGCGGCGGTGGCGAGCCGGCCGATCAGATCGCCGGCTCCGAGCAGCCACTCGGTGTCGTCGGGTGCGAGAATTCGGGCGTAGGCGCGCATGCGGGTCCGTGGTGCAGTGGGCGCCGCCGGCTCAATGGCCGCCCGCACCCTTGGGACGAGCATTCCAGAGCCGCGAGGCGAGGAATAGCCCAATCACCGCCACGGGCAGCATGACGATCGGCCAGACCATCCAATTGTCCACGATCTTCGCCGCATCGCCCTTGGGCAGCAGCGCGCCGTAGACGCCGGCCTGCGCGCCCGAGCCGAGGTAGACCAGCCCGTCGATGATGCCGACGGCGACGCCGACGTTCTTCTTGCCGCCGAAGTCCATGCTCGCCGTTCCGCTCAACATGCCGTGCACGCCGATGATGCAGAGCGACATCCCGACCACGATCCAGCCGACCAGGGCGACCGTCATGTTCAGCGCACCGAGCAGGGCCAGGGCGCCGACGACCATGCCGCCGTAGAGGATGGCCGAGACCGGGCCACGGCGCGATTGGAAGAGCCGATCGCTGATCACGCCGGCGAACATGCCACCGAGGATGCCGGCGACGCAGAGCATCATGCCCCAGTTGGCGAAGGCGAAATCCGCCATATGCCCGGTCTGCTTCGCGAAGATGTAGCCGTATTGCATGATCGCCTGGCGCAGGAAGCCGGAGCAGAATTCGATCGCCGCGATGGTCAGGATGATCGGGTTGCTGAGCATCTTCTTCGCCACCTCGAAGACGCCGAGGCGCGGGCCGTCGTCGCCAGAAGAGGCGTCGCCGGTGTCGAAGTCGCGGTGGCCGGCGTCCCCGGGCGTATCGCGGACCCAGAGGAAGGTCGCGAGGCAGAAGGTCAGCAGCAGCGCGGCGGGGATGAAGAAGACCCACCAGACGGCCTTCTGCTCGCTGTCTGGCGCGATGGTCGGGGCGTTGTTGACGATCAGGCGGCCCCAATCGTAGGCGAAGTAGACGCCGAGCGAGATCAGGATGCCGAAGATGCCGCCGAAGACGCCGCGCTCGCGGACGTGGAACCACGCCGCGTTGACCTTGACGATGCTGACCGCGCCGAAGCTCTGGAAATACATGTTCAGGGCGTAGAGCAGCGAGAAGAAGATCGCGACCGAGGGGCCCTTCTGCAGGATGCCCAGCGAGCCGGTCAGCAAGTCCCAGGTCGCGACGCCCATCAGCAGGTTGGCGACCGCCGAGCCCGCGGTGGCGAAGAGCATCGTGGTGCGCCCGCCGAGCCGGTCGGTGAGCGGGCCGTTGATCAGGAAGGAGAAGCCGTAGGTGACCGTGCCGACGAGGAAGATCTGTGAGAAATCCGCGATCGTCATCAGGTCGCCGAGCGCGTTCTTGCTCACCGTCAGGTTGTAGCGGCCCATGTAGAGGAAGGCGTAGGAGAGCCCGAGCGGCAACCAATTCATCCGCCGGCGCGCCATGAAGGCGTCGCTGTGGCCGATATCGACCTTCGGCAAGCGCGAGACGATGAAGGTGATGACGCCGAGCAAGATCACGATCGGCAAAAGCTGCGACAACCAAGCCGGCATCGAACCCTCCGCATGGGCGACGTGCGCCGCCCGGACCATAGGCCGGGGTCCGCGGCGGGTGCAAGCGCGGCCGGTGAACTTGCAGAACGAGCGGGATCACGCACACTCCGCGGCCAAGCCGGCCGTGGACTGTGCCGGACCGTGGAGGATTCGATGTTCGAGACCAAGGCCCGCTTCCGCTCCCTGCTGCTCGGCGTCAGCGCCAGCGCGCTGCTCGTCGGTTGCGGCATCCCGCAAGAGAAATACGACGCCGATCTGCGCGGCGAGCGCGAACGTGGCGCTGCCGAGCTCGAGGCCGCGCAGCAGAAGGCCGCCGCGCGCTTCAAGCTCTACGAGAAGCAGCTCAGCGACAGCGGCGAATACGGCGACGGGCAGAAGAAGCGCGCCGACGACCTCGAGCGCGAGCTGGCCCGGACCAAGAAGACCCTCGACGAGTGCTCGGCCAAGGGCGGCGACAAGGCCAAGGCCCTGACCACCTGCACGCTGGAGAAGCGGGCGCTCGAAGACCGCCTCGGCGCGGTCGAGGCGATGATCAGCAAGGTCAAGGGCGCGCTCAAGGCGATGAGCGACGCGGGCAAGCTGACGGTCAAGGTCGACCGCGGCTTCCTGATCATCGCGCTGCAGGGCGATATCCTCTTCGACTCCGGCAAGGCCAAGCTGAAAGAGGACGCCAAGCCGGTGCTGGCCGAGCTCGCCGAAGTGCTCAAGGCGATGCCGGATCGGCTCTTCCAGGTCGCTGGCCACACCGACAACGCCGGCAAGGAGTCGACCAACTGGCGCCTCTCGGTCGACCGGGCGCTGAACGTCGTCGAATTCCTGATCCAGAACGGCGTCGCCGGCAAGGGCCTCTCTGCCGGTGGCTACGCCTCGTTCCAGCCGGTCGGTGACAATACGACCGACGACGGCCGGGCGCAGAACCGCCGGGTCGAGTTCCTGCTGGTGCCGAACCTCGGTGAGATCTTCGGCGACAAGGCCGCCAAGCCGGCGCCGAACCGTCCGTAGCGGGAGCAGGGTCGCGGGTGCCGGGGCGCTAGCCGGCGCCCGCGATCGTCAGCTTCTCGACCACGAAGCTCGGCGCGCTGACGCCGCGGTGCGGATCGAGATCGTCGGCGCGGTGGGTGATACCGCGGAGGAGATCGCCGAAATCGCCGGCGACCGTGATCTCGCTGACCGGGTATTGCGGCTCGCCGTTCTCGAAGTAGATGCCGGTGGCGCCTTGTGAGAAGGAGCCGCGGATGAGGTCGGTGCCGTGGCCCATGGTCGAGGTGACCAAAAGGCCGGTGCCGATCTCTTGCATGAGATCGGCGACGCTGCGGGTTCCTGCGGCCATGTGGACGTGGGTCGGGCCGACGCCGGGGGCGCCGCCGACGCCGCGGCTGGCGTTGCGGCCGTGGGTGCAGCCGATGCGCTTGGCGGTGCGGAGGTTGGTGAGGAAATTCTGCAGGATGCCGCCCTGCACGAGGGGGTGTCGGCGGCTGGCGAAACCTTCGCCGTCGAAGGGTCGGCTGGCGACGCCCCACGGCAGCAGCGGATCGTCGAGGAGGTCGATATCGGCCGCGATGACGGGCTTGCCGAGCTGATCGGCGAGGTAGCTCGATTTGCGGGCGACCCGCTCGCCGGAGAGGCCGGAGACGAAGTCGGCCAGGATGCGGCTGGCCACGGGTGCCTCGAAGAGCACCGGCAGCGCGCAGGAGGCCATCGAGCGGGCGCCCAGGCGCCGCAGCGTCCGACGCGCGGCCTCGCGGCCGATGCTGCTCGGGTCGGGGAGGTCTTGCCGCCGGCGTCGGCTGGCGTACCACCAATCGACCTCCATCGCGCCGTCCTGCGCCGCGATCGGGACCGCGACCACGCCGACCGAGCTGGTCGTGCGCTGGCGGACCACGCCGCCCATGGTGACGAAGGTCACGCCGTTCTCACCGGCGCTGGCCTCACCGCCCTCGGAATTGCTGATCCGCGGGTCGGCGTCGAGCGCTGCGGCCTCGGCGGCGCGGGCCAGCTCGATCAGCTGCGGCGCGCTCATCGCCGCGACCGCCGGATCGTGCAGCTCGAGTGCGATAGGCGCCTCGGCGAGCTCCTCGTTGCGCGCGACGCGGCTCTCGGCGTCGGGGTCCATGTGCTTCGCCGCGGCCACCGCCGCTTCGGCCAGCTCGCGCAGCGCCGCCGGCCGGAGGTCGTTGGTCGAGACCATCGCCGAGCGGTCGCCGACGAAGACGCGCAGGCCGACGTCGTGGCCCTCCGAGCGGGTGCTGGTCTCGACTTGGCCCATGCGGACCCGCACCTCGGTCGAGACGCCGTGGACGCCGATCGCGTCGCCGTCGGTCGCGCCGGCGGCGCGGGCATGGCCGAGCAGGTCGGAGAGGAGTGTCGCGTCGATCATCTTGGTCCTCCGTGGGGGGCGCGGGTCTCAGACCTGCGAGCCGCCGACCGTCATCGCGTTGACCCGCAGCGTGGGCTGGCCAACGCCAACGGGCACCGATTGGCCTTCCTTGCCGCAGACGCCCTGCGCCTTGAGGTATTCGAGGTCGTTGCCGACCGCGACCACCCGCTCAAGCACGCTCGGGCCGTGGCCGATCAGGGTCGCGCCTTCGAGCGGCGCGCCGATCTTGCCGTCTTCGACGAGGTAGGCCTCGGTCATCTCGAAGACGAATTTGCCGCTGGTGATGTCGACCTGGCCGCCGCCGAAATCGACCGCGTAGATCCCGCGCTTCAGCCCGCGGATGATGTCCTGCGGGTCGTCCTGCCCGGCGCGCATGTAGGTATTGCGCATCCGCGGCAGGGTCAGGTGGGCGTAGCTCTCGCGCCGGCCGTTGCCGGTCGGACGCATCCCCATCAGGCCGGCGTTGAGGCGATCCTGCATATAGCCGACGAGGCGGCCGTTCTCGATCAGCGTCGTGCACTCGGCCGGCGTGCCCTCGTCGTCGATATTCAGCGCGCCGCGGTCGCCGGGGATGCTGCCGTCGTCGACGATCGTGCAGAGCTCCGAGGCGACCATCTCGCCGATGCGGCCCGAGAACGCGCTGGTGCCCTTGCGGCAGAAGTCGCCTTCGAGGCCATGGCCCACCGCTTCGTGCAGGAGCACGGCGGGCCAGCCCGGGCCGAGGACGACGTCGAAGACGCCGGCGGGCGCCGGCTTGGCGCCGAGGTTGACCAACGCCTGCCGCACCGCTTCGGTGGCGAGCGATTCGAGCGTGGCCTCGTCGAGGAGCTGCTCGACGTCGTGACGGCCGCCGGCGCGGGCCGAGCCGCGGGCCAACTTGCCGGCCTCGTTCTTCGCGATCACGGTGCAGTCGATGCGGACCAGGGGGCGCACGTCCCAGGCCGCGCTGCCGTCGCTGCGCAGCACCAAGACGGTCTGCTGCGAGGCCGAGACCTGCGCCATCACCTGCTGCACCCGCGGGTCGATCGCCCGGCAGCGGGCGTCGAGGCGCGAGAGCGCGGCGACCTTCTGATCGATCGGCAGCGCGAGCGGGCTGTGCTCGGTCGGGTAGCGGCTGGGCAGGCCGCGGGTGAGGCGAACTGTGGCGAGGTCGGCGCCCTCGCCGTCGCCACCGAGGTCGGCGACGGGGGTCCGGGCGCGGCCATCGGCGATCGCCCGCGCGGCGTCGGCGGCGGCGCGCAGGCGGGGCAGCTCGAGCGCGTCGGTATGCGCGAAGCCCTGCTTGTCGCCGGCGACGATCCGGACACCGACACCCTGCCGCGCGTTGCGCGAAGCGGTGCGGACGCGTCCGTCGTCGACCGCGACGACCTCGCTCTGGCTCGACTCGTAGAAGAGGTCGCCCCAATCGGCGCCGGCGGAGAGCCCTTGTTCGAGGACCTCGAGCAGGCGGGGCTCGTCGAGGGTGCTCTCGGCGAGCAGCGATTGGCCGTGGCGGGTGGGATCGATATGCGAGCTCATGACTCCTCCTGCGTGCGGCCGTGGACGCGGACGCGGGCGGTGGCGGCCGCCAGCAACGCGGCCTCTTCGCGCTGTGCCGCGCGGATCGCGGCGTCGGCCTCGGGATCACCTTCGGCGTAGGCGGCGCGGACCTTCTTCGCTTGGCGCACGCCGTATTCGAGCCACCGCGGGCGCAACGCCGCGGCACGCTCGGCCGGCAGGTCGCCGCCACGCCCTCGCGCCGCCAGCTGGTTGCGCCGCTGCACCGCCACCCGCTCCAACGAGATGGCGAGCGCGACCGAGAGGTTGAAGCTCTGCACCATACCGTGCATCGGCAAGACGTAGCGGACGTCCGCGGCTTGGCGCATCGCCTCGCTGATGCCTTCGGCCTCGTTGCCGATGACCAGCGCGATCTTGCCCTGCACCGGCAGCTCGGCGAGCGCGTGCTCGGCGTCGAGGTCGCTGACCCAGATCGAGAAGCCCTGCGCGCGCAACGCGGCGATGGCCTGCTCCGGGCTGCCGTGGCGATGCACCGTCAGCCATTGCTCGGCGCTCTTGGCGACGCTGCCGGGGCCCTTGAAGCCGTGCTTGGCGGTGACGACGTGGACGTCCGAGAGGCCGTAGCCATCGGCCGTGCGCATCCCGGCGCCGACGTTGTGCGGGTCGTAGATATCTTCGAAGACGACCGTCACCGAAGCGAGGCGCTGGGCCAGGACGTGGTCGATCCGGGCAACGCGACGCGGGTGGATGACCCGCTCGAGCGGGTCGAAGGGCGGCTCGGTCGGTTCGTTGGTGGCGTCGTTGGTCGCGTCGTCGGTCATCACGGCCGGAGCTTGCCGACCCGACCGCGCGGCTGCAAGGTGACGACCGTGCGCCGCGCCCTGCTGATCTTGTTGCTCTGCCTGCTGGCCGCCGTCGAATACCGCGTCGCCATCGGCATCGACGGCAAGCGGCTGCAGCTTTCGCTCTCGGCGATCGAGCACCTCCTCGACGGTCAGACGCATTGGCGGGTCTACGGCGGCAGGGTGCTCACCCCGCTGCTGCTGCGGGGGGCGATGCGGGCGACGGGGGCGGCTGCCCTGCCCTGCCTGCTCTTCTTGATGCTCGCGCTCGGGACCGCCACCAAATTCGCCGCGTGGTGGGGCCTGCGCCCGCTCGCCCGCAGCGACGGCGAGGCGTGGGCGGCGATGCTGGCGCTGACCTTGGGCTGGCTGCTGCTGCACAACGGCCAGCCTGCATACCTCTGGGATGTGGTCGACCTCGGCCTCGCCGCCGTCACGGTCGGCCTGCTCGCACGGGGCGGCGGCAGCGTGGCCGCGTGGGCGTTGCTGCTCCTGCTCGCGTCGCTCAACCGCGAGGGGGCGGTTCTCTTGGGCCTCGCCCCGCTGATCCAGGCGCTGACGCCGGCCGGTCGCGACCTGCGCGCCGCCTTGCTCTACCTCGCCTTGCTGCTCACCGGGCTGGGCCTTGCGTTCGGCTTGCGCGAGGCCGTCTTCGTTCGCGCGACGCTGGAGCAAGGCGAGGGTGTGGCGCGCGCGGCGGCGGGCGTCGTCCACCTGCGCCTCTTCGAGAACCTCGCGACGATTGCCGAGGAGGTGCTCGGGCTGCTCGACCCGGCGCGCCTGCTCGCGCTGCGACCGCTGGTGCTGTTGCCGGCGCTGGTGGTGCCGTTCGCTGTCGTCGCGCGGCCTCGGCTGCTGTGGCAGCGCGCCCCCGGCCTCGCCGGCCTCGCTTTGGTGCTGCTGGCGGCGACGCTGGTCGCCGGCGAGGTCATGGAAGGTCGCGTTTGGACCCTGCTGCTGCCGATCGACGCTGGGTTGGTGATGGTCGCGACTGGGGGTGCGACGAACACTGCGACGCGACCGCCGGTGACCGGAGGGTCCCGCTAGGTCGGTGTTGACGGAGGCTGGGGCAGAGGGCAGAACGACGACAGGTCGGATGGTGCCGCCCACTCGCAAGACCGACAAATCGGCAGAGTCACCCGATGAGTCAACACGATCCCCAGCACGAATCCGGTGCGCAGAGTGCCCTGGCAGGCTGGCGTTGCCGTCGCACGGACGACGGCACGCGCGACAATATGCTCTTCGAGCTGGTGAGCCACGGAGGCGGGCGCGTCGACATCGAGGTCTCGCCGGCCGGCGCAGGCCCGGCCTTCTGTCAGACGAGGGCGGGCGGCGTCTCCTACCGACGCTTCGCCGGCGTGACAGCGGCAGAGGCGATGGCGGTCACCAAGGCGTTTGCGGAGGAGCTCGAAGCTGGCGGGATCGATCGCAGCCCGGCGGCGCGCTCTTCGGTGCGGCCCTCGCGATGGGCACCGCGACCGGTGCCCGAATCGGAGGCAGACCTCGCCGCCCATCGCTTCGCCCTCGCGTCGTCCGGCTTCACGGTCCTGCCCTCGCTCTTGGATGCAGCGCACCTCGACGAGCTCCGCGACGCAGCGGCGCGGGCTCTGGCAGAGACGCAGCGGCAAGTCGAAATGGGCGAGCCCATCCCCGAGGATGCAATCGAGCACGAGATTCACCCCGTCGCGCGGGGCATCTATTTGTGGGGCGATGCGGTGCTGCGCTTGGTCGAAAACGAGGCCGTGCGCCGGCTCTGCGACGCGATCATCGGCCCGCACAAGCTGATCGATGTATCCCTCTTCGTGTGCTTGCCGTCACCCGAGATGACGGACGTCCAGGTTGAGGGTTGGCACCGCGACATCGCCTACGATCCTGACGAACGGCGGCGCTACTTGTGGTTCATCTTGCCGCTCGATGACTTCGGCTTGGACAACGGGTCGACGTTGCTGGTCGCTGGCAGCCACCGCATCCCGGACCCCGAGTCCGAGCGACCTGACCCGGGCCTGCACCGCTTCCCGTCGCGGGTCAAGATGCTGCTGAAGGCTGGGGACGCGCTCGCGCTCGACCCGATGACGTACCACTCGCGCGGGCGCAACATCACCGAGCACCCCCGCCGCATGCTGAACATCATGATCTGCCACGAGGATGTCCCGGTCCATTGGCAGTGGGACCATGCCGGCCAGAGGATCCGCGACAACGCGAGCGAGCGAATCCGGACTCTGCTCGGGGGCCAGCTTTCGGCCGAAGAGCGCGCGGCATTCGCGCGAGCCAACCCCCCGGCGACCCGACTCGCGCGCAACGTCATGGCCCACTCCGGCGCGTGGCCAGCCTTGCCCCCCGATTGGCAGCCGTGATGCCGGGATGATCGCGCCGGGCGCCGCGCAGCTGCGACGGCGCAGCGGGCGTCATTGGCCTTCGCGCGCCGGACGGCGTGACAGCGCAGCCTGCAGGACGGGCACGAGTCGCTCCGCCACGACGCGGTTGCCGAGCGGTGAGAGGTGGGTCTCGTCACCGACTTGGGGATGGTGCTCGCCGCGGAGCGGATCGACGAAATCGGCCCCCATCGCCGCCGCCCGCTGCTCCAGCGACGGCCGCGTCTTCTTCGGGACGCTCTCGCTCCACACGACCACCGACACGCCGGCTCGCTTCGCCTCTTCGAGGAACGCGGTGTAGGCCTGCAGGAAGTCTCGGACGTCGACCGCCGAATTCAGGCGGTACAGCACGTACTGACGCGCGATCCCGGAGTATCGGCTGAGCTCGAGCAGCATGGGTGTGATGTGGAAGGGAACGACCGCGTCGTTCTCGGTCAGTTGCAGGACCACGATCTCTGGCCGCGAAGGCAAGAGCGAGCGCAAGGTGCCGAGGTGATCGCGCATCTGGTGGCCGGGGGTGCCGGCGTTCCACACCTCGACGGCCTCACCCGCGCTGCGCAGGGCGCTCTCGAGCTGCGTCGGGTAGGCCTCCGCAACGTCGACGCCGAGCCCGAAGGTATGGGAGTCGCCGATCGCGATGATCCGGTGCAGCCCTGCAGTCCGCGGCAAGGACCGCTCACGATCCCGGAAACCCATGGAATTCGTGACGACCCGCGTCTTCAGGTTCGGATCTCCAGGCGACTGATACTCGACATCGATGCCCTTGCGAAGCCGGACATAGGGGGGGTGGCTGTTGCCGGTCACCTCCAGCATCCGCCCCACGTTGCCGACCAGGCGCGCCATCGGGATCCACTTCACGGCCTGATCGAACAGCCCCAACGCCAAGAGGTTGATCGCGAGCAGCAGCGCCGCCTTTCGCGCCGTGAAGCGCGCGCCACCCGACGCGTCTGCGCGGTCGGCCGCGAGACTGGCAGGCTGCACAACCGGAGGTTCGCTGCTGGACTGCACCTTGGGCCCCCTGGGTCGCCTCCGCCGAGCGCGCGGTCGGCGCAGCGCTCCGGCAACCAAGCCTACTCCACCACCAACCCGACTGCCCGTCGAGGTGCGGTGCGCCCTCGAGGCGCCCGGTCGAACACGGCCAACGTCACGGCGCGTCTGGCGTGGAGCCACCGGATAGCGGCGCAGCGGTGGCGGCAGCGCGAGCGGCGAGCGCAGCTTGCAAGATCGCCTCGACGCTCTTCCGGCTCCGCGCGCCCTTGTGCTCGTGGCCGTCGACGAAGAGCACGGGCGTGCCACGGACGCCGTATTCGCGGGCCCACTCGCGGTGCTCGGTGAGCACACCGCTGATGGCGAGGGTGGACGCTCGCGCCTGCAGCGCCGCCGCCTCGGCTGCGGTCCTTCCGAGCCGGGCGCGGCGGAGCAGCTCGCCGGCGTCGACCTTGTTCGGATGTCGGAACTGCCAGTCGATCGCCCGCCAATAGCGCTCGCCGGGGCTTTGCAGCCACAGCGCCTGCGCCAGCTGCGCCGCCTCGCTCGCCTTGGGGTGCAGGTTGGCGATGGGGTAATGGATGAACACGAGCTCGAAGTCGTCCTCACGCTCGCGGATCGCCTGCCGCAGGCCGCGCCACAAGCGCGCGCTGTAAGGGCAGTGCAAATCGGCGACCAGCACGAGCTGCACGCCGCTCGTCGAGCCGATCCGCGGCGCGCTCTGCGGCACCGGCAGCCGGACCGGGCCACTGGCGGCCGCGGCGGTGGCGGCGTCAGGGGCCTTGCCGAGGCGCTCGCCGCGCACGATCCAGGCCAGCCAGCGCTCGGCGCGGGCCGGCTCAGCCGCGGCCAGGACGCGGCGCCACGCCGTCTCGGGCGTACCGTTGGCGAATTGCGCAGCCGCGACCCGGGCTGCCGAGTCCAGGGCGATCCGCAGCGCCCGCTCGCTGCCGAGCGCCGATGCCGGTAACGGCCGCGCGGCGACGGCGATCCCAGCGGGCGCGGCGAGGTCGAAAGCGGCGGCGACCCGTGCGGCGAGCTGGGCCCGCTCGACCACCGACGGCAGGGCCAACGCGCGCTCGAGGTCGGGGGCGTCCAGCCCGGCCTTGCCGAGCAGCTCTGCGATCACCTCGCCGTCGAGCGGATGGCCCTTCGCGACGACGGCGTCGAGCAGGTTTCGGCTCTGCCCGCCCGGCAGCAGCTCGCCCAGCGCGTCGAGGGCGAAGAGCGCCGCCACCGGCGTTGACCCTGGTCCGCCGAGTGGCAGCAGGACCAGGCGCGGCGCGCGAGCGCCACGCAGGCGGCCGTGCTCGCTGCGACCCACCCACTGCAGCGCGGCGCGGAGGGTGCGAACGCCCTCGGGCGTCGCGGGGTCGAAGGCCACGACCACCGGCAGCGCCGACTCCGCGGGGCCGATCTGCAGCAGGCCCTGCAGCGCCCGCGGCACGTGGCGGACGTGGGCCTGCGGCGCCGCGCTGGCGACTTCGCCGGCGACGGGGCTGGCGAGGAAGCGCTCGAGGGCGATCTGGCTGGCGATCAGCGCCGCCATGGCGAGGACGCCGAGCCCGATCAAGCGGCCGAAGCAGCCGAGGCAGCCCGAGCGGACCGCGTCCGGCTTGGGACCGGCGTTCGGCGCCGACGCCTGCGACGCCTCTGCCGGCGCCGGCGGGTCGTCCACGCTCGGGGCCGCGGCAGCGACCGCGGCGCGCGCTTGGGCGAGCTCCTCGGCGTTGCGCGCCTGCAGAGCCGCCGCTTCGGCCTCCAGCTCGGCACGCAGCGCGTCGGCCTCGGCGGCGGCTTGGCGTCGGGCCTGCGCGGCGCGCAGCTTGGCCAGGCGCTCGGCCTTGTCGACGCGGTCGCGGGCAGCGTCCTCCTTGGTGCGTGCGGTCTCGGGGCCGACGGGCGGCCGCGGCGCTTCGCCACGCTTCGGCTCGGGCATCGCGGCCCAGACCGGCGGCTCCCACGGCGGCAGCTCGATGCGGGCGGTCGCCGGGTCCTGCCACTCCGGGATCGGGATCGCGGCGCTCTGCGGTAGTCCCCACGGGCGCCCCCACGACGGCACCTCGATCCGCTCGTCGGCGCGGCCGTCGCGCACCGTCGCGATCGCGCGGTCCCGCGCGTCGCCGGCGTCGTGGCCGAAGTCGACCGTGAGCGGCGCCTCGCTCACCCGCATGTCGATGGCCTGGCCGAACGCGGCGTCCTCGACATGGAGCCGGCCCTCCGCGTCGGCGAGCGAGACGCCGAGGAAGCCGACCAACGAGTGCAGATCCAGCGCGCCGGCGGTATGCGCGGCGAGGTAGCGGTCGTCGTCGGTGTCGGGCGCGGCCACGATGCGGGTATTGAGCAGGTACCAGCGCCGCGCCGAGAGCCACGCTCCGGCGGCGTCGTCCCAGACCTCGACGTCCTCGGCGAGCTGTCCGGCCTCGACGGCTGCGCGCAGGCGAGACGTCGTGAGCTCTGCCTCGCGCGCCCCCTGCCGTGTCCGCAGCACCGCGTCCTTCATTTCGAGAGGCTCCACTGCAGCTGCGTCATCACCCGCCAGCGGTCGTAGCTCTGGCCGTTCGGGCGCCCGTCGTGCTCGCGCTGCACGGCGAGTTGGAGCTTGCGGTCGTCGTCGCGGTCGGGCCGCCAGCCGACGCCCACTTCGATCGTATTGCCGAGCTGGTCGGGATCGTCGCGGTTCGGATCTTGGAAGGCGTAGCGCGCCGCGAGCTCCCAGGTCGGCACGGGCTGGAACGCCAACTGCGCGACGACGCCGAGCCTGCTGACCGAGGCGACGTCGAGCGTGGTGCTCTGGTCGGCGCGGGCGTCGATCGGGTCGTCTTGGCTGTAGAGCACCTCGACCTGGGCGAGCAGGCGGTAGGCGCGCACGGCGACGAAGCTCGACGCGCCGAGGTGCGAATCGGCGCGGGTGAGCAGGCCCGATTTGCCGCTGCGCACCGCAGATGCGTGGCCCTGCACCGCAGCGACGCCGAGCATCAGGCCCGGGCGGCGGCCGATCGCGGGGTCTTCGGTGGAGAAGCGGCGGCCGAGCCAGAGCGTCGCCCGCCCTTCGACCCACGGCCTGCCGGTGTCGTTGCCGACCACGTTGGGTCCGGCGCCGTTCCACACCGCCAGGCGCAGCTCGAATCGGCGCATCGGCCGGAAGCGGGCGGAGAGGCCGATATCGCGGTTGCCGCCGAAATCGTCGTAGAGCTCGGCGCGCTCGGGCAGGCGCTGGTGCCGGCTGCTGTCGAGGTAGCCCTGGCTGAGCAGGCGCTTGTGTTGGCCGAGCTCGAGGTCCAGCCGCTCGTCGAGCCGCCAGCGCAGCGAGCCGGTGAGCAGGCGGGGTTTGCCGCGATCGAGGCCGAAGAGGACCTTGGCCCGCAGATCGCCCTGGCGCAGCGAGGCGCCGAGCCGCAAACGACGCAGCAGGAGCTCGTTGCGCGCCGGCAGGGCGGATTCGTCGTCGCCGGTGGCCGGATCGTCGACCGCGGGCCCGGCGACGTGGCGGACCTGGCCGTGCGCACCCAGGTCGAGCGAGGTCTTGCCCACCGCGACACCCGGGACGAGCGCCGACAGCAGCGCGGACGCGAGCCCACAGCGCAGCAACGAAGCGAGCCCGGATCGGCTGCGGCGCGGCGTGCGAAGGATCGTCGTTGTAGGCAGCGGCGGCATCGGAGCTCCTGGCATGCGGATGACCTCTGCGCCCGAGTATGCTATCGACGCGGCGCGCTCGGCCAGCCCGCCAGCGCGGATGTGGCGCGCGGCGCCACGCGAGAGGCTCCCATGGCCGATCCGACCCACTCCAGCAGCACGAACGCTCCTGTCGATCCGGCCGAGGCCCTGCTCGACGAGCGCTGCGTCTCGACCCTGCGCGCCTTGGCGATCGACGGCGTCCAGCGCGCCAACAGCGGCCACCCCGGCATGCCGATGGGCATGGCCGACGCTGCCTACGTGCTGTGGACCCGCTACCTGAGCTTCGATCCGGCCGCGCCGGATTGGGCCGACCGCGATCGCTTCGTGCTCTCCGCCGGTCACGGCTCGATGCTGCTCTACGGGCTGCTCCACCTCTGCGGCTTCGACCTCGGCATGGAGGACCTGCGCGCCTTCCGGCAGTGGGGCAGCCGCACGCCGGGCCACCCCGAATTCGGCCATACGCCGGGCGTCGAGGCGACCACCGGCCCGCTCGGCCAGGGCATCTCGATGTCGGTCGGCATGGCGCTGGCGGAGCAGCGCCTGCGCGCGGCGTTCGGCGCCGAGCTCTGCGACCACCGGACCTGGGTCATCGCCGGCGACGGCTGCCTGATGGAGGGCATCTCCTCGGAGGCCGCGAGCCTGGCCGGCCACTTCGGCCTGGGTCGGCTGAACGTGCTCTGGGACGACAACGCCATCACCATCGACGGCAGCACGCAGATCGCCTTCACCGAGGACGTCGCCGCCCGCTTCGCCGCCTTCGGCTGGCATATCACCCACTGCGACGGCCACGACCGCGACGATGTGGCGCGCGCGCTCGACGCCGCGGTGGCCGAGACCGAGCGGCCGACGCTGATCTGCTGCAAGACCAAGATCGGTCGTCGCTCGCCCAGCCTCGAGGGCTCGAACAAGACCCACGGCTCGCCGCTCGGACCGGCGGAAGTCGCCGCTACGAAAGAGGCGATGGGTCTGGACCCGACGCTCGACTTCCAGGTCGACGAGGCCGTCTACGCCCGCTTCCGTGCCGGCAACGCCGAGCGTTCGGCGCGGCGCGAGGCCTGGCAGCAGCGCTTGGCCGCTTCGCCGCAGCAGGGCGCCTTCCTCGCCCGCATCCAGCCCGATCTCGCCGCGGCGGCGGAGCGGATCGCCTGGCCGAGCCAGCCGGCAGGGGCGAAGCTGGCCACCCGCAAGGCGTCGCAGAAGGTGATCGGCGCGATGGCCGCAGAGCTCCCGGGCCTGATTGGCGGATCGGCCGACCTCGAGGGCAGCAACGGCACGCGGATCGGCGGCGAAGGGCATATCGCGCGCGGCGATTGGCTGCCGCGCAACGTCCACTACGGCGTCCGCGAGCACGCGATGGGCGCGCTGGCCAACGGCATGGCGCTGCACGGCGGGCACCTGCCCTTCGTCGGCACCTTCCTGGTCTTCCACGACTATATGCGCCCCGCGGTGCGCCTCTCGGCGCTGATGCGGCAGCAGGTGGTCTACGTCTACACGCACGACTCGATCTACCTCGGCGAAGACGGACCGACCCACCAGCCGGTGGAGACGCTGCTCGCGCTGCGTGGCGTGCCGAACCTGCTCACCTTCCGCCCGGCCGACCTGGGCGAGACGGCGGCGGCGTGGCGCCTCGCCTTGGAGCGGCGCAACGGCCCGAGCGCGATCTGCCTGACCCGCCAAGACCTGCCCGAGATCGCCCGCGATCCGGCGCTGCGGACGGCGATGGACGGCACCTCCAAGGGTGGCTACATCCTGCGTGAAGCCGAAGGCGGCCGACCGGACGTGGTGTTGATCGCCACCGGTTCGGAGGTCGAGGTCGCGATGAACGCGCGCGAGCTGCTCGCCGGTCAGGGCGTGGCGGCGCGCGTCGTCTCGATGCCCTGCTGCGAGCTTTTCGACGCGCAGGAGCGCGAGCATCGGCGCAAGGTCCTGCCGGCAGGCGTGGCCAAGGTCAGCATCGAGGCTGGCATCACCCGCGGCTGGGAGCGCTACGTCGGCAGCGACGGCCTCGCCATCGGCATCGACGACTTCGGTGCGTCGGCACCGGCGGAGGTCCTGGCCGAGAAGTTCGGGCTGACCGCCGAGGCGGTGGCCTCGCGGGTGCTGCACTTCATCGGGCGCTAGCGCGCTCGGCGCGCTCTACGTCGAGGCGCTACTTGCAGACGTCGAGGACGCCGGCCTTGCAGGCTGCCGACAAGGTCGCGGCGGCGCCTTCGGGCTGCGGCGTGGCCGTGCGCAGGCGGGTGCAGCCTTCGGCGTTGCCGGCCTTGCAGGCGGTCTGAAAGAGCGCACCGGAGCGCTCGCTGCCGTCCGGGCCTTCGGCCTCCTGGTCGAGCTGCTTGCCGGCGGCGACACACGAGGCCATGTCGCCGGCCTTGCAGCCGGACTCGCGCAGGGCGAGCGCGCGCTTCGGGTCGTCGCGCAGCTTGCGGCCGTAGCCCTCGCAGAGGTCGGCGGCCATCCGACAGGCGGCGCCATCGCCCTTCTTGCAGGCGGCCTGCAGCGCCTTGCTCGCGGCCTTGGCGGCGGGGCTGTTCTGCGCCTCGGCCTGCGACCACTCGAAGCAGGCGACGTGGTCGCCGGCCTTGCAGGCCTTGCCGGCGGCCGCGCTGAGCCGAGCGGCGGCGGCCGTGTCGAGCGGCGGCAGGTCGATGGCGCGGCTGCGCAGATCGACCAGGGTCGCGCACGCGGCGCCGTGACCGGCGGTGCAGGCGCCGTCGAGCACCTCGGCGGCCTGGGCGTGCAGGCCGAGGTCGCGCAGCTTCCGACCGAGCGTGGTGCATTGGCCCTTGTCGCCACCGGCGCACGCAGCGCGGCCGGCACGGACGGCGCCGCGGGCGGCCGGGGCGGCGCAGGCGGGCTCACGCAACGCGGCGTCGCGCTCGGTCTTGCAGACTTCGCCGAGGCGGGTCGCGACCGCGCCGTCGACGTCGGCGTCGGCGGTGACGATCCAAGCGCGGGCGAGCAGCGGGCAGGCGGCAGCGTCGAGCTTGCACGCAGCGAGCTGCGCGCTGACGACGCCGGCCTCGTCACGCGCGGTGCCGACGCCAGCGAGGCGCAGGACCATCGCCTGGTCACAAGCCGAGCCGCCGCGCGCCTTGCAGGACGCGCTGCATTGGCTCAGGGCGGCCTTGGCGTTGTCGTGGCCGACGGCGACCCGCAGCTTGCCGCGGTCGTCGCGGATGCGCTGCTGGCAGCTGGCGCAGTCGCCGGCCTCGCACGCGGCCTTCCACGACGGATCGGGATCCTTGCCGGCGAGCTTGTCTTCGTCGGCCTGCACCGCGCAGGCGCGGGCGACGCCCTTGTTGCAGCTCGCCTTTCGGGCCTCGGGGTCCTTCAGGTCGCCGTAGGTCTTGCTCATCCAGCCACAGGCGGCTGGCTCGGCGTTGCCCTTGCAGACGGCCTCGAGCGCCGTCGCGGCGCGCTCCTGACCGTGGCCGTCGAGCTTGCCGCCGGCGAGCGCCGCGACCAGCTCGTCGCAGCCGAGGCCCTGCTCACAAGCCTTGATCTGGGCCGAGACGATGCGCCGGCCGAGGTCGGCGTGCTGGCTCGCCGGTGCGGTCTTGCGCTTGGCTTCGAGCATGGCCGGGACCGCGGCGCACGGGCCGCGCTTGTTCGCGGCGCACGCCTGCTCGAGGGCTTCGAGGTTGGCCAGCAGGTCGCGCTCGATGCCGCCGTCGCGGACGAATTTCGCCAGCAGCGGGCAGGCGGCTGCCTTGCCGGCGACGCACGCCGCCTCGGCGGTGCAGGCCAGCGTGGCGGGTTCGCCCTTGGGGCTCGCCTTGAGCGCGGCGAGGCATTTGCGGGGCTCGTCCTTGCAGGCGGGGAGCCGGTCGGCGGGGGTACAAGGCGCGCTCGCGCCGGCGCTGGCGACCGCGGGTGCGGTCACCAACGCCAGCGCGGCGAAGAAGAGGGAAACTCGGAGCATGGAGGCCTCCGTCAGGGAGCGGGAGCGGGCGTCGGAGCGGCAGCATCCTGCTTGAGGATGATGAACTCCACGCGGCGGTTCTGCTGCGCGTCGGCCGGCGTCCGCTCGGGCTTGATCTTCGGCTTGGTCATGCCCCAAGCCTTGGTCTTGAGGCGCTTCTTGTCGATGCCGTTCTTGACCAAATAGGTCATCACGGCTTTGACGCGGCCGGCCGAGAGCTTCATGTTCGGGCCCGCCCGACCGTGCAGGTCGGTGTGGCCTTCGATGCTGACCAGCTTGATCCGCGTGTGCTCCTTGAGGATCTCGACGACCTCGTCGAGCACCGGGTAACTCTCCTTCAAGATCACGGACTTGTTGAAGACGAACAGGATGTTCTGCATGATCACGAGCTCTTTCTCGGTGATCTGCACGACCTGATCCGGGCACCCGTCCTCGTCGTCGAGGCCGTTGTGCTTCTCCTTCTTGTCCGGGCATTTGTCGGCACCCTTGCAGATCTTGGCGTACTCGGCCGACTTGCCCTGCTCGGCGACCCAGGCATCGCAGACGCCGTCCTTGTCGTCGTCGACGTCGGGGCAGCCGTCCTCGTCCTCGAAGCCGTCCTTGTCCTCGGGGACCGCCGGGCATTTGTCGACGCCCTTGCAGACGCTGGCGTATTTCTCGCCGAGGCCCTTCTCGCTGACCCAGCTGTCGCAGACGCCGTCCTTGTCGTTGTCCGGGTCGGGGCAGCCGTCGTCGTCCTCGACCTCGTCCTTGTCCTCTGGATCCTTCGGGCATTTGTCGGCGCCCTTGCAGACGCTGGCGTATTTCTCGCCGAGGCCCTTCTCGCTGACCCAGCTGTCGCAGACGCCGTCCTTGTCGTCGTCCGGCTCGGGGCAGCCGTCGTCGTCCTCGAAGCTGTCCTTGTCTTCGGGATCGTTGGGGCATTTGTCCTTGCTGTCCGGGATGCCGTCCTTATCGGCGTCGGGCTCCGGCGGCGGCTCCTTCTTCTCCGGGATCGCCATGGTGAAGCCGACGAACGCGCGGAAATCCGGGGCCGAGTAGCCGAGCGAGATGCCGCGGCCGATGCCCGCGCTGAGGAAGCCGGCCGGCATCGGCCGCCACTTCACGCCAGCGCTGACCTCGAAGGGCGACTGCGCGCCGTTGCTGAACGGCGAGGCGAGCGCGGTCTTGCCGTAGCCCTCGAGGATGACGTCGAGCTTCTCCGGCACCACGGTGTACCAAGCGCCGACCTTGGCCAGCAGCTCGTTGCCGACCTCGAGGTCGAGCAGGCCGTCGTCACCGGCGAACGAAGCGCCGAGGGTCAGCGCGACGCCGGCGGCGCCGAAGGCCATGTGGCCTTGCACGGTCGGCTGGACGCCGATGCCGGAGCGGCCGGAGTAGACGTCCATCGCCCCGCCGGTCGGCAAGGTGATGATCGGGGTGAAGGCGACGCCGTAGGAGCCGTTGTCGCCGCGCAGCAGGCGGACGCGCGGGTAGACGCGGAGGTCCCCCATGCTGAAGGCGGCTGGGTCTGCGACGCCGTCGATGCCGTCGCCGGCCTGCCACAGGTTGACCGGCACGCTCAGGCCGACCGCCAACCACGGCAGGACCCGAAACGAGCCGAGCAAATCGGCGGTGATGCGGTCCGAGACGATCGCCCGGGTGATCGATTCCTCACCGCCAATCGGCGTCTCGCGCAGCACCAGCGGGTTCAGAGCGTAGTTCAGGTACAGGCTGACGTTCATCCGAGTCGGCCCCTCGGTTTCGCCTTTTCCCACGCTGAACAGATCGAAGATGAAGGGCGAGGGCTGGAATGCTTGCACATCGACCTGGTCCGCCGAGGCGGTGCCTGGCGCCGCCACCGTGCCGAGCGCCACTGCGCCGAGCAGGAGCAGCAGGCCGAGCTGGCGGCGGTAGCGGAAGCCGAGCAGGGTCAGCGCCGCGAATAGGACGAGCAGCGTATTGCCCGTGCCGCCCGCGCCGGCGTCGCCCGCGCTGCAGGAGCCGCCGGTGATGCGGCGGACCGGGGTCGCCGCCTCGTCCTCGCAGAACTGGCTGCAGCCGTCGTCGTTGTCGGTGTTGCCGTCGTCGCACTCCTCGATGCCTTCCTTCTTGCCGTCGCCGCAGACCGCGGTGTTCACGGTCTCGGTCTTGCAGTCCTTGGAGCAGCCGTCGCCGTCGGTCGTGTTGCCGTCGTCGCACTCCTCGCCGGTCTCCTTGGTGCCGTTGCCGCACACCGCGGAGGTCGACTCGGTCTTGCAGTCCTTGTCGCAACCGTCGCCGTCGGTGGTGTTGCCGTCGTCGCACTCCTCGCCGGTCTCCTTGGTACCGTTGCCGCACACCGCGGAGGTCGACTCGGTCTTGCAGTCCTTGGAGCAGCCGTCGCCGTCGGTCGTGTTGCCGTCGTCGCACTCCTCGGCGCCTTCCTTCTTGCCGTCGCCGCAGACCGCGGTCGGCGTCACGCTGCAGAAGAGCTCGACCTGGCAATCCTTGCTGCAGCCGTCGCCGTCGACGTTGTTGCCGTCGTCGCACCACTCCTTGGCGCCTTCGATATGCGGGAACATCTGGATCTGCACGACGCCGTCGCCGCAGGTCGCCTTCTCGCAGGCGGTCGGCATGAGCTGGCAGACGAAGCCGGCCTCGGTGGTGCAGGTGCTGCTGCAGCCGTCGCCGTCGGCGGTGTTGCCGTCGTCGCAGATCTCGCCGGGCTCCTCCATGCCGTTGCCGCAGATGCCCTTGACCTCGGTCTTGCAGTCGGCGTCGCAGCCGTCGCCCGGGGTCTTGTTGTTGTCGTCGCACTCTTCGAGCGGGAACTCGGTGATGCCGTTGCCGCAGACCGGCTTGCTGCACTTGCTGGGCGCGTCGAAGCAGAACCAGCCGGCCTCGTATTGGCAGGTGGCGCTGCAGCCGTCGCCGTCGACGTTGTTGCCGTCGTCGCACCATTCGCCGACCACGAGCTTGCCGTCACCGCACTTCTGCGGGCACTCGACCTGGCAGTTCTGGTCGCAGCCGTCGCCGTCGGTGGTGTTGCCGTCGTCGCAGGTCTCGTACGGGAACTCGGGGATGCCGTCGCCGCAGGTCGGCTTGGCGCAGGTCATCGAGGTCAAGCCCGAGGGCATGCAGAGGTAGCCCTTCTCGACGGTGCAGGTATCCGAGCAGCCGTCGCCGGTGGCTTTGTTGCCGTCGTCGCACCACTCGCCGGTCTCGAGCTTGCCGTTGCCGCAAACCGGGGTGGTCGTGCCGCCCTCGATCTTGCAGTCCTTGCTGCAGCCGTCGCCGTCGGTGGTGTTGTTGTCGTCGCACTCTTCGGCGCCTTCTTTCTTGCCGTCACCGCAGACTGCTCCGCTGCCGCCCTCGATTTTGCAATCCTTGGAGCAGCCGTCGCCGTCGGTGGTGTTGTTGTCGTCGCACTCTTCGTCGCCCTCGACCTTGCCGTCGCCGCAGACCGCCGTCGGGGTCACACCACAGAAGAGCTCGACCTGGCAATCCTTGCTGCAGCCGTCGCCGTCGACGTTGTTGCCGTCGTCGCACCACTCCTTGGCGCCGTCGAGGCCCTGCATCATCTGGATCTGGATGACGCCGTCACCACAGCTCGCCTTGACACAGGCGGTGGGCATGAACGCGCAGACAAAACCGGGCTCGGTCTTGCATTTGCTGCTGCAGCCGTCGTTGTCGGCGGTGTTGCCGTCGTCGCATTCCTCGCCGGGCTCGTCGACGCCGTTGCCGCAGACGCCGGCCACTTCGACCTTGCAGTCGGCGTCACAGCCGTCACCAGGGGTCTTGTTGTTGTCGTCGCACTCTTCCAAGGGGAATTCGAACACGCCGTCGCCACAGACCGGCTTGGCGCATTTGCTCGGCATGTCGAAGCAGAAGTAGCCGGCCTCGTAGTTGCAGTTCTTGTCGCAGCCGTCGCCGTCGGTGTTGTTGCCGTCGTCGCACCACTCGCCGACGGTCAGCTTGCCGTCGCCGCACTTCTGCGGGCACTCGACCTTGCAGTCCTTGTCGCAGCCGTCGCCGTCGGTGGTGTTGCCGTCGTCGCAGGTCTCGTAGGGGAATTCCGGCACGCCGTCGCCGCAGACCGGCTTGATGCACTTGCCGGTGAAGTCGTCGCAGAGGTAGCCCTTCTCGACTTCGCATTTGCCGCTGCAGCCGTCGCCGTCGGTGGTGTTGCCGTCGTCGCACCACTCACCGATCTCGCGCTTGCCGTTGCCACACTTGACCACCGGGGAGGTCTCGGTCTTGCAGAGCGCGGAGCAGCCGTCGCCGTCGGTCTTGTTGTTGTCGTCGCACTCCTCGTCGCCTTCTTTCTTGCCGTCGCCGCAGACCGGCTTGGCGCAGACCGAGGGGCCGCCCGTGCAGACGTAGCCCGTCTCGATCGTGCAGTTCTTGTCGCAGCCGTCGCCGTCGGTGGTGTTGCCGTCGTCGCAGCTCTCGCCGACCTGGGTCGCGCCGTCGCCGCAGAGGACCGCGCAGACCGAGCCCTTGCCGAAGGCGTTGGGCAGCGAGACGAGCAGGCCGTCGGGGTTCAGCGAGCCAGCAGTCGGCGCGTTGTAGACCACGACGGTGATCGTGTTGGCCCCGGCCTTGTAGAGCGAGCTCGGCCACTCGCCGAAGCTCAGGCCCTTGCCGCTGTAGCCGGTGCCGGTGAAGCCGGTCGAGGTGCCGTTGATCAGCACGTCCTTGATCTCGTTGTCGGCCCAGACCGTGCCGTTGAGCACGGTGCTGCCGGCCGCGGCGGCGCTGGCGATGTTGAAGGTCGCGCTGTAGTACGTGACCGTATCGGGCGGCGAATCCTTGGCGCAGCCGAGGCGGTTGATCCACTGCGAGCCGGCCGGTGCGTCGATCCAGAAGCCCTTGGCGCAATTCTCGGCGACCTGCGCGGCGGTCTGGGTGCCGCCGAGGGTGGCCGACCAGGTCCAGACCAAGTCGTCGCCGCCGGTGGTGGCCGAGTTGCCCTCGCCGTCGCTGCCGGTGTTGAGATTCGGCGCGTTCTTGCAGCCGTAGCCCGCCTCGATCTTGCAGGCCTTGCTGCAGCCGTCGCCGTCCTTGTCGTTGGCGTCGTCGCACTCTTCGCCGACGTGGAGGACGCCGTCGCCGCAGACTTCCTTCTTGCAGGTCGCGGTGCAGCCGTCGCCGTCGGTCGTGTTGTTGTCGTCGCAGGCCTCGTTGCCTTCGAGCTTGCCGTCGCCACAGACCGGCTTGACGCAGACCGAAGGACCACCCTTGCAGAAGTAGCCGGCCTCGGCCTGACAGGTCTTGTCGCAGCCGTCACCGTCGGTGGTATTGCCGTCGTCGCAGGTCTCGCCGCTCTGGGTCGAGCCGTTGCCGCAGAGCAGCTCGCAGACCGAGCCGATGCCGAACGCGTTGGGGATCGAGACGAGCAGGCCGTCTGGGTTTCCGGTCGCGCCAAAGTCGTTGTAGACCACGACGGTCATCGTATTGGTGCCCTTCTTGTAGAGCGTGCTGGGCCACTCACCGAACGAGAGGCCGGGGCCGCTGAAGCCCGAGCCGGTGAAGCCGGTGGAGGTGCCGTTGATCAGCACGTCCTTGATCTCGTTGTCGGCCCAGACCGTGCCGTTGATCACGGTCAGGCCGGCGGCGGCGTCGGTCGCGATGTCGAAGGTCGCGGTATAGTACGTGACCGAGTCCTCTGGGGTCGTGGTGCCGCAGCCGTAGCGGTTGATCCAGCGCGCATTGGCGGGCTCGCCCTGCCAAGCTCCGGCGCAAGAGCCTGCGACCTTCGCCGCGGCGCCGCTGACACCGGGCTTGTCCGACCAGGTCCAGACCAAATCGTCGTCGCCGATCGACTTCTTGCCGCCGAGGCCGTCGCTGCCGGTGTTGAGATTCGGCGCGTTCTTGCAGGCGTAGCCCGTCTCGATATTGCAGCTCGCGCTGCAACCATCGCCCGGGGTCTTGTTCTTGTCGTCGCACTCTTCGCCGGCGTCCATCACGCCGTCGCCGCAGGCGCCCGCGGCGTGAACCGGGCCGACGACGGCCAAGGTCGTCGCCAGCGCGGCGACGAATTGCAGGGCGCTGCGCGCGCCGACTCGCCCGGCGGAATTCCGCCGGAACCTGGGAAGACAGAAGCCGCTCATGCCGATTCTCCACATGTCCGCTGACTGCGCGGAACACCGCCTCGCCATCGCCCCGCGCTTCAACGCATCGGGACTGCGAGGCCGATCGGGCGGAAGGTACTCCTTCCGCCGGCAGTTGCAACTTCCTGAAACACCTTGTGTCGCTTGAAGGTTCACCTACCGGCGCGACGTCCCAAGCGTTCGCGCTCGGCCGTGACCGCTGCGGTTTGGCCGCGCAGGCATGCGTCGAGCAGGCGCAGCACGTCGGCGCGCAGGTTGCCGTCGTGATCCGCGGCCAGGGCCTCGCCGATATGGCGCATCGCCGACTCGAAGCGACCCCGCTCCCCGTCGACGAAAGCGGCGCCGTAGTGGGCGTGCGGGTCGGCGGGGCGGATCTCGAGCGCCGCTTGGTAGGCCGCGTAGGCCGAGGCGCGGTCGCCCAGGGCCCAGAGCGCGTCGCCGAGCAGCCGCCACAGGTCGGCGGCGGTGACGGCGTTGATCCGCAACCCCTCGCGGGCCAGCAGCGCGGCGAGCCGAGCGTTGCGGCCGCGCTCGAGCGCGACCTTGCCGGCTTCGAGCAGCAGCACCCAGTTGTCGGGTTCTTCGGCGAGGGCTGCGCGGTAGGCCTCGATGGCCGCGTTCGGGTCGGTTTGGTTTCGGGCGCCGGCGACGCGCGCCTCGACCGCGGCGAGGGCATCACCGTCCAGCGCGACGGCGAAGGCCTGCTCGACCGCGGGATCTTCGCGGCGCAGCAGCAGGCGCGAGGCCTGCGCCCGCGGGCCGTCGTGCGCCGGGGCGCAGAAGCGCAGCGCGCCGCCAGCCATCGCCCGGTCGATCTCGTAGAAGGAGACGCCGACCGCGGTGGTCGGGCCGTAGTGGGTGAGCCCGCGCGGCACGGCGGCCTCGGCGGCCGTCACCAGGGCGACGTCGCGGAAGACGCCGAAGCCCGTCTCGGCGAGCGCCGCGCCGATCCGCTGCAGGACCGTCAGCGCCCCGCCGGAGTGCAGCACGACCGTGCCCTCGGCCAGCGCCTCGTGGTCTGCGCCGAGCTCGGCCTCGATCGCGTCGGCGACGGTCTCGAGCAGGGCGAGGTCGGGGTGATCGTCGTCCTGCAACGGGAAGGTCCGCAGCTCGAGCTGCAGCAGGCTCCAGATCGGCGCCAGCGCGGCCCACGCGCCGGGGCCACCACGCGCCACCAGGGCGCGGATGCCGTCGACGTCGAGGTCGGTATGCCGCGAGAGCGCCGCCGGCTCGCTGAGCCAGGTCCGCACCAAGGCGGCCTGCCAGCGCGGGGCGTCGGAAGCCTCGGCCGAGGGGGCCGAGGGGGACCGACGGAAGAGATCCATCGGCATCAAGTCGAGCACGTAGTTGGCGAAGAAGGCGTGGATCGCCGGCAGCTCTTCCGGCTCGCCGAGGCGGCCCTCGGCGTCGAGCGGCAGCACGCGCTCGGGTCGGACCACGTCGAGCAGGCCGTAGCGGACGTCGAAGCGCTCCGGGAAGAGGTTGCGGCTGCGCGCTTTGTCGAGCAGCTCGGAGCTGACGTCGGTGACCCAGACCAGCAGCCGCTCGGCCCAGTCGACCCCGCGCTCCTCGCTGGCCGCGACGAAGTGGCGCAGCAGGTAGCAGAGGTGCAGCCCGGTGCCGATGCCGGCCTCGACCACGACGATCCGCTCGGGCAGCGCGTCCTCGGCGGCGCGGGCCTCGCACCACGCCAGCAGCACCGCGGCGTGGCGGCGCGAGAGCGAGCCGGAGTCGTGCGCGAGGTGCGGCACCTGTTCGTCGCGGAAGAGCGACGCGGCGTGGGTCGGCCAGGCGGCGCGGCCGAGGCGGACGTCGAGGCAGCGGCCGAGCGGCGTCCAATCTTCGAGCAGGATCGCGCCGTCCTCGGCGACTTCCGCGGGCGGGAACGCCGCTTGCTCGCTTTCGACCGCCGCGTTCTGCTCGGCGTCGCCCTTGCCGCCGTTGCCGCCTTTGCCGCCCTTGTTGCTCGCCATCGTCTCGTCCTCCCCGGCGTGCGGCCGGGTCTGCGCCTCGCGCTCGGCTCAGGCCTGCCGCAGCAGCCGGCCCAACGCCATCAGCGGCAGCCCTTCGATCGCGGTCGGATCTTCGCACGTCACGCGGTCCATCAGCCAGGGCCCACCGGCCTCGATCTTGTAGGCGCCGGCGCAATCCCAGGTCTCGTCGCGCAGGACGATGTCGCGCGCCTCGTCCTCGGCGAAGTTGCGCATCGTCACCTGCACCACCTCGTGCGCCTCGAGCAGCCGCCCGCCGGGCAGCGCGAGGGCGACCGCGGTGAAGAGCTCGTGCGTGCGCCCGGCCAGCGTCATCAGTTGCTCGACCGCCGCCTCGGGCGTGCCGGGCTTGCCGAGCAGCCGCTCGATGCCGTCGAGGCCGGCCAAGACCACGCCCTGGTCGGCGCCGATGATCAGCGCGCCCTCGTAGCCGGGCAGCTCTTGCACGGCGCAGGCTTTGAACGCCGCCCGCAGCGCCACGGTGCTGCGCGGACCGTCGGCGAGGATGTCCGACTCCTCGATGGGCGGCGCGACCGACTCGAATTCCAGCCCCAGGCGCTCGAGCTGGGCCCGGCGATAGCGTGAGGTCGAGGCCAGGACCAGGGGCGCGGGGAGGAAGATGCTCATCAGGCGAGCTCCGGAACGGCGGCGCGGACCGAGGCTTCGAGCGCGCCGCTGCGCACCAACTCCGCCGCGGCCTCGATATCGCCGTGCAGCACCCGGTCCTCGTGCAGGCCGGCGACGACCTCGCGGATCGCGGCGTGGGCTGCGCTGGTGCCGAGGCCGGGGCGGAGCGGGGCGCGCAGATCGACGGCCTGCGCGGCGGCGAGCAGCTCGATGCCGACCACGCGCTCGAGGTTGCCGACCACGTCGAGCCAGCGCCGCGCCGCGATCGGCCCCATCGAGACGTGATCTTCGCGGCTCGCCGAGCTGGGGATTGAGTCGACCGAGGCCGGCATCGAGAGGCCCTTGCACTCGCTGACCAGCGCGGTGGCGGTGACCTGCGCGATCATCAGGCCCGACTCCAGGCCGGGGTCGCGGGCGAGGAAGGCCGGCAGACCGTTGGAGAGGTGCGGATTGACCAACTGCTCGACCCGGCGCTCGCAGATCGAGGCCAGCGACGTCAGGGCGATGCGGGCGAAATCGCAGACCAAGCTGACCGGCTGGCCGTGGAAGTTGCCGCCGGAGATCACCGCCCCTTCGGGCACGTCGCCGTCGTCGGCGCCGGGGAAGACCAGCGGATTGTCGGTGACCGAGGCGATCTCGACTGCCAGCACCCGACGGACGTGGGCGATCGCGTCGCGCGCGGCGCCGTGAACCTGCGGCGCGCAGCGGAACGAATAGGGATCTTGCACCCGATTGCAGTCCTTGTGGCTGGCGATCAGCGGGCTGCCGGCGCAGAGGGCGCGGAAATTGGCCGCGACCGCGCGCTGACCGTCGTAGGGCCGCAGGTCGTGGATGCGCGGATCGGCGGGCCGGGTCGAGCCGAGGAAGCCCTCGATCGAGAGCGCCGCGGCGATATCGGCGGCGCGCAGGGCGCGTTCCGACCGTTCGAGCGCGTGCAGGGCGATGGCCATCATCACCTGTGTGCCGTTGATCAGCGCCAGGCCTTCTTTCGCCGCCAGCTCGATCGGCTGCAGGCCGACGCGGGCCAACGCTGCGCCGCCGTCGAGGTAGGCGCCGTCGGTGGTCGCGTCGGGATCGCCACCAGGGCCGATCTCGGCCTGCCCTTCGCCGACCAGGACCAGCGCCAGGTGCGCAAGCGGGGCGAGATCGCCGGACGCGCCGACCGAGCCCTGCTCCGGCACGCGGGGGTGCACGCGCCGCTCCAACATGGCGAGCAACATCTCGATCACGTCGGCGCGCACGCCGGAATGGCCGGCAGCGAGGACCTGCGCGCGCAGCAGCAGGAGCATCCGCACCACGGCTCGCGGCAGCGGCGCGCCGACGCCAGCGGCGTGGCTGCGGACCAGGTTCAGCTGCAGCCGGCGCAACGCCGTCGGCTCGATGCGGACCTCGGCCAGCGCACCGAAGCCGGTGTTGATGCCGTAGTGGGCTTGGCCGTCGGCGAGGCTGGCCTCGACCACGCCACGGGCGGCCGCGACGCCGACGCGGGCGCCCTCCCCCAGCCGCGCGTGGGCGCGACCGTGGCCGATATCGAGGACGTCCTCGACGCTGATGGGCGAACCGACTTCGACGCTGCGCATGCCCCCTCCCGGAATTGCGGGGGCCAGAGCATCGCCGATTCAGAACGCGCCGGAAAGCCCGACGCGCGTGCCACCCGGCCCGGCGGCGAAGAGCGGACGCACGCCGTAGGTGGCGCGACTCGAGACCATCAGCCAGATCGCGCCGACCAGGACCGGCGTGGTCGCGGCCATCGTGATCTGGCCAGCGCGGCACAGGCCCGGCTCGTCGTCCTGCGAGCAGCCGGCCCCGGCCAG
This sequence comes from Deltaproteobacteria bacterium, assembly GCA_020632665.1. Classification (GTDB taxonomy): domain Bacteria; phylum Myxococcota_A; class UBA9042; order UBA9042; family UBA9042; genus JACKFC01. The sequence goes on from JACKFC010000012.1 coordinate 134,984, forward strand.
GGCGACGCCGGCGACCAGGCCCATCCCGCCGAGGGCCGTGAAGGTCAGCCCGGTGACGAAGGGGCCTCTCTGCAGGCCGCGGGCGCGGATCTGCAGCGGGCCGGCATCGGCCGGCAGGTGCGGCACCAGCAGCTTGTCCGGGCGATCGTCGCGCGAACGCAGCACCAGCGGCCGCGAAGGATCGACGTGGCGGACGCAGGGCGTGGTGCAGCGGGCCTGGTCGTCTTGGATCACGTCCCAGCGGTGGTCGGCGTCGGCGGCGACCACGTCGACCTGGACCGTTCCCGGCGGCGGCGAAGGCGGGGCGCGGCCCGGGACCGGCTCGAGGAAGACCTGGATCGGCGCGGCGCAGTCGGCCGGTGGCGCCTCCGACGTGGCACCAGCGCAGGCCTCCGGCACGCCGGAGCGGCTGACGACGCGGACCTCGCGGGAGACCTTGCCGCCGGCCTCGCCGACCCGCGGGACGTCGGCGCTGGCCTCGATCGCGCCCTTGCTGCCGGCCTGCAGGATGTGCGCGCCGACCGAGACGGCGGTGACGACGTGGGTGACCTCGGCGCACGCGGCGCTGTTGGGGACGTCTTCGCCGCGCATGCCGTCCAGCCGCGCTTGGCCGACGACGTGGGTCTCGACCTGCAGCGAGCCGCTGCGCTTCAGCTCGGCCTGCAGCGTCACCGCGGCGAGCGGCAGCTTGGCGTAGAGCTCGGCTTCCCGCTCGATCTGCAGCGATTCCCGCGCCGGTGTGGTGCGCATCCAGCGGTAGACGCCACCGAGCTGGCAGGAGGGCAAGAGGCGCAGCGCGCAGCCGGAGAACGCCACGCCGACCGCGCCGCGCTGCAGCTGGGTCTCGAGGTTGGCCTTCTCGGCGGCGGACCACTCCGTCACCAACAAGCTGGTCTGCGAGAGGCCCACCCGGCAACGCGCGCTCGCGGCGGGCGGATCCGGAAAGAGGTTGGCGCCGCCACAGCCGCCGAGGCCCGCGATGGGCAACAGCAGCAGCGACTGCAGCGTGGCTGCGAAGACCTTGCGTCGCGAGTTCATGCGTTCTCCCCGGTCGAGACTGCCCTTCCGCGGCCTACGGTAGCTGCTGGAGCGAGCGCGCGCCAAATCCCGACCGCGCGGTGGTGCATGGCTACTCCGGTGGGTTGGGGGGCGTGGTGGCTTTCGTGGGGACCGACATCGGGGCACCTACACCAGGCAGCCGACGAGAGATCACGGGCAGCCAGGATGCGGCGCCGACACGCACCCCTTTGCCCCATCGCACGCGTCGGCCGTACAGACCTTGCCGTCGTCACAGGCCACCGCCCCGAGGCCGAGGCACGCACCCGATCCAGCGCAGCTGCCAACTCCCCACGCGTCGGTCCGGATCACCTCGGCCCGCTCGACGCCCCCGACGGTCGCAGCACCAGCGACGAGGAGGTCGCCGACGAGTGAGAGGTGCAGCGCACGCGCCGCGTGCCCAGACGACGCCGAGGCCGCGCGCTGCCACGCCAGCCGCCCCTCGGCGTCGATCGCGAAGAGGCCGACCTGGCCGTCGTCGACCCCGAGGCTGGCCAGCCCGACGAAGCCACCGACGGCGTCCGCGGCGAGGTCGAGCCCGCGTGCCGCACCACCGAGCAGCGGGTGCTCCTTGCTCCACAGCGCGCCGCCTTTGTCGTCCACGGCGACGAGCCAGACCCGCCGAGCGCCGCCCTTGCCGGCCCAGCCAGCGCCGAGCGACCCAGCGCCCAGCGGCACCACCGCGCGCAGCCCTCCGAGGCCCGAGGTCGGCTTGTGGGTCTGCTGCCAGAGCGTCTTGCCACTGCCGTCCTGGCGGACCATCCAGCCCAAGCCGGTGTCCACCGCGCCGCTCTGCCCGACCATGAGCGCGTCCGTGCCGACGGCCCGCACACCGTCCAGGCGCGACCCATCGGGCGACGCTCCGACCGTGACCAAGGGGCCGACGACGTCATTCACGGCCGTACGGCAGGCGAAGCCCTGGGGCTTGCCCTGGCCGTCGAGTCGCGTGCCGACCGCGACGCGCCAGCCAGACGGCACGACCGTGGCCGCGACCACGCGTGGCGTATCGCCCGCGGCCAGCGTGGTCCACTTGGCGTTGCTGCTCCAGCGCGCCGCGCCGGTCATGCCGACGCCGAAGTGCGCGATGAGCAACGCGCCGCCACCGGTATGACCATAGACGCTTGCCGGACCGCCCGGGTCGAGCACCATCGCGGTGACCTCTCCGCTGATGCCCTGCGGCCGGTGGTCAGCGATCACCCCACCGCGGCCGTCCCGGACCCGAAGCAGTGGAACCAGCGGCCCGCTGGCCTGCAGCGCCTCGCCCCCGGCCTCGAGCCCGATGCCGTCGGCCGTCAGGGCCGCGCCCGCCATCCGCCCCCCGACGGCAGCGCCGAGCGTGCTGCCCAGCCGAGGCTTGGCCGAACCGCAGCCGCCGGAGGCGTCGCACGCCGCGGTGAGGCTGCAGGGCCCGGCGTCGTCGCAATCGGTCGCGGCGGCGGCGGCGGTGTGCTCACAGCCGGCGTCGCTCGCGCAGTGGTCGTGGGTGCAGGACTTGCCATCGTCGCACCCCTTCGAGCCGAGCGCCCAACAGGCGCCGGCCTTGGCACACGAGGCGTGTCCGTACGCGTCGAGGCGGAGGGTCCAGGGGTGGGTGACGCCTTTGTAGCTCTCGGCGCCACTGCCGACGACGAAGACGCTGTCGTCCCCACCGACCCAAGCGGCTGCCGGGGTGTTCGCGTAATGACCATAGTCGGTGGTGCCGATGAGCACACCAGCTGAGTTCAGACGCAGGCTGCGGGCGAGGTTGTTGGCGCTGCCGAAGACGTGGATCGCGCCGCTGCTGTGGACGCCGACGGCCCCGACCAACATGCCGAAGCCTTTGGGCAGATACTCGCGGCGCCAGCGGAGCCGGCCGGACGGGTCCAGTGCCATCACCCACCCGGCATAGGCGCCCGAGCTGAAGTCGCCCGCTGCGACCAATCCACCGGACCATCGGGCGATCTGTGCGACGTGGATCGATGACCGGGCGTTGGGCACCCGACGATGCCAGCGTAGCGCGCCATTGGCAGATCGCCGCTCGAAGAGCGTCAGCACGCCGCGGTCGTCGCCGCCGAGGACGGCACCATCCCCGTCGGCGACGGCGGCGGTCCAGCGCGCGTCGCTGCCGCTCTGGTCGTCGATCTTCCACTTCAGCTGCGTCGTCGCCGAGAGACCTACGACCAGCGGCCGCGGCGAAGACTTGCCCACCACCATATGGCCACAGGCGACGATGGTCTCGCCGACGGCCGCGGCCGCGTGCAGCTCGCCCTGCCACTGCGAGAATTGTCGGCTCGCCTTGACCTGCCCCGCTGCGTCCGTCGCGACCGCCCATGCGCGCGCCCCGGCGCCCTCGTTCTGATAGCCGACCAGCATCAGGCCACCCGAGGCGGTGGCCGCGGCGGCCTCGAATTGGTCCAGCAACGCGGAGTCTCCGTAGCGAGTGAACCAGGTCTGCTTGCCTGTGCCGTCGATGCGCACGACCAGGCCCTGCCACGCGGGCTTCGGCTTGCTGCCGTCCAGGCCGCGCCCGACCAACCACGCGCCGCCGGCCGTGTCGCTGACGAGGGCCCGGATGTCGGTCACGCCTTTGGCGTCGAAATAGCGCTGGTGCAGCTTGTCGACCGCCCCCTGGCACGTGCCCGACGTGCAGATGCCGCCGATCGTGCAGCCGTCCGGACCTTCGCAGGGCGCGTTGTCGTTGAACGCGGTGTTCACGCAGCCCTTGGTCGCCGTGCAGACGTCCTTGGTGCAGGGCTCACCGTCGTCGCATTGCTTCGCCACGCCGCCGCCGCAGATCCCCTTGCTGCAGACGGTGTCGATCACGCATGCGTCGCCGTCGTCGCACGTGGCGGTCGAAGAGGCGTCGTGGACGCAGCCCTTGACCTGGTCGCAGGCGTCGGCGGTGCAGGTATTGCCGTCGTCGCAGCTCACCGCCTTGCCGACGCATTTGCCGGCGGTGCAGACCTCGCCCTCGGTACATTTGCTGCCGTCGTCGCACGCCCCCAGCGCGGCCGTGTGCGCGCAGCCCGCGGAGGAGCAGGCATCGGCGGTGCACGGGTCGCCGTCGTCGCAGTCGATCGCGGTGCCGGTGCAGACCCCTCCCTGGCAGGCGTCCTTGCCCGTGCAGACGTCGCCATCGTCACAGGCCTTCGCCGCCGCCGCGGTGAAGACACAGCCGAGCTCGGCGTCACATGCGTCGTCGGTGCAGATATTGTCGTCGCCGCAGACCTTGTTCTCGACGCCGCAGCCCCCCGTCTTCGCGTCGCAGAAGACGCTCTTGCAGGCATCGGACGCGCCACAATCCTTCGCTTCGCCGGTGCAGCCGGTCGCCGCGCAGGCGTCGCCGACGGTACAGGGATCTCCGTCGTCGCAGACCTTGCCGAGCGCCATCGGTCCGGCCCCGCAGCTGCCGGTCTTCGGGTCGCAGACTTGCGTCGCGCAGCCGACCCCCGGCTTGCAGGTGACGGTGGAGACAGGGTTCGGCTTGCAGCGAAATGGCTTGCTGCCCTGGTCGCAGTAGAGCTTGCCGGTGCACTGGTCGTCGTCTTCGAAGCGCACGCAATTGTCGTCGAGGTTGCAGTCGCACAGGTTCGCGCCGCCGACGCAGCCACCTTGGAAGCAGGTATCGTATGCGGTGCAGGGATTGCCGTCGGCGTCGCAGCGGGCGAAGGAGCGCACTGGGACCATGCTGCACGTGCCGGTCTTGGGGTCGCAGCGATTGGCCAGGCAGGCGTCGTCCTGCCAACTCGGGCAGGTGACGATGGTCTTCGGGTTGGGCACGCAGACGTTCGATTGTTTGGCGCAGTAGAGCGTGCCGGTGCACAGGCTGCCGTCCTCGTGCGCGGCGCAGTCTCCGTCCTGCTGACACGGGCAGACGTTCGCGCTGGCTTGGCACCCACCCTCGAAGCAGCTGTCGTAGGGCGTGCAGGGGTTGCTGTCCGCGTCGCAGGTGACGCCATCGGGCAGCGGAACCATTTTGCAGGTTCCCGACTTGGGCTGACAGCGGTTCTGTAGGCACGCCGTGTCTGCGCCGGGCGGGCAATACGGGATGGTGGCCGGGTTCAGCCGGCACTTGCCGACCGAGACGTCACAGAAGAGCGAGCCGTTGCACTTGTCGCCGTCCTCGAAGGCGGCGCAATCCTTGTCGGCCGTGCACTCGCAGAGGAAGACCGCACCGACCGTGCAGGCGCCGTCCTTGCAGGCGTCGCCTTGGGTGCAGGCGCTGCCGTCGGCGTCGCAGGTGACGCCGTCGGGCAGCGGCACCATCGCGCAGGCGCCCGTCTTGCTGTCGCAGCGATTCTCGGCGCACGCCGTGTCCTGGGCCGCGCTGCAGGTCACGACCGTCAGCGGGTTGATCTGGCAGGCGCCCGTCGCTTGGTTGCAGAAGAGGGTGCCGTTGCAGGCGTCGCCGTCTTCGTGTTTGGCGCAATCGGCGTTCGACCCGCATTGGCAGATCCCGGTGCCGCTCTGGCAGCTGCCGCTCTTGCAGACGTCGCCGACCGTACACGGGTCGCCGTCGCTGCACACCGTGCCGTCCGGGCGCGGCTGCATGACGCAGGCGCCCTTGCTCGGCACGCAGGTATTGGCCATGCAGGCGGTGTCGTCCACGCTCGCGCAGGTCACCACGGAGAACGGGTTCACTTGGCAGAGGCCCGATGGGATGTCGCAATAAGGCACGCCGTCGCAGAGGTCGCCGTTGTCTGGGCAGTCGACGTGCGAGGTGCAGCACGTACCCGGCCCCGGCTTGCAGCTCCCCGCCTGGCAGAGGTCGCCTTTGGTGCAGACCACGCCGTCCTCGCAGGGTGTATCGTCCGGCCGCGGGGTGAGCGCACAGATCCCGGTCAGCGGATCACACGTATTGGCGAGGCAGTCGGTATCCTTGCCGCTGCTGCATTGCACCACGGTGGCGGGGTTGACCTTGCAGACGGGCGTCGCGCCGCTCTTGTCGCAGTAGAGCGTGCCGTTGCACACGTTGCCGTCGTCCTTGCAGTCGGCGTCCTTGCTGCAGACGCAGATCCCGACGCCGGGTTGGCACGCACCCTCGTCATCGCAGCTGTCGTTCGCGGTGCAGGGCTCGCCGTCCTCGCACGTGTGGCCCGGCAGGATGGTGGAGTTGCACGCGCCCGAGCTGGGCTGGCACGCACCGACGGTGCAGGGGTCGCCGTCGTCGCAATCCTTGGCCTCGCCGGACGTACAGCCCCCCTGCTGGCACGTATCGACGAGCGTGCACGGGTCGCCGTCTTCGCAGACCGAGCCGTTCGGCCGCACGACCTCGTTGCAGCCGAACGAGGCGCATTCGAATGCCGTACAACTCGACCCGGTCGGGCCGCAGTCCGCCGCCGTCGTGCAGGGCGCAGGCGCGGCGCTGGCGTCGTCGCCCGCCGCGGCGTCGACCGGTGGCATCACAGCGTCGGCGTGGGCGTCCGAGGGCCTCCCGCTGTCCTGGGCGCGGGAGGTGTCGGCCGCGACGTCGTCCCCAACGTCGGCAGGCTGCCCAGTGTCGGAAGCCTGCCCGCCATCTCCGGCGCCACCGTCGAGGTTCGCAACGTCTGCGGTCGTGTCACCGGCCCCTGCACCCTCGGGGGCGTTCTCGCCACAGGCGAACAAACCAGCCACCGCCGCCATGAGCGCGAGCCTGTTCAGGGTGTGATGCATGTCGCGCCGCCTCGTCTCGTTGTTGGCACCGACGATGCCGCCGATGCGCGGAGGGCGCTCGTCGCCCCCAGGTCGCCGCTCGAAGTGGGCAGCGCTACGCCATCACCGGAACATAGCGTTGTTTCTTGTCTTTTGCCAACTCACCGCCCGACTTGCTGCAGCCGCGAACACAAGTATACTTGCGCTTCTACGTGGAGGGTTTCGATGGCACAGGTGACACTCTACCTCGACGCCGAAGCCGAACAGCGCATGCGCCGTGCAGCAAAGGCGGCCGGTCTTTCGATGAGCGCTTGGCTTTCGCGTCTCGTCCGCGAGCGTACCGCGAGCGAGTGGCCCGAAGAGGTCGTCGAACTCGCCGGCGCGTGGCGCGACCTGCCCGATGCCGACGCGTTGCGCGACGATTGCGTCGCCGACGTGTTGCGCGAGGCGCTCTGATGGTCGTGCTCGATACCAACACGGTCATCTACTACTTCCGCGGTGAGGGCAACGTCGCCGAGCGGTTGCTCGCCTGTCGGCCCGACGAGGTGGCGCTGCCCGCCGTCGTCGTGTACGAACTGGAGACGGGCATCCGCAAGGCACCACGAGCCAACCGCCGCCGCGCGCAGCTGCAACGGCTGCTCGATGTCGTGGCTGTGCTGCCTTTCGACCGCGCCGCGGCCATAGAAGCGGCGGCGATCCGCGCGGAGCTAGAGGCAATCGGCACGCCGATCGGGCCGATGGATACGCTCATCGCAGCGACCGCGCGGGCGGTCGGCGGCGTGCTGGTCACCCGAAACGTGCGGGAGTTCGGTCGTGTCCCTGGCCTGCGCGTCGAGAGTTGGTACGCGGAGTAGCGATGTAGCTGCGGGTGTGTGGCATGTCTGCCGGCCCGCCCAGCGACCAGCGACGCTTCTTGCGTCAACTCCCGATCACTCCCTGGTACCGAGCGGTCCATCCCGGTCCGCTCGCACCAGGAGGATCAACATGCGTCCCTTGCGTCGTTCCCTTCCCGGCGGCCTCTACGAGATCACCACCCGCGTCGCCAATGGCCAACTGCTCGCCACGCCGACCCGCGAGATCCACGACCTCATCCTTGGCGTCGTCGGCCACGCGATGCGTGCGCACGAGGTCAAGCTGCACGCCTTCGTCTTCATGTCGAACCACTATCACCTGCTCGTCTCGGTGCCGGATAGCCCGACCCTGAGCAAGTTCATGTGCTTGCTG
>JACKFC010000013.1 GCA_020632665.1 Deltaproteobacteria bacterium
GCTCGCCGTGTCGGGGGACGTCGCGCGGGGCTGCTTGGGCCGGTCCATCATCGCGGCAGCGTGCGGGATGCCCGGCGTCGGCGCAAGCTGTGTGGTTCGTTGCCAGGCCTCAATGCACGGGCGTGCGCCTCTCGCGCGTGGGGCGTTGCCCGTTTTGCCCCGCCTTGGCAGCCTCGGGCGCACCAACCCGTCGCCCCGGTCGCGACTTCGGAGCCCGACGATGCGTTCATCCTTTCCCGCGATCTCGGTCGCATCGGCCCTACTGCTCGGATCGCTCGGGCTTTCCGCCATCGGCTGCAGCAGCGAAGAGGCGCAGTGCGGCGCAGCGGCGACCTACGGCCTCTCGACCGACGCCGCGACCGCGGAGGCGGGCGCGGTCGTCACGCTGAAGCTCAGCCGCACGGGTCCGGCGTGCGCCTACGAGGGCGGCGGCGCCGAGGACGTGACGCTCGAGGTGGTCGCGGGCGGCGGCAGCCTGGGCACGACGACGGTGCCGGTCCCGGCCGCCGGCAGCTCGGTGCCGTGGACGCTCGGCCACGCGCCGATCCGCAACGCGGTGCGCATCGCGGGCGACGACGACAGCGAGATCTCGGTCGTCGCCGCGGTCAGCACGCCGATCGTGCCGGAGATCTTCGGCGGCTTGCACGAGTGGCTCGACGGGCAGGGCGACAAGAGCACCACCGAGGACCTCGCCTTCCTCGCCGACGGCAGCGTCGCGATGGGCATCGACGCCGGCGTGGTGGTCGGCAAGCTCGGCGACGACGGCAAGGTCACCTGGTCGAAGATGGCGCTCACCGGCGATCCGCTGCCGCGCTCGCACGGCATGGCCTTCGACCGCCAGGGCACGCTCTGGACCGCCGACACCAAGGGCCAGGCGCTGCACGCCATCTCGGCCTCTGGCGTGGTCAAGACCCACCTCACCACCAACGGCAATGAGCCGCTGAAGGGGCCCAACGACGTCGCCGTCGCGCCGGGCGATTGGGTCATCGTCAGCGATCCGTGCCGCGGCGAGCTGATCGCCTACGACCCGAAGACCGAGGCCGTGACCGACGTCCACACCTTCTCGCTGAAGACCGAAGGTGGGCCCAACGGCTTCGCCTTCTGGGGCGACGAGCTCTACGTCGTGACCGAGAACGTCACGTTGCTCTGCCCGACCGCGGCCGAGAAGCCGCCCGCCACCGACCCGCTCGCCGCGCTCTTCAAACTCTCGGCGAAGGACGGCAAATTCGGCGCTCACACCGTCATCGAGAGCGGCCTCGGCGTCTTCGGCGACGGCATGGTCTTCGACGCCGAGGGCAACCTCTACGTCGTCGTCGACACCGCCGACGGCTTCGCGTTGGCGGAGTCGCGCGTGATGGTGCTGCGCAAGGGTGAGAGCAAGCTGGTCGAGTTCGCCGCTTTCAAGAAGGATACCGTCATCGCCAACGTCGCCTTCGGCGTCGGCGCGTTCGGGGAGACGACGCTCTACGGTGCGCTGCTGGCGATCCCGCCCTTCACCGGTGAGGACAAGCGGGGGCTCATCCGCATCCCGCTCGGCGTGAAGACGCATCCGTTGTTGCCGTAGCTTCCGCCACGCTGACCATTGGGCCTGCAGCGAGATTGAGTGTAGAGGAAGCGCTCACAGATCGAATGACCGACGCTTGACCCCGCACACGATCCCGTGAATCCCTGAATCCGTGACTTTGGGTGCAGATCCGTTCCGTGGGAGAAGAATCGGACCGATCAGTAGCGAAAAAGAGAGTGGAGAGGTACCTCAACGGTAGGAAAACAAACCAGACCTCCGTGCCGAACCCCGGCGCGGAGAACGAGGTACCTCTCCATGACAGATCGTAGCCCAGCGCAGAGCCGGAAGTCACACCCCATCCTGTCGAGCCTCGCCGTGGCATTGCGTCACCAGAGTGATCAGCGCCGCGGGCCCAGAATGGACAGTGTCCTGTCGTCTCTGCAGCAGCAGCTCGGCTTGAACCGCGCCAGCGCCCAAGCACTACTCGACGGGGTCGAGTCGTTGGGGGCCTACCTCTGTGCGAGCGTCGAGGGCGGCGACGCGCTGACCGAAGAAGACAACGCGGTGCAGGCCTCCCGCGAGGTGATTCGACCGGTGCTTCAGGCGCGGCTGCAGCGACGACTCGATGACCTCGAGCGCAAGGTCGAGCCGGTGGCGTGCGTCGACTGCTGCGAGACGATGCTATCGAAGGGTCTCCGTTCGGCGCAGTGGCAGAGCCTGTTCGGGGCAGTGGTGCTGCGCCGCCGCTACGTCCGCTGCCAGGGCTGCAGAGCCAGTCGATTTCCCAGTCAGGACATACTGATGCTCGGATCGGAACGCACCACCGCCAGGCTCAGTGAAGCCGTCGCGATGCTCTGCACCGTGGTCTCTTACGAGATGGCAACCAAGCTCTGCAGCGACTTGTTCGGTGCCGAAGTGAGTTGCCACGGCGCCCAACGAATCGTCGGTCGCAGAGCAGCGATGCGCGACCAGATCGTGGAGCGACAGGCTCGGCGATTCCAGCTCCGTGACGCCGCGGGCCATGCGCGGCATCCCCGACGACCGCACGACGCGCGACTTCGCAAACCCAAGGTGACCTACCTCGAGTGCGACGGCGTCTACGCGATGACGCGGCAATACCAGCAGCCACAAGACGCGCGGCCCGAGCACGACGAACAGGTCCAACCTGACAGTCAGCCCAGCAAGCAGACACGCGGAGGAGCTGGTCGTCGCTACAAGCTCGAAGGGCGCGAAATCAAGAACGCAATCCTGTACTCCGAGGACGATGTCGCCAAGCTGGCCAACCGTCGCGGCTGCCTACTGCGCAAGACGTACGTCTCGGTGCTCGGCACGCCGCAAGATCTTGCCTTGCAGCTGGGCCCCGAGCTGCTCCGCCAGCGCGCCGACCAAGCCAAGCTCGTCGTCAGCATCAGCGATGGAGCGGTGTGGATCCGAAATATGGTCGACGAGTTGCCGTTCAAGGTGCTGCAAATCCTGGACCTGTACCACGTCAAGCACCGTCTCCACGAAGGCGGCAAGGCGCTACATCCCAACGACGACGAAGCCGCCCGCCGCTGGAGCAAGCTGCAGGCGGCGCGCATCGAACAGGGCGATTTGTCGTTGGTGCTCGAGACACTCGCGCAGGCCGCCCCCGCGAAGGAGGCGGGCGCGAAAGTTATCGACGAGCTGACGACCTACCTCAGCAACAACCGCGACCGGATGGACTATCCGCGTTACCGCGAGATGGGCCTGCGCGTGGGCTCTGGCGCCATCGAAAGCGCGAACCATCACCTGACCGGTGGGCGGTTGCGACAGCAAGGCATGCGGTGGAACGAAGCCGGCGCCGCAGAGATGAGCGGCCTGCGAGCGGACCTGTTCAACGACAGGTGGCGGATGCGATCACGGCAGGTGCTCCGTGCGGCGGCGTAGCTCCCACGGTACCGGGCTGCACCCTGCGTCACAGGAGCCAGTAGCCGTTTCGCTCGAGCCCTGATAGTGTCAGCGTGCATTTGGGCTGCAGGTAGTGGTGGAGGCAAACCATGCGTGGCTTGAGTTTGGCGATGCTATTGCTTCTCACTGCAGTGGCATGCCGGACCATCGATTTGCCGGCTCGCCGCGTTGACGCTGCGTCGGAACTTGATGCTCACGAGGCGGATGACGGAACCATCGATGATACCGCGATGGATGCGGCGTCTGACGACGAGACGTCTGCTGTTGACGTCGGTGCAGCTTCAGACGCCTCGGAACCAGGGGTGGATTCCTCGTCTGATATCGTCTTGGACGTGAGTGTATTCGATGGCGCGGGCGACGTCGGGAGCGATGGCGAAAACGTAGACGCGGGTGACGGTGAGTACGACAGCGACGCGAACGGAGATGCCACCGACGCGTACGATGGTGCCCTGGATTTCGATGGCAATGGCGCTGACAGTTCCGACATTGCCGGTGACGTCAGCGACGGCGTCGGCGGTGATGTCGGTCTCGTGGCCGACGTCGAGGACGGAGGTTCTCTCCTGGATGCGTCGGACGTCTCCTCAGGTGCCGATGGCAACGATGGATCTGGAGCTTCCGACGCTGTCGAAGTGATGGACGACGCGCAGCCAGATGCGTGCGTTACCAGTACGACGGAACTCTGCAATGGTCTGGACGACGACTGCGATGGTCTAACGGACGAAGGTTGCGCACTGCCCGTTGCGGCGAGCGTGTCGATGATTTGGCCGGGATTCTCGAACGGTATGGGAGCGGCGACAGCGAAGGTCTGGCTGGCGTCGTCGGGCTTCGGAGCTACGGCACCCTCTGCGCCCAACGTGTCGTTCGGTGTGCTCGAGGTGTTGCGCGGATGGCTCGGATCGTCTTGGAGCCCGTGAATGCGGGGCGGGAGGTTGCGATGGTGGGCAACGAGTTGAGGCAATGTGTCGTGCAGTGCGGTGCTGCGCTTTTGTTCCTGTTGGCTCCGGCGATCCTACTCGCGCTGAACGCCAACTCAGCGGCAGTTCAAGGCGTTCTGACCGCGCCGAGTGGCGCGGCGGTCGACGGGACCTACGACTTGACGTTTTCAGTCTACGAAAAGGAACAAGGCGGCACGGCGATTTGGAGCGAAGTCGCAAGTGCGGTGAAGGTACAAGCAGGCGTGTTCCAGTGGCAGCTCGGCTCGACCAAGGCGCTCTGGAGTGACACCGAGGGCTCGCAGGCCTTGTGGATCGGCGTGCAGGTCGGGAGTGATCCGGAGCTGCCTCGGGTCGCGATTGGCCAGGTCATTTACGCCAGATACGCTCGTGGGCTCGCTTGCCAGGGGTGCGTCTCGAACGATCACTTCGCCAATGGCTCGATCACCGCGGCCAAGTTGGCTTTCAACTATGCGGGCGCTGCGACGAAAGGCGGTGCTGCAAAGGATGTCGATTGTACGGGCTGCGTGGGGGTCGCGGAGATGAAGTTCGATGGCGACCTCGACCTTGGCGGCAGCTCGCTCAAGGGGAAGAACGCGACATTCTCTGGCGATCTGGCGGCCAAGACCGTGACTGCGTCCGCGTTCATCGGAGACGGCAGCAAGCTGACGGGCGTTGGGATTCAGTCTGGGAGTTGTAAGGCTGGGGAGGTGATGACCGGGGTGGCGAGTGATGGCTCGTTGCAGTGTACGGCGCTTGCAACGGGCGGAAGTGGAGGGCTGTCGCCAACGAGCTGTAAGGCCGGGGAAGCGGTGGTGGCCGTCGGGGCCGATGGGAAGGTGGTGTGTGGTGTGATTGAGGCGAAGTTGCCGGCAGACGGGTTGGCTGCGGTTTCGAATGGTTTGTTGACGAACGTGTTTGACTACGAAGTGGCGGCGTCGAAGGAAGTTCAGATCATCGACGGCAGCCTCAACGGGACAACGAGCCAGCTTGGCGGGCCGAATGATGGGGTGGTCAAGTCCGTAGCGGTCAAGGTAAGTCTTACCAACTCGAACATCGGGAACGTATCCGTCGAGCTGACGCCGCCGGATGGCAAGACGATCCTGCTGAAGGACAAATCAGGCACCGGAACGTCGTGGACGGGGGAGTATCCTGCGCCGGACACGCCAGCAAGTGGCTCGCTAGACACGATGGTCGGGCAAAGCCCCAAAGGACCATGGAAGTTGCGTGTCTGGGACGAAGGTGCGGAAAACAAGGACTTTGATGGCGCCTTTGTTTGGAGTTTGAAGCTACAGCTTCTCAGCGACTCCACGGTCTTCGTCAATGGCAACTTGCACGTCAACGGAGAGAGAGCGGCGCTGAAGGTATGCTACTTCAATAGCGATGAGTGCAAGGGATGGTTTGTTGGTTCTACCCAGACAGAGTCCGGGGTCGGCCCGAACTGGCAAACAAAGTATCATTACGAGCTGTTCAACAGTGATCCCGAGCATCAGGTCAACTTCGGTAGCGTCAATGTGTGGACTGGAAGCGACTGTACGGGTTCGGGCGCAACCAGTAGTCTCGCGAATATTCATGGGACGTCATGGTACGAAGGTGAGGACTGTGCCGGCGCCGAGTACAGATATTCCAGTGATATGGGGAAGGCGAGCTTCGACACCCGTCGGTCACTCAAATGTTTCATTCCGGGGCAACCGAAGGATGGATGCAAGTCCTATCGGAACAAGTCTGGATGCGTGAATCAACCTGACACAAAAGCATGCGGCCAAGGTGGCGGCAACAGTTTCATATTGAAAAGTAATCGTTATCGTGCGTTCGAACTGAGGCTATAGAGAAGCGTCGCGGCATCACTTGTCTCCAATAGGCAAACCAACTACGGACCAGTCCATGCCCGTAGAGATGCCCAACCACGGAGATCGGAACATGGCAGAGACATTCCGCACGCGCAAACGCTCAGCCGACCGTCAACCGTCGCTTACCTCCGTGATACACTCTGGTTCGCGAAGTAGTGCTCGACGGCATCATAGATCCCGAATTGAAATCAGCCTCATCGCGCTCACTGGGACCTTCGCGCTCTTGTCATGCCGCAGCATCGAACTCCCCTCTGCAGGCCAGCAAGCGCAAGGTTCGAGCGACGCCACGTCAGAAAAAGCAATCGACGCCCATGGCGAAATCTCCTCCGATGCGGCAACCGATGCGGCAGCTCCAGATTCATCCGAACTCGTCGACGCCCAGCACGACACGGCAGCAGACGCCAACGTCCAAGACGCACCGGACGTCATCGCAGACACAACCCAACCACCCGAAGACTCCAAGGTCGCCGAGCTCAAGGACTCCCAAATCATCGACGCACCCGATGCCAACACGCCGGCGGACGCTGCGTCCGACGCGACAGCAACCGCCGATGGCTCGAGCATCGACCAAGGCGATGGCGACGCATCAAGCCCGCCCGACGCCCTAGCAACAGACGCCACTGCAGACGCGGGCTCCCCGCCGACAGACTCCGCACCGATGTGCATCGCTGCGGCGTGCGACGACGGCAACACCTGCACCTTCGACTACTGCGCAATCTCCGGCGCATGCGTGAGCACCCCGCTGGACTCACTCGACTGTGACGACGGAGACAAGTGTACATCCGGCGACGTCTGCATCAACGGGTCCTGTAAGTCAGGACCACCCAAGCTGTGCAAAGACGGGGATGTTTGTACCAAAGACAGCTGCGCGGCTGGTTCCGGCGAGTGCATGCACGTTGTGACGGATGGCTGCGTCAAGCAGCCATGCGTCGCGACCGCCGACTGCGCCAAAGGCCTGATCTGCGACACCTCCAAACATGTCTGCGTCGGCTGCCTCGCGCACGACGATTGCGGTGCGCAGCAAGTCTGCGCTCAGGGCTCCTGCACTCCGGGTCAGACATGCGCGTCGACCGTGGAGTGCAAGGCGTTGGGCGGCGTCTGCTCTACGGCCAAGGGGGTGTGCGTGGACTGCAACTCGGCTGCAGAGTGCCAAGCAGGTCAGGCCTGCTTGGACAACGCTTGCGTCGCGAAACAGCTGTGCAGCTCCGACAAGGACTGTCCTGCGGTCTGCGGGAAGGGCCTCGGGTATTGCGTGGCCTGCAACGCGAATGCTGATTGTTTGGATGGCGGTGTTTGTGGGGCGGACCGACAGTGCCATCCGCCACTTTGTGTGGCGAACGCATGTGTCAGTGGGGCGCATCTGGTGTGCACATCGGGGTCAGTGGGGTATTTCGCCGAGGGTTGTGATGATGGGAATGTTTGTACGAACGATTCTTGTACGCCAGCAACGGGATGCGCCCACAGCGCCCTTGTGGGGCCATGTGACGATGGATTGGCATGTACCGTCGGAGACGCGTGTTCACCGCTGGGATGTGTCGCCGGAAAACCCCAGGATTGCAACGATGGCAACGACTGCACCGTCGACAGTTGCGACCCGGGTTCCGGGGCGTGCAGCTACACAAACCTGAAGGACTTGACGGAGTGCGGTGCCGGAGGCTCGGGCAGCTGCGTGGCCGGTAGCTGCAAGGTGTCGTACGTATCCCTGGACGCCTCGGATGGCCAGTATGTGGCTGCCACTGCCGCGGGCGCAATCGTGACTTGGGGCAAGAACAGTCATGGACTTCGCACATTGAGCTTAAAGACGCCTTCGATGTTCGGCGGTCCGGAAGTCATCGCCAAGATCCCAGGCACAATTGCCGTTCGAGTGGTCTGCAATTCTGTCTGCGCAATAACCACCAACAAAGAGCTCCACTGCGATCTTGGTCAGCCGATCACGAAGTTCAACGTTGTATCTGGCATCGTAGGTTTCAGCAGCAGCAATGAGTTCGTCTTCGAAGCTGGCGGGCAGCCTAAGGTGAACCCTGTCTGCAAGCCGAGCAATGGCTCCAGTCAGTGGCACGTCCACCTCCTGATGAACCTGTCGGCCCTCTCCGATCTTGTCGACGTCGCGCGAGCGCCGGCGGACGGGAGCGGTTCCACCCACGTTCTTGGGATCACGACGGGCGGCAAAGTTGTTCGAGCTCACGTCTACGAAGGGGCATCGAAGCTCACTACACTCAATACAGGCGCGGGAGCGAAGCGATTCGCGCGAAATGGCAATACCTACGGCCCGCCCATCGTCTTCTCCAACGGATCGACCCTCGACCCGACGAGCATGAAGCCCGTCGATGGCCCACAGCTGCCGCCGGAAACAGTCGACTGGCGCCCGGGATCTAGTGGCTGCTTGCGGACGTCCGCAGGCGATGCATGGTGTGTAGGCTCCAATGGTGATGGACTTCTGGGGGCCCTTGGCGGTTCGAGCAAGGCCTACGTCAAGGTCGCATCCACTGGGAAGTGCATCGCGATGGGTACCACCTTGGGCAGTGCCTGTTGCCTCGATGACCAAGGCGTCATCCGCTGTTGGGGCAGCAATCGCTACGGCCAACTCGGTGACTCAAAGGCCATGGCTCAGATGCCCGTTGTAGCGGTCAATCAGGGGTCAGGAAAGTCAGCTAGCGGACTGTACCGTGCAACCACGCCAGGTCTTTGGTGGGTGCTTGATCAGAACGGGGACGCCATTACGTGGGGCCACCCAGCGTCGCAAACGGACTTGGGAGCCTCAAAGGTCCAAAGCCCTGTACCAACTGCATCCATGAACGACATAACCGCGCTCGGGGTTCGACCTGCTGGCGATGGCGGAACTTTTTGCTACGCTGTACGTGACAACAAGCTTGTTGCCTGGCAGGGCGGTGGCGGCTCCCTTGTCTGCATGGCTGTGCCACCAGACAGCAGCGCCTCGACGTCATTCGGAGCGGTGAAGAGGCTTGCGGGCTCAAGAGCATTGGATCCGAGTGGCGCCTTGTGGTGGTTGGTTGATTCGAAGGGCTCAAAAACATGTAAGATTGCAGATGGAGTTGCGGACTTCAGTCCTACTGCGATCCTTCGGACAAGCGGCGCGGTTGCGAGCGGTTTTGGCGACAAATCGTGCAATGCGTGTGGCTCAGACCAATACGGATGTAGTTGCCCGGAGTACTGCTGGAAGGACATTCCGATCCTTGACCAGGGCATCACCGAAATAGTCGAAGCGCATTGGCCTTGGACATCAGGAGGAGCGGCAGGGATCCTTGCCGGAAGAGGCGATGGCAAAGTGTTCGCCTGGTTCAACGACAAAGTCACGGCGGTCGGTCTTTCCGCGGGCTACATTTCGCTGGCATGGGGCCATGTCCCGTTGATTCGCTTGACGACCGGGGTATGGACACTCGGGGCAGGATTGGGACCGTCTGCTTCGTCTGACAAATTCCCCGGCGTCCCACCTGGGCTCGACGACCCGAACGCTGCCATTGCCTCTTTGGTCTCGGTCAATGCATCGAATTCCGATGTTGGATGCGGAATCTCGGACCAAGGGGTCGTAATGTGTTGGGGCGCGAACAGTTCAGGACTAGCTCGTGGCACCGCGTATCGGGCATCACCTGGACTGATTGCGCAGATCAAATAGCTGGCGGGTGGTCACGCGCGATTTGGAGTATCGAAGGTGCCCACGGACAGACGCAGGACTTGGTCAAGACGAGCACACGAAGGTGTGTAGTGTGCACGGAAGACGGAGAGCACGCCACCGTGATCATTGTCGGACAGGGGAATTCGTCCGTTCTTGGCGAACTTCGCAGGACGGCTGGAAGAATCTGAAAGGGCAAGCGCCGTACTATCGTTGAGGAGGATTCATGCAAGGGAAAACAACACTGGCTACGCGACTGCTCCTCGCAGCATCGATTCTAGCGCTGGCAGCCTGCGGCAATGATCGGCAAGGCGCCGAGTCCGGAGAGGACACCACCGGGGCCGCGGATGTCGCAAACGTGGGCCAAGAAGTGAGCAGTTCAAGCGACACTCCGCTGCATCAAGACTCGTCGGACACCGCAGCCTCACCCGCCGGGCCCTGCGACGGCAAGGTCGACGGCACGCTCTGCGACGATGCCGACCCATGCACCGCCGCGACGACCTGTCTACAAGGCAAGTGTCAGGGCGGCGTGGACGCCTGCGAATGCCGAGGCCCCGCAGACTGCATCCTCCCGCCCGGCAAGCTGTGCGACGAGCAGAGACTCTGCGACGTGACGTCCCTACCCTACCGATGCAAGGCCATCCCGGGAACTGCCAAGGACTGCGGAGGGCCGATCAACGGTGGATGTGCCCAACCCACGTGCAACGCGGACACCGGTGCTTGCGTCGACAAGCCGATGCCTCCCAACGTGCTCTGCGACGACGGCAACCCATGTACCCAAAGCGAGTGCGACGGCGCGGGGAGCTGCAAGGTGACGGTAGAGACCTGTACGTGCCAGACGCAGGCGGATTGCGAAGCGAAGGACGACGACAACCTCTGCAATGGCACGCTCTATTGCGACAAGAGCTCGCTTCCGTGGAGTTGCAAGACCAACCCCTCCACCGTTGTTCAGTGCTCGGCCTCGGTTCCCGGGGCGTGCACCGACAACGTATGCGATGCAAAGATCGGGAAGTGTGTCGCCCAGCCGAAGCCCGTGTTCGCGGCCTGCGACGACGGCAACCCATGTACGATCGGTGATGCCTGCAAGGGCGGTGCGTGCGTGAGCGGTCAGGCAAGTTGTCCCTGCACGAGCGACAAGGACTGCGCCGTGCAAGAAGACGGCGATGCGTGCAACGGTACGCTCTTCTGCGACCTCTCCTCGCAGTCCTGCAAGATCAACCCCAAGACTGTCGTGGTATGTCCCGACGCTGGCAAGGGCGGCTGCGTACAGAATGTATGCGAACCCTCGACAGGAGCGTGCAAGGCGGTGCCGGTCACCGACGGACTCGGCTGCGACGACGGGCTGGAGTGCACCAAGAACGAGACCTGCAAGGAAGGAGCGTGTGTCGCCTCGGCTCTCGGCAACACATGCGACTGTCAGACCGATGACGACTGCAAGAGCAAGGACGACGGGAACCTCTGCAACGGTCTCTTGTACTGCGACGCTTCCACCGGTGCCTGCAAGCTCAACCCGGCAACCATCGTGGTGTGCCCAACGGTGGCCGACACCGAGTGCAGCAAGAGCCTGTGTGAGCCGACCTCGGGCGAATGCGCGATGGCCTCGGAGGCCACTGGTACCGCCTGCAACGACGGCAACTCCTGCACATCAGGCGACGGTTGCGATGGCAGCGGAGCATGCGTCGGTGGAACGGTCACTTGCGCGTGCCAGACCGACGCGGACTGCGCCAAGCAAGACGACGGGGATCTCTGCAACGGGACGATGTTCTGCGACAAGCAGAGCTCCGCGCCGCAATGCAAACTCAACCCTGCCACCGTGGTCGTTTGCCCGACGGTGGACGAAACGACCTGCCTGAAGAATCTGTGCGCGAAGAAGGAGGGGACCTGCAAGTTGACGCCGGTCGCCAACGGGAGTCCTTGTTCCGATGGCGATGCCTGCACCGTCAGCACAACCTGCAAGGACGGAGCCTGCAAGGGAGCCGACAAACCGTGTGATGACGGCGACGCCTGCACGACGGACGCTTGCGACGCCGACCTCGGTTGTGTGCACAACGACAAGAACTGCGATGACGCGAACCTTTGCACTGAAGACGTATGCGACGGCGGGAAATGCCATCACCTCGGTGGCACGGGACCGTGCGACGACGGTGATCCGTGCTCGATCGGTGACAAGTGCCAGGGACAAGACTGCAAGGCGGGTGTAGCGAAGGACTGCGACGACGGCGACGACTGCACGGCCGATCTCTGCGGCAAGGAGGGATGCTCGCACACGCCGGTGTCTACCGTGTGCGAAGACGGCAACGCCTGTACCCTAGGGGACGTATGCATCGACGGCAAGTGTACCGGCAAGGCGACGCACGGCGATCGCAAGAACCAAGAGCTCTGGTGATCATTGACGGAAGGATCCAGACGCGATCCGCTGCAACCCGCTGGAAGCTGATCCAGCCTGACAGCGGAGTTCTACGATGGACGGATATGTACGACTTTTCGAGATTTTCTCGCTCCTAAACGACCCCAGAGATCGCAAGGGTCGAGTGCACATCCTCGCCGAGGTCCTGTTCTGCTCGTTCGTCGCGATCCTTGCCGGAGCGAACAACGCCGAGGCCGTCGTCGACTACTTGCGGAACAATGAGGCGTGGTTCCGGAGGTTTGTCGTCTTGCCGGGAGGCATTCCCGCGCACGACATGGTGTTGCGCGCGTTCGCGCTCGTTGATCCGGACGAGTTCGAGGCCGTGATCCGGGCGTGGGTAGAGTCGCTCCGCGAACCTGGCGCGCTCACGACCGAGGGCGGTCACGTCGCGATCGACGGCAAGGCGCTGCGCGGAAGTCTCGCCAGGACGTTGGGGCGTCGGCCGGTGCACATGGTCGGCGCCTACCTAA
Organism: Deltaproteobacteria bacterium; assembly: GCA_020632665.1. GTDB lineage: Bacteria > Myxococcota_A > UBA9042 > UBA9042 > UBA9042 > JACKFC01. Next base: position 12,724 of record JACKFC010000013.1, read on the forward strand.
TCGACGCGGGCCTAACGCTGGGGACCATCAAGGTCGACGACAAGTCCAATGAGATTACGGCGATTCCAGACTTGATTCGGGTGCTGAATCTCAAGGGCATGACTGTCACCATCGACGCGATGGGCTGCCAGACGGCCATCGCTGCGGAGATCATCGCCGCCGATGCCGACTACGTGCTGCAGGTCAAAGGCAACCAGCCGACATTGCAGAGCGAAATCGAAGGGACGTTCGAAGAAGTGATGCGGCGCCGCAAGCCCGGTGAAGCCAAGGTCGCGCTGGATCGGTACCGCGAAGTCGACAAGGGCCACGGCCGCATCGAACAGCGAACCTGCATCGTATGCCGTGACTTGAGCGGCATCACCAACACGCAAGCGTGGGAAGGACTGACGGGGATCGCTCTGATTGCTCGTGAAGTCGAGAACCTGACGACCAAGAAGGTCTCCAAGGAGCTGTCGTACTACATCCTGAGCAATGCTGACGTCGACGCTCGCGACATCGCGCGGACCATACGGAACCATTGGGCTATCGAGTCATCCTTGCACTGGACGTTGGACGTGACTTTCGGCGAGGACGGCCACCGCGTCATCGACCGCAACGGCGCCGCGAACCTCGCGCGCCTGCGCCGCCTTGCGCAAGGCATGATCAAGAACGCCACCGGATACGGCATGAGCATGACGAGGGTCCGCGACGTCTGCGGCTGGAACGCCGACAACCTGCTCAAGGTACTGGCTGGGGAGGTCATCGCTCGACCGCGACTGCGGCGCGCGTTGGATCCCAAGCGCTTCAAGTCGCCGAAGACCAAGTAGGCGACGACATCGCTGCGCTCGAGTTGGTCGTGACGCTTGCGTCGCGGGTCGGTGAGCTATGCAGGCGCGCCTGTAGCTAGCTCTTGAACTACCGGATTGGCTCGTCGCCCGTCCGCCGAGATGCCCGCGAGACGCTCGGTTGTATGGTCGATGATGGCGCAGTCAACTGCGACTCACTTCTTGCGATAGCCGTGCAAGGCGACGGTGGACTGTGAGGATGGGCTCGCATGCACGCAAGACTCCTGTGACCCCAGCGACGGTGCGTGCAGTCACGTCGTCAAAGGTGATTGCACGCTGCCGCCGTGTAGCTCGAACGCGGACTGCAAGGGCGGGGGCGTCTGCAGCAGCAAGCTGAATGCTTGTGTTGCGTGCAACGTCAACGCCGACTGCGGCCAAGACAAGGTCTGCCGCACCAATGCGTGCGTTGTCGGCAAGTCGTGCGCCAGCAGCATCGACTGCAAGAGTCTCGGCCAGGTCTGTGACAAGAGCCAGAGTGTATGCGTTGCCTGCGTATCGAGTGCGGACTGCGAGAAGGGCCAGAGTTGCCTGGCGACTCAGTGTGTGCCGGCCCCGGTCTGCAGTAGCGACAAGGACTGCCCTGCTGTTTGTGGCAAGGGGTTGGGGTTCTGCGTGGAGTGCAACGACGACGTTGACTGCAAGGCGGGGTGGTGTGGGACGGATCGGCAGTGTCATCCTGCGGTGTGCACGGTCGCGTTGTGTGCAAGTGGGAATGCATTCAGTTGCTTGGCTGGAAAGTCGTATAGCGCAAAGTCGTGCAGTGATGGAAACGAATGTACCGACGATTCGTGTAGCTTGGGCGTCTGCAATTCGAAACCTAAGGACGGGCCTTGCAGTGATGGAAGTGATTGCACCAAGGGTGATGCTTGCGGCAACGGAACGTGTGTGGCTGGCGGATCGGACGGGTGCGACGATGGCAACCCGTGCACGGTGGATGCTTGTCAGCTTGGCAAGGCGTGTGTCCACAACGCTTCCGCGAGCGGTGCGACGTGTGATGACGGGAACCCATGTACCGTGTCGGACGGTTGCGATGGTAGTGGAGACTGCCTGGCCGGGCCACCGAAAGACTGTGCTGATGACAATCTGTGCACCGCGGACAGTTGTGAACTCAAGGCAGGGCAATGCCTGCATGTTGCGACGCCAATCGGCTCGTCCTGCGGGGATTCTGGCTGGGGAGGCAAGTGTACAACAGTTGGCTGCCAGGTTCCCATTGTGGATGTCACGGCCTATGATAGCCAATTCTGGGCGCTTCGGGCCGATGGTCAGATTCTCACGTGGGGCAAGAATGCAGTTGGAGCGAACTGGTCCAACGGTGCGAAAATTCTTCCAACTCCGATTCCTATAGGTGTGGTTCCGACCGGTGGGAAGCCGCTGCGGATAAAGGTGCCCTGCGGGCTTGAACACAAGGTTTATGTTCTGGATGACCAAGAAAAATTGTACTCAGGAACGATACAGAGCAACGGAACCATCAAGTTCCAGACCTCGCTGGCGGGCGTCGTAGGATTCGCATCTGGCGTGGCTGCGGCGCTGACCAAGGGCCAGCCCGTGGCACTCTGTGATACGAACAACTACAAGAAGCTAATCGACGTGATTCCTGACGCTGTTGATTTGGCCACAGGGTCTGGAGTTTTTGCCATCACCTCGTCCGGCAAGCTGTTGCGCGCATGGCAGATATCAGAGAACCCAGTCGCTGTTGCTGTCGTCGATTCCGTGCCCGCCAAGCCCCTCAGGTTTGGGTCAGGCCAGCTCTACACGTCAGATGGAAACCTCTACGCTCTCGAAGCATCTGGCATCAAGCAGAAATGGGGCCCGCAAGCGACGGGCGCAGTAGATTTTGCCGGGTACTGCCACGTGACGCTGGCAGGGGAAGTCAAGTGTTGGGGGGACAACGCGTTCGGCGAGCGCGGAAGTTCGGCTTCTTTGGCCACCGACACTCTTGCAAAAGTGGAGGGCATCACTGACGCCGTGCGGCTTGCTGCGACGGATGGCGCGATCTGCGCACTTCGAGGCACAGGCGATGTGCTTTGCTTTGGCAACAACAGGTACGGGCAACTCGGAGACGGCAGCGCACAGGAAAAACACGTCGTTACGAAGCTCAGTGGGGGAATTGTCGGAGCGAAGTTCGTGGACGGCCAGCCAACGTGTGTGAAGGCCTCCACGGGGAAGGTCTACTGTTGGGGAATGAAATCACCGTATTCCGGCGCGAACGAACCATACCTGCGGCAGCCAACAGAACTCAAGGAGTTTGAGGGGGTTGACGGTTGGCATGGCAATCTCTCAGCGTGGAGCGGGACCGGCTCAAGTTGTTTCGCACTTGCGCGTGGCGGCGGAAAGCTGAAGTCCATCAGAGCATCGGGCCTGGTCGCCGAAACCAAACTCAGCACCGTTTTGCAAATCGGCGGAATGATGCCGAGAGGAAGACTGGTCCTCGATTCCGGCGGGCAGCTATGGGCTGCGTGCGTTCTTCAGACGGGGGCAACTTGGACCTCCATCATGAGTGGGGTGGCCGCCGTCGATGGCGAGTGCATCCGAACGAGTTCAGGCTCGCTGAAGTGCTGGGGGGATGGCGGTACAACCTACTGCACGAACTGTAACGCCGGCACATGCAAGGATTGCTTTAGGTCAATTGGAATCTTGGGTTCTGGTGTCACGCAAGTCGCGCAGGTGGCATCGGAGATCTACCTGCCAGGCAATCAGGGAACCGGAATCTATGCTCTGAGCCAAACCGGATCAGTCTATCTCGCGAAACACGAAAGTGGCAATTCTTGGAACGTGACATTCGTGGCGACAGGATTGCCTATCGTCGCGCTCGGCCATGTGCCTACTCAGGCTGCATCATCTGCGAGTATCGACAAGTTGACCGCCGTGGCCATGCGAAACGATGGAACCTGGATGCAACTGAGTGGAAATGGCCCGGGAAATCTTCCATCGGACGCAGCCTCCATAGGGAAACTGTCGGGTCTCAAGCAGCTTTGGACGTCGCCTGCTGTGGGATGTGGGCTCGACGCGACCGGCGCTCCGCATTGCTGGGGAGACAATCGGTGCGCCAACGGCATCGGAACTTGCCTGTCGCCGAGCCCGGTCAAGGTAGCGCTACCTCCAAGGCTTGCCGGACCATAGACCTTGCCCCCTACCACCCCCACCGCAAATCCAAATACCCCACCATCGGCCCCGAACCCAGCTCCGACCGCGGCACCGGCTGCCCGAGCAGCGCCCGCACCGGCCGCTTGCCGACGCTGATCAGCGCACCGACCCCGAGCGAGACGTCGTCACTCAGCGAGAGCCCGACGCCGGGCATGATCAGCCCCGAGCCATCGCGGACATTCCAGATCGTCGCCAGCGACGCGTTGTGCAGGTCCCAGAACTCGCGCGAGACCATCGCGGCGGCATGGATCTGCCCGAGCAAGAAGGCCTCGCCGACCTGCGTCGGCAGCCGCGTGCTCGCGCCGTAGAGCCCCGCCGCCACTCCGCCGATGCCGAAGGGATCGGCGCCGGCGTTGTCGCTGCCGTCGCCGTTGCTGCCCGTGCTCTGGAAGCTGACCTCGACCAAGGTCCGCAGCTTGTTCTCCCACTGCCGGTCCAGGCCACCAGTCGCCCGCAACTGCAGCTTGCCGTCCGGCCCACCCAGCGACCCGGTCGAGTCGCCATCCCAGCGCGCCGAACCCTCGACGTACCAGCCCGCGCCGAGCACATCGCCGTTGAGCGCCCACCCGAGCGTCGGCAGCCGATACGAGACGCCGGCCAGCACCGACGCGTCGAGCAGCTCGGGCACCCGCACGAGTACCCGCAGCAGGTAGAGCCCGTCGCGCAGGCCCATGTCGTCGGGCTCGCCGTCGCGCGGCCCGCGATGCAGCACCGCGAAGGCCTCGAGCTCGAGGTTGTCGCCGAAAGGTCGGGTGATGCGTACTGCGTCCAAGCCGCGCTTGAACTCGGTCGCGATGCTGCCGGGCCCGAATGGGCCGAAGAGATCTGCAGTCGGCAACAAGCGCGAACCACCAAAGCCGATGGCTTGGCGGCCGATCGTGATGTCGGCGCCTGCCGCGGTCAGGCGTAGGGACAGTCGATCGAGGTTGTGCTGCAGGTCGAAGCCGTCGCCGTCGTAGGCGATTTGATCGAAGTCGCGGAGGCGGAGCCGGTTTGGTGGCGCCACCGCCAGCTGCTGGATGATCGTTCCGGAGCCGATGATCGGCAGCACGTCCCAGGCGAATTCGAAGCGGAGGCGCTCTCCGTAGCTCAATTCTGCGACGGGCCGCAGGCGGGCCACCGAGAGACCGATGTCGGTGCGCGGCAGCGCGCCGCTGGCTGGCGTGATGCCGGCCATCGTCGTGGAGAGGAGGTGGCCTCCTAGCCTTCCCGAGAGGGGGCCTTTTTCGAACTCCCAAGCAAATGCTGGTTTCCCGAGCAGGAGCAGCGCGACTGCGAGGGCGAATTTGGCAGTCGGCCAACGTGGAAAGGGTCTCGAGGTTCTCTCCCCGCCAACGCGGGGAGAGATGGGCCAGAGGCCCAGAGAGGGGAAGACGAGAACATCGAGTGCCTTTAGGCACACCGCAGAGAATGGGCTGAGCGCCCAAGGGCGCGCTTCATTGCCTTGCCCCTCTCTGCCTCCGCCTTCGGCTCCGGCATCTCTCCCCGCGGCAGCGGGGCGAGAGTTTGGAGGCGTGTGGCCGGCGTGCTGCGGATCGGCATGCAGTCCATTCCTGCCGATATCTTCCGAGTGTCTCGAGGTTCTCTCCCCGCGAACGCGGGGAGAGATGGGCCAGAGGCCCAGAGAGGGGAAGACGAGAACATCGAGTGCCGTTAGGCACACCGCAGGGAATGGGCTGAACGCCCAAGGGCGCGCTTCATTGTATTGCCCCTCTCTGCCTCCGCCTTCGGCTCCGGCATCTCTCCCCGCGGCAGCGGGGCGAGAGTTTGGAGGCGTGACAGCCACTTCAGACGCGGAAATCGGTCGTTCGACCCGCCATTGCACATCCTCGCTGGCGCGACCCCCCAAAGGCGTCATGAGCGCCTCTCCTCACTCTCGATCCGCCCATCCCGAATATGAACAACCCGCGTGGCCCGCTCCATCACCATCGGATCATGCGTCGAAAACACAAAAGTCGTCCCGAATTCGCGATTCAACCCAACCATCATGTCGAGCAAATCCGACGCAGTGTGCGAGTCGAGATTCGCCGTCGGCTCATCCGCCAAGATAATCGCCGGATTCGCAGCAAGAGCCCGCGCAACCGCAACCCGCTGCTGTTGCCCACCGGAGAGCTCACCGGGACGCCGATCCCCATGCGCACCCAGCCCGACCGCGGTCAACATCTCGAGCGCCCGCGCGCGCCGCGCATCCTTCTCACGGCCTTGCAGCATCATCACGTACTCGACGTTCTCGACCGCCGTGAGCACCGGCACCAGGTTGTAGGCCTGGAAGATGAAGCCGATCCGGTCCCGGCGGAGCAGGGCGCTCTCCTTCGCCGAGAGATCCCCCAACACCTTGCCGTCGACGGTGATTCGGCCGGCGGTGGCGTGGTCCAAGGCGCCGAGCAGACCAAGCAACGTCGATTTTCCGGAGCCCGAGGGCCCGGCGATGGCCAGCAGCTCGCCGCGCTCGACGTCGAGGTCGACGCCGTCGAGGGCTTTGACCGTGCCGCCGCCGCTCTCGTAGTGGCGGGTGACGCCGCGCATGGTGGCGACAATGTCGGTTGCGGCTGCGGTTGCGGCTGCGGCTGCGGCTGCGGTCGCTGCGCTCGGGGCGGGCTGGGGTGCGACGTTCATCGAGGACTCCTCCGAAACGACAAGGGCAGGGCGGTCCGTCAGCGTTGGCGCAGCGCCAGGCCGGGTTCGACGCGCGTGGCGCGGTAGGCGGCGACCATCGAGACCAACACGGTCAGCACGGCGAAGATGCCGGCGACACCGAAGGCCAGCGGCAGGTCGGGGACGGGGCGGATCGGCTCGTGGAAGCTGACGATCATCTGCACGTCCTCACCGAAGTCGAGGCCGACGTAGGCCAGGACCTGCGAGAGCGCGTGGCCGCCGAGGGCGCCGAAGAGGCCGCCGACCGCGCCCAACCAGCCGGCCTCGGCCAGGACCAGGCCGAAGATCCGGCCCGGTGGGGTGCCCAGCGCGCGGAGCAGGCCGAATTCCCAAGTCCGCTCGAGCATCGCCATCGACATCGTGCCGACGATGACGAACGCGATGACGAAGAAGATCAGGCCAAGGAAGATGCCCATCCAGGCGTCCTGCATCCGCAGCATCTCCGCGACCATCGGCTGCACCACGTGCCACGGCTCGGCCACCGCGTCCTCGGTCGAGAGCGGCGCGATGGCCGCGGTGACCTGGTCCTTGTCCTCGCGGTCGACGCCGACCCCCGGCGCTTCGGCGGCGTCGCGCAGCCGCAACACGATCTCGTGCGCCGCGTCGCCGACGCCGAGCAGGCGCGCGCCGACCTCGCGGCGGACCATCGCGGCGCCGTCGTCGAGCACGCCGTCGCCCGAGCGCAGCAGCCCGACGACCTTCAGCAGCTCGCTGCGCGCCTCGCCGGTCTTCACGTCGGCTGCAGTCAGGACGACCCGCGCGCCGAGCTCGACGTCCAACCGGCGGGCCAGCAGCTGACCAAGGACGATCTCGCCACCGGTGGGCTCGTTCGCCGGCTCGGGCGAGAGGAAGCGGCCGGCGACGGTGCGGGTGGTCCACTTGCCGACGTTGGCCTCGTCCTTCGGCTCGACGCCGAGGAGTTGCACGCTGCGGTTGCGGTCGCCGATCGCCAGCAGCGCGGTGCCCCAAATCCGCACCGCCGCAGCCTCGACCACCGGCAGGGCCCGCGCTTTGGCCAGCAGCGCCGCCGGGTCTTGCAGCACCCGCTCTTCCTCGCGCGTCTCGCGGTAGCCGGGGGCATGGATCTGGGCGTGGCCGGTGCGGCCGTTCGCGGTCGTCTCGATCATCCGGCCGAAGAGGCCCTCCATATAGTCGATCGAAGCGACCATCGAGAGCACCCCGAGGCCGAGGGCCGCCGCCGTCAGCAGCGTCCGCCGTGGGTTGCGCCAGAGGTTGCGCCAACCGAGCCGTAGCGTCTCCATCGCCGTCGCCTCCTAGCCCCGGGCCTCGGCCCGCATCGCCTCGAGCGGAGTCATCCGCGCGGCGCGCAAGGCCGGCCACAAGCCCGCGAGCGAGCCGGTGAGCAAGATGATCCCGGGGTAGGCCCACGACCGCCACGTCACGATCGGGTAGACCACGTCGAAGGTCGCGCCGCCGAACTCGATCGGCTGGTCGGTGAAGCGGATGCCGACGCCGGCGAAATACCAAACGCAGAGCAACCCGAGCGCCATCCCGACCGCCACGCCGAGCAGCGACTGCAGCATCGACTCCCAAACGAAGCCCGCGACCACCCGGCTCGGCGTGGTGCCGAGCGCGACCAGCACGCCGATCTCGCGGCGGCGCTCCATCACGGTCATCAACATCGCGTTGGCCACGCCGAGCGCAGCGACCACCAAGATCACGAAGAGGAAGACCACCGTGCCGGCGCGGTCGGTCTCGATCGACGGCTCCAGGCTCGGCAGCAGCTCGCGCCAATGCAGCACGCGGGTGCCCTCCGGGGCCGGGAATCCGGCGATGAAGCGGTCGCCCGCCGAGGCGTTGACCAACTTGATCGCGATCCGGTGGACCCGCTTGCCCAACTCCAGCAGCTCGGCCGCGTCGCCGATGCGCAGCAGCGCCACGTTGGCGTCGAGCTCGCTCTGGCCCGAGGCCACCACGCCGACCAGCTCGTAGACCTCGGCCGCCATCGAGCCGTCTGCCGCTTGGCCGAGCAGGGTGATGGTGTCGCCGAGGTTGGCCCGGAGCCGCCGCTGCAGACCCTTGCCGACCACGATCGGCAGCGCCTCGGGGTCCTTGGTCGGGCCGAGCAGCGTGCCCTCCTTGACCATCCCGGCCATCGTCGAGGTCTTCTTCTCGGCCTCGGCGTCGATGCCGACCACCAACGCGCCGCTGGTCCGGTTCTCGACGCTGAGCAGCGCGCCGGTCTCGATCCGCGGCGCCGCAGCGACGACCTCGGGCCGCTGCTGCAGCGCCGCCAAGATCGGCGCCGGGTCGTCGACGGTCTCGAAGAGCGAGGGCGTCTTCTCGTAGCCTGGGTGTTGGATCTGCGCTTGGCCGGTGAAGGTCCCCGTCGCCATCCGGATCATATCGGCGTAGCTGCCCTCGTTCAGGCCCGCGCCGAAGACGACCATCCAGGTCGAGAAGACCATCATCCCGACCGTCAGCGCGGTCCGGCCCTTGCGCCTGCCGAGGCTGCGCATTGCGAGCTTGGCGTTCTCCAACATCGCGTGCCTACTCCGCCCGGCGCAGCGCGGCCTGCGAAAAGTCCGCGTCGGTGACGGGCACGTCCCACGCCATCTCGAGCACCTGCATCACCGTCCGGTTGCCCTTCTTCTCGTCGAGGTGGGGCACGATCTCCATCGTCGCCGGGAGCTTGCGGCCGCCGAAGTCCTTGACCTCCTTGTAGAGCATCGAGCGCGCCTTGCGGCCCTTCTCGTCGTAGTATTCGACCACGGTCGGCTGGTCGTCCGCCTTGCGGAAGCAGGCCACCACCTTCTGCCAGGTCACCGCCGCCTCGGCCCGCGGCACGTAGCGCAGGCAGCGCTCACCGTCGCGCGGCGCATCCCAGACCACGTCGTAGTCACGCTCCCACGAGCTGGCGCGGACGAGGTCGTCGTTGGTCAGGTCCGAGCCCATCCACGAGCCCATCATCATCGAAGGCGGCACGCGGATCGTCTTGCGCACCTTGGGCAGGAAGTTCCACATCTCGTTCTTCCGCTTCAGCGTCGCCACGCCGCGCTCTTTCCGCGGCTCGAGGATGCGCACCAAGGTGTCGTCCATCCCGCGCGAGAGCGAGGTCATCACCAGCCGGCGCTCGTAGTGCGGCGTCGTCACCGTCATCGCCATCTTGCTGCGCGAGGATTTGGCCCGGTAGAGCTCGTCGAGCTTGCGCGAGAGGCGCGCCGCCTCGGCTTTGGCGTCGGTGCCGGGGGCGGGCTCGGCCGCGACGGCGACGCCGGCCAAGGCGAGCGCCGCGATCAGCGCGCCGCCGATCCAGCCGAAACGGCCGTTGCTGCTGCGTTTGTGGTCCCACTGCATGGTCGCCTCCGAAATCTGAGACTGGCGGTCGGACCGCCGGTCTGAAAACTGCGCTTCCCGCTGCACACTGTCAAGCCTGGTGAGCGACGCTGCGCCGAGGTTGGTGTGGTCGCGGCGAAAAGGCTAGACTTGCGGCCGGCGGTTCGGCGTGGAGGGCAGCGATGGTCAGGCAGGCTTGGTGGTGTAGGCGGTTGTTGCTTCGCGGATTGGCGGTCGCGTGCATGATCGCGGGGCCAGGGATCGCGATCGCAGCGATACCGGGCACGACGCTCTTCGAGGGCACGCTCGCGGTCACCGGCGGCGGCCCGGCGAGCGATGGCGCCTACAAGCTCGATTTCGCGCTCTACGACGCAGCGCAGGGCGGCAGCCCGGTCTGGACCGAGGCGGACGTCGAGGTCACCGTTGCCGGCGGTCGCCTCGCTGTCGCGCTCGGAGCGAAGTCGGCGCTCTCGGCGGCGGCGCTGGCGGGGCCGCGCTGGCTCGGCGTCACGGTCAAGGGCGAGCCGGAGCTGCCGCGTTTGGCGCTGCACAGCGTGCCGTTCGCCGCGGTCGCTAGCGCGCTGGATTGCACGGGCTGCGTGCCGACGGCGGCGTTGAAATTCGACGGAGATCTCGACCTCGGCGGCAACAGCATCAAGGCAAAGAACATCAGCGCTTCCGGAGATATCGTGGCGAAGAGCGTCAGCGCGGCGAGCTTTGTCGGCGACGGCAGCAAGCTGACCGGGATCGCGCTGCCGAAGGGGACCTGCAAGGCTGGTGAGGCGGTGACGGGGATCGCTGCAGACGGGGCGCTGATCTGCGCCAAGGTCGCGGCCGGCGAGGGCGTTCTGGGCGGCAAGCTGACCGACGTCCTCGACGAGGGCCTCACCGCGACTGGCCTGCCCATCGCCATCCCCGACAATACCGGCGCCGAGGCGACGACGCTGATCACCTTCGGCAAGGTCGGCAACGCCGATTCGGTGGTGGTCGAGGTCAAGCTGCAGAACTCGGACCTCTCCAACGTCCGCATCGTGCTGCTGCCGCCGGACGATAAGGTCAAGGGCCTGACCATCTGTGATCCCTGCGGCGGCTCGGGCGAAAAGCTCTACGACAAGAAACTCGACGCCAACTCGACGCTGAAAGAAGGCAGCCTCGCCACCTATGACGGCAAGCCGCTCGAAGGCATCTGGACGCTGAAGGTCCTCGACAGCGCCTTCTGCATCCCGCAAGCCCCCGGCAACGCCGGCATCTGCGACGTCAGCAACGGCCTCGACGGCTCCCTGCAACACTTCGCGGTCAAGGCGCAGGTCAAGGCTGCCGCGTCGGTGCGGACGACCGGCACCTTCCAATACGGCCTCTTCGCCAAGCAACCCTTCTCCTGCGCGCCGAACAAGAAGGGTCACGCCTACTTCGACTCGGTCGGCAACCAGCTCCTGCTCTGCGACGGCACCGCCTGGCGCGAGGTTGTGACCAAGAGCCTCTGCGGCAACCTGGTCACCAACGGCGACGAGGAATGCGACGACGGCAACCAGACCGACACCGACGCCTGCACCAACGCCTGCAAGAAGAACGTCTGCGGTGACGGCATCGTCCACGCCGGGGTCGAAGAGTGCGACGACGGCAACAAGGACGACGCCGACGCGTGCAGCAACCTCTGCAAGGCCGCGTTCAAGGCGGTGGCGTTCTCCAACTGCGGCGCTTCCGGCGTCAACGGCCCGAGCCAGAGCCAATGCAACAGCGCCTACGGTGGCACGCCGCTCGAGGGGAAGGTCAGCGTCAGCGGCGGCATCCAGAAGTGGATCGTGCCGCATTCCGGCAGCTATGTGATCGAGGCGTTCGGTGCGAGCGGGGGCAGCGCGCCGGGGTACGCGGGTGGCTATGGCGCGCGGATGAAGGGCACCTTCGCGTTGACGGAAGGGACGGTGCTGTGGATTGCCGTCGGTCAGGTCGGCGGCAACAGCCAGAGCTCCGGCGGTGGTGGTGGTACCTTCGTCGGCTACGGCGCGACCCTGGCGCAGGCCAAGCCGCTGATCGTGGCCGGTGGTGGCGGCGGCGGCCGCAGCAGCAGCTACGCAGGTCCTGGACGGCCGGGCAATACGACGCAGAACGGCACCGCAGGCACCTATGCGGGTGGCACCGGCGGCAACGGTGGCAGCCGCAACTCCAGCACAGTCGGCGGCTTCGCCGGCGGCGGCTTCTACACCGACGGCCAGCAGAACAGCGGCAACTCCGGCAAATCCGGCTATGCCTTCGTCAAGGGCGCGGGCGGCGGCGTGCGGCAGGACAACGGCGCCAACTCCTGCGCCGATGGCGGCTTTGGCGGCGGCGGCGGTGGCATGCACAACCAGAACCAGGGCTCGGGTGGCGGCGGCGGCTATTCCGGCGGCGGCGCGGGCCACGACAGCAACGGCGGCCCCGGCTACGGCGGTGGCGGCGGCTCGTACAACGAGGGCACGAGCCAGAGCAATACCGAAGGCGCCAACAGCGGCCACGGCAAGCTGACGATCACCGCCGGTTGAGCTAGACTTCGGACCGCCGGTCCGATTGCGCGGACCGACGCTCGCAGAGGTCCGCCCATGCCCTTGCCCCGCTTCGACAAGCTCGCCCCCGAGCGCAAGCGCGTCCTGCTCGACGCCGCGCTCGCCGAGTTCGCCGAGCGTGGCTACAAAGAAGCGAGCCTGAATCAGATCATCGCCGCGGCTGGGGTCAGCAAGGGCGCGCTCTACTATTGGTTCGCCGACAAAGCCGACCTCTACCAGACCGTAATCGAAGATCTCTTCGGCGAGATGTTGGCGGCCGAGGACGGAGTCGGCTTGGACTTCTCGTTGCTCAGCGCCGCGGAGTTTTGGGAGCAATTCGCGGCCTGGTCGCATGCGGCGACCCAGGGCGCGCTCTCCCGACCCGAGGTCCGCGCGTTGGCCCGCGACGCCATGGCGCTCTACACCGCCGGCGAGCGGGCGATCTTCTCCCGCATCGAGGCGCTCGGGCAGGGCTGGATCGACGGCTTCGTCGCCCGCGGCGTCGAGCTCGGCGTGATCCGCTCCGACCTGCCGGCGGCGCTGCTGGCCAGGATCGGCATCGCCCTCGATACGGTCCTCGACCATTGGTACGTCAGCAAATTCGAGGCCTACGATCCTGCCGAAGTCGACGCCATGGTCGCCGTCTACGTCGACCTCTTCCGCCGCGTCTGGGAGCCGCGATGAGCGACGAACCATCGAGCCTCGCCATCGCTTTGGCGGTCGCGTGGACGCTGATCCAACTCTTCGGCTGCTCCGGCGCGCCCGCCGTGCCACCCGAGGTCGCGCGCGCCGAGCTCTGCATCCGCGGCGCCAAGGTCTTCGACGGGGTGCGCGATCGCGGTGTCCTCGACGTGCAGGTCCGCGCTGGCCGCATCGCCGCGGTCGGTCCGGGCCTCTGCACCGCGGGCGGCGACGGCGTCGTGGATGCCGCGGGCCACACCCTACTGCCTGGGCTGATCGACGCACACAGCCACAACGGCGGCGACTCGCTGGCGATCCAGGCGCAATTCGGCGTGACCACGACCCTCGACATGGCCGCCCGCGCCGAGTGGGCCGCCGAGCGCCGCGCCGAGCAGCGCAGCCTCGCCGCCGGCTCCGACGCCCTGCAGCGCGCCGATCTGCTCAGCCCCGGCCCGCCGGCGACCGCTCCGGGCGGCCACGGCACCGAATACGGCGTCTCGGTGCCGACGATCCGCGCGCCGGACGAGGTGCACGACTGGATGCAGGAGCGCCGCGAGGAGGGCGCCGACTACGTCAAGGTGATCTACGAGCACGGTGAGGTGATCCATCACCCGGTGCCGACCTTCGACAGCGCGACGCTGCGCGCCGTGGTGCAGGGCGCCAAGGCGATCGGGCTGCGCACGGTCGCCCACGTCAGCACCGTCGCCGAGGCGCTGGAATTCGTCCGCGCCGGTGGCAACGGCCTCGCCCACGTCTTCCACGACCGCCCAGCGACCGCCGAGGAGATCGCCGAATTTCGCCGCGCCGGGACCTTCGTGGTGCCGACGCTCGTCGTCTACGCCCCGGACTACGGCCTGCGCGCCGGCGCCGCGCTGCTCGACGATCCCGACTTCCTCGCACCGCTCGCGCCGAGCTGGCTGCTGAACCTCGGCAAGACCCGGCGGCAGCGGCCGCGCCACGCCGAATTCGCGGCACGGCCGATGGTGGCGACCAAGGCCTTGCACGACGCCGGGGTGCCGATCTTGGCCGGCAGCGACGCGCCGAATCGGGGCACGGCCTACGGCGCCAGCCTGCACCACGAGATCGAGCTGCTGGTGCGCGCAGGGCTCCCGACGGCTGCGGCCTTGGCTGCCGCGACGTCGGCGCCGGCCAAGGCGTTCGGGCTGGACGACCGGGGCCAGATCGCCGTCGGTCGACGCGCCGACCTGCTCCTGGTGCGGGGCGACGCGCTCGCAGACGTCCGCGCCACGCGGCGCATCGCCGGCATCTGGAAGCGTGGCGTCCGCATCGCCCGACGCACCGCCCCGATCGCCGGCGCGGGGATGAACGCCGCAGCGGTGCTCGGCGCGGCGCAGGCGTCCTCGACGGCTGGCGCTGCGGGCAGCACAACGCTCGATGCCCTCGCCGTGGCCGAAGTCTCGGTCGACGAGGTGCGCGGCGGCACCTCGACCGCCACGATCCAACACGGCGAGGACGCCGGCGCGCCGACGCTCACGGTGCGGACCGAGACGCGCGACAACCCCAAGGGCGCGAGCTGGGCCGGCGTCGTCGTCTGGCCGGCCGGCAAGGCCTTTGCGCCGGCAGACCTGCGCGGCACGGCGATGACGCTGCGCCTGCGCGGCGACGGCAAGCCGGTGCGGGTGCTCGTTTTTCACGCCGGGCAGGGCGCCAAGTCGACCACGTTGTGGCTGCCGACGGGCCCGGATTGGCAGGCGCATCGTTTCGATATCCGCGAGTTCGGTAGCGACGGACGCGGTGTCGCCGGGGTGTTGCTGGCGGCGGGGCCGGAGGCTGGGGCGCAGCGCTTCGAGTTGGCGGCTTGGCGATTGGGTCCGGCGCGTTGACCGCAGGGATTTTCTGCGGTTCGAAAAAAAATTCGCTTCGATCTTGCAAAACCCTTGTCCCCCCCCCGACTTATGCTACTTCGGAGCTATCTGGAGCAGCATCAGCCGTTCGCGCGGCGCATAGGGGGAGAGGATGAACGAGTCGAAGCTTCACATGATCGCGTTCAGCGAGACGTGGACCGGATTTCCGTCCGACTACGAAGCGCTCCTCGCCGTGCCCGATGGGATTTTCGCCCTCGCCGGAACGGAGCAACTCTATGTCCCGGCCGGCATGAGGCTGATCGTGGCGTACGCGCTTGCGGAGACGTTCGAGACCCCACGCTTTCGCGTCCATGCTGCCAGCCTGCTGAAGGTGGCCTATCCCTCGATCACGCCGATCCAGAGCGCCAATGCATCCGGCGGTGATCCGAACGTCCAGGATCTGCGTGATATGCCGGTCGTCTTCAACCGTGACGAAGCACTCGGTGTGGACTTCTGCGCGAGCTCCGGAGCTGCGACTGGTACCCAACGTGCCCTACTGATGTTCGCCGAGAATATCGAGCCGGTGCCCGAAGGCGACGCATTCTGGATTCGCGGCTCAGATGCCACGACGACGCCGACCGCAGATCGCTGGTCGACCCTCGCCGCGCTGACATGGGAAAACGATCCGCTGCCGGAAGGCATCTACGCGATCATCGGCTTCGTCCACATCGGTCCGCAGGGGGCAGTCGGTGCGCGCCTCGTCCTGGTCGGTCGGTCGCATCGTCCCGGTACCATCTCGGTCGAGTCATCGACTGAGCGCACCCACCGCATCTTCTACGAGGGCAGTCTCGGCGTGATGGGGACCTTCACCGCATATGCTCCACCGAACATCGAGGTCTTCGGGCCTGCGGACACGGGTCACGAGGTCTACCTGCGCGTCATCCGCATCGGGTAGGAGGCCAGCATGAATCATCCGAAGCGCCACGCCGTCTTCGAGCGAGCCTCCCTCGGGACGACGAGTTCGCAAATCCTGGCCCCGTCCTCCGCGCGATGCAGCTTGCTGCTGACGCCGCATGCAACGGTGACCTACGCATTGCGAGACCGCCCCCTGTCAACACTGACGGATGGCCTCATCGTCACGCCCGACGGCGGACCAGTTCTGCTGCGCTGCGAAGACTTCGGCGACATGTTGTGTCACGCATGGCACGGCGTGGCGAATGCGGCGATCGACGTGAGCTTGCTCGTTGGCTACGTCGAGCAGGACGGATAGGGCAGCGGGAGTTCGACCCCGTTACGGAGGGCACGGATGGCGATCACCTTTTCCTACGAGTCGATCGGCGACTGGCTGCAAGTCACCGCCACATGGACCAGTGACGCCAGCGGCGACGCCAGCGATACGACCGCGCGGATCGTCGGCAGCCTGGTCAAGGCGACCACCATCCCGGACGGGACGGCAATACCCACGGACAACTACGACATCACGCTGACCGACGACGAGGGCATCGACATCCTCGATCCCTGCGCACAGAGCCTCGCTGATCGCTCCAACGTCGCCGCCCAGGCGATCTATTGCATCTTCAGCGGCACGTCCGAGCCGGTGGCCACCTACCCCGCCGTCGCCGACGCCGTCACCGTCACCGTCGCCAACGCTGGCGACTCCAAGGCCGGCGTCCTGAAGCTCCTCTTCCGCGGCGCTCTCGCCGGCACCAGCACCTAGCAGGCGCATCATGTCGGGAGCATCGCCATCGCTGCGCGCTTGGGCCCTCCCGATCTACGGCCCACACCAAGCTCCCGATTTCCCGTCGCTTCGAACCGGCGTGCACCTGCGTTGGGCGCCCGCGCGGGAACGTACCTTCCCCTGGGGCGGGACCTTCGTCTTGCGGCGGACGCACGCCAGCAAACGTCCCACCGCGTTCCGGCAGGGCGAGTCGGGCGATGCGCCTCCGAGCCCGTGGGAGCGGCTGCCGAACGTGATGCAGCCGCTCGGCCTGCCGTTGCGCAGCCCGGATTACCCTGCGTCCGCGACGCTGCCCTTTCCGAAGGGCCTGACCGACGAGCAGGCGAGCATCTGGCTGGCGAAGCGGCGGCTGAGCATCGAGCCGTCAACGGTGGCGTCGGCCCTGACCGCCGGCCTGCCGGAGCTGCTCTCGCTCTTGCAGCAGCTCACCGGCGGAGGACCCGGCAGCGAGCCGATGGCGGAGCGGATGCTCGAAGCGTTCGCGGCGAGCGATCCGAGCGGGACCTCGACCATGCCGATGCCGGACTACGGGCCGGCCTCGATCCTCGACCTGGTATTGCTCGGCGTCGCCTATCCGTGGGTTGCGCGCTTGCTCGGACTCGGAATCGTCGACGGGATGGCAGTGGCGGGCAAAACCTACGACTACCTCATCGTGGCCGACCATCCCGTCCGCTTCGAGGCTGATGTGGCCGCAGTCGTCGATTGGGCCAACCATGGGATGGCGCCTCTCTCAGGCGTCGATTGGCGCGTGATCGAGGCGGTGCAGCCATCGAACGCGGCGATGGGATTGCCTGCGCCGCATCGGCTCTGGGCATTCGCCTTGCCGGTGCCGCGGACGCCGCTGCCGGACGCGCCGAACAAGGTCAGCGATCGCTTCGCCGCGGTCGGCGTGGCGATCGAGGCGCTGGAGCCCGAAGGCATATTCGGCGATCCTTCGCCTCGACCGGTGCTCTACCGTCTGGCGCGGGCAGACCTCGGCGCGCCGAGCGCGGCGCAGATCGCCTCGCCGAAGACGGCCACCCTCCTGCCGTGGTCGCAGGCGAAGTGGACCCCGCTGCAGACCGGCGACGTCTGGCACCTGGCGAATGGATGGATCCGCTCGGTCGGCGACGAGGGCGAGACCGCGACCCACCAGAGCGACTGGCCGCCGCTGCACATGGACTTCATCGACGCCGAGGTCGGCGAGCGCTGGTACGCCTATCGGGCGCGGGCGATGGATTGGTTCGGCCGGGTCAGCCGCGCCAGCGCGCCGGCGCAGTGGCGGCGTTGGCCGTGGCCGCTGAAGAGCCCGCCGCCGTGGTATTTTCACGACGTGCCGGAGCTGCTCGGGGTGGTGCGGAGCGACGCGGTGCTCCTGCTCGACCGCACGCCACCACCGCCGCCGAGCGCGTTCACGGTGACGCCGATCGATCCGAAAGATCCGCTGCTCGTACATGGCACGCAGGGCAAGCTCGCCGGCTTCGGCGCGCGGCTCGGTTGGACTTGGACCTTGGCGCAGCAGCGACAGGCGCCCGCGGCGACGGCGTTTCGCGTCTACTTCCGCAAGGGGCTCGCCAATACCGTGCCGCTGACGCTGCTCGGCGCGACGGACCTCGCCAAGGGCGAGATCGCCGTGCTGTGCAAGCCGGTGGCGGGACTTTCGGGTGCTCCCGCTGTGTTGGTGGGTTCGTCCTTGCGTCTGGCGAACAGCGGCGGCAAGGTCGTGGCTGGGAGCGTGAAGGAAGGAAGCTGGGAGTTGCGCGTGAGCGTCCCTTCGGTCAAGACCGCGAAGGATGTGCTGCAGCACGGCCTGTGTTCGTTGGCCATTGCGCAGCAATCGCCGCTGTGGTCCGAGCCGGGCGATGTCCGCGACGGGACCTGGACCCGTCGGGCGATCGTGCCCTTGAGCTCCGGGGCGGTGCGCTTCGAGGCGTTCCGCGACGCCGAGACCGGCGAGCCCATCGCGGGCAGCGCGGTCGAGGTCGTGGCCGGGGGCTATCGGCTGAACGATTGCGCGGTGCTGGCTGCGGTGATGCCGGGGCTGTGGCAGCTGCGGCTCGAGCCGCCGGAGGAGCTGCCGAAGGGTCTGGTCGCGGTGGCGCAGACGGTGGATATCGCCTCGGTCGATGTCGAGCAGCGCGTCGTTGCCGTGGACGGGCCGGTGTTGGCGTCGGCGAAGAGTTGGTGTTGGGTGCTGGGCCAGACGGTGCGGCGGTACGAGGTGGAATTGCCGTTGGAGGCCGAGGTTCCCGAGCCTGCGGAGGGGGAGGGGCGCGCGTGGTTTCAGCTCGCGGTGACGACGGCGGATGATCGCCCGTTGACGCCGGATTGGTTGGGTTCTGGGCCCTTGGCTGGGGTTGTGGGTAATGAGGGGTTGGCGGCTGGGCCTCTGCCTGGGTGGAGGGTGCGGCGGACGCCGCCGAAGCCGCCGGAGCCGGTTTGGGGGGAGGGGCCGTTGTATGCCAGTCCTCCGGATGTGGATGGCAAGTCGTATTTTACGGTTCGGTGGAAGGCGGGGCCGTTTGCGGTGCGGATCTACCGGGCGGAGGCTTCGGAGATCTATCGGCGGCATTGGATCGCTGGTGGTGCTGGGTTGGATGGCTATCAGGTGATGATGGAGGTTGAGGAAGGGGGGAAGAAGGTCAGCAAGACGATGTCGGCGTTGGCGGCGATCGCGTTGGTGGCGCCTGGGGCGACGCCTGGGGTTGCTCCTTTGGAGGATGTGGATTGGGGGGATGCGGCGGCTCGGGCGGAGGCTGAGGCGGTGTTGGTGAAGGCGTTTGGGGTTGGGCGGTCGTTTGGGACTGTTGGTGCCGTGTATGAGCGGCTGAACGCTGCGGCACAGGCGGATGTGGCAGGGGCCGCAGCGACTCGTTCTGCGTATCTTCCCAGTTCTTCCATCATGCTCGTATCCGAAATGTATCCAGACGTTGTGGGGCCAGATATGCCGCCGGAGTGTTCGCCAAGCCCCAACACTCACGCGTGCATAGTGGCTTGGCAGGCGAGTGCGTCCGCTCGTGGGTTCTTTCAGCTCGTTGCCGTCGATTCAACGGGTCTGCAAGGGAGTTGCATCACCAGTCCCCTCGTCGTTACACCTCGCCGCGCGCGACCAGCGTCGCCGGTTGTCGTGAGCGTGCAAGCGGATGTAGGTTTGGATGTTGGAACCATGAAGCCTGAGGAGTTGCTGCAGGCAATCGTTGGAAAAGGGCAGAACATAACCCACGTTGAGTGGCTGCAGCCGGATAGCTCGGGTGTGACTTGGATCGTGGAAGCTGTGCGAGACAACGAGGTCTCGCCGCAGGTAGCTGTCACTGCGGTTACACCCGTACCGCAGGCGACGCTCAAGCTACCAGAACCCGGAAGATGGGATATCTCCATTCGTCCGATCGGCAGTGATGGTGTTGTAGGCCTCGCCGCTCATACGGAGATTGTTGTTCCCGTTGTGACGATGCCCAAGCCGTGTACTTGGAGTTTGTCTCCAGGGCCTAGCGAATCAATCATGCTCACACTCGATCCTCACAGTTCCACCGTGTTCGTTCAAGGGCAATTCGGTGCCGATGTGGAACAGCTACTTGGACCGATTCTTGCGGATTCCAAAGCTGCCGAATTTCCATTGCCGAGCAACTTAGATGCGATCCGGATTGTCGCAGCGGAGTCAGACGGTTCGCGATGGACATCCCAGTGGGCAAAGCCATGACGTGCCTTCTCTTGATCATGGCATTGAGTTGGCCGAGCGGGGCCTTTGGAGAGTCTGCATCGCTCTACAGGCTACGCCCTCCCCATCTAAGCTTTGTGACTGATGCATCAATACTGTCTCGCCACCTTCTTCTCGTTGAACAAGAATTGTACACCAGATGGACCTTGTGGGTCTCTGAGATCTCAGACGCTCCCACCCAACAATCTCCTGCTGCGCCGCAAAGTCATCCGCCGTGCTGGGATTGGCACTGGGGGGAATTTGGTCATGGACGGAACCCGCTATACCATCTTCTCTCATACGTAGATCGCCGCAGCAGAGGCCATCTGCGTCGATGCGCTTGTAGTTCGAGGCAATGTCTTGCGGTTGGGCATGTGCTAAAGGGTGAGTTCCGAGAAAACAGCGCGAGAATTCTACCGTCACGTACTCACCGTTGGTATCGGTTGACCGCCACCCAAGCACGCTGCATGAATCGCTTGATACGTCAGCATTTTGAAGATGCAATGCGTGAAGCGACCGCATGTTATATCAGATATCCGACAAATGTTCCGGTCCAGGCCTATCTTGTGTGGAGATACATGTGACAAACGCACTCTTCTTTGGGTATCATAACCAAATGTTCGTTGAGGCCTCGCTGGGTAGTCTATCCAATCCAAGCAGCGAAGTGCGTTCACTATTTGAGAGCATGCTCTCCAACATTAAGATTGTATGGATGCCTAGTCCCTATGCGTGCGGAGCTAGTCTCAACGGCACGAGTGCAAGAAAGTTGCGAACCTCCCGAGCATTTGTCTGTGCATCGGTGGGTGCATTACGAATTGGTCTTGGATGGGAGTATGTCGATCGAATTCGCGATGCAATTGAGGCGAAGGACATCAGCAAGATCAAATCGAAGGACTTTGCGGCCCTCTGTTTGACGGAAAAGCGACTTGCAACTCTTGTCTCCGGCGGTAGCGTGCCCTTCATGACTCAAGGAGAAGTCGATGTTTCTAAGGGCTTTACCTCAGAACAGCTAGCCAAGATTTTCATGATTCAGCATTCAACTGCCTGTCGGCTACACAAGTATCTATATGCGTTGGCGGCACTCGCTCTGTCGGACGCAGGAAGAAGCCTTTTGACTGAGTTATCCAATTCACCCACACCGATTGTCATGTATCCATTCTTGCACGAGCCAGCTGTTTGGCATGTAGAGATGGATCCGCCAAAGTCTGTTAAGATTGGTGGCTTCTCATCTATGAAGGCTCTTGTTTCCCTTCCTGTTCGACTAGAGAATGAATCGTTGGCCGCGGAAGGTGTACTGCAGTCTGAGTGCAACGTCGTACCCAAGAGTGCGACTCTCCAGACGACCGTGATGGGCTCGCCGAAATTGCTCACGCTTCCGTACTTCATCATTTGCGGCCATGAGCTCTGCCATGTGTATTTTACGTTGAGTCCGATTATGCTGAAGAACGTAACTCTGGCGATGGCTCAGCTGTTGAATGCGGGCAGTCCCGGCGGAGATGAAGCCGACGATACGACACGAACAAAGTTCTGGAACTGGTTTATTCTCCAGTATGCGAACTCACCCCCGGAGGCTCAGGCCGCCACTCTGCTTCTCAAGACTCTCCTTGAGAGTGGGCAGGTCGCTCTTGCCGTCCAGGATTTGAAAAACATTGCCGTTGCGCCTCAGAGCAATGTGGTCGCGCTTGCAACGTGGACAGCCGGCGTTTCGAATGTCGTCAATACAAGTAGTTTCTTGCGACGGCTAGTGAATACTTTCGCGGAGTTTTTTATTTGCAGCGGTGGGCGTGACCTTGTCGGTACGGAAAACTGGTTGCGCCAAGCCTATGGGCTAGGATGTCGTGCCTCGCACTACACAGTTGACCTTACCGGAGTGAACATGGCCACACTGGAACACAACGAGGATCCGAATGACTGCGTGGAATCCACGTATAGTTTCAAGCTAATGAAAGAGTATGCAGCAGCGGGTGGAGCGAGTCCTGTTCCGCCAGTAAAGAGTGTTGATCCGCGTAGGCTAACAAGCCAGATCTACAATTTCGGAGGCGTATTGCTTCCTGAGTGGAAGTAGGGGGGATGGTGCCGACACAGCAGCCAGACAAAGTCGCGGCAAGTCTTGTGGAACTGGTCAGACCACTCGTGCCATTCGAGAAGATTCGGCCCTCATTCCTTCTGCCAATGCCCAATTTCGGCGAGGCGGACGTAAGTGATCTGGATGAGGCCGGCGGCCTACAAGGACCAGGCGTCTACATTGTCTCGCTCTCAAGCGCGTGCGAAGTTCCCCTACCCTTCCTTGCCAGCGTTGCTCTCCGGATCGGCACTGCGACCTTCGAGGTGGGGTTGGTTACAGTTGATGCTCTGCCTGCAGTCGGCTTCCGCGGCGAAGCTCAACTAGCCATCGATATTGCGCTATTCTCCCCGGTCGATCCCTCTTCTGAACCACTCAAGGTAGTCGGAGCCGTCAACCTGATTTTCGGGCCCACTGGACTTCAACTCGGGGGCGGCGTCTCCGTCTCGCTCGCGCGTTCACGCGTGATCGGCACGGACGTCGTTGTTTCTGCCGAAAGTGTGAGGCCAAGTACCGGAATCGAGCAAGGCGCCGCGCCCAGCAGCGGCTTGCAGTTTCTTGGCATCGCAGTTGAACTCCCAATTTCTACCGACACAGGAGAATGCGTCACAATCCGAGCGCCGTCTGGGTTCTTGGATTCACACGGCTTGACTTGCACTGCGGAACTTGAAGTGCCTGGTCTGCAGTGTGATCTATCTGGGTTTGGCCTTGCATTGGACGCAATCTCCGTGGCGATTTGTCGCAACGCTCTGGTCGGGGGCGCCGGCAACGGCACCCTTCGGCTACCGTTCCTGGACAAGAATGTCCTCGTGAAGCTTGCACTCGAAAACGGTGGTGGCTGGAGTCTCAATCTCGCACTTCCGCCTGGTGAAGCGAGTATTCCGCTCAACCTCGGTGTCGCCGGCTTCGGCCTCCACCTCGACCTCATGTCCCTCGAACTCGACGCAACCGGCCCAGGCCCAGCCAGCCTCACCCCAGGAGGCCTCCTCCAACTCGAACTTTTCGGCGAAAAAACCCCAAAAATCCCCCTCTACGGCTTCAAGATCAAATCCGACGGAACCGTTGACATCGCCGGCGGCTGGCTCCCCCTCGAGTCCCCCATCCCAGCCAACCTCGGACCCTTCGCCATCTCCATCTCCCGCATCGGTTTCTTCACCGCAGCCAACGGCCGCAAGGAGATCGCCCTCGACGCCAAGGTCAACTTCGGCGCCGACTTCCCGGCCGGCGGCTCGGCCAAGGGCCTCCGCATCTCCTTCGCCCCCAATTGGTCCGGCGTCCCCGAAATTTCCTTCGAAGGCATCGGCATCAAAGTCGTCCGCGACGGCTTCTCCTTCGAAGGCGAAGTCTCGATGCAGCGCGCCAACGGGCAGACCAGCTTCGCCGGCTCGATCGTCGCCACCCTCGACAGCCTCGACGCGACCATCAACGGCCAGGTCCGCATCGGCGTGAAGACGACCGAGGCGGAGGGTACCTTCCCCTACGCCGCCATCTACCTCGACGCCGCGACCGAGACCGGCACCCCCATCTTCGGCACCGGCCTCTCCCTCTACGGCCTCGCCGGGATGCTGGCCTTGAACTACGGGCCCAACCGCAAGCCCGACCAGCCCTGGTACAGCATCGAAGGCGGCGATTGGTTCCACGCGCCGCCCGAGGTCGGCGTCACCTCGCTCGACAAATGGGCCCCGAAGCAAGGCGCGCTCGGCCTCGGCGCCGGCGTCACCATCGGCATCAGCGGCAAGCCCAAGCCCTTCAACGGCAAATTCCTCCTGCTGCTGACCCTGCCCGGGCCCGTGCTGCTGCTCGAGGGCCGCGCCAACCTGATGAAGGACCTCACCGCCCTCGCCAAACACGAACCGATGTTCCACGCCCTCGCGACGCTGGACTGCAACGTCGGTACGCTGCAATTCGGGCTCGACGCGAAGTGGCGCTACCGCGACAAGGGCGAGCTGGTCGACCTCTCCGGCGGCGCCGAGGCGTTCTTCGACTTCAACGACGCCGGGGCGTGGTTCGTCAAGGTCGGCAAGGAGACGCCGGAGTCCGCCCGGGTCAAGGCGACGCTGCTCTCGTACTTCCAGGCCAACGCCTTCTTGCTGCTCGACGCCAGCCACGCCCGCTTCGGCGGCAAGGTCGGCTTCAACATCGGCGGCAAATACGGGCCGCTCCAGCTCCAGGCCTCGCTTTGGTTCGAGACCATCACCGACATCAGCTGGTCGCCGCCACACCTGCAAGCCCAGGTCTCGCTGCAGGGCAACGCCGTCGCCAAGGCCTTCGGCTATGGGCTCTCGCTCAACCTCGCGGCGCAGGCCTCGGTCGATGCGTGGCGCCCCTTCCTGGTCGCCGGCACCGCCTCGATCTCGGCGCAAGTCCCCTTTTACGGCACCGCCAAGGCGTCGGTCGCGCTGAAGTGGACCGCGCCCAAGGGCGAGAACAAGCCGGCCGCCGGCAAGAGCCTGCCGGGACCGCAGATCGCGTTGCCGCTGGTCGGCGCCACGCTCAGCCATCCCCTCGCCGCGGAGACGTGGCCGATGCCGGTCGGCGAGCTGCTCTTGCCGGGCGGGCTGGCAGACGGCAACGGCATGTTGCTCTCGACCGTCGCCATCCAAGGCGGCGACGAGGGCATCGGGCCGGCCGACGGTGGGCCGATCGTCCCGCTCGACAGCTGGATCGACCTGCAATTCGCCGCAGCCGTCGACGATAAGGTCGGCGTCGCAGTGCAGAGCGCCGAGATCCTGCCGCCGACCGAGATCGGCGATCCCTCACTCGCGACCGAGAAGGTGACCGCCACGGTCGCGACCGAGCTCGTCGGCCTCGATCTGCAGCGTTGGGACGCAGCATCCAAGGCCTGGCTGCCCGTCGCCGGCCTGAAGGAGGGCGACAAAGCCGAGCCCGACCCGACCACCGGCCTCTGGGGCGTCTGGCGTCCGGCGCCGCCGCCGGCTCCCGGCAGCAACCCCGACGGCGTCCAGCGAATCCTGCGCCTGTGGAGCGCCGACCCGCTCTCGTTCTTCAACACGCCCTCGGGCGAGGCCGGCAAGGCCGCGGCAGACGACGGCTCGGCATCCTCAGCGGGCGTGCCCGTGGACTACGAGCAGACCTGGAGCCTGGCCTCCTGGCCGATCGGCGCCATCACCGGCGACAGGCTCTCTTGGTCCCCAGCGGGCGGCGTCGCACCGCCAGAAGCCCGCTGGAACCTGGGCGCGCAGACCTCCATCGTGCAGGTCGCCTCGCAGGGGCAATTGCTGCACGCCCTGCGCGTGCACCTGCCGCAACACGACGAGGCCGCTCCGTCGACCCTCGGCTACCAAAGCCGCGGTGGACGCTTCGACCCCTGGACCGATTCCTGGGAGCCGCAAAAGCTCGACGACCAGACCGTCGCGCTCCTGCACCTCCGCTTCGCATCGCCGGCGATCGAGCGCATCCGCATTCGCTGCAAGAGCCCCGACGGCGGCGTCGCCCTCGGCCTCGCCGCGGGGACGCTCGTCGCCACCCGCGATTGGCTCCCCGGCGAGAGCGTGCTCGAACTCTCGGGTGCCGCGATCGACGAGGTGATGCTGATCGCGAGCGAGGAGCTCGACCTGATCGAGGTTCAGGTTCAAGGCGCGCAGCTCGTGCAGCCGAAGGCCGGCGCGACCGCTGCGAAGCCCTCGCCCTCGCTCGCGCAGCACGCCAACCTCTTCTCCGCCGGCGGCCACGTCCTGCCCGCGGGCGAGCGCTTGCGCCTGCGCATCCTCACCCGTGTGACGCAGAAGGTGCGCCCTGGGCTGAGCAGCACGCCGCCGATCACGCTGACGCAGGCGCTCTATTTCCGCACCCAAGGCGGCCCCGGCCTCGCCGACCTCTCGCTGCCGATCCTCGCCAAAGGCGCAGACAGCGACGCCCTGACGCTGCACGACAAACAAGGCCAGGCGATCGACGTCTTCGGCCGCCCCGTCAGCGGCGCGCCGACCCGCGCCAGCACGCTGCTCCGCTTGGCCCCGTACATCGGCCAGGCGCTGCCGCCGCGCGAAGACCTGCCCTACGCCCCGACCCGCATCTGGCGCGGGGTCGATATCGGTTTTGACTTCCGCGCCGGCAACGTGCGCGCGCTCTACCGCAGCCAACGTCGCGATCTCGCCGTGCGGGTGCGGCTGCGCTCGGGTGGTCGCCTGCTCGACGCAGCGGGCGAGCCCATTCCGTCGCTGCCGCTCTGGCTGCAGCCGACCCCAGCCCCCACCACGCCCGAGCAGAAGGACGTGCTGCAGCAGTGGAAGGCATCGACCGGCGTGCAGCTCGACCCCGACGCGCTCGGCGTCCACGACCGCATCCGCGGCGTCCGCGCCCTGCCGCTGCCCATGGACGCCGGCCTCTCCGCCGAGCTGGTGCCGCTGCTCCTGGCCGAAGAACCCGCGCTCGGCCCCACCCTGCCGAGCGGCTGGCAGGCCCACGGCGGCGCGAGCTGGACGACCATCGAAGAGCACGGCGACCCATGGCTGACGCCAGTCTCGATCGGCAAGCTCGCGCCGTCGCTTGCGTTGCCGGCGAACTGGAGCCGTCTGGCCTGGCACGGCACCGGCGGCGCGACCGACGTCGCCTGGGGCGCGGTCGACGTCTGCCTGACGATGCGCTGGAGCGCGGTGCAGGACTTCGCGACTGGCGCTGGCGGCGTGATCATCGGCGCCGACGCGGCCGCCACCAGCGGCGTCGCGCTCTGGCTCGAGCCGGGGAGCGGCCGGCGGATGCTGCTCCACCTCGACAAGGGCAAGGTCGTCGCCTGGGCCGCCGACAGGCAAGGCTTCCCCGTCGGCACGGATTTCGCGCTGCGGCTGCGCTGCGCCGAGGGCAAGCTGGTCGTCAGCATCGACGGCGTCGTCGCGTTTCGCCTGGAGCGGCCCGAATTCGCCGCGCTCTCGGGCTCGGTCGCGCTCTTCGCCAGCGGCCCGACGCTGCCGCGCTTCCGCGCGATCACCGTCGAAGACCTCCGCCCGGAAGCGGCGGCTGCGCCGCAAGACGTCAGCCACGGCCCGGTGCTCTTCGCCCGCGCCCTGCAGACCGGAGGCTACGTCGCGCTGCCGCAGCTCGCCGCGACCGCTCCTGCCATTGCGGCCGGCGTGGACGACAGCGCATCCGCCAAAGCGGCGGTCGCCAAGCTCGCGCTGACGGGATCGATCCCGCTGCCCACCGCACCCTCGATGCCCTCGCCCGAGGAGGCACGGCGGGCCGCTGCGCTGCTGCACGACCTGGAGCCCTTGGTCGAGACGCTCCGCACGCCGCGTACCGGGCTGGACGTCGTCGACCTCGGCACGCTCAGCGGCCGCCGCGCCCTGCTGCTGCGAGCCTGCGACAACCTCGACTGGCGTCGGACCAGCCTCGCGCTGCGGCTCGGCGAGGCGACTGGGCTGCCGGGCGAATTCTTCGGGTCGCTGCGATTCGGCGCGGGCAGCTTCGGCCCGGACGGACGGCTCGACGGCGTCGAGTTGATGGTCGCGAGCGCCCTCGGCGACGATTCTCGCGGCAACAACGGCCTGCAGCCAGCATGGCTCGGAGTGCCCGACCCAGCGGGCCTGATCGCCAGCCAGGGGCCCTCGCTGCGCCTGGGCGACGCCGCGCCGAGCGGTGTGCTGTGGCGTGAGGCCTTCGAGCCATGGTCGCTCGATCTGTGGCGGCGTAGCGTCGAGGTTCCGGGGCTGAAGTGGCAGCTCGGCAAGGCCACGATCGAGGCCATCGGCGCCCCGGCCGACGCCGCCGGCATGGGCGCGGCGCTGCTCGCCCCGGCGGCCGCGGCGAGCGACGTCCGCTTGCGGGTGCGGCTCGCTGCCAGCAAGGGCGCCTGCGGCGTGGTCTTGCGGCGGCAGGCGAGCAGCAGCGGCGACTTTCCGGTGACCCGCATCGAGTGGCGACCGGGCGAGCAGGGCGCCAAGGTCCTGCAGTGTTGGCAGCGTTGGCGCGACAACGAGGGCAAGGTCCATACCGCGATCCGGCCGCTGCTCGCACCGCAGCCGCTGCCGAAGTGGATCGAGCTCGACGTCCTCGCCAGCGGGCCCACCGTCGTCGTGCTGTGCAACGGCCGGCTCTGTGGCGGCTGGCAAGATCCGAACCCGCAGGCCGGCGCGTCCGGCGTTTGGGCCTACGGCGGCGTCGATCTGCAGGTCCAGCGCTTCGAGGTCAGCGCAAGCGCGACGCCGGTCGTCCGGCAGCGCTATGACGACCTCACCCTCGAGCAATGCCAGCAGCAGTCGGCAATGGCGAGCAAGGACGGTCCGGCGAGCTGGAAGCTGCAAGCGGCGCAGGGGCTCGCGGCGATCCCTGCGTTCGCCGGCCTCGGTGCTGCGGCGACGGCGAACAAGGCCAAGCCGACGATGATGTTGGTGCAGACCAGCGCCGCCGCGAGTCCTGCCGTCGGCACGGCTGCGGCGCTTCCGGCGGCGGCCGTGGTCTTGGCCCGGAGCGAGAGCATCGCCAGCCAGCCGGCAGACCTGCTCTTCCACGTTCAGGTGCGACCGGCCGCCGCAGGCCGTAGCGGCGTCGCCGTGGGTTGGAGCGCGGACGGCAGCGCGGTGGTTGTCTCGGTCGACCCCGCCAACAAGACCGCGCAGATCGACCGCTACAGCGGCGGCGCCTGGGTGGGCGGCACATCGACGGCGGCCAACGTCACTGCGAGCGCCTGGGCGAGCTGGCTGCTGCGGGCCGGCGACGATCGCGTCACCCTCTGGATCGATGGCGTCCAGGCGGCGACGATGGCGTTGCCGGAGGGCATCGTCGGCGCCATCGCGTTGGTGGCCGATGGCGCGAAGGACGCCGCGTTCGCGAATCCCGTGCTGCTGGACCTGACGGCCCCCGTCGGTCCTTGGCGGCCCGAGGCGCATATCGCCGCGGCACCGACCGCGCCCGCCGCCTGTGTGGCCGCGTGGGGTGCGTCGGGGCGCTGGCTCCAGCCGCAGCTCGCCGAGGGGCAGCCGCCCGCCGGTTGGATCGCCGCGACGACGGGGCAGTCGAGCTGGCGGAGCTACGCAGCGACCGTGCGAATTCGCCGGACCGCCGGGGCCTGCGGCCTGCTCATCGGCTGGAGCGACGGCAGGGCCGGGCTGCGGCTGCGGATCGAGGAGGGCAGCACCAAGCTCGAGACGGTCGCGACCGGGGGCAGCGCGACCGTCCTTGCGTCCTCGCCGATCGGCTGGAAGCACTACGGGCCAGATGTGCGGGTCGAGATCGCGAAGTCCGAGCAGCGCGTGGTCGTCGCGATCGCCGGCAATACGCTGACGGTCCCGGCGCAGGGGCTGGGGCCGGGGCGGATCGGCTGCTGGGCGGCGACCGACGCGCGCTGCTGGTTCGGCGACGTGGCTGTGCGGCCGGCGACCCTGGCCGACCGGGCCGTGTTCTCGACCGGCAAGGCCGCACCGCCGAAGCTTTCGCAGTGGCAGTCGCAGATCGTCCCCTCGATCGAGGGCAAGGGCGCGAGCTGGCAGGTCGAACAAGGGCAGCCCAAGTGGATCGTCGAGGACGGCGACATCGTCCAGCTCGCCAACACCTTGGCCGGGGCTCCGGCCGCTCTGAAGTCGCCTGAGGTCAGCGCGACGGTCTTGGACGCCGGACCCACGCTCTGGTGTCCGCAGACGCTGCCGCCGAGCTGCTGCCTGACCATCGAGCTGCTCAACCCCGACAACGATCGCATCGGCCTGGTCTTCGATACCGCAGATCCGGGCTCGGGTAAGCAGCGCCTGCTTCGCTTCGACATGGACCAGGAGCGCGGCTTCCGCCGGCTGGTGTCCGTCGATGGCGACAAGCCGAAGTTGCTCTGGTTGAGCAAGGAGAGCTTCGAGATGGGGCGCTGGATGCGCCTGACGGTGGTGATCGAGCCCGGATCGATGGGCTTGTGGCTGAACGGGCTGCCCTTGCTGGCGGTGAGCCTGCAGCACGTGCCGACGCGGTTGGGCTTGTACACCTACGCCAGCATGGGGGCACGCTTCCGCAACCTGCGCATCTTGCCTTTCGATCGCTTCGCCAACCCCGCCGCGTTCCACGACGACTTCGCCTGGCAGAGCGGCGCGTGGCTGACCAACGTTGCGCAGGCCGCCGTATCGCAGACCGACGCCGCGACCACCGCTTGGACCTGGACCGACGGCGCCCTGCACGGCAAGGCGGCAGCGGACACCGAGGCGACGTTGGCGGCTGCGAACGCAGCGATCGGCGACGGCCGGATCGTCGCGAGGGTGCTGCGCGCGTCGGGGCCGGCGGCGGTCGGTGTGGACTTCCGCGCGACGCAGCAGGCGGCGCTGCGGCTGGAATTCGACGACACGAGCTGGCGCCTCCTACACGTCACAGCCGCGTCCAAGGCCGCCACCACGGCACAAAAGGCCGACTGCATCGGCAAGGGCAGCCTGCCCGCCGGCGCTCCGGACCAGCCGCGCCTGCTGTGCATCGACTGCATCGACGCCGTCGTCTCGATCGCGATCGACGGCGTTCACCTCGGCTGGGCCGACGTCGGCAAGCTAGCAAGCGGTGGCATCGGCCTCTTCGTCGCAGCGGGAGGCAAAGCGACCTGGCAGATGATCGAAGTTCGCAACGCCGTCCACACCCCACTCGGTCCCCGCTTGGACGCGCAGTCCGTGCAGGAAGGCGACGTCGTGCGGTTGCTCCCGGCCGGATTCGTCGCGCCTGCCACAGCGGCACCCCATCGCGATTTCACGACGCACCTCGACACCCCGTGGCCGCCACCGGGGCCGGTGCATCTGGCAGCGCATCGGGCGGACGGCAGCCGTGTCGCCGCGCGCTGGTCGAGCCCGGAGCCGATGGGTGCGGCGAATGCCAGCGTCCTGCGCACCAGCGACGGCGCCAATGTCGTGCTCAGCGAGCCGAGTGCGGGTGCGTGGCCGTCCTTCACTGCGTTCGAGGTCGAGCTTCGCCGACGCCGTGGGCCAACGCAGGATGCGCCGGCTCTCCCGCCGGAGCCGTGGGATGGTGTGACAGAGGTCGACGCCGCGCGCGTACGCAGCCGAACTGCTTGACTTGCATCGATCGCGCAGTGCAACTCCCGACCGCCGAAGCGGCGCTGGCGGGCGCCGTGGGCGACGAGAGGTGACGACGGCAGCGTGAGGCCGCGGCCGGACCGCTCGCTGAAACCCAAAGTCCTGGGCTTGTCACCCCAGGCGACTGCCCGTCGCCGCTTCGCGGCTCACAAAAGCCTTTTCGAGCGATTCGTGGAAGCTCTCTCCCCGCCGAGCGGGGAGAGATGGCCCGCAGGGCCAGAGAGGGGTCGACAGTGGCGCAGCCTCGCGGCCTGCCTCGGACGGGCGCGGCATGGCGCGGCCGCGTTCGACCCGCGGTCGAACGCGGCCAGGGCTGGGCGGCCGGGCGGGCAACTGCGTGATGAACGGCGCTCAATTCGGCTGTGCCCGGTGCTGGCGTCGGCGAGCCCGGCTACGAACGCTGGCGCGTTCGTAGCGGGACCCGGCCGTGGCATGGTACAGCAAGGGTCGCCGCTATCGACGTCGACTTCTTCCCTCGCGTCCGGGAGCCCAAATGAGCGACGAACCGACCCCACTGGTCGTGGCCATCGTCCTGGCCTGGACGGTGATCCACCTCTTCGGCTGCGCCGGTGCGCCCGTCGCGCCGCCCGAAGTCGCCCAGGCCGAACTCTGCGTCCGCGGCGCCAAGGTCTTCGACGGCGTGCGGGATCGCGGCGTGCTCGACGTACAGGTACGCGCCGGCCGCATCGCCGCGCTCGGCCCCGCGCTCTGTCCCGCCGACGGCGACGGCGTCGTCGATGCCGCGGGGCATACGCTGCTGCCCGGGCTGATCGACGCGCACAGCCACAACGGCGGCGACTCCCTCGCGATCCAGGCGCAATTCGGCGTGACCACCACCCTCGACATGGCCGCCCGCGCCGAGTGGGCTGCCGAGCGGCGGGCAGAGCAGCGCAGCGTCGCGGCCGGCAGCGACGCCCTGCAACGCGCCGACCTGCTCAGCCCCGGCCCGCCGGCGACCGTGCCGGGCGGCCACGGCACCGAATACGGCGTCGCGGTGCCGACGATCCGCGCCCCCGACGAGGTCGCCGCCTGGATGCAGGAGCGCCGCGCCGAGGGGGCCGACTACGTCAAGGTGATCTACGAGCACGGCGAGGTGATCCAGCACCCGGTGCCGACCTTCGACAGCGCGACGCTGCGCGCCGTGGTGCAGGGCGCCAAGGCGATGGGGCTGCGCACGGTCGCGCACGTCAGCACCGTCGCCGAGGCGCTGGAATTCGTCCGCGCCGGTGGCAGCGGCTTGGCGCACGTCTTCCACGACCGCGTCGCCAGCGCCGAAGAGGTCGCCGTCCTGCGCGACGCCGGCGCCTTCGTCGCGCCGACCTTGGTCGTCTACGCCCCGGATTACGGCCTGCGCGCCGGCGCTGCGCTGCTCGACGAGCCGGAATTCCTCGCGCCGCTGGCGTCGAGCTGGCTGCAGAACCTGGCGAAGACGCGGCGGCAGCGACCACGCCACGCCGACTTTGCTGCCCGGCCGATGGCGGCGGTGCGGCAGCTGCACGCAGCGGGCGTGCCGATCCTCGCCGGCTCCGACGCGCCGAACCGCGGCACGGCGTACGGCGCCAGCTTGCACCAAGAGATCGAATTGCTGGTGCAGGCCGGATTGCCGGCCGCGGCGGCGTTGGCTGCGGCGACGTCGGCGCCGGCAAAGGCGTTCGGCCTGGACGATCGCGGCCAGATCGCCGTCGGCCGGCGCGCCGATCTGCTCCTGGTGCGGGGCGACGCGCTGGCTGACGTCCGCGCCACGCGCCAGATCGTCGGCATCTGGAAGCGCGGGGTCCGCATCGCGCGGCGCCGCGCGAGCAGCGAGAGCGGCGGCATGAACGCGGCCGCCGTCCTCGGCGCGGCGCAGGCGTCGTCGGGTGCCAGATCTGCGGCCGGCAAGACGCTCGACGCGCTCGCCAAGGCCGAAGTCTCGGTCGACGCCGTGCGCGGGGGCAGCTCGACGGCGAGCATCACCCGCGGCGAAGAGGCCGGCGCCACGATCCTCACGGTCCAGGCCGAGACGCGCGCCAACCCGAAGGGCGCGAGCTGGGCGGGCGTGGTCGTCTGGCCGGCGGGCAAGGCCTTCGCCCCGGCCGACCTGCGGGGCACCGTGATGACGCTGCGCCTGCGCGGCGACGGCAATCCGGTGCGGCTGATGGCCTTCCACGCGGGGCAGGGCGCGAAGTCGACCACGCTCTGGCTGCCGACCTCCGCCGAATGGCAGACGCATCGCTTCGATATCCGCGAGCTGGGGAGCGATGGACGCGGCGTGGCGGGCTTATTGGTCGCGGCGCCGCCCGAGCCCGGTGTGCAGCGTTTCGAAATTGCCGAGTGGCAGATCGCACCGGCGCGTTGATCACGGTGCCACGTGGCAATGCAAGTGCTACCGTGTCTACCGGGGCTTGCGGCAAGCCACCGGAGGTGAGGTCGATGACACCGAGTCCGTCGCAGAACCAAGGAAGCGGCGCCGAACGTCGAGCGCGCCTGCGCGAACAAATGGCGACAATGGAAGTCGTTGGCGTCGCGCCGCGGCGGAACGGTCTGGATCTCGAGGATCTCGCGTGCCTTGTCGAGTTGCCGGCTACCGACCCTGAAGAAAAAACCCGACAATTGGTGGTGATTCGTGAGCGGCTACACCGTCGTTGAACTGCGTCAGCTGCTCGCAGAGGCGCAGGCGCTGCTGACGAACGCGGGCCTGAGGCACGCTCTCATCGGTGGCGTCGCCGTCTCCTGCCACGGGCAGCGCGCCCGGACCCGCGATATCCACATCCTGGTCGCTGGTTCGCCGGAATCGCTCGACCTGCTCGCCACGATGGCAACGACAGTCGGCTGGCGGCCTGAGCGGATCGGCGCATGGCACCTGCGGCTTTGGCGCGAACGTCAATACGCCGACCTCGTCTTGGCCGAGGTCGAACTGCAGGCCGAGACCATCGACCACGCCGAGATCCTCGACGTCGCCGGGGTGCGAGTCCCGGTTGCGACGCCCGAGTACCTCAGCGCGCTGAAGCTCGTCGCGCGCCGGCCGCGCGACCTGCGTGACGTGGCAGAGATCAGCGAGAACATTCCAGACTTGGACGTCGCGCGGGTGAACCGCCTGCTCGAGCCCTTCGGCCTGCGTTGGCAGCACGAGCCCGGCGAGATCGTGCCGACGATTGTCGAGCTCGGTGAAGGCTAGGGGCATTGGGCTCTACGCAGCCCACGGACCTCGTCAACGCATCGGCACCAACGCGACATCGTAGCGCGCGACCGCGGCATCGAAGCTCATCAAGCGCATGCGATCGGCTTGGGCCTGCGCCACGAGCAAGCGGTCGAAGGGGTCGCGATGCAGCGGCGGCAGCGACGCCAGCGCGTCGAGGTGCGTCAGGTCGATGCCGAGCAAATCCGCGCCGAGCCGCCGGCAGCCGTCGCCGATGAAGGATCGCACGCCCGTGGGCAGCTGCAGCTTGCCGAGCTGGACCTTGATGGCGATCTCCCACGCGCTCGCGACGCTCACGCGCAGCGGATTCGCCGTGTCGCGCAGCAGCGGCCACGCCGGCGCGGGCATGCGATCCGGGGCCGCCAACGCCCAGAGAAAGACGTGCGTGTCCAGAAGGATGGGCGTCACGCCGTGAACTCGGGGTCGAGCGGGCCGTCCTCGAACGCGGCGGCCTCGTCGCCGTCCAACGGGTCGAAGGCGTCGTCGGACCAGGTCACCAGGCCTTCGAAATGCCCGAATTGCCGACCACTCGGCTGCGGCGCGCGGACGAGGTGAGCCACCACCTGCCCGGCACGCGCGATGGCGATCTCTTCGCCCGCCTCGACGTCGCGGAGCAGCCGCGAGAGCTGGGTCTTGGCGTCCTGCACGTTGATGGTGCGCATCGCGACCTCCTCGCCACCAAGCTAGTCTGGTCTGCTGGTCTGGTCAACTTGAGGATGTGGCGTCGGCCGTTTGGGGGGCGGCGCAAAAAGGCGTCGACTGCGCCGCTCCGAACGCCTAGCCTGGGTCGACCAGGGGCAATCGGAGGCGAGGATGCAGACACGATGGAGCGCGAGCGCGCGGCGACGCCGCGTGTCGGCTGGAATTGGAGCGTGGATCGCGACGGCGCTGCTGCTGCCGGCCTCTGCGTGGGCCTGCGGCGGCTGCTTCGCGCCGACCTTGCCGCCGGCGCCGGGGCAGCCGCCGGGCGGCGCGGTGGTGCAGAACGCCGAGCGCGTGGTCTTCGTGCAGAACGAGAAGACCGGCGTCTCGCGGGTCTGGGTCGAGGTGCGCTACAGCGGCGCGGCGGAGGATTTCGGCTGGGTGTTGCCGCTGCCGCAGGTGCCGACGGTGACGGTGGGCACGTCCTGGGCCCTCGACGCGCTCGACGACGTCCTGGCGGCGAAGTTCGCGACCCAGCTCGGGCCGTCGGAGAACTGCCACGATCCGGTGCAGGGCTGTGCCTCTTACCCCATGGACACTGACGTGACGTTCCCGATGAGCGATGCATTCACCGGCGGCGGTCCCGGCGGTGGCGGTGGCAGCCCGACCCTGCCGGGCGGCGTCTTCGTCCTCGACCAGGGTCAAGCCGGTCCCTACGACTACGTGGTGATCGGTGGCTTCGAGTCCGCGAAGCTGATCGGCTGGCTGCAAGACAACGGCTACAAGATCCCGGCTGCCGCAGGCCCGATCGTGCAGAGCCACGCCGACAAGGGCGACGTCTTCCTGGCCATCAAGCTGCAGAGCGGGCAGGGCGTCGAGCGGATCAAGCCGGTCGTGATGACCATGCAGAACGCCGAGCCCTGCGTACCGCTGCGCCTCACCAGCATCGCGGCTGCGGCGGAGATGAGCGTCATCGTCACCGCGGCGGGTCCGGGGCGGGCGCTGGCCAAGAATATGCTGCACTTCGACCTCAACCCGGCGCTGGTGAACTGGCTCGGTGGGGCCAACAACATCGAGCAGATGATCTCGGCCGCGGCGGACGAGGCGGCGGGGCGTGGCTTCTTCACCGACGCGTCGATGCCGAGCGGCACGGCGGTCGGCAAGCTCGCCGCCGTCCCGGACCTCGATTGGCTCGACGGCAAATCGACGCTCTACGACTTCGCCGTCGCCTACGCCTCTGTGCGGATTGGCTGGAACGCGCAGTGGAAGGAGTCGGCTTGGTCGCACCCCGAGGTGGAGTCTGCGGTGCTCGCCGAGCTGGGGCTTGCGGCGATCATGCAGGCGCAGCTCGCCGGCGCGGTGAAACCTGGCCAATTCGCGGCGCAGCTCGCGCTCTGCGGCGCGGTGTGGTCTGGATATCCGGGTTCCGTTCCCTCGGATACTTGCTTCGTCGGCTTCGTCGGCAAGGCCTGGAGCAAGGCGAGCGCGCAGGCGGTGGCGATCGATACGGCAAAGCTGAAGGCGGCGCTGGCGTCGACCCTGACGGCGCCCTACCAGCAGCTGCGGGACGATATCGCCGCCACCTCCCGCACGACGCGCCTCTCGACCTGGATCGGTCCCGAGGAGATGGATCGCGACCCGATTTTCGCCTTCAACCCGTTCCTGCCGGAGGTCGAGCCGCTCCGCACCGCCAAGCGAAACAACGTCTGCGGCGACGGCTGGCTCCCGGCGGACCACGAACGCCTCACGATCCCGGGCGTCGGCAGCTGGCGCATCGGCGCGAATACGCCGTGGAATACCGTCGCGTGGAAGAAGACCGCGCCCTTCGCGATCGACATCTCGGTGCTCGACGAAGAGGGGCCGCCGATTCCGATCGCGGCGAACCAGATCGAGCTGGTCGATACCGTCCTGCTCTCCGCGGTGGTCGGGGCGGCCAGCCCGGTCAAGGCGTTGGCGCTGAAGCCGGCGAAGGCGTGGTTGCCGCCTGTGAGCGATCCGGTGCTGGCGAATTCGGTGCAGCCTTGGAGCGCGCCTTGGGGCTGTGAGCCGCTGGCGGGATGGGTCCAAGGGGAGTGCCCGCCAGCGTCGGCGGGGTTCACGTGCAGCGGTGGCTCGGGCGGCGGCGGTGGCAGTGACGGCGGTGGCGGTGACGGCAGCGCAAGCGACAGTGGCAGCGTGGGCGACAGTGGCAGCGGGAGCGACAGTGGCAGCGGGAGCGACAGTGGCAGCAGCGGTAGCGGCGATACTTCGGGTGCTGGGGGGGATTGCGGCAGCGGGTGTGACGTACTCGCGTCCGGTGGCGACGTTGTTCTCGATGCCGGGACTGATGGGACCGGCTCCGGCCCCATCGCCACGCCCAGCGCCAAGACCGACGCCGGCTGCTCGGCAGGTGGTCGCAGCAACGGCGCGCCACTTGCCTGGACCTTCGCGCTCCTCGCCGCCATCCTCGCGCTCGGCCTGCGTCGTAGCGGGCCTGCCGAGGTCCGCCGTGTTCCGCATCGCATCGATTGATCGTCCGTTCTCCCGTCGTCCGCGTCGCCCGGCGGCCGGCCTGCTCTCTGCCTTCGCCCTGGTCCTGGGGCTCGGCGTCGCGCCGGCGGTCGAAGCGGAATCCGCGCGCGTCACCGCCTCGGGGCAGCGCGAGGACCGCAATATCGTCAACTTCCGCGTCGGCGCGACCAGCGCGGCCGGGCGGATGCAGATGTGCCTCGAAGGCTCACCGCACGAGCTGCTCGGCCTCGAGGCCTGCGGCACGGGCGCGACGTGGCTGCAGAACGACTCCGCGCCCGAGCCGCAGCTGATGCACCTGCGCGCCAACGTCCGGGTGCTCTCGATGGCGCTCTTCGGCGGCTACCTGCAAGCGCGGGTCGGCGCGGGCGTCACCGAGCTGCAGGTCGGCGACGACGCGGGCGGCTTGGACTTCACCGGCACGGGCCCCTTCGGCACCGAGACGGCGGGCCCCGAGGTGGGCGGCTCGCTGCGCATGTTGGCGCCGATTTGGGGCGGCCTGGAGCTGATCGGCCAGATCGACGCGACGCTCTCGTACCTGAAATACGCGCCGAAGCTGGTCTCGCCGCAGCCGGCGGTCTTCCCCTCGCTGACCGCGACGGTGGGCTTCGGCTTCTGAGCTTCGGGTTTGCGTCTTTCCCGCTGCGCTACTTGCCCTTGGCGCAGAGCACGACCGAGGTCGGGCTATTCGGCTGGCCGTTGGCCTGGTCGATCCAGCTGACGCTCGATGCCTGCGGGGTCACGCGGCAATACGAGGCGTTGTTCTCGTCGCTACCGGTGTGCGCGATATGGTTGAGGATGAAGACGGTCTGGCCGTTGCTCGCCTTGGCGTGCAGCTTGAGGTCGTCGGACCAATCCTTGCCGAAGAGCTTCCACTCGCCGGTGTGGGTCTGCTGCTGATTCTGCGTCGCGTAGTTGACCTTGTAGCAGATGTCGTGGCCGCCGAGGTTGTGGTTGTTGTTGTAGTCGTAGGCCCAGTTCGGGTCGGTCTTTGGACCGGACTCGTCGCGCCACAGCCGCAGGCCGACCGACTTGCAGGTCGCCACCGCGAGGCTCTCCTTGTAGGTGCCGTGCGGGTAGTGGACCGGATACATGAGGTAATCCGGAGTCTCCAGCCAGAGCTTGCCGTAGACCTGCTTCTTGCACTCGCTCGTGCAGTTGAGCTTGGTGGCCGGATCGTTGAAGTCGCACTCCTCGCCGGCGTCGAGCTTGCCGTTGCCGCATTCCTTGAGGCAGAGCGCGTCGCAGCCGTCGCCCGGCTTGGTGTTGCCGTCGTCGCAGGTCTCGCCGTTCTCCAGCTTGCTGTTGCCGCATTCGAAGATGCTGAAGGTGCCCCAGAGACCGGTTTTGCGGCAGATGCGGACAGCGTCGGTGGCGTCGTCGACGTAGGTATAGCCGCGGGTCTTGGCCGAGCAGACGACCGGCGGCTGCGCCAGCACCGGCAGCTTCAGGCCCTTGCCGACCTCCAGCGCGCCGGTGGCCTGCAGC
The DNA here is from genome assembly GCA_020632665.1 of Deltaproteobacteria bacterium. Lineage (GTDB taxonomy): Bacteria > Myxococcota_A > UBA9042 > UBA9042 > UBA9042 > JACKFC01. Next base: position 51,940 of record JACKFC010000013.1, read on the forward strand.
TTCTGGTTCGAGATGGTGGTGATGGTGATCGAGAAGGTCGAGACCCAGCCGTCGGTTCCGTCGTTCGCGTTGCAGAGCGTCTTGTTGCCCGGCGCCTGCGGGATGCAGTAGCTGCTGTCGGTCACTTTCAGCGTCCACAGGCCCTTGGGGTTCTGCCCCAGCCAGGCGCCGAGGTCGCCCTTCTGCGGTCCCTTGTCGGGGGTGTAGGTGGCGGTGAGCTTCTTGGCGTCGACCTGGCCGCAGGGGTCGCACAGCGTCCAGCCGACCTTCTTGTCGTCCGGCGGCAGCAACAGGATCGCGACCTTGGAGAGGTCGGTATTCTCGACCTCGAGCGAGAGCGCGATGTCCTTGGCGAGCCCGAAGTCCGGCACGTCGATCTGCGCCGTGGCGCTGGCGCCGGTATTGTCCGGGATCGGCAGGTTTGCGGTCAGGCCGGCGATGGTCTCGACGAATTCGTCGGTCAGCAGGCCGCCGCTGACGCCGCCCAAGCTGCCACCCGCCGGGGCGCACTTCAGCGCGCCATCCGCGGCGATGCCGGTCACCGCCTCGCCCGATTTGCAGCTGCCCTGCGGCTGGACGATGCCGGTCAGCTTGCTGCCGTCGCCGACGAACGCAGTCGCGCTGACCGTATTGGCGTTCACCGCCGAAGCGGTGACGTTCGCCGCCGCGAGGTTGCCGGAGAACGTCGCGTTCTTCGCCTTGAGGCTGTTGCCGCCGAGGTCGAGGTCGCCGTCGAATTTCAGCGCGCCGACGCCGACGCAGCCGGTGCAGGCCAGCGAACCGGCGACCTGGGCGTAGGGCACCGAGGCCAGCGGCACCCGCGGCAGCTCAGGCTCGCCGGCGACGGTGACGGCCAGGGTCGGCGAGGCCGCCGCGGCCAATCCGACCGCCGGCAGCGCCGACTTGCCGCCGAGCTGCACGGCGAAGCGGCCGCCTTGGACCTTCACCTTCAGCGGCCCCTCGCTCCACAGCGGCTGCTGCGCCGTCGCGTCCGGGTAGATGGCGAAGCTGAGGTCGTAGTCGCCGTCGGTCGCGGGTCCGCCGCTGCTGTGCAGCGCGCCTTCGAAGAGCAGCGTCTGCGGCAGCGCGGCGACCGGGAGGGCAGCGCCGAGCAAGAGCGCGCTGGCGAGCAGCGCGGCGAGTCGGGCGCGGCGCAGGCCGAAGCAAGAGAAGCGGCGGGGCATGATGGGCTCCTGACAGATCGCGATGGCGGTTCGGCCCGCAGCGTGCCGTGCCCGCTGGACCCGATCAAGCCGAACCTGCACGCTCGCAGTCGCATCCCATGGTTGCGGCAGCGCCGCCGCGCCGCTGGAGGAAGACTCGATGAAGACCATGCCCGCCCCGCGCCGCCTGCTCGTCGCTCTGCCGCTGCTGCTCGCGCCGCCGTTGCTGCTCGCCGGCTGCGGCTGGAACGACGTCCGCAAGCCCGAGAAACCGGCCAACGAGAGCGCCGGCACCGCGGCGGCCGCGGCTGCGCCGGCCGCCGATCCGCTCGCGCTGACGGTGCAGTCGATCGACGGCCAACCCGTCGCGCTCTCGGCCTACCGCGGCAAGGCCGTGCTGATCGTCAACACCGCGAGCGAATGCGGCTTCACGCCGCAATACGCCGGTCTGCAGGCGCTGCACGAGAAGTACGGGCCGCGCGGCCTCGCCGTCCTCGGCTTCCCGTGCAACGACTTCGGCGGCCAGGAGCCCGGCAGCGCCGAAGAGATCCAGACCTTCTGCAGCAAGGAATTCCACGTCAGCTTTCCGCTCTTCGCCAAGGTCGTGGCGAAGGGTGAAGGCCAATCGCCGCTCTATCGGGAGCTGACCGAGCGGACGCCAGCCGGCATCCGCGGTCCCATCAAGTGGAACTTCACGAAATTCCTTCTCGATCCCAGCGGAAAAGTGGTCGCCCGCTTCGAGCCCGCGGTCAAACCGGAAGATCCGCGCGTCACCAGCGAGATCGAGAAGGTGCTGCCGCAGCAGGCGATGTAGGCGCCTCCCAGCCCCAACAACCTCCCTGACTCGCTCGCGGAGCCCGATTGCGTCATTGCCGACGCGATCGGGCTCCATTGACACAGCGCGTCAAGAGATCCTATCCTGATGATCTCTGGAATGGAGGCTCGCTGGCCAGATGAAATCAGGAAAACACCCCGACGCAACCGATCTCGCCCTCTGCGTAGCCCTGCAGGAAGACGCGAAGATGTCGTTGCAGCGGCTCGGGGAGCGGGTCGGCCTCTCGGCGCAGTCGGTGCTCGAGCGGGTCCGCAAGCTCGAAGCGGCCGGGGTGATCCGCGGCTACCACGCCGACGTCGACGCCCGCGCGGTCGGCCTGGACGTGACGGCTTTCATCGGCGTCGGCATCGACACCACGCGCCACCTCGACGCGGTCGAGCAGGCCCTCGGCGTCGCGGCCGAGGTGCTCGAATGCCATCACGTGACCGGTGCGCACACGCTGATGGTGAAGATCAAGACCCGGAATACGGCGACGCTCGAGTTGCTGATCCGTGAGATCCGCGGGATGCCCGGCGTCCAGCGCACCGAGACCATGATCGTGCTCTCGACCCACAAGGAGAGCTCGACCCTGCACCTGCCCGACGTGACGCCCCGAACGGGCCGTCGCGCCAAGGAGTCCCGATGACGCTATCGCCCGCCGCCGCCCGCAGCTTCGAGATCGCCGAGCACGACGCCTGCGGGGTCGCCCTCTGCGCCGAGCTCGCGGCCGGGCCGTCGCGGCGGGTCGTGCAATCCGCGCTCACCGCGCTCGGCCGGATGGCCCACCGCGGCGGCGTCGCAGCCGATGGCAGCACCGGCGACGGCGCCGGCCTGCAACTCGCCATGCCCGACGCGCTGCTGCGCGCGGTCGCCGCGGAGATCGGCGTCGTCCTCCCGCCGCTCGGCCACTACGCCGTCGCCGTGGCCTTCCTCGCCCGCGACCCCGTCGTCGCGGCGCAGCAGCGGGCGCTGGTCGAGGCCGAGCTCCGCCGCGTCGGCGCCCGTCCGCTGGCCTGGCGCCCGGTGCCGATCGGCCACGACGCCCTCGGCGCACACGCCCGCGAGGTCATGCCGACCATCGAGCAGCTCTTCGTCGCCACCAGCGCGGCCGCGGAGCTCGCCGATCCCGACGCCCGCGACGCCGCGCTCTGGCTCGCCCGCAAGCGCATCGAGCGCGCCGGTCGTGCCCTGCGGCAGCGCCTCGACCTGCCCGAGCACGACGCGCTCTACCTGCCCTCGCTCTCCGCCCGCACCGTCGTCTACAAGGGCCTCGGCTTGCCTGGGGCGATGGATCGGGTCTTCCCCGACCTCGCCGACCCGCGCTGCACCAGCACGATCGCGCTCTCGCACACCCGCTTCTCGACCAATACGCTGCCGGCCTGGCGCCGCGCCCACCCCTACCGCCTGGTCGCGCACAACGGCGAGATCAACACCATCCGCGGCAACGCCGAGCGCATGGCCGCGCGTCGCGGTGCGCTGGCGAACCTGCACGCGCTCGGCCTGCGCGACGCGCTCGCGCCCGTGCTCGATCCCGAAGGCACCGATTCGGCGATGCTCGACGAGGCCGCCGAGCTGCTGGTCCGCAGCGGTCGCAGCCTCGCCGAGGCGATGCGGATGTTGCTGCAACCGGCACGGCCGACCGTCGCCGAGGCGGGCGAAGACGACCCCGGCGCGCTGCTCGGCGCCTGGCACGCCGGCATCATCGAGCCCTGGGACGGCCCCGCGCTCGCCGTCTTCTCCGATGGCCAGAGCGCCGGCGCGGCCCTGGATCGCAACGGCTTGCGCCCGGCCCGCTGGCTGCGCACCCACGACGGCCTCTTCGTCCTCGCCTCGGAGATCGGCGTGGTCGACGTCGAGGCCGCCGCGCTGCACAGCGTCGGTCGCCTCGGCCCCGGCGAGCTGCTGCTGCTCGAGCCCGGCGCCGCGCGGCCGCTGCTCGACGTCGGCGAGGTCGACGCCCGCCTCGCCGCTGCCAACGCCGGCCCCGGTGGCGATCTCCTCGCCCGCATCGAGGCCCGCGACGTGCCGCTCGACGTCCTCGCCGTGCCGAAGGAGACGCCGGAGCAGGCCGAGGTACCCGCCGCCGCCCGCCGCCGCGCCGCGGCGCTGCTCGCCGGCTGGACCGAAGAGGACGTCCACCGCGTCGTGCTGCCGATGGCGCAGACCGGTCACGAGCCGATCGGCGCGATGGGCGACGACACCCCGCTCGCCAGCCTCGCCAAGCTGCCGCAGCCGATCGGCCGGCGCCTGCGCCAAGCCTTCGCCCAGGTCACCAACCCGCCGATCGATCCGATCCGCGAGGCGTTGGTGATGCGGACCGAGAGCCGCCTCGGCGACGAGGGCGACCTCTCCGACCCGACCCGCCCCGGCCGCGCCATCGTCCTGCCCAGCCCGCTGCTGCAGCACGACGATTGGGCACGGCTACAAGCCTGCCGCCTGCCCGGGCTGCGCGCCGTCCGCCTGCCGACCACGCTCGCTGTCGTCCCGGCCGACGGAGACGCCCTGCAAGCGGCCCTGCAGCGCCTCGCCCGTGACGCCGTCGAGGCGGTGCACGACGGCGCCGGCCTGCTCCTGCTCGACGATCGCGAGACGGACGCGGGCCGCACGAACACGGCAGCGACGCCGCTGCCGGCGCTGCCGGCGCTGCTCGCCACCTCCGCGGTCCACCATGCCCTGGTCGACGCCGGCCTGCGCAGCCGCGCCGGGCTCGCCGTCCGCACCGCGGAGTGCCGCGACGTGATGGACCTCTGCCTGCTCGTCGGCTTCGGCGCGTCGGCGGTGCGACCGTGGCTGCTCGACGCACAGATCGCCGCCGGCTGCGCCGCGGGCCTGCTCGATCCACGGCCGCAGCAGGCCCTCGCCAACGCCCACGCCGCGCTGGTCGCCGGCATGCGCAAGGTGCTCTCGAAGATGGGCATCTCGACCGTCGAGAGCTACCGCGGCGCCAAGCTCTTCGAGGCGATCGGCGTCGAGCCGGAATTCGCCGCGCGCTGGCTGCCGGGGGTGCCGTGTCGGCTGGGCGGGATGGACGCCGACGCGGTCGCCGCCGGGCTGCGCGAGCGCACCGCAGCCGCCGCGGTGAGCGCGGCCGACGACGCCGCCACGTTGCCCCCCGGTGGCTTGCTGCGCTGGCATCGCGACGGCGAGGCCAAGGCGTGGGATCCGCAGGCGATCGGCATGCTGCAGCACGCCGCGCGCTCGGGTAGCCGCAAGGCCTTCACCGCGTTCTCCGAGCGGGTCGACGCGGCCCGCCGTGGCCCCGGCCTGCGCGCCGGGCTGGGCCTGCGCCGCGATCGCGAGCCGGTACCGCTGGACGAGGTCGAGAGCGTCGGCAGTATCGTCACCCGCTTCCGCACAGGCGCGATGAGCTTCGGCAGCCTGAGCCGCGAGGCGCACGAGACGCTGGCCGTGGCGATGAACCGCCTCGGCGGGCGCAGCAACTCCGGTGAGGGCGGCGAAGACCTCGGCCGCGAGCAGCTCGGCAAGGACGGCAGCGACCGTCGTTCGGCGATCCGCCAGGTCGCGTCGGGACGCTTCGGCGTGCACGGTCCCTACCTCGCCGGCGCGCGCGAGCTGCAGATCAAGATGGCGCAGGGCGCCAAGCCCGGCGAGGGCGGCCACCTCCCCGGCCACAAGGTCGACGCGACCATCGCCGAGGTCCGCTGCAGCACGCCGGGCGTCGGCTTGGTCTCGCCGCCGCCGCACCACGATATCTACTCGATCGAGGACCTGGCGCAGCTCATCGACGACCTCCGCGCCGCCAACGATCAGGCCGAGATCTCGGTGAAGTTGGTCAGCCGGGCCGGCGTCGGCACGATCGCCGCGGGCGTCGCCAAGGCCGGCGCCGATCACATCACGATCTCATGCGGCTCGGGGGGCACCGGCGCGGCGCCGCTCTCCTCGATCCGCTCGGCCGGCGCGCCCTGGGAGCTCGGCATCGTCGAGGCGCAGCGCGCGCTCGGGCGGCTCGGCCTGCGCGACCGGGTCCGGCTCGAGATCGACGGCCAGCTCAAGACCGGTCGCGACGTCGTGCTCGCCGCGCTGCTCGGAGCGGAGCGCTACGCTTTCGGCACCGCGGCGCTGGTGGCGACCGGCTGCGTGCTGATGCGCGTGTGTCACCTCAACACCTGCCCGGTTGGCGTCGCGACCCAAGATCCGGCGCTGCGGGCCCGCTTCCCCGGCGAGCCGGACCACGTCGTCAACTTCCTGCAATTCGTCGCCGAAGAGGTCCGCGAACACCTCGCGGCGCTCGGCCTGCGCTCGCTCGACGAGGCGATCGGTCGCGCCGATCTGCTCGCGCCGCGGCAGGATGCCGAACCCGCCGCCGCTGCCGCCGCCGCAGATCTGCTCGCCGTCGCCTGCGAAGACGACCCCGCCGCCGCCGCCGAGGGCAGCCGTCGCGGCCTGCGGATGGCACCCCGGCCCGACCCGCGGCCGCTGCAGACGCGCTTGCAGCAGGCCGTGCAAGCCGGACTCGAGAAGCCGCGGCACCGCTTCGGCAAAGTCGCGCTGCGCGAGATCATCGGCAACGAGGACCGCAGCGTCGGCACCCGCGTCTCGGCCGCCATCGCGCGGCGCCACGGCCGTCGTGGGCTGCCTGCCGGCAGCGTGCGCATCGCGCTGCAGGGCGCGGCGGGGCAGAGCTTCGGCGCGTTTCTCGCGCCCGGTGTCGACCTCGAGCTCGAAGGCTTCGCCAACGACGGCGTCGGCAAGGGCATGTGGGGCGGCCGGATCGCGATTCGGCCGCCGCAGGGGGCCACGCTCGTCGCGGACCGCCACCGTCGGGCACCGGCGCTGGCCGGCAACGCGCTGCTCTACGGCGCGACCGGTGGCGAGCTCTTCGTCGCGGGTGCCGTGGGCGAGCGCTTCGGCGTGCGCAACAGCGGCGCGGTCGCCGTCGTCGAGGGCTGTGGCGACCACGGCGCGGAGTACATGACCCGTGGCGAGCTGCTGCTGCTCGGCCCGGTCGGCCGCAACTTCGGCGCCGGCATGTCTGGCGGCGTGGCCTGGGTCTGGGACCCGCGTGGCCAGCTCGCCCGCCTCGCCGATCCGCGCGCCGTCCGCCTCGAGACACCCACCGCCGAAGACGAGCAGCGGATCCGCGAGCTGCTGCTCTGCCACCGCCGCCTGACCGGCAGCCCGCTGGCCTTCCGCTTGCTGCGCGACTTCGCCCTGGTGCGGCGGCAATTCGCCCGGGTCATGCCGCGTGAGCTGCATGCGCTGCTCGAGCAGCAAGCCGAGGCGCAGGCCGAGCAGGCCCGGGTGCGGCGCGACCGCGAGGCCGGATGAGCCGCGACCCGCGCGCCTTCCTGCAGACGCCGCGCCGAGACCCGCCGACCCGGCCGCCACAAGAGCGGGCGCGGGATTGGGGGGAAGTCGAGCAGCCCCTGCCGACCAGCGAGCTCATCGCCCAGGCGCGGCGCTGCATGGGCTGCGGCGTGCCCTTCTGTCACCAGGGTTGCCCGCTCGGCAACGAGATCCCGGCGTGGAACGAGCTCGTCGGCAGCGCCGCCGACCCCACCCACGAGGCCGCCCGCTGGCAGCGCGCCGCCGAGCGCCTCCACGCGACCAACAACTTCCCCGAGATCACCGGCAAGATCTGCCCCGCGCCGTGCGAGCGCGCCTGCGTCCTCGACCTCTCCGAGCAGGCCGTCACCATCCGCGGCATCGAGAGCGCGATCGCCAGCCGCGCCTTCGCCGAGGGTTGGGTCACGCCCAAGCCAGCCGCCCGCGCGACGGGCAAGCGCGTCGCCGTCATCGGCTCCGGTCCGGCCGGCCTCGCCGCGGCGCAGCAGCTCGTCCGGGTCGGCCACGCCGTCACCGTCTTCGACAAGGCCCCGCGCGCCGGCGGGCTGCTGCGCTACGGCATCCCCGACTTCAAGCTCGACCGCAAGCGCCTCGACTTGCGGCTGCAGCAGCTGCGCGCCGAGGGCGTCGAGTTCGCCCTCGGTCAGGCGGTCGGCACCGACGTCACGCCGGCGCAGCTCCGCTCCGATTTCGACGCCATCCTGCTCGCCATCGGCGCGGAGAAGCCCCGGCCGCTCGGCGTCCCCGGCGACGACCTGCCCGGCGTCGTCGCGGCGATGGACTACCTCTGCGACGCCAACCGCGTCGTCGCCGGTGAACAAGACGCGCCGCGCATCGACGCCGCCGGCCGGCACGTCGTCATCCTCGGTGGCGGCGACACCGGCGCCGATTGCCTCGGCACGGCCTTGCGCCAGGGCGCCGCGTCGGTCCACCACTTCCACTACAAGCCCGCGCCGGCAGGGACCCGGGAAGAGACGCCGTGGCCCTGGGCGCCCATGACGCTGCACTCGACCTCGCACGACGAGGGCGGCGAGCGCGGCTGGAGCCTGCTAGCGCGGCAGGTGCTCGGCGAGGGCAGGGCAGAGCTGCTGCGCTGTGAGCGCGTCGACTGGGAGCGCGCGGACGGGCAGAGCGGTGAGGGCGGCCGGATGCGCATGCGGCCGCGCGGTGAATTCGAGGAATTCGCGGCCGATCTGGTCCTGGTGGCGACGGGATTCGTCGGCGTGCGGGGCGCAAGCTGGCTCGACGCTTTGGGGGTGGAGCGTGACGCCGGCGGGCGCGTGCGGACCGCGGGACGCTACGCGACGACCGCAGACGGCGTCTGGGTCGCGGGGGACGCCCGTCGTGGCGCGAGCTTGGTCGTCCACGCCATCGCCGAAGGCCGCGGTGCTGCGCGGGCGATCGATGTGGCGCTGATGGGGCAGAGCGCGCTGCCGGACGTCGCGGGCGACGATAGCTTCGGTGCGCTGCCGGGCTGAGTTCCGGATTGCTCAGCTCACGGTCCGCGCCCTCGCTACGGTTCGACCTCGAAGCTCAGGCTGACGTGCGGGCTCCAGGCGAACGCCGCCGGGTTGGACGGATCGATCGCTTGCACCGCGCCTGTCACCACGTAGGTCCCCGGCACGTCTGGTTCGAGCGTCAGCTTCGGCGCCGTCGTGGTCTGGAATTCGCCCGAGAGCCACAGCATCGAACCTGCGGGCCGCGACGCGACGTACCAGAGGTAGGCGCCGTGCTCGCCGACGGGCCATTGGCCATCCGCCGCCTCGGCCGCGATGACGAGCGGCGACCCGACCTGGGTCGGCGTGCCCGCGGCCAGACCGAGGCTGAGCGACGGCAGCATGAGGTCTTCACCCACATGCCCCTGCACCTTTAGGACCAGCGTGCTCGGCGGTTCGCTGCAGGTTTCGCCGTCCCAGCTGCCGCCGCAGTGCACGACGTGGAGGTAGTGGTCGAGGTCGCCGGCCGCCGCGCTCTTGGGTTGCCACTGCAGACCGATCTCGAGCGTGCCCCACGCGGCGACCGTCTGCAGGCCGATCTCCGGCGCGAGCGCGAAATGGGGCGAAAGCGCGTCCAGCTTGGCGCACGCGCCAGGGGTGGCGAGGTGACTCACGCAGGCTTGCAGCACCTGCAGCTGCGCACAGCTCTGGTTCGCCAACAGGACCTGGCGCGTCGTGCTGCCACCGACCGGCGCGCCCATCCAGACGGCCACGCTGCTCGGGGCGACGACCAATTCCGGCGTGCTGCAGTCGCCGGCCACGACCGGGAGCTGCAGCGCTCCGGGCTGCATCGCCTGCTGGAAGCGCACGATGGCCTCGGCGTTGGCCGTCTTGCCGTCGGCGGGGGCGGCGTAGCGGACGCAGATCGAGAGCGACTTGCCGGCCGAGATGCTGCGGGGCAGGGCGACGGTCTGCATCGCGCCACCGGTCCCGTCGACGTAGGGTTCGGCGGTGAACAAGGCGTCCGCGAGAGGCTGCTTGCTGGCGGCGAGCGCACGCAGCTCGATCTTCTGCACCACCAGGCCTGCCGGTCCGTCGTTGTCGATGGTGCAGCAGCGCTCGCTCACGCCGGCCTGCACGCCTTCGAAGTTGAAGCCGAGGCCGCCGCCAGTGTCGGGACAGGCGACTTGGTAGTGGCTCGGCGGTGTCCACGTCACGTGAAGCGCCAGCGTCTTCTTCGGTGCGAGCGCGTCGTTGGTCCGCAAGACCAGCTTGGCGTCGTAGTCCCCGCTGGTGCCGACCGGCGTGACGCGAACGCAGACCTGCAGGCGGGCTGGATCCGTGGCCTCGTTGCCGGGCTCGCCGAGGGCGGGGAGCACCGTCCCTGCGGCGGGCGCTTGGACGATTTGGTAGTAGGGCGTCGCCGTCGCGAGCGTCGCGCTCTCGAAGACCAAGGGGGCGCCGCCGACGTTGCCGAAGCTGGCGCACGCGGTGGGTGGCGCCGCTGCCGACGGGTTGAGGAAGGTGAGTTGCTGCTGGTCGAGTTGGAGCTTCGGGCCCAAGGTCGCGATGTCGAACTGCAGCTCGACCTCGGGCCGGTCCGGATCGTCGCTGCGGATGCGGAGCCGCGCGCCGTGGTTGTCGGGGAGATTCGGGTCCGGCGTGTACCGAACGTGCAGAGAGCGCGCAGCGCCGGGCTCCACCGTGGTCGGCAAGCTCGGCGCGCCGCCGGGCCACACCTGCTGCAGGAAGGCGTTGTCGGTCTCGAAGTCGACCTCGTGCAGGGTCAGGGTGCCCGCCCCGGCGTTGCGGAGGCGCACCGTCACCTGTTGCGAGAGTTGGCCGCCGGAGAGGTCGGGCTGGAAGGTCCACGAGGTCGCTCCGGGCTGGGCCTCGATCGCGACGTCGAGCTGCGGAAAGGCCTCGAATCCGGGGTCACTGCAGGCCAGCAGCAGGCTCGCCAAGCAAGCGGCCCACTTCATTCGCGTTGTCATCGCTCCACCTCCGACGCGTCGGCGCGGTGGCCGGCTGCACGATGTCGTCTTGCGCTGCGCGGTGGCGATCCGTCATCGCCGCGCCACGTTCCTATCAAGATTCGTCAAGCAGCGGCGCCCCAACCCGTCAAACACAAAAGGACTCCTTGACGACCGCCGATCGCGACGCGTAGTGTTCGCGCAGCTTCGCGCCCCGCCCCTACGGCTCCGTACCAACGCCCCCGTGGCTGCCGGTGACGGAGAAGCGAGCGGATTTGACGACGAACGGGCCGCAGCCGTGCTGCGCCCCTCGGAGACGACGATGAGCCGACCGTGTACGACGCGGTGGCTCGCCGTCGCAGCCGCCGTGTGGATCGGTGGTTGCGCGGTCGAGCCCGACGATGCAGCGACCGCCGTGCCGCCCGAGCTGAGCCTCGGCGCGGCAGAACTCGAGGTCGGCGCGTTGCAGCTCGGCGCCGAGATCCGCGTCCGCGTCCCGCTGGTCGGTGACGGAGAGGCCGGCCCGGTCCTGCTGGCGCTGCGCGACCCCGCGAGCACCGCGCGCTGCACGCTCGGCAGCCTGGACGTGGTGACCAACGGCGCTGAGCGGCAGGCAGAGGGAGAGGTCCGCGTCGGCGCGGATTGCGCGGCGCTGCGCGGTGTCGCAGGGGTCGAGCTCGTCGCCGCGATGCCGCGGCCCTCCTCGACGCTCGTCGCCCCACCGACCACCTGTGCCCGTGACCTGCGCGGCGGCTGCGAGGCGCTGCGCGTCACCGACGCCGTCGAGCCGGGCCCGCGCGTCGAGTCGGCGCGGCTGGACTCGAACCTGGTGCTGCTCTTCACGCCGCCGGAGCTGCCCTCGGCCTCGGCCGCGACGCCCGGTGTGGGCACGCCCGGCGACGCCGCGTTTCGCCTGCCCGCCGCCGCGGTCGACCCCGCGGCGATGGCACCTTCGCTGCCCGCTACGGTGATCCGCGGCAGCGCGCGGCTCTCTGCCGCCGAGCCCGGCGCCGCGTCGTCCGACGCGCCCGCGCTGAGCATCCGCATCCGATCTGCCGAGGGCGACGCCGACTGGCAGCCGCTCGCCGAAGACGACACCCTCGCCGTCGCCTCCTGGGCCGAGGCCGCGGGTACCGTCGGCCAGGTTCGCGAGGTGCCGTTCAGCCTGAGCCTGGGCGCGACCACCCGCGCGGCGCTGCTCGACGGCCCTTGGAAGGCCACCTCCCTGCTCCAACTTCGCGTCTGCCCGGCCACGGCGGAAGCGGCCGGCGTCGGCAGCATCGACGCCAGCGCCGCGGAGGGCCGCTGCGTCACGCTTCCGGTCGCCCTCGCGCGCATCGCGCAGGGCCTGCCCGAGCTCGCGCCGGCCGGGGCCGAGCCGCAGACCGGCGCCGACTACTTCGAGATCGGCAAGAAGGAGTCGAGCGGCAGCGCGCTGCTGCAGCTGCACCGCTTCCGCGGCGGCTTCCGCGAAGTGGTCGCCGGCCACGTCCGCTTCGGCGGCGTGATGTGGGCCCGGATCACCAGCAGCATCCCGGCGTTTTCGCTTCCGATCGACAAGGTGATCGAGCTTCGGGTCTGGCACGACACCGCGCCGGTCGCCGCCGATATCGTCACCGCCTCGATCTCCCTGGTCGGCCTGCCGAGCATCCCGCTGCCGACCTTCGAGGTCCCGGACAGCTTCCAGATCGCGATCCAGACCCAGGCCGACACCTCGGGGGCGAGCGTCTCGTTCGACGCGACGGCCGACCTCGGTTCGCTGCTCGACAAGCTCTCGTTCACCAACGACGCGCTCTCGCTGCCGGGCCTGAAATTCTGCGTCATCGGCGACAAGGTCTGCATCGACGTGGCCTTCGAGATCAAGGCGTCGGTCAAGACCGGCCTCGGCATCGCCAAGGGCGTCGCCCAGCCGACCTGCACCACCGTCGGCGACCTCGGCTGCTACGCCGGCGAAGGCGAGACCGGCTCGTTCTGGGACCACGCCGCCGCCTGCTTCGCCAAGGGCGCCTTCCTGCCACCGAGCCCGACCGACGCCAGCAAGCGGGCCCTGCAGCGCAGCTTCGCCAACGCCCTCGGCACCCCCTTCTACCTCGGCCTGCAGCGTCCCGGCGTCGACTATACCTACCTGATGAGCCAGGGCTTCTTCGAGCAGAACTGGAAGTCGCTCGGCGTCGGTCCGGCCGCGCTGCCGACCTGGTGGGCCTTCCTCGACGCCTCGATCTTCGTCAAGGAATCCGGGGCGTGTGCGGTGCAGGCGCCCGATACCTACACCAGCGCGATGCGGGTCGAATACGGCACCGAGTCGGTCGCCAAGGCGGCGGTCGCCAACCCGGCGATTCGCGACCTCGCCTCCTCGGCCCACGTCCCCTGCCAGGCGCTGCTGCCGCGCGTCTGCGCCTATCCCGTCGACGGCAACGGCAAGCTGCAATACGAATACAACGAGGTCTTCGTCCGCTTCGTCGGTCAGCTCAGCCTCGAAGGCTCGCTGCACAAGGGCTTCGGTATCGAGGGCGTCGGCGCCTGGGGCACCGTCGACATGAAGGGCACGCTGCTCACCACGACCTTCGCCGCGACCATCGGCCAGCGCTGGCACGCAGCCAAGACGACGTCCGGCGCCTGGCGCACCAAAGGCGCGGCCTTCGGCTCGGTCGCGCTGCAGGGCCAGCTCGGTAGCATCGACGTCAGCGGCAGCGGCTGCCTGCGCTTCGGCGTGCCGAAGTGCGATTTCCTCGGGCCGATCTCCAGCGTCTGCAACGTCGTGCAGCACACCGAATGCCTGAGCTTCTCGCTCGGCGGCCTGACCAAGCTCCTGCCGCTGACCGAGATCGGCGCCTCGTTCGCCGCCCAGGGCCTCGCCTTCGACGTGATCACCGAGGCCGCGCCATGAAGACCCGCAACCTCGGCCTGCTCGCCGTCGTCTGCAGCGCCGCCGCAGCGGTCGCCTGGCTCGCGACGCCACCGCCGCCAACCTCCGCGCCTGTGCCGAAGCTCGAGGCTGCGGCGGCGCCTGCAGTCGCGCCGCAGCCTGACCTCGACGCTCCGAGTCCGTCTGCTGCCGCCGGAACGCCGGCGCCCGATGCCGCGGCCACGCTCCGGGCGCGCGTCGCCGATCCGAACCTCGCCGAGGCCGACCGGATGTGGGCCGCGCTCCACCTCGCCGACCACCCCGGTGACGAACGGGCAAGCCTCACGACCCTGGCCGCCCTCTACCGCAGCGCGCCGCCGACCCGCGGCGCCGAGGGCTCGGTGCTCGCCGGCGTGGCGCTGGTCGCGATCGGCCAGCTCGCCGGCCACGCCCGCGATCCGGACGTGCGGCGGGATGCCGTCGCCTTGCTGGCCGCGACCTTGCGCGAACAAAGCAGCCCGCATCTGCTGCAATCGGCGGCCTCGGCGGCCGGCGCCACCGGCGACGCGGGCCTGCTCGACGTCCTCGCCCCGCTGCATCGGCACGCCGACCCCGAGGTGCGCTACTACGTCGCCGAAGCCGCGGCGAAGCTCCCCGGTGGCGGCGAGGCGCCGTGGCTGCAGGCGCTCTGGCGCGATGATGCCTCGCCCCGCCTGCGCGTCGCGGTGCTCACCCAGCTGCGCGCCCACGGCGGGCTCGACGCGGCCTGGCGAGACGCCGCGCGCGCCGCGCTGCCGCAGGCCCACGCGCCGGTCCTCGCCGAAGCCTTGATCCAGGTCCTCGGGCCGTCGGCTGCTGCCGGCGACGTCCACGCCCGCGCCGCGCTGCTCGCCCGCCTCAGCCACGAGGCCAGCAAGGGCGCTGGGGCCGACGCCGGCCTGCTGCAGCAGATCGGCGCCCACCTCGATGCCGAAACCTTGGCCGCGGCCCTGCGCCCGGCGAGCGTGCTGCCATGAACGCCCATCGCACCTTCTCCCCCTCCGCGACGCGATGGCTGAGCCTCGCGCTGCTCTGCCTGGCGCTCGGCCTCGGCTGCAGCGACGACGACGGCAAGCCCGCCGCCGGCAAGGACACCGCAGGCGACACGGCCGGCGACACCGCAGGCGACGCGGTCGGCGACAGCGTCACCGGCGATACCGCGACCGGCGACGCGACCGGCGACGCGAGCGGTGATACCGCCGCGGACGCTGATCTGGACGTCGCGACGGACGTCGAGCCCGGCGACGTCGAGGATGTGTCCGCCGGCGACGCCCTGACCGACGGCGGCGCGGTGGATCCGGCTCCGGTGCAGCAGACCGTCGGTGAGCAAGGCGGCAAGGTCGAGCACAGCAGCGGCGCGGGGCTCGACGTGCCTGCAGGCGCGCTGCCGGCGGGCGTCGAGCTGACCGTCGTCGCGGCGCCCGCACCCGCGTCGGTCGCCGCCGTGGGCGAGGCGCTCGGGCCGGCGCTGGTGCTCGGCCCCGAGGGTCAGACCTTCCTCGTGCCGGTGGAGATCTCGCTGCCGGTCGACAGCAAGCTCGTCGCCGGCGTCGACCCGGCGCTGCTGCAGATCGTGTTGGCGCCGAACGCCGGCGGCAGCTTCACCGGCCTGCAGACGGTCTGGGACCCGACGAAGCAGCGGCTGCGCGCCTGGACCACGCACTTCTCGGTCGCCGTCCCGGTCAAGCGCCAGGGCCCGCCGCTGGCGTTGACCCTGCCGACGCTGCCCACGGCCGAGGTCGGCAAGAGCTTCGGCCCGGTGCAGCTCGCCGCGACCGGCGGCACCGCGCCGCTGAGCTACGCCCTCGCCGGCGGCACCCTCGCACCCGGCCTCGCCCTCTCGCCCTCCGGTCAGATCAGCGGCACCCCCGCGCAGGCCGGCAAATTCGCCGTCGGCGTGCGGGTGCAGGACGCCGCGGGCCAGGCGCTCGACGTCTCGCTCGGCCTCGACGTCGCCGGCCCGCCGAACGCCGCGCCGAAGCCCTCGACCCTGAGCCCCGCCGCGGTGCAGGTCGGGTCCGGTCCGGTCGAGCTCACGGTGCAGGGCGCCGACTTCGCCTTCGGCGCGCTCGTGCTGCTCGGCGGCAAGGGCGCGCCGACCACGCGCAAGGACGCGCAGACGCTGGTCGTCACCGTGCCGGCGAGCAAGCTCGTCAACGCCGGAGAGCTGAGCGTGGCCGTGGTCAACCCGCCCCCGGGTGGTGGGACGTCCGCGGCGCTGGCGCTGCAGATCGTGGCCATCGATCCGCCCGATGGTGGCGGCAGCGACGCCGACGCCACGGGCGGCGACGACACCGACGGCGGCAGCGCCGATGTCGACGCTGGCGACGGCGACACCGGTGACGCTGACACCGGCCCAACCTGCCAGCCCACCGATCCGCCCGACGAGATCTGCGACGGCCTCGACAACGACTGCGACGGCAAGACCGACGACGTGCCCTGCGACGACGGCAACGTCTGCACCGACGACAGCTGCGACCCCTCCGCCGGCTGCGTCGCCGCGCCCAACGCGGTGACCTGCACCGACGGCGACCCCTGCACCACCGGCGACGCCTGCAGCAAGGGCAAATGCGTCGGCCCCGGCAGCGTCGCCTGCGACGACGGTGACGCCTGCTCGCTCGACGCCTGCGACAAGGCCACCGGCGCCTGCACGGCCACCCCGATCATCGGCTGCGGCGACAACTGCGCGACCGCCGCCGACTGCAAGGACGATGGCAACGGCTGCACCGGCTGGAGCTGTGACGCCGGCGCTTGCGCCGTCACCTACTCCACCGCGCCTTGCGACGACGGCGACGCCTGCACCGCCCCGGACCTCTGCGGCAAGGGCGCCTGCAAAGGCGCGACGGTCGACTGCGACGACGCCAACCCCTGCACCGACGACGCCTGCGACAACAAGACCGGCTGCACCGCCACCGCCAACACCGCGCCGTGCAGCGACGGCAAGATCTGCACCGCCGGCGATACCTGCAAAGACGCCGCCTGCGTCGCCGGCGCGACCAGCACTTGCGACGACGGCAACGCCTGCACCTTCGACCAATGCGACGCCAAGCTCGGCTGCCAGCACATCGCGCAAGGCATGAGCTGCACCGACGGCGACCCCTGCACCGCCGGCGACGCGTGTGAAGGCGGCGCCTGCAAGCCCGGCAAGCCGGTGCTCTGCGACGACGGCAACGCCTGCACCTTCGACACCTGCCACCCGCAGACCGGCCAATGCCAAGCCGCCCCGGCGCCCGGCTGCGGCGTGCCCTGCGCCAGCGACGCCGGCTGCGTCGACACCGGCGACCCCTGCGCGACGCTCGGCTGCGTCGCAGGCGCCTGTGCCGTTACCATCACCACCGCCAACTGCGACGACGGCGACCCGTGCACCAGCAGCGACGCCTGCATCGGCGGCCAATGCCGCGGCCAGGGCGGCAACTGCGACGACGGCAACCCCTGCACCGTCGACACCTGCTCGCCCAGCCTCGGCTGCGCCCACCAGGCCGTCGCCGACGCCAACGCCGTCCCGTGCGAAGACGGCAGCGCGTGCACCGTCCAAGACCGCTGCAAAGCCGGCGTCTGCAAGCCCGGGCCGAAGCAGCAATGCGACGACGGCCTGCCGTGCACCGCCGACGCCTGCGACCCCAAACTCGGCTGCCGAGCCACCGCGCAGACCGGAGCCGCGTGCAGCGACGGGGACGGCTGCACCACCGGCGACGCCTGCCAGGACGGCGTCTGCTTGCCGGGCGCGGTGACCAGCTGCGACGACGGCGACGGCTGCACCGCCGACGCCTGCGACAAGGTCACCGGCGCTTGCAAGAACGTCGCCGTCATCGGCTGCGGCGACGCCTGCCAGAGCCCCGCCGACTGCAAGGACGACGGCAACGCCTGCACCAGCGCGACCTGCGACGGCGGCGTCTGCGGCCTCGCCGCGGCCGCGACCAGCTGCGACGACGGCGACGCCTGCACCAGTGGCGACGCCTGCGTCGGCACCAGCTGCAAGGGCAAGGCCGGCGCGACCGGCTGTGACGACGGCAACCCCTGCACCCAGGACGGCTGCGATCCCGAAAAGGGCTGCGTCCACACGCCGCTGACGTCCAGCCCGAGCAAGCCGGCGCCCTGCCAGACCGGCAACGCCTGCGTCGCCGCGGCCGTCTGCCAACAAGGCGCCTGTGTGGTCGGCGTCGCGGTGCAATGCGACGACGGCAACGCCTGCACCGCCGACCGCTGCGACGGCAAGGCCGGCTGCCAACACCTCGCCCTCGCCGCGCCCTGCAACGACGGCAGCCCCTGCACGCTGCAGGACGAATGCGACGCGGGCGTCTGCAAGGGCGGCGTCGCCAAGACCTGCACCGACGGGCTCGCCTGCACCCTCGACCGCTGCGATCCCGCCACCGGCGCCTGCACCTTCGCGCCACTCCTGGGCTGCGGTGCACCGTGCGACAAATCCGCCGACTGCAAGGACGACGGCTCGCCGTGCACCACCGCGCTCTGCGCCGGCGGCAGCTGCGTCATCGCCTTCGTCGCCGCGCCGTGCAACGACGGCGACGCCTGCTCGCTCGGCGACCGCTGCGCGGGCGGCGTCTGCCAGGGCACCACGCCCGCCTGCGACGACGGCAACAGCTGCACCGCCGACGCCTGCGACGCCAAAGCCGGCTGCAGCCACCAGAACCTACAAGGTGGGTGCAGCGACGGCAGCCTCTGCACGGTCAACGACGTCTGCGCAGGCGGCACCTGCAAGGGTGGCGCGTTGCTGCCCTGCGACGACGGCAACCCCTGCACCAGCGAGAGCTGCGACGCCAGCAAGGGCTGCGTCGCCGTGGCCAACCAGGCCGACTGCAGCGACGGCAACGCCTGCACGCTCGGCGATGTCTGCGCCGGCGGTGCCTGCACCGCCGGCGCGGTCAAGGCCTGCGACGACGGCAAAGCCTGCACCTTCGACCGCTGCGACCGCGCCACCGGCGCCTGCACCGCGACCGCCCAGCCCGGCTGCGGCGCGAGCTGCGGGGTCGACGCAGATTGCCAGGCCGGTGTGCTGCCGTGCGCGGCGCTCTCCTGCCAGGCCGGGGCATGCCAACTCGCGACGGCCGCCACGCCGACCACCTGCGACGACGGCGACGCCTGCACCAGCGGCGACGCCTGCGACAAGGGCCTCTGCCTCGGCAAGGCCAGCGACTGCGACGACGGCAACGCCTGCACCACCGACGCCTGCGCGCCGAGCAAGGGCTGCACCCACACCGCGCTCGCCGCCGGCCAAGGCGGCCCCGCAGGCACGGTCGGCTGCGACGACGGCGACCTCTGCACCCAAGGCGAGACCTGCCAGGGCGGCAGCTGCACCGGCGGCAAGCCGGCCGCCTGCCAGGACGCCAACCCCTGCACCGACGACAGCTGCGACAAAGACGCCGGCTGCGTCCACCTGCCGAACAAGGCCAGCTGCGACGACGACAATACCTGCACCTCGGCCGACCACTGCCTGCTCGGCTATTGCCTCGGCGGTGCGGCCAAAGACTGCGACGACGGCAACGCCTGCACCGCCGACGGCTGCGGCAGCGACAAGGGCTGCGTCCACGCCGCGCTGCCGGCCGGCGCCTCGGTGACGTGCAGCGACGGCGACGCCTGCACCGCCGGCGACGCCTGCACCGGCGGCGCCTGCAAGGCCACGGGGGCGACCGACTGCGACGACGGCGAGAGCTGCACCAGCGACAGCTGCGACAAAGCCAAGGGCTGCGTCCACAGCGACAAGGCCGGGAGCTGCGACGACGGCGACGCCTGCACGAGCGGCGACGTCTGCGTCTTCGGCGCCTGTGTCGGCGGCGTCACCGTGCTCTGCGACGACGGCAAGGCGTGCACGGCCGATGCTTGCGACAAGACCAAGGGCTGCGTGAACACGCCACTCACCGACGGACCCGGCAGCAAGGCGCCGTGCAACGACGGCGACGCCTGCAGCATCGGCGACGCCTGCGCCGCGGGCGTCTGCAAGCCCGGAACGACGGCCGATTGCGACGACGGCAACGCGTGCACCGACGACGCCTGCGACAAGGCCAAGGGCTGCACCCACGCCCTCTCGACCAAGCCCTGCAGCGACGGCAACGCCTGCACCGCGCCCGACGCCTGCAAGGCCGGCGCCTGCGTCGCGGGGCAGCCGGTCGGTTGCGACGACGGCAACCCGTGCACCGACGAGAGCTGCGACAAGAACAAGGGCTGCGTCGCGCTACCGAATACCGCGACCTGCACCGACGGCGACGCCTGCACCACCGAAGACGCCTGCAAGGATGGCGGCTGCATCGGCGGTGCGGCGCCGAAATGCGACGACGGCAACCCGTGCACCGACGAGAGCTGCGACAAGGCCGAGGGCTGCGTCGCGCTGCCGAATACGGTGAGCTGCACCGACGGCAGCGTCTGCACCGAGAAGGACGGCTGCAAGGCCGGCGCGTGTGTGCCGGGCGCGGCGGTCGACTGTGACGACGGCAACGCCTGCACCGACGACGCCTGCGACAAGGCCGAGGGCTGCACCCACACGTTCTCGACCAAAAGCTGCGACGACGGCACCGCCTGCACCACGAGCGATACCTGCAAGCAGGGCGCCTGCGTCGGCACGGCGGTGAACTGCGACGACGGCAAGGTCTGCACCTTCGACCGTTGCGATCCCGCCACCGGCTGCGTCCACACCGACCAGATCGCGGCTTGCGACGACGGTGACGCCTGCACCAGCCCTGACCGCTGCGACAAGGGCGCCTGCGTCCCGGGCAAGGCGCTGGGCTGCGACGACGGCAACGCCTGCACCGACGACAGCTGCGACAAGGCCACGGGCTGCAAGAACGCCGCGAATACGGCGCCGTGCAGCGACGGCGACGCCTGCACCACGGGCGACGGCTGCAAGGCCGGAAGCTGCCAGACCACGGGTGTGCCGAGCTGCGACGACGGCAAGTTCTGCACCGCCGACAGCTGCGATACGGCGAAGGGCTGCGTCAACCTGCCGACGACGACGACCTGCACCGACGGCGACGCCTGCACCGGCCCCGACGTCTGCAAGGACGGCACCTGCCGACCCGGCGCGGCGGCGAAGTGCGACGACGGCAACGCCTGCACCGACGATAGCTGCGACAAGGCCACGGGCTGCAAGCACGCCGCGAATACCGCGCCCTGCGAGGATGGCGACGCCTGTACGACGGGCGATGCATGCGCCTCGGCCGCCTGCAAGGGCAGCGCGCGCGACTGTGACGACGGCAACGCCTGCACGACCGATGGCTGCGATAAGGCGAACGGCTGCACCTACGCCAGCAGCGGCGCCAGCTCCTGTTCGGACGGCGATCCGTGCACCAGCGGCGACGCCTGCGAAGGCACCACCTGCAAGCCGAGCGGCAAGACCGATTGTGCCGACGGCAGCGACTGCACCTTCGACGTCTGCGATAGCGCGAGCGGCTGCAAGCACAAGGCGGTCGCTGCGCTCTGCGACGACGGCAACCCGTGCACCACCGATACCTGTGACGCGCAATCCGGCTGCAAGCACGCGACCGCCAGCAACGGCACCGCATGCACGCCGGTCGGCGACGCCTGCGCGAGCAGCGCCACCTGCCAGTCGGGGACCTGCGTCGGCGCCGGCGGCGTCCCGCTCTGGCTGAGCGAGAAGCCCTTCACCGTCTACAACTTCGTCACCTCGGTCGGGACCGCGTCGCTCGTCGCTGGCAAGGTCACCAATACGAACCAGGGCTTCGTCCGCAAGATCGACCGCAACGGCGCGCAGGTCTGGGCGTTCACCGCCAGCGGCTGGGAATTCCGCGCCGCGCGGCAGACCAGCGACGGCGGGACGATCCTTTCCGGCGACGCCAACAACAACCCCGGCGTGGCGCTGGTCGACGCCGCCGGCAAGACCACCTGGCAGGCCCTGGGCACCCTCGGCGTCTCCGGCTCGGGCCGTGACGTCGCCGAGATCCCGAACGGCTACGCCGTGGTCGTCAGCTCGGGGGCGAGTCAGCTGCAGGTCCTCGACAAGTCCGGGGCCAAGGTCGGCGGCGCCAAGACCCTGCTCACCGACGCCGGCGGTGGCGGCCAGATCTACCGGATGATCAACGACAACGGTGGCTTGGTCTACGCCGGCCGGGTCAACGTCGGCAACTGGGAGGCGTGGTTCCTCAAGACCGACTACGCCGGCAACAAGCTCTGGAGCAAGGTCTGGGGTGGCGGCGGCGATAACCGCGCGTTCGACCTGGTGAAGATCAATAGCGAATACGTCTTTCTCGAGCAGGTCCCGTATGATGGCGTCAACATCAACTACTGGCTGACCCGGGTCAACCTCGACGGCAACGTCACCGGCTACGCCAAGGCACCGACCTACAGCGACGGCATCTCCGACTTCACCGCCATCGCGGCGCATGGCAGCGATGTGCTGCTGGTCGGTCAGCACAAGGTGAGCGGCGTCTGGCGCGGCTACCTCGGCTCCTACAACCTCGGCTTCGGTCGCAACTGGTGGCGCACCAAGGACTCCGGCGGCTACGCCAACCCGTACGGCGTGACCCGCAATTCCGAGGCGATCGTCATCGTCTCGGCTTCGGGCGACGGCAGCACCGGGCAGATGATCCGCACCAACCTCAACGGCGACGGCGGCCACGACGCGCCGACCTGCACCAAGGTCGACCCCTGCGGCAGCCTCGACTGCGACGACAAGGTCGCTTGCACCACCGACGCCTGCGACCCGCAGAGCGGCTGCGTCCACACCAAGGTCGACGACCTCTGCGACGACGGCAAAGCCTGCACCGCCGATAGCTGCGACGCCTCGGCCGGCTGCGTCAACACCAGCGGTGGCGTCGACTGCGACGACAACAACGCCTGCACCACCGACGCCTGCGATCCCGGCAAGGGCTGCGTCCACACCGACAATACCGCGAGCTGCGACGACGGCGACGCCTGCACCGTGGGCGATATCTGCCAGGGCGGCAGCTGCAAGAGCGGCGGCGCGAAGAACTGCGAGGACGGCATCGCCTGCACCGCGCACAGCTGCGACAAAACCGCCGGCTGCAAGCAGACCGCCGACGACAAGGCCTGCAACGACGGCGACACCTGCACCACCGATAGCTGCGTCCTCGGCACCGGCTGTGTCTTTGCGGCCGACGCCAGCGCCTGCGACGACGGCAACGTCTGCACCGCCGACCTCTGCAACGGCGGCGAATGCAGCCACCTCGACAACGCCGCGAATTGCGACGACGGCAACGCCTGCACCGTCGCCGACGGCTGCGTCGGCGGGGTCTGCAAGGCTGGCGTGGCCAAGGTTTGCGACGACCTGAACGCCTGCACCGACGACGCCTGCAACCCGCAGAGCGGCTGCACGACGACGCCGAAATCGGCCGGGACGAGCTGCACCCCGAGCGTCAGCTGCGCCTCGACCGCGACCTGCAACGGCGCCGGCGAATGCAAGGATGGTCCGCTCTCGTACTACGCCAGCAAGCTCGATACGACCAAGGGTGATTTCCGCGGCCGGACGATGTCGGTCATCCCCGGCGGCGGGTTCGCCTATATCCGCAACGACAACACCGGCGACAGCACCGCGACGCTGCGCCGCGCCGACGCATTCGGCGCCACCGTCTGGGAGCAGACCGTGGCGCAGAGTCGAATCTTGGCGGTCGACTGCCGCTCGACCAACGGCGGCGAGTGCGCCATCGCCGGTAGCACCACCGCCGATCGCGTCGTCTACCACCTGCGCGCGACCTCCAACGGCGCAATGAAGTCGCAGTGGTATCAGAGCTTCGGCAGCGGCAGCCAAGCCGTCGCGCTGGCCTTCGACGCCAAGACGACGAATAGCTATTTCGCCGCGGTGCAGGCCGCCGGCAACGCCCATTTGGTGAAGATCGGCGACAATACGCCCGTCTGGAGCTTCAACGGCGGTGGCACCGAGCTGGTCGGCGACCTGCTCAGCGACAACAACGGCCAGCTGATGGTCGGCTCGACCAACTCCCAGGGCGCCGGCGGCTTCGACGGCTTCTGGGCCCGGGGCGGAGTGGTCAAGACCGTCGGTGGCCCCGGCGACGACCACCTCTACGCCATCGCGGCGCTCGGCAGCCAGGTCTGGGTCGGCGGCACCGGCACCGACAGCCCCGGCGGCAGCCGCTACGTGCTCTTGGTCCGGGTCGAGGGCGGCGACGTGAGCAAGAAGCTCACCAACTACAACGGCGACGGCGTGGTCGGCCTCGCCGCTGACGGCTCCTCGCTCCTGCTCGCCGGCCGCGGCGGCGTCGGCGTGCTCGCTCGCTTCGACAGCAGCGGCACCGAGCTGTGGAAGAGCAGCTACAGCCTGCCCAACCTCAACGGCGGCCTGGCGGCGGTCGCTCCCTACGAGGGTGGCGTCTTGGCGATGGGCACCGCCTTCGACGGCGGCAACGGCAGCACCGCGCTCACCGCCGTGCGGACCGACGCCGACGGCATCGCCAGCTGCAGCGGGCAGAGCGCCTGCGCCGGCAAGAAGCCCGGCGATTGCGACGACGGTATCGCCTGCACGGTCGACAGCTGCGATGTGCAGAAGGGCTGCGTCCACGTCGGCAGCAACGCGCTGTGCAACGACGGCAACCCGTGCACGCTCAACGTCTGCGACGAGGTCGAGGGCTGCCTCTACCCGCAGGACTCCGGGGTGCCGTGCGACGACGGCAAACCCTGCACGGTCGATGCCTGCGACGTCGGCGCCAAGGCCTGCCGCCACACCCTCGACCCGGCCAAGGCCTGCGACGATGGCAAGCCCTGCACCACCGACCTCTGCGACGGCAACGGCAACTGCAGCCACGACGCGCTGAATTGCGACGACGGCAACGCCTGCACCAGCGAGGCCTGCGATCCGCAGAAGGGCTGCCAGTTCACCAACCTCGTCGGCCAGGCCTGCGACGACGGCAAGGGCTGCACGATCGGCGACGTCTGCGACGACGGCATCGGCAATGCGAGCAGCAAGAGCCTCTGTCAGGGACCGAACGACGTCTGCGCGACGGCGGTCGGGTCTGGCCGAATCGTCAAGCTCGACGCCGACGTGAAGGCTTCGCTGGTCGAGCAGGGCGGCAAGGTCGTGACGTGGCACGACGTCGCGACCGACGCCATCGGCTTCCAGACGCCGTACACGAGCAAGCCCGAGCGCAAGGACGCGCAGGTCTTCGGCCGCGGCGGCGTCGACCTCTCCAGCAGCGCGATTCGCCTGGGCTGGAGCGACAAGGGCGCGCTGACGCTGCTCTTGGCGCTTCGCCCCGGCACGGCCGACGACGGCGCCGACCTGCTGAAGAGCGGCCCGTGGCACCTGCGGATCGTCGGCGGCAAGCTGACGGCGGTGCACGAGGCGGGCGCGACCTCCACGCCTGCAGCGAGCATCGACCTCTCGGCTGGCAAGGCCGCGATCGTCGTGCTGCGGATCGGCGGCGGTGCGGTGCTCTTGCAGCGGCACGGCGACGGCTCGCCGATCTTCGCCGCGGGCGTGGCGCCGGCCTGGGCGGGCGGCAACGTCGAGCTGACGGTCGGCAAGTCCAGCCCCAGCGGCAAGGACGCGCGGGCCAGCCTCGGCGCGCTGATCTTGTACGACCGCGCGCTGGCCGACGCCGAGCTCGCGACGGTGCTCGCCGAGCTGCGCGCCGACTACGCCCTGCCGGATTGCCAACAGGCCAGCGACTGCGACGACGGCAACGGCTGCACCTCCGATACCTGCGACACCTCCTCGGGCAGCGGCGCGGTCTGCAAGCACGCCGGCATCACCGACCCGAGCAAGGGCGTCTGCAAGGACGCCGACCCCTGCACCGTCGACGAGAGCTGCGACAAGGGCGTCTGCAAGGGCACCGCCGCCAAGACCTGTGACGACGGCAACCCCTGCACCGCCGACCTCTGCGACACCGTCAGCGGTCAGTGCAAAACGGCGATCCCGGAAGGCAACCCGAGCTGCGACGACGGCGACCCCTGCACCGTGCCCGACACCTGCAACGCCGGCGCCTGCCAGAGCGCGCCGAAGGTCTGCGACGACGGCAACCCCTGCACCGACGACGCCTGCGACGGCAAGACCGGCCAGTGCACCGCGAGCCCGAATAGCAAGCCTTGCGACGACGGCAACGTCTGCACCAGCAGCGACACCTGTGCCGCGAGCGCCTGCAAGGGCACGCCGAATACCGCGCCGTGCAAGGACAGCAACCCCTGCACCGTCAACGAGACGTGCAAGGACGGCTCGTGTAGCGCGAGCCAGCCGATCGTCTGCCCGGACGACGGCGATCCCTGCACCGACGCCTCGTGCTCGGTCTGGGTCGGCTGCCGCTACACCGTCAAGACCTGCAGCGACGACAACCCCTGCACCGACGACAGCTGCGACGGCAAGACCGGCACCTGCGTCTATGCGCCCAACCAGGCGGCCTGCACCGACGGCGACGCCTGCACCGAGGAGGTCTGCGCCGGCGGCGTCTGCAGCAAGTGGAAGAACATCGACTGCGACGACGACAACCCCTGCACCACCGACGCCTGCGATAAGGGCAAGGGCTGCGTCCACGCCGAGAAGACGGACTGCGAGGACGGCAACGCCTGCACCGAGAAAGACTTCTGCGTCTTCGGCACCTGCCTCGGTGGTTCGCCGCCCGACTGCGACGACGGCAATACCTGCACCAGCGATTGGTGCGATACCTACGCCGGTTGCCAGCACGCCGCGCTGGCCGACGGGGTCGCCTGCGACGACGGCGTGCTCTGCACCAGCGGCGACGTCTGCGCGGGCGGCACCTGCTCGGCCGGCAAGGTGATCTGCGACGTCGCGGTGACCTCGGGCGAGGACGCCGGCCCCGGCACCCTGCGCGCCGCGTTGCTCGCCACCGAGCAGGCCCAGGCGGGAGAAGGTACGGCGGCGAAGGTCCGCACCATCGGCGTCTTCACCGAGGCCGTCGTGGCGCTGAAGACGCCGCTGCCGGCCCTGCAATACGCCAAGGTCGTCGACGGCTTGGGCAAGACCTTCAGCCTCAACGCCGGTGGCGAGACGGCCCTCTTCCGCACCCAGGCCGACCTGACGCTGCGCGGGATCAAGCTGCTCAACGCCTTCGCCGCGGGTGAGGGCGACGAGGGCCGCGGCGGCGCGATCCGGATCACGGCACCTGCGGGCGCGAGCGAGGCCCCGGCGCTGTCGATCGAGGGCTGCACGCTCTACGGCAACTTCGCCCGCTACGCCGGCGGCGCCATCTACGCCCGCGGCGCTTCGGTGAAGGTGGTCAACACCGAGCTCACCCTCAACGGCCGCGAAAAAGAGGACGGCAACGCCGAGGGCGGCGGCGCGATCGCCATCTCCGGCCCCACCGGCGGCCCTGCGGCGTCGCTGCTGCTCGATGGCGCCCGGGTGCAATACGCCATCGCCACCACCGGCCGTGGGGCGGCCATCGGCTGCGGCGCGGGGGCGAGCTGCACCGTGCAGCGGAGCTCGTTCTACGCCTGCAAATCGCACCGTGGCGTGGTCGCGGTCGACGCTGGCGCCACCGCGACGCTCTCGTCGGTCAGCCTGCTCAGCGGCGAGAGCTCCGGGCTCGGCGGGGTGATCTTCAACGCGGGTCAGATCACGCTGGTCCACGTCACCGTCAGCAACAACAACAACACCGCGCCGGCGACGCAGCCCGCCGTCTGGCTCGGCGGTCCGTCGCAGGTGGTGAACGCGATCTTCTCCGAGAACGGCACCACCAAAGACAACCTCGACTGCCTCGTGCTCGACGAGCAGGCGAACAACGTCAGCTTCGTCGCCAGCACCATCACCAAGAAGACGGGCGCCAAATCCTTCGCGACCTTCGGCATCCTCACGCCCGCCGGCTTCGGCCTGAACTGCGACGGCAACAAGGGCAGCCCGCCGGCCGGGTTCGGGCCGCCGGTCTTGCTGCCGCCGCAGCATCCGACGCTGACCCTCGAGACCTGGGCGCAGCTGCCCGGGCCGAGCAGCGATGTCCGCGACACCGCCGACCTGACGTGGTGCCTGCAAGCCGGAGTCGATCAGCGCGGCGCGGTGCGGCCGGTCGGCACCGGCTGTGACCGTGGCGCGGTCGAGATGCCTTCGCCGTAGAGGAACCCGGAAACGCCGGCGCATCGACTCCAGGCCGGAGCTCGCGCCCGCCGTCGCGCTCCGCCATCCGCGCGGCCTGCCGAAAATTCCGGCACCATCCCCGCCGGCCGCGCCGCGACGGAGGACCCATCACGCCCGCACCACCGACTCCGACGCGCCGTCGCCGCAGCCTCCTGTTCGCCTTGCTCGTCGCGCTCGGCTGCAGCGAGGCCGCCGCGCCGGGGCACGACGCCGGCGCAGTCGCTGATGCCGACGCTGTCGCGGACGCCGCCGCTCTCCCGGACGCCGCCGCTGATGCTGTCACGGACGCCGCCGCCGCCGCTGATGCTGTCGCGGACGCCGCCGCTGACGCTGTCGCGGACGCCGCCGCTGACGCTGACGCTGCCGCCGCCGCCGACGCTGCCGCCGACGCCGTTGCCGACACCGGGATCATCTCCGGCGAGCCCTGCCAGCAAGCATCGGATTGCCCGCCGCTGCAGCCCGACGCCTGCGCCGCCTGGACCTGCGCCACCGGCATCTGCGACCTCACCGTCGCCCCGGTCGGCACCCCCTGTGGACCGACGCTGGGCTGCCGGGAGATGCGCTGCAACCTCGGCGCCTGCGTCCCCACGGCGCTCGCCTGTCCGTCGCCCGGTGCGTGCACCACCGCGACCTGCAACCTCGCCAGCGGCGCATGCGTGGCGACGCCCCTCCCCGCCGCCGCCACCTGCAGCAGCGACGACCTCTGCCAGCCGGACGCCCACTGCGACGGCGCCGGGCTCTGCATCGCCGCCGCCGTGGCGTGTCCCTCCGGTCCGTGCAGCCTCGCCGCCTGCGACCCGCAGACCGGTGCTTGCGTCGCCACCCCGCTGCCAGCCGGCGCCTCGTGCACCGACGGCGACCCGTGCACCCTCGACGACGCCTGCGACGGCAAGGGCGCCTGCCTCAGCACCGCGACGCTGCCGTGCCCAGCGTCCAGCCCCTGCCAGAGCAGCGCCTGCGATCCGCTGACCGGCGCCTGCGTCGCTGGCCCGTGGACCTGCGCCTGCAAGACCGACGCCGACTGCGACGACGCCGACGTCTGCACCGCCGAGGCCTGCGTCGCCGGCTCCTGCGTCACGCTGCCGCTCGACGCGACCCTCTGCGACGACGGCAACGCCTGCACCGCCGACGCCTGCACCCCGGCCACTGGCGCCTGCGGCCACACGGCGCTCTCGGAACTCGGCTGCGACGACGGCGACCTCTGCACGCTCGGCGACCTTTGCCAATCGGGCGTCTGCGTCTCTGGCGCGGCGAAATCCTGCCCCGGCGGTGGGCCCTGCGCGCAGGTGGGCTGCGACCCCACCACCGGCCAATGTCTCGCTGTGCCACTGAGCGGTGCGTGCACGCCGAGCAGCGCCTGCGTGGTCGCGGCGAGCTGCGAATCAGGCGCTTGCGTCGATGGAGCCGGCCTCGACTGCGATGACGACGTCGATTGCACCGTCGATGCCTGCGAGCCCGCCACTGGCGCCTGCAGCCACGCTGCAGCGCCCGGCGGGACGGCCTGCGGGTCGGGCGGCGCCTGCTTCGCCAGCGGCTGCGGCTGCAAACACGGCCCGCAGCTCGCGCCGCAACAAGGCCAGGAGTGGCTGCGCGCGGTCGTGCCCTACGGCGGCGGCTTCGCGGCCGTCGGCGACAGCGACGCGCCCGGCAGCGCCCGTGGGCTGCTGCTGCGGGTCGACGGCGAGGGGACCATCGCTCTGCAGCGGCGCTACGGCGGCATCTCCGCGGTCAGCTTCGTCGCCGTGGCCCGAGATCCGAGCCTGCCAGCGCTGCGCGTCGGCGCCACGCTCGCCGGCCAGCACGCCGTGTTGCTGCTGCTCGACGGCCTCGGCAATACCACGGCACAAGAGATGGTCACGCCCTTCGCCACCACCCAGGCCGTCGCCGCGGTCGGGGCGATGACGCTGATGCTGGTCGCGGAGTCGTGGCAAGCCGGCGCGGCCTCGCGGCTGGTCCGTTTGGCCGCGCCGAACCAACCGCTCTGGACGCGGCCGCTGCCGCCGGCGGCAGCGAGCGGGACCTTCCGCGGCCACGCGTTGTTCGTGCTCGGGGGCGAGGTGCACGTCTTCGGCCACGACGTCGACCCCGCGGCGCCCCTACTGACGGCGGGACGGCGCTTTCGCGTCGACCTCGCCCTCGGCACCAGCTTGGCCGCCGACGCGCTCGCGCTGCCGCAGGGCGGCGTCGTCCTCGCAGCGGCGAGCGACGGCGTGGGCGTCGTCTTGGCGGGCACGCGGCTCGGCGGCAGCGGCGGCGCGGTGGGGCATTGGACCGGCCGGCTGGCGCAGCAGGGCGGCGGCTTGGTGCTGGCCGACGCCATCGTCTCCGAGGAAGTCGGCGCGTTCGCCGGCGTCGCCAGCCTCGGCACGACGCGGAAGCCCGGGCCGAGCTGGGCGGTGGGCTGGCGTGGTGGCAGCACGCCGGCCGCGCTGCTGCGCCGGGTCGACGTCGATGGCGCGCCGACGGTGGTCGAGGTGGGGCCGGCGGGAAGTGGCCCGCTGGCGCTTCACGCCGCGGCGGCGCTGGAAGACGGCGCGTGGGTCGCGGTCGGCAGCGCCGAGACGGCGAAAGGCAGCGCAGCGATGTGGCTGCGGCTGAGCCCGGGCTGGCCGGCGGCGTGCCCTTGAAGTGGTCCTGCGCGTCGGTCGCGGCGACGCTGCGCGTGGCATCGCAACGAGGAATTCAGGGTGCCGAGTCCTGATCCCAAACCTCGAACCGCGCTTGACGACGGGGATTCCACAAGTAACCTGTATATAGGTTGAGATTCAGCCAAAATCGACCCATTTTCAGGTTGTGTGATGGAACCTTTGGATTGGAAAGCGATCGAACGGCGGAATCGGTGGTGGGATGCCGGTGACGTTCCGCCGAGCCTGCCGCGCCGGGCGGCAATGGGACTGAGCGCTGCCCTGCGGCGCCAGCGCTTCGAAGTGGCACCGGGTCAACCGCGGTTGGGCTTCGCCCTGCGTGGCCTGCGCCGCGTCGGCAAGACGACGTTGATGCGGCAGGTCGCCGGTCAGTTGCTCGACCAGCGGCTGTGGTCGGGCGACGAGGTTTTGCTGCTCGACTTCGAGTCGGCGGTCTTTGAAGGCCGGCGCGGGGACCCGTCCGCGATCGAAGCCGCGTTCTCAATGTACGTCGAGAGGTTGCAGCCGCGGCGGACACCACTGCTGCTGCTCGACGAGGTCCAGGTCGTCGAGGGGTGGGCGCGCTGGGTCCGCGACGCGCTGGAGACCGGGCGGGCACATATCGTCGTCACGGGGTCGTCGTCGCGGTTGCTCGAACCGGAGCTCGCCACGGTGTTGGTCGGCCGGATGCGGTCGACGACGTTGTGGCCGATGTCGATCGGCGAGACGTTGGATAGCGCAGCGGCGCTCGGCGTCGTGCCGGTGCGGGCCGAGACCGCGGAGGAGCGCTGCGATCGGGCGCTCGCGTCCGTGATCCGTACAGGCGGCTTGCCATGGATTGTCGAGCGGCAACTCCAAGCCGCGCGGTTGGGTGAGCGCCGTGACCTCGGGCAGGGCGATGAACCGTTCTTGCGCGACATCCTCGCGAGTATCCTGAAGGATATCAGCACGCGCCACGAGGTTCGGCACCAGCGCGGGCTCGAGCGCGTCGTGCAATTCGCGTTGCAGCAGACGGGGTGCGAGCTCAGCTTGAACAAGCTCAAGACGCGGTTCGGCATCGGCATCGACCAGGCTGCGCGCTACCTCGACTTCGCCGACGAGGCGTACCTCGTCCAGCGGCTCGAGCGCTTCAGCGTTCACGCTGGCGAGCGCGCTCGAGCGCCGACGAAGGTGTATGCCGTCGACCTCGGGCTGCGCAACGCGATGTCGCTGCACGGTCACGGGGATGAAGGCCACCTGGTCGAGACGCTGGTCCACAATGCGCTGCGGGCCGACAGCGATGCGAAGCTCTGGTCGTTCCGCAGCCGGCAAGGGTACGAGTGCGACTTCGTGCGGCCGCCGGGTGAGACGGTCGGGCTGGCGCTGCAGGTCTGCGTCGGTGACGAGCTGCCCGAGCGGGAGGTGCGTGGGCTGCAGGTGGCGATGGAGGCACTGGATCTGCAGGAAGGCGTCATCCTGACGCGGCATTTGCGTGCCGACCAGCGGCTGGCCGACGGGCGGCGCCTGCTCGTACGGCCGGCCGCGGTGTGGCTATTGGCGCTGGAGGATGCGCGGCGGGCGGAGGTGGCGGGTGACGTGCGGCGCTGATCGGGCGCTGCCGCTGCTGCCGGTGGCATGGGCGCGGTCGCGTGGATCGGAGGGCTCGACGTCGTCGACTGTGACCGCAGCGGAGGAAGCGGCCGGGCCCATCCACGACGCCTGGTCGCTGCTGCTGGCGCCGCCGGGTGCGGGCAAAAGCCATGCGCTGAAGGAGTTGGCACAGCGACTGGAGGGCCTTGGGTGGTCGGTCGTCTTCGTCGAGTTGGGCGGCGATACGCTCGGGGGCCATCTCGATCGCGAGGGCTGGCCACCTACGCTGGCGGATGGGCGCCGTGTCGCGCTCGTGCTCGACGCGATCGACGAGGGCACTCAGGCCATCGTCCCATTCGCAAACGAGCTCGCCGCACGCATCCGTGGCCACGTAGGCGCCGTGCACCTGAGCGCCCGCGACTGGTTGGGACCACAGCTAGCGCGCGTCGAGGACGTGCTTGCGCAGGCGTTGCCCGACGGCTGCGGCGGGCGGTGGACGTTGCGAGACCCGGCGTTGGAAGAGTGGGGCGACGCGCTGGAGGCGCAAGGGCGCGGCGAAGATTGGCGGGCCGTTCGAGAGCTCGCCGGTCGACAGCCCCGCCTGGCGACGTGGTTGGCGCGGCCATATTGGTTGCGCCGTGTGCTGGCCCTTCATGGCGCGGGGCATGACACGGAACTTGCGGACGGCGGCATCGCCGAACTGCTCGACACGGCGCTCCGCAACGACATCGCGGCCGCTATCGACACATCACTGCGCGATCGGCGCGGCCATGAACCAGCCGTCGCCGACGTGCGCGCGGCGCTCGACCGCGCTGCGTTGTGCGCCGCACTCGGCGCGAGAACGCCGACACGGCGGGAACTCGCTGCGTGGGGGGGGACGGCCGCCGGCCCGGCAACAGACGAGGTGGTGCGCGCTATCGACGTTGGGGGGCTTCTCCGCGGGGAGGACGGAGATGGCGCCAGCCTGACCTTCGACCACGCGATCACCGCGGATTTCTGCGCCGCGCGGGCCCTGAAGGCCGCCGATGCAGGCGCGGAGGACTTGTGGGCGCTGCTCACGGTGGAGGTCGCAGGCAAGCGCATCTTGCCGCCGCGCGTCGGTGGGGTCGCGGTGTGGGTGGCCGAGGCGCAACGCGGTTTCGCGCTGTTGTTGGCGCAGCGCGAGCCGCGGCTGGCACTCGAGCTCGGGTGCGCCGCGGAGCCGTCGATCGCTGCGCTTTTGCTTCCGGCACTGCTGGACGCTGCGGACGGCGACTACGACGTCCACCGCGATCTGCCGCCTCCAGCGATCCTGCAGCGTTTGGACAGCTCGTTGGCGATCGCGACCCTGCAGGCCGCGTTGCATGCGCCGAGCCGGTCGCGGGCGTGGACGGCCGCTGCGGTGCTCGGCTCGTTCCGAACGGATGCGGCGGTCGATGCAGCGATCGAGGCCGCGTTTGACGGCTCCATCGACGACCATGCGCGCTTCACGCTCGTCGACGCGCTGGTCGACGGGGCGGACGCAGCGCGCTTGCAGCGCCTGGAGGCGTTGGTCGGGCCCGGGGCGCCTGGGGACGCGGATGGCGATATCGCGGGGCGCGTGCTGTTCGCGCTGGTCGAGGAGGGGCGGTGGCCGGCGGCCCGACTCGTGGCGGCGCTTCGACGTGGTCGACCTGGCTACGTCGGCTGGTCGACGGGAGCGCGCTGGCAAGTCGAGCATCGGCTTCGCGATGCCTCATTCGATGAGGGGCCTGCCGTGCAGGCCTTCGTCGCGCGCCTCGCTGATCGCTCCGACCTCGACGATGTCGACCTGGCACGACGTTTGGCCTACGCCTATCTCAGTCGACCCGGCGGCTGCGATCCAGTTGTAGCGGCGCGGTTGCAGCCCTTCGCCGACGCTGTAGCGGACTCGTCGTCGAGCAGGTCGCCGGCCGGCGGGTTCGGTCGCCTCGACGAGCCACCCAGATGCACGCCCGACGCGACGGCCGATGCCGCCCGCGCTGCTGTCGCGGCGCTGCGCGTCCTTTGGGCGCCTACGGCCGCGCCCGGCCTGGTGCATCCGTCCGATCTGAGCGCGGTGGAGCTGCCGCGTGCCGGTGCTCCCGTCGTTGAGCTGCTGGAGCCCGACGAGCAACGCGCGCTGGCACGCGGGCTGCTGCGAGCCCATGCGCCGCCAGATCCGTTCGCTGGCAGACGGGTCGCCGCTATCAATGAGAATGACCGGACCTGGCGCCGTCTACGGCGCTTGCTGCTGGATGCGATCTCGCGACGGGCGACCGACTCCGACCTCACCTGGCTCGACCAGACCGCCGACGAAGTCGCCGACAGCACTTGGCTACGCAGCCTGGCCGCGGACGCCCGCCGCCGCCTCGCCGACGCCGAGCCGCGTCGCATGACTGCCGCAGACCTCCACGCCTGGCTCGCCGCCCACGGTCGTCGGCGCGCGATTCGCAGCACAGACGACCTGTTCGACGCCGCGATGACGGCGCTCGACGCTATCCAGCGCCACCTCGCCGACAAGGGCAGCGCCTGGCACGTGCTTTGGGGGGTGCGTGGGCGTGACGGCCTACGACGACCCAAGGACGAGGCTGACCTGCAGGCATCTCTCGCCGACGAGCTGCGCCGCGCATTGCCGCGCGTCGCGATTCTGCGCGAGGTCCAAGTCGCGCCGCCCCGCGCCAGTCTGCCGGGCGAGGCCCCGGACCTGCTGATCAGCGCGCATTCCTCGAGCGGAGCGCACCTCGAAGTGGCCGTCGAGATCAAGGGCTCATGGCACCGCGAGGTCGCGACCGCGATGGAGACGCAGCTCTTCGACCGTTACCTCTTCGGTGGAAGCTGTCGGCACGGCATCTACCTCGTCGTCTACTTCGGCCAGGACGGCTGGGACAGCAACGACAGACGCAAGTGTGACAGCCACCGGCACTTCGCATCCGCGGCAGAGGCCCAGCATTCTCTCGATGGTGAGGCCCGCAGGCTGAACGATCCCCACGGGCGCCGGGTCCGCGCCTTCGTCCTCGACGCGTCGCAACCCGCGCATCTGCCCGGTGTCGGGCCTTGACACCGGGCCCGTGGGCATGTTGCGCGTAACGTTCGTCCCCCGCCGCGCGTCCTGACCCTGCGCTGGGCATCGCAACGAGGAGCTTCCACATGAACGATACCCCCCCACGCACCGTCGACGTCCTCGTCATCGGCGCCGGAACCGCCGGCCTCAACGCCCGCCGCGCCGCCGAGGTCGCCGGAAAATCGGCGCTCTTGGTCGATCCCGGCCCCTTCGGCACGACCTGCGCGCGGATCGGCTGCATGCCGAGCAAGTTGCTGATCGCTGCCGCGGAGGCCGCGCACACGGCGCGCCACGCCGAGGGCTTCGGCGTCCGTGTGCCGACGGTGCAGATCGACGGCGCCGCGGTCTTCGCCCGGGTCCGCAGCGAGCGTGACCGCTTCGCCGGTTTCATCGTCCGCGACGCGCTGGAGCACGAGGCGGAAGGCCGCTTGTTGCGTGGCCGCGCCCGCTTCGTCGGTCCTGGCGAGGCCGAGGTCACGGCCGACGACGGCAGCGTGACGCCGATTCGATTCACCGCCGCCGTGGTCGCCACCGGCAGCAGCCCCTTCCTGCCCCCGCCGCTGCGCGGGCTCGCGGCCTACCCCGAGGGCCCACTGCTCGACAACGAGACCATCTTCGAGCTCGACCACGTGCCGCAGCGGGCCCTGGTCGTCGGCGCCGGCGTGATCGGTGTCGAGCTCGGCCAGGCGTTGGCGCGCTTGGGCGCGGCGGTGACGGTGGTCGGCATCGGCGGCGAGATCGTCGGGATCCAGGACGCGGCGGTGCGCGAAGCGGCGGTCGCGATCTTCGCCACCGAGCTCGACCTGCACCTCGACTCGCCGATCGCGTCGGTCGAGGCGCGGCCGGAGGGCGGCGTCGTCGCCCGCTTCACCGACCGCGACGGGCAGAGCCGGCAGGAGGTTTTCGACGTGGTGCTCGGCGCGGCGGGGCGGCGGCCGAATCTCGGCGGGTTGGGCCTCGACGCCGCCGGTGTGGCGCTCGACGCGCACGGCCGACCGACGGCGCTCGACCGGCAGACCCTGCAGCTCGGCGAGACGCCGATCTTCCTCGCCGGCGACGTCAACGAGCTGCACCCGCTGCTCCACGAGGCGGCAGACGATGGCCGAGGCGCGGGGCAGAACGCTGCGCGCTTCCCCGACGTGGCGGTGATCCCGCGCAGCACGCCGATCGGCGTGGTCTTCTCCGACCCCAACGTCGCCTTCGTCGGGCAGCGGGTGCGCGACCTCGACCCCGGCCGGGTCTGCATGGGGGAGGCGAGCTTCGCCAGCCAGGGCAGGGCGCGCGTGATGCGGCAGAACCGCGGCCTGATCCGCCTCTGGGCCGATCGCGAGAGCGGGGTCTTGCTGGCCGCCGAGGGCGTCGGGCCGCGGCTGGAGCATATGGCGCACCTGCTGGCGTGGGCGGTGCAGCAGCGGATGACGGTCGAGGTGGCGCTCTCGATGCCCTTCTACCACCCCGTGCTCGAAGAGGGCCTGCGCACCGCGCTGCGCGAGCTGCGGCGGAACCTGCGTCGCGCGCCGCCGCTGGGTCAGCCGTGCGAGTGCATCACGCCCGGTTGCTGAGTTGGCTCCAGCGCCGCACTGCGGCCTTCACCAAGGCCAGAGCAGCTCGCGTCGCCACGT
This sequence comes from Deltaproteobacteria bacterium, assembly GCA_020632665.1. Taxonomy (GTDB): domain Bacteria; phylum Myxococcota_A; class UBA9042; order UBA9042; family UBA9042; genus JACKFC01. The sequence goes on from JACKFC010000013.1 coordinate 88,395, forward strand.
GCTCGGCGGCAAATCCTCGATGCCGAAATCCGCCGGTCGACGCCCGGTGATCTTCGCCGTGCCGAAGAGGACATCCCAGAGGAAGAGGAAATTGCCGTAGTTGCCGCGGTAGTGCGTCACGCCGTCATCGGCATGCAGGCCGTGGTGGGCGCTGTGCGTCGAGGGCGTCGAGATCACCCGCTCGAGCAGCCAGATCAACGGCCGCGTCGGCTTCCAGCGCCGCAAGGGTTCATCCCACGGAACGCTCGCGTGCGCGCCGATGATGACGATCATCTTCGCCGCGCCATAGCCCAGATACGCCGGCCCGAGACCCCAATAGAAGAGCACGCCGGTCAGCCACAGCCCCGGCATCATCGCGTAATAGATCAGGTTGTTGCGGTAGACGACGCGCACCGAGAGGTAGCGCGCCGAGTGGTGCGCCCGGTGCAGCGGATAGAGCCAGGAGGTATGCGAGAGCCGGTGCCAGCCGTATTGCGTCAGGTCGTCGGCCAGCAAGAACGCGCCGAACATCGCCCAGCCCGGCCACCGCGACCATTGCCCCGCCGTCCCTGGGGCGATGGCGTCGGTGAGCGAATAGGAGAGCCAAAGGACGGTCGGGATGATGATCAGCGGGACCACGACGCCACTCGCCACGTCGAGGATGACGTCGCCGCGGTCGCTCTTGTCGCGATGCCAGAAGCGGCCGCTCGAAAGCTCCAGCGCGGCGAATCCTGCGAACGCCGCGCCAGCGATCAGCTTGGTCTCGATCGGGACCATCGAAACGCCTCGCACGCGGCCGGAGTGGTCGGCCCGGAAGTGTTGTAGCAATGGCTCGGTGGCCTGTCGACGCAGTTGCCGCGGCGGCATCGACGCGGCATTGGCCACAGGCGCGCCGATCGACGACGGAGCGCGGTCGCCGCACCGGGCACAATCGAAGTGCAAGGCGCCCTACTTCGCCGACCGCACTTCGAGAACCTGGAATTTCATTGCACATCGCCGCCGAGAGCGTCAGCGTAGAGACCCCTCGGAGGCACATGAAGCTTCAACCCGACCCCCGCCGGGCCCCGCCAGCGACGACCACCTTCGCCCTCGTTCCGCTCATCGCGGCGCTCGCGCTGCTCGGTGGCTGCGGTAGCGACGCGCGCCCGACCAAGACCGACACGGCGGACGCCGACGTCGTCGACGGCACCGACGTTGGCGCAGGCGTCGATGGCAGCGACAGCGTCGACGCCACGGCCTTCGACGCCGGTCCGCCTTCCGAGCGCGGCACCTACGCCACGCCACTCCCGAAGATCGTCAAGACCGGCACCGGCAACCTGCTGCTGCGCGGCGTGGTCCTGGCACCCGACGGCGTCCTCGATCCGGGCGAAGTGCTGGTCGTGGGCAATCAGATCGCCTGCGTCGCCGTCGACTGCAGCGACGCCAGCGGCGCCGACACCGCGACGGTGGTCGAGACCCACGCCACCATCTCGCCGGGTCTCGTCGATTGCCACAACCACATGTCCTACAACTTCCTCGGCGAGTGGGTGCCGGACCCACCGCAATTCTTCAACAACCGCTACGAGTGGGCAGACGATCCCGGTTACGAGGCCCATATCGAGCCCTACGCCGCGAACCGCAGCAAGAGCACGCATTTCTGCCCGGCGAGCAAGTGGGCCGAGCTGCGCTCGCTGATCCATGGCACGACCACCATGCAGGGCCAGCCATCGGCCGCCAGCTCCTGCATCGACGGCTGGGTGCGCAACGCCAACCGCTACCACGGCCTGGGCTACGACCATATGCGCGGCACCATCAGCTCGCCGCGGGAATTCACCGACGCGCAAGCCGCGAATATGGTGGAGAGCTTCGAGGACCCGATCGAGCCGACGACGCGCTACCACGTCCATATGTGCGAGGGCGTGAGCGGCAACAATATCGAGGAGGAATTCGACTCTTTCGCCGGCCGCGACCCGCGCAAGAACCGCCACAACGGCACCTCGCTCTTGGCCTGGGGCACGGCGATGCTGATCCATGGCGTGGCGCTGACCGCCGCGCAGCTCGACGAGGCTCTCGACGAGAACGCCGTGCTGGTGTGGTCACCGTCGAGCAATTTCGCGCTCTACGGCCCCGGCAAGACGGCGCCCATCGCCGACATCCTGGCGCGCGGCATCCTCACCGGCATCGGCCCGGATTGGACCGTGTCGGGGGCCGACGAGATGCTGACCGAGCTGCGCGTCTGCCTCGATTACGGCAAGACCGAGCAGATCGCCGCATTGACGACGAAGAAGCTCTGGCAGATGGCGACCGAGGACGGCGCCGCGGTGCTCGGGCTCAACGGCCCGATCGGCCAGCTCGTGGTCGGTGCCCGCGCCGATATCGCGGTCTTCGGCCGTAGCGCAGCCGACCCCTACCTCACGGTGATCGACGCGCAGGCCCGCGACGTCCGCTTGGTGCTGATCGACGGCAAGGTCTACTACGGCGACAGCGCGCTGCAGAGCCTCGGCCGCAACGCGCATTGCGAACCGCTCGACGCGTGCGGCGCGAGCAAGTTCATCTGCGTCTCCGACGGCCCCGGCGCCTCCGGCCGCGACGGCGAGACGATGGTGGAGATCCACGACCAGCTCTTCGACCTCTTGGAAGGCACCGGCACCGAGCCCTACGTCGAGAAATACGGCCGCGGATCGGAGCTGCTCGGCCTGGTGGGCTGCGACGCCGGGAAGTGACACCGGGAATCGACGCCGGGCGCTGACGCCGGCGGCTACCACCGCTCCAACGCGTGCATCTCGCCACGCTCGGCGACCACCCGCGTCGTCGTCCCCTGACCCAAGAGCGCCAAGCCCGCGCCGGCACGTGGCACATGGACCCGCTGCCGGCTCGGTGCGTCGCCGAGCGCCTCGTTCCGCGCCGCGAGCGCGAGGACCAACTCCTCCGGCCCGGCGTCGACGCGCTCGTCCGAGAGGTCGAAGGTCCCCCAATGCATCGCGACGAAATGACGCGCGCCGAGGTCGGCGAACGCCGCCACGCTGCCTTGCGGATCCATATGCTGTGCCGCCATGAACCAGCGCGGCGCCCACGCCCCGACCGGCAAGATCGCGGCGTCGATCGTCGGGAATCGCCGCCCGATCGCCGCGAATCCGCCGAAAAAGCCGGTATCACCGCTGTGGTAGACGCGATGCGCCGCGGTGATCACGTAGCCGCCCCAGAGCGCGCGGTTCTCGTCGGCGACCCCACGGCGATGCCAATGCTGCGCCGGCACCAGCGCCACCTCGACCGGGCCGACGTGGGCCTGCTCCCACCACGAGAGCTCGCGCACGTTGCGGGCCACGCGCGGCAGCATCGCGCCGAGGCCGGCCGGCACGACGAACTGCAGCTCGGGGCCGAAGCGCCGGAGCAATGCCTTCACCGAGGCGCCGTCGTAGTGGTCGTGGTGGCCGTGGGTCAGCAGCACCGCGTCGGGCCGCGGTAGGCGATCGATCCCGATTGGCGCCGACGCGACCCGACCGACCAGGCCACCCGCGCGACCGAGGACCGGGTCGACGAGCAGCCGCACGCCCATGCTCTCGAGCTGGAACGACGCGTGACCGAGCCAGGTGATGCGGGTGGCGACGGCGTCCGCGCTGCCGGCGTCGGGCAGGGCGGCGAGGCTGGCCAGCGGATCCAGCAGCGGCGAGAGGTCGCGGCGCGCCGCCGGCTTGCGGCGTGGTCGCTCGCGCTGCCAACGGAGCAGCTCGGCGAAGCGCGCGATCGGCGGGTGCGGCCACGGGTTGCCGAAGCGTCGCCCGCGGCGGCTCGGCGGCGAGAAGAACGGCGCCAACGGATCGGCGGCGGCATCGGCCTCAGCGTCGTATTGCATCGTCCTCGCTCCGGCCGCACCGCCACGCCGCGCGACGGTGCGGCATCGGTACCCGCGCTGGCAAGGGACCGCGCGATTTTGACGCTCGCCCTGCGCATCGGCAGACTCGACCAGCCGTCGACCTCCGCTCGCGGCGCAGGAGCAACGTCCCCATTCCCATGCGCATCTGCCCGCTCTGCAGCTTCCAAATCGACGCCTCGCATTGTCCCAAAGACGGCACTGCGACGGTGCGTTTGGTCACGCCGCGGGTCACCGCGACGCCGCAGATCGGCGATGTCGTCGACGGCCGCTACCGAATCGACGCGATCATCGGCCGCGGCGGCTTCGGCGCCGTCTACCGCGTGGTGCACACCGGCACCGGCCAGCCCTGCGCGCTGAAGATCCTCCACCTCCGCGACGAGGACGAACACGACGACACCGCCGTCCGCCGCTTCTTCGCCGAGGCGCGCGTCACCGCCGGCCTGCGCCACATCCACACCGTCCGCGTCTTCGACTTCGGTGAAGACGCCCGCGGCTGGACCTACCTCGCGATGGAGCTGCTCGAAGGCTGCACGCTGGGCCACCTCGTCGCCGCCCGCCGCCGCCGCGGCCACGGTCTCGAAGAATACGAAGCCGTCCACGTCGCCGACGCCGTCCTCCGCTCGCTCGCCGAGGCGCACGAAGTCGGCTTGGTCCACCGCGACCTCAAGCCGCACAATATCTACCTGCACCGGGTCGGCCACGACGAGCCGGTGGTCAAGGTGCTCGACTTCGGCATCGCCAAATCCGGCGAATTCTCGCTGACCCAGACCAACCAGGCGATCGGCACCCCCTCGTATATGAGCCCCGAGCAATGCCTCTCCGAGGAGATCGACGGCCGCTCGGACCTCTATTCGCTCGGCTGCATGCTCTTCCAGATGATCACCGGCCGACCGCCGTTCCAAGCCTCCACGGCCGCCGGCGTCGTGCTCAAGCAGGTCAGCGATCCGGCTCCCAAGCTGCGCGACCACCACGACGGTGAGCTCAGCGACGCCTTCGTCGCCGTGGTCGAGCGCGCGCTGAAGAAGAAGGCGTCCGAGCGCTTCGCCGACGCCGCCGCCATGCGCGAGGCGCTGCGTGAATGTCGCCGCTTCGGTCCCGGCGGCGAGAGCACCGTCTCGATCGACGCGGCGATCGCCGAGCGCGACGGCGTCGAGCTGCCCGGCGGGCTCGAACAAGACGAGACGCTCGGCGTCGAGGCCGCCGCCGCCAGCGGATTCACCCCCGAGGATGTCGGCCCCGCCGAGGTCCGCGTCACCGCGCCGCACGCTCCGCGGGCGACCGGTCCGGCGGTGCCGCAGGGCCTGCGTGAGGGCGGGCCACAACCGACCCGGCTGGCCAAGCCGGCTTCGGCGCCGCAACTGGATCAGCCCGCCGAGAGCGCCGTTGCTGGCGTCGCCCTTGCTGACGATCCCGTCTTCACCTCTGCGCCGACGCCATCCGAGCACGAGATCTCCGACCTTGCTCCGTTGCCGCGTCGCAAGCGGACCGCGCCCGTCTTGTTGGTCGCGCTCGGCAGCGCGATGGCGATCGGCGTCTTCGCGTGGATCAGCAGGCCAAGCGAAGAGTTGGCGCGGCGGCCGGAACGAACGGCAGGCGTGGCGGTGAGCGTCAGTGGTGCTGAGCGTGACGTTGCGGCGACCGCAGATGCAGCGGCGGCGGCAGTAGCAGAGGCGGCGCCAGGTGCAGATGCAGGGGCAGCGGCAGAGGCAGCACCAGCACCAGCGCCAGCGCCAGCGCCAGCGGCAGCGCCAGCGGCAGCGCCAGCGGCAGATGCAGCCGCTGTTGCGGCGCCGGATGTGGCGCCGGCTCCGGCCGTCGATCTGGAACGTGCCGCGTTGGTGAAGAGACCATCACCTCGGCCGCGCAAGGTCGCGCGCAAGCCCAAGCCCAAGGCTGCAGCGCCGGCGCCTCCTCGGCCGACGCCGGAACCCATCGTCGAGGACCGCCTATGACCCAGGCACTCCACCGCCCGCCTCGACTTGCCGCGACGCTGCGGGCCCTCGCGTTGCTCGTCTTCGTCGCGTCGCTGCTCCCGGTCGCCGCGGTCGCCGGCAGCGCGGCGCGGAAGAAGGCCGACGCCATCACGCAAGAGGGCAAGCGCCGATTCCGCGGCGGCGAAGTGGCCATCGCCAAGCAGCTCTTCGTCAAGGCCGCCGAGCTCGATCCGCGCCCCGACCGGACCTACAATATCGCCCGCTGCGACGAGGCCTTGGGCCAGCTCGATGACGCCATCCGCGGCTACGATGCCTACCTCGCGGTCAGCAAGGACGTCGCCGGCCGCGCCGAGGCGCAGGTCCGCCGCGACAACCTGCAGCGCAAGCTCGAACAGCAGCGCAAGGAGAAGGCCGAAGCCGAAGCGAAGCGCCGCGCCGCCGAGCTCGCCGCGAAGGAAAAGGCCGAGGCCGAGCGCCGCGCCGCCGAACAGGCCGAGGCCGAGCGCCGCACCGCCGAGCAATCCCGCGCCCGCGCCGCTGCCGCCGCGAACGCCGCCGCAGCCGAGCGCCGCCGCACCGGGATGTGGACCATGACCGGCGGCGGCGCCACCGCGCTGGTCGGGATCGGCTTGCTGGTCAGCGGTGTCGCGCTCGACGCCAGCTTGCAGAGCGACGTCGATCAGCGCGGCGATGGCGGCCTCGTCACCGGCGTCACCGAGGCCGACGCCTTCGCCCGCCGCGACCGCAATACGGCGCTGCGCAGCGCCGGCGTCGTCTCCTCTGTGATCGGCGCATTGGCGGCAGGCGCCGGATTTTACCTATGGTGGGAGGGCGCGCCGCCCGCGCAGGTGGCCCTCACCCCGGCAGGCGTGGCCCTGGGAGGTCGGTTCTGATGCGTCACCCGACCTGGACCACCGCCCTGCTGCTCGCCACCGCCTTGGCCCTGCTGGCCGGCTGCAGCTCCTCGGTCGAGCTCGAAGGGCTCGTCTTCTCCTGCGCCCAGGACAGCGAGTGCGAAGCGCCGAATCGCTGCATCAGCGGCCGCTGCGTCGACCCCTCCGCCGATATCGCGGCCCTCGACGCCGACGTCGGCAGTGACGGGCAGCTCAGCGACACCACCGCCAGCGACACCGCCGACACCTCGGACGAAGAGGACGAGCACGAAGAGCCCGACGAGACGACGGCCACCGACGTGGTCGACGCGACGGCCGACGCCGACGCGACCCCGGACGCCGACGCGGCCGCCGACGCCGACGCGACCCCAGACGCCGACGCGGCCGCCGACGCCGACGCGACCCCGGACGCCGACGCGGCCGCCGACGCCGACACGACCGCCGATGCCGACACGGCCGCCGATGCCGACACGGCCGCCGACACCGACGCCGCCGAGACCAACGATACCGGCTGCGTCTCCACCGGCACCGAGCTCTGCAACGGCAAGGACGACGACTGCGACGGCGAGACCGACGAGGGCCAGAGCTGGCTCGGCACCGCGCTCGGCCAGGCCTGCGACGGCGTCGGCTGGTGCGGCATCGGCAAGGTCGAGTGCGGCACGGACGGTTCGGCGATCTGCTCGACCAACGCGGGCGGCTCGGCGGACCAATCCAAGGTCGAGACCTGCAACGCCCAAGACGACGACTGCGACGGCCAGACCGACGAGGACTTCGACTACCAGGGCAAGCTGGTCGGCGAGGTCTGCGACGGCATCGGCGAGTGCGGCTTCGGCAAGGTCGTCTGCGGGCTCTCCGGCGCGACTTGCTCGACCAACCCAGACGGCGGCGCGTCCGAGGCGAAGGTCGAGAGCTGCAACGGCAAGGACGACGACTGCGACGGCGAGACCGACGAGGGCTGCGTCGACGAGGACAAGGACGGCTATTGCGCCGGATCGATCGTCGTCGAGGCCGGATTCTCGGGCTGCAAGGCGAGCGGCGACTGCGACGACAAGGTCAAGGACATCTCGCCCGAGGCCGACGAAGCCTGCGACAACATCGACAACGACTGCGATGGCAAGACCGACAACGTCAACGGCACCGCCGATCCGCTGGAGCAGAGCTGCTACGGCGGCGCGGACGGGACGGCTGACAAGGGCGAGTGCAAGGCGGGCAAGCAGATCTGCTCGGCTGGCGGCTGGAGCAAGACCTGCATCGGTGAGGTCGTGCCCGTCAACGAGGTCTGCGGCAACAACAAGGACGACGACTGCGACGGCAGCAACGACGAGGGCTGCGGCATCTCCTTCGACGGCGGCAAATACCCGATCGGCTGCATGCAGCCGCCGGAGATCTGCCCGAGCGACCAAATGCCGCCCTTCCCGGGCACCATCACCGGCTTCATCCTCGACGCCAAAGAGATCTCCGTCACCGACTACAAGGCCTGCGTCGACGCCGGCAAATGCACCGCCCCGCAGACCGGCGCGCAATGCAACTGGGGCGTCACCGGCCGCGAGCAGCACCCGGTGAACTGCGTCAGCCAAACCGACGCCCGCACCTATTGCGGCTGGGCCCACCTCGGCGGTGACCTGCCGACCGAGCAGCAGTGGGAAGCAGCGGCCTGGGGCCAGAGCTGCAAGGTGTCCGGACCGCCGCCGAATACCGGCTGCGGCGTGCCGAAAGTCGCGCACTACCCGTGGGGCGACGACGCGCCCGCCTGCAACAAGGCCAACGCGCAAAGCTGCAAGGGCGATAGCGTGCCGGTCGGCGCCTTCCCGCAGGGCAGCAAGGGCCTGTTCGATATGGGCGGCAACGTCGCCGAGTGGACCCGCAGCTACCAGGCCAGCTACCCCTACGAAGATCCCGGCGCGACCAGCGGCTCCACCGTCGTGGTTCGCGGCGGTGCCTGGGACGCCACCAAGGCGCAGCTCGAGATCAACTACCGCGCCTACGAGACGCCGAGCACGACCAGCCCGAAGATCGGCTTCCGCTGCGCCTGGTAGGCCGATTCGGAGACCGTCTGGGCCACCACGAGACCCGGGTGACGCTCGCCTTCGACGGCCCGCCGCTCGCCGACGTGGTGCGTGTGCGCATCGACGCATTCAGCGAAGACGGCGTGCAGCACGACGTCATGCGCCGGGTCCGCGGCGGCCGGCGGCTCCGCACCGAGGCCCTCGGCAAGGAAGGCAGCGATGTCGCCCCGCGCTACCGCCCGACCAACGCCCGCACCTTGCCGTAGTCCGGCACCCGCACCGAGCCCAGCCGCACGCAGCGCAGCTTGCCCGCCGGGTCGACCAGCGCGTGCACCGGCAGCACGGCGTCGCGCGGCAGGCCGAAGCCTTCGAGCCAATCGCCGAGCTTGTCCGCCGTGGTCAGGAAGGCCCCGCCCGGCAGGCCCTTCGCCACCGCGGCGTCGAGCGCCTCGCGGTCCTCGTCGACCGACCAGAGCTCGAGCGAGAAGTCGGTGCCGTCCTTGACCAGCGCGTCGCGCCAGCGGCCGAGCATCGGCATCTCCTCGACGCAGGGCTTGCACCAGGTGGCCCAGAAGTTGATCCAGCGGTAGCCGCCGGTGCCGGCGTTGGCGCCGGCGAGCGGCTCACCGCCCGGGCCCTTGCCGAAGTCGAGCGTGCCCGCGCCCTCACCCGGCCAATGCTTGTCGCAGAAGCCGGCGAGCAGGGCGGGATCGATGGCGGCGGCCTTGGCAGGTCCGGCGGCGCTGTTCTCGGCGACGGCGGCGACGCGACCGGTCTGCGCCTCAGCCGTCGGGGCCGGATTTCCGGGCTTTCCGCAGCCCGCGGCGACCAGGACGCCGGCCGCCAGACAGCCGAAGCGGAGGAGCGAGAGGCAGGGCATGGTGAGCTCCGATCGCATTGCTAGATTGCGCAGTCGATCCAGGCGATGAAGGCGCTGCGGTTGATGGTCTTGGCGTCGCACGGCAACCCGGCGCGGCTGCGCTGCCAAGAGCAGAAGCTCTCGGGCAGCTGCGCGAATTCCTCGCCGAGCCAGAGCAGGCCGACCTGCTTCTCGATATCCGGGTCGTTGAACGTCGTCTTCAGGTGCTCGAGCACCGATTTTGCGCGGCCCTCGCTGAGCTGCTGGTTGACCTCGGCCTTGCCGTCGGGGCTGGCGCGGGCGACCACGAAGAAGAAGCTGGCGCCGCGGCGGTCGGCCCAGGCGCGGCCGATGGCGTCCTTCGCGGCGTCGTCGAGCGTCACGCTGTTGGCGTCGTATTCGATGATGTGGACGCGCTGCGAGAGCGGCAGGAAGAGGGCGTTGAAGTCCTCGTCCGAGAGCGCGACGACCTTGGCGGCGTCGGCGGGCTGGCAGCCGCGACCCTCTTGCTGAATCAGGCCGCAGGCGCCGGCGACGCGCCGGACGATCTGCTTCAGCGCCGGGGTGCAATAGCCCTCTTCGGCGACGGTCGCGACCGCCGCGGCGGGCTTGGCAGGGCCGCTCGACTCCAGCGCGGTGCGGGCTTGGCCGAGCCAACCCTGGACCAAGAAGATCGGCACGCAGATGCCCGCCGAGAGCAACAATCCGTGGACGATGCCGTTCATCGCTTCGCCTCCGCGATCAGCCGCCGCAGCGTGAAATCGAGACCCAGGTCGGTGTCTTCGTCGCAGAGCCGGGTGCCGCCGACGTAGAGCTGCGGCGTCATCACCGGCAGCGCGTTGGCCACGGCGAAGCGCAGCGCCTTGTTGACCTTGGCCTTGACCTCGGCACCGCCGATGCACTTGGCCACCGCCGGGAAGCGCTCGGCGATGGTGCTCCGCAGCTTGCCCTCGTCTTCCTTGCCGAGCGCGAGCAGGCGCTGCTGCTCGGCGAAGGCCCAGTCGAGGATCTCGGGCGCTTTGTCGCCAGCGCAGAGCATCGCCTCGCTCACGGCGCAGGCGCCGGGATGCAGCGAGTTCTTCACCATCCAGTTGCAGCGGCTGTCGAGCGGGAAGAGCAAGATCTCGCGGCCGAGCCGCTTGTCGAGGCCGGTCTGGCCCAGGCGCGTCTCGAACGCCTTGCAGGCCGGGCAGAGCGGGTCGAGGACCATCAGCGCCGGCGCGGCGTCGATCTCCTTCGGCAGCTTCAGCAACACGCCCGCATCGTCCTCGGCGACCAAGGTGCCGCAGCCCTTCAGGCTGGCCCGCTCGCTCGGTGCGTTGCCCATCCAGGCCCAGCCGAGGATGCCGACGAAGAGCACGCCCTCCAGCGTCCAGACGATCCAGCGCCCCCACGGCGGCGCACCGCTGCCCGCCGGGGCACGCACCACCGCGATCAGCGCGAAGAGGAAGGCCGTCGCCGAGGCGCCGTAGATGCCGACGCAGACGGTGCAGAAGCTGCCCACCTCATTCGCCGAGAGCCAAGCGAAATAGGCGCTCGTGGCGACCGGCACCAAGGTCGCCAGCAGCAGCCAACCGCTCTCGCGCCGGCTGCGGTCGGGCAGCCAGGTCAGGTAGAGCGAGATGGCGCAGAGGAAGGCGAAGACGGCGAACCCGCCGAGCGCCACCGGCACGCCACCCCAGATCCGATCGCGCCAGATCGAGGAATAGGGCGAGAGCATCGCCGCTTTGCAGCCCGAAGCGCCGAGGCTCGGCTCGCCGCCGGGGAGCACCGAGCAGGTCACGGCGTGGACCTGGCCGTCGAGGTGGTGGGCGAAGTCGGCGGTCGAGGTGGCGGCGAAGGTCGCTCCGGCCGCCGCGGCGATCGCGACCATCAACGTGGCCAACCAGCCGGGCACCAGCCCACCGCGCGACGGCGGCGTGGCGTAGGGGTCGCCGCCGTCCTCGTCGATGGTCACGGCGTCGACGTCGAAGTCCGGATCGGTACGGCTCGCCCACGCAGCGGCGACCGGCGCGCGATCGGCGGGTGCTCCGCCCGCGTCGGGGTTGCGCTGCCAGGGCAGGTCTTCGCGCTCTTCGGCCATCGATCGCCTCGTCCGCGCCCAGGGCAGGCGCGTCCGGCGAGCCTATGCCGAGCCCGCGATCGCGTCGAATTTGGCGGCCAGCAGGCGTTCGCGCATCGCCGCGAGGTGGTGCAGCGGGATCTCTGCCAAGGCGTTGTCGAGCCGCGGTCCCCCCTCGCCGAGCGCGTCAGCGAGGCGTGCGGCGTAATCGTCGGGCAACGCGCAGAGCACGGCGGCGTCGGGGCCGAGCGCGGCGATGCCGAGCGCGACCGCCTGCGCCGCGACGTGCTCGCGCGAGACGACGGGATCGTCGGGGCGGCTGAAGGTCACGTCGTAGGGACCGGGGACGACGTCGTCCGCAGCGAGCAAGCCGTGCAACGCGGAGAAGATCAGCACCCGCTCGGCCCGGCGCTCGGCCCAGGCCAACGCCGCGGCGAAGAGCGGGCTCCGGTAGGCCAGCCGCGCCGGACGCGGTCCGACCACGCCGGGCGCGTCCCAGGCTTTTTCCTTGCTGCAGGGGATGACGGCGAAGGGCGCGCGCCTCAAGCGCAGTCGTCCATCGCCTCGAACTCCTCGTCGGCCGTCTTCTTCGGGTCCGAGGCGGTCTTCTTCGGGTCCGAGGCGGTCTTTTTCGGATCCGACGCGGTCTTTTTCGGATCCGACGCGGCCTCGAGCTTCGGATCCGACGCGGTGTGCTTCGGGTCTGAGGCGGTGGGGCACGAGGAAGTCGGATGCTTCGGATCCGAGCTCGTCGTCTTCGGGTCGGAGCTGGTCTTCTTCGGATCCGACGCGGTCGCGGCCGCCGCGGTGGAGGTCCGCTTCGGATCGCTCAGCTTGGGGTCGGAGAGCTTCGGATCCGAGAGCTTCGGATCGCTCTTCGGGTCCGACGCGCCGAGCTGGGCCAGCCGATCACGCGCCGCCTCCAGCTTCGGATCGGAGAGCTTCGGGTCGGAGAGCTTCGGGTCCGAGATCGCGATGGTCGCCCCGGCGACCGTACGCAGCTCGAGCTCGCCGCCGTCGAGGCCGTCGACCGCGCAGCCGCCCATCGCCGCCATGCCGACCGCGACGAGCAGGGCCTGCAGCCACGAACCACGCAGCAGCCAGCCCAGGCGCTGGGTCCAGGCCGGCGCGGTGCCGTCCTCGTCGGTGTGCTGCCGTGCGCGCTCGACGATGGTCCCGAGGACCTCGGCGTGGCGCACGCCGTCGCGGAAGATCCACTCCAGCACCGCCTCGTGCTGCACCTCGGCCTTCTGCTCCATGCCGAGCTGCACATAGACCGTCTCGCGCAACGCCTCGGCCATCGCCATCAGCAGCGCGTCGCCGGAAGCCTGCGCCGTCGAGCTGGCCAAGCGTGCGAAGCGCTGGCAGCCGAGCTCGTCGCCCTGGCCGAGCGCGGCCCAAGCCCGTCGGTTGGCCAAGCGGGCCTGCACCGTCGGCGAGAGGTTGCCCTCGGCCTCGAGCGCGTCGAGGCGCGCGATGGCGTCCTCGTAGGCGCCGGCGCGGACGTCGATCATCGCGAGGTCGGTGAGGATCGCGTGGCGGTCGACCCGGTTGCGGTCGCCGTCGACCGCGGCGTAGGCCAGCAGCGCCGCGTCGTAGGACTGCCGCGCCTTGCCCGAGTAGGCCGCGCCGCGCGCGCTGTGGCCGCGGATCACCGCCTTCTGCTCGTAGAGATCGCCGAAACCATGCCAGCACTTGCCGTCGAGCGAGGGGCTCGCCGCCAGCACAGCGGCGAAGTTGGCGCGGGCGAATTCCAGCGTCCGCAGGGCCATGTCGAGGTGGCCGCGGCGGCGGTAGATGGTGGCGCGCTCGATCTCGGCCGCGACCTGCGCCGCGTCGATGCCGGACGCCGCGTGCTCGGCACCGTCGAGCTCACCGAGCTCCATGTAGAGGTCGACCGCGTCGTCGACGAAGCGCAGCGCGTCGTCGATGAAGCCCGGGTAGCGGCCGTGCGAGCGGACGAGCTTGCCGATCAGCAGGCTCATATCGGCGCGGACGCGGATGCTCACCAGGTCGACGCGGCCCATCGTCGCCTCGTAGAGCCCGACCGCGCCCTGCAGGGCGTACGTGTCCTCGTCGCGCTCGTACGCGGCCTGCACCTCGGCGGCCAGCGCGCGGGTCGGCTCGGCGGGCACCGGCAAGGGCAACAATTCGTCTTCGAATTCGATCAGCAGGCGCGCGACGTGACGACCGACGTCGACCACGCTGGCGAGCTGCTCGGCGTAGCGCTGCCGCGTGCCCGAGTCACCATGCAAAATCCGGTGGATCTGACTGACGTTCTTGCTCGCACCGAAGCGGCTCGCGGTGCGCTCTGCCAGCTCACGGTCGCAGAGGCCGAAGACCTCGCGGCGGCGGTTGAGGATGGCGACCAGGGCAGGGTAGCGACCTTCCTGGGTGCGGGTGCTGGTGTGGCGGGACATGGGGCCTCCGTCGCGCGCGCGAATTCCGGCGCCTTGGGAGGATGCACGACTCGGCCCGGGATGCGAAGCGATTCCGCGCTTCCACGCCTTGCATCGGTGCAACGCGGCCCCACCGCCGCCGTCGCGCTTACTTGGTCCAGATCTCGACGTGGTGGAAGGTGTGCCGGGACGAGAACGTGTCCTGGTCGCTCGAGAGCGAAAGCGCCACCTTCAGCGTTGCCGCTGTATGCAGCGTCTGCACGTCGATCATCGCCTGGTGCCGAGACTTCGACATGCCCTCGCAATACGCGTTGCTGTGCTCGGCGTCCAAGCCGTTCCAGGTGACGTTGGCGAAACTGCCGTAGGTCCCGTTGAAGACCGTCTTGCCGTCCATCAGCACCTTGACCTTCAGGGTGTCCTTGAGCGCGCTGTAGCCGCCGCTGCCGGTGGCCACGATGCGCACCCGCACGGCGGTATGCGGTGTCGGCACGGCCACGTCGAAGCTGACCGGGATGGTCGTCTTCGGCTGGCCCGATTGATTCTGCACGACCTCGGCGAGCCAGCCGACGCTCTTGCTCAAGTCGTTGTCGATGCCGGCGCAGGTCGCCAGCTTGCCGGGCGCCATCGTCGTCGTCGGCAGCAGCTCCGCCCGCTCGATCCGTCGCCAGAACGCACCCGCTTTCATGTCGCACATCTGCATCGTCGTCTTGCCGTCGATGCTCATCCAGACCGGACCGACGTAGCTGTCGAGCTTGCCCTTGCCCTCGGTCCGCGTCGTCAGGCAGCTCGTCGTCGGCTTCTGCTGGCTGCAGCCGCTCGGCAGGCCCCAGCCACCGAACGAACAGCCGATGCTGGTGCAGGTGCCCTTGCCGAGCTTGCAGACGGTGTCGTCCTCGCACGGCGCGCCGTCGGCCTGCACGGTGAAGATGCAGCCCTTGCCCGAGATGCACTGGTCGTAGGTGCAGGGGTCGTCGTCGTCGCATTGGGTCGGCGACGTCTGGCAGCCGTAGAGCGCATGGCAGCCGTCGTTGGTGCAGGGATCGCCGTCGTCGCAGACCTTCGGCGGGTTGCTGCACGTGCCCGTCTTGCTGTCGCAGAGGTCGTCGGTGCACTTCGCGCCGTCGACGCAATCGGTCTTGATCGGGTGCTCGCAGCCGGTCTTGCCGTCGGCGCCCTTCACCAGGGCGTTGCAGAGGTCTTGGGTGCAGATATCGCCGTCTACGCACGACTCGGTTTTGTTCACGCAGCCGGCCTTGGCGTCGCAGGCGTCGCTCGTGCACCAATTGCCGTCGTCGCAGCTCTCTTTCGTGTGGACGCAGCCCTTGTCGGTGGCGCAGACGTCGCGCGTGCAGGGGTTGCCGTCGTCGCAGAGCGTCGGCTGGCTGACGGCCGCCTTGCAGAGCCCCGCCTCCGGGCAGGTGCTCGCGCCCCATGGCCCGGCGTGGGCGATGCCGGTTTGGAGGGCGCCCGATCCGGTGACCCGCCGACCGGCCCACAACACGTTGGCGTCGTTGGCGGCGAAGGCGCTCGCGGTGAAGTTGGCGTCAGCTGGAAGCTCGCGCTCGACCAACTGCGTCCCGGCAAAATCGGTGAGGAAGAGGCGGGCGTCCTTGGTCGGCGAGCTGGGCGTGTGGAAGAAGGCGAAGCCGCCGTGTGGGCCTCGCCAGACCGAAGGCAGCTCCAGGCCCGAGCCCTTGGGTCCCTTCCAGGTCGAGGTGCCGACGAATTTTCCGTCCGCGAGTTGATAGCGGATGACCCGGAAGGCGTGGGTCAGGTAGCCGCCGATGCAGCCGTCGGTCATCGCCACGGCAAGCTCGTCGCCATTGATCCGGCCCACTTGGCAGAAGTTGACCCGCTTCGGACACGACGCGGAGCTGGGGAATTCCGCGGCGGACCATTGCGTCAGGCCCGAGGGACCGACGCGCATCGGCTGGCAGCGGGTGTAGTCGGTCGTGTCGCCGACCAGGATCGTGTTGAGCTGCGGCGCCGGGACCACATCCGCGATGTCGCGATCGACGGTCTTCTCGGCGACGACGGCACCTTTGGCGTCGCGGCGGACGAAGAGGCCGCGGGTCTGCCAGACCGCGTTCAGCGGCGCGACGTAGGCGGCGACGGTGCTGCCGTCCGGCTGCTCGGCCATGGCGCGGAACTCCCGCGGTGTGTTGCCCGAGGGGTTCGACCAGTCCAGGTCCGTCAGCGGATCGCCGTCGGCGTCGAAGCGCACGATCGTCGTCTCGAAATAGCCGGACGTCGCGACGGGCTTGCGCAGGACGATCCAGATCTCGCCGTTGCTCCGCTCGACCAGCGCTTGCACCCGAGCTTGCGCGACACCGTTGCCGTCGAAGGTGGCGAAGGTATCGAGCGGCCGCTCGATCGCGCTGCTCCACACCGGCTGGCCGACCGCGTCGAGCTTGCGCAGCGCGCCGTGGGCCTTGCTGCCGTCCTGCCAATGTCCGAAGACGAGGGTGCCGCCGTCGGCGAGCGGCAGCAGCCGATCTGCGCCCTTGCGGCTGGTCTTGGCGCCGCCGGCGACGTCTTCCCAATCGAAGTTGCGGGTCCAGCGCTTGCCGTTCGGGTCGGCGACGCAGGTTCCGGCCTTGCAGCTCGCGACCAGCGTGCAACCGTCCGCCGGATCGCAGACCAGCCCATCGAGGCTGCTGTGGACGCATTTGCCGGTCTTGGTGTCGCAGAGGTCGAGCGTGCAGGGGGCGCCGTCGTCACAGCCGTCCGGGCCTTTGCCCGAGCACGCCCCGGCGGCGGCGCAGGTATTGTAGCCGAAGCCCGCGACACGGCCGAGCAGTCCGCTGATCTTGCCGTCCTTGTCGGTCCTCTCGCCGGCGAGTGCGAAGCCGTCCTCGTGCTGCGCGACGCGTACGATCCGGGTCGGCGATTGCACCGGCTTGCCGTCGATCACCGTCAGCGTGCGCGACCAGACGGCGTTGCCCAGCGGATCGTGCATGCCGAGCCAGGCGATCTCACCGAGGACGGCGTCCTGCTGCGCACCCACCACCAGCACCTTGCCGCTACCGAGCCGCAGCAGGTCGTGGATCTGCACCGGGCTCAGCGTCGACCGGCGCCAGAGCTCGGCCCCCTGCGCGTCGGTGCGAACGATGAGCCCGAACCAATTCTGTCCCTTCTTGCTGTGGCCGGCGGCGGTGATCGCGCCGTCGCTCGCGGCGTCCACCGTCGTCAGCAGCGTCGGCTGCTTGTCCTGATGCAGCGCCTTCTGCCACTGCACCGCGCCGGTGGCGTCGCTGCGCAAGAGCCAGCCGTACCGCTTGCCGGGCGCGCTCTCGGCCGTCGCGCCGGCGAGGACGGCGTGGGCACCACCGATCTCGCGCACCGCCATCGCCTGCGCCCCGACCGTACTCGGGAAGCGGTGCTTCGCCGCGAGCTGGCCGGTGGCCGAGAGCCGAACCAACATCACCTGCGCGTCGTCACCGTCGGCCGCCTCTCCGGTGACCCAGACCTGGCCGGAAGAGAGCGCGGTCGCGTCGCGCGCCGTCAAGGTCGGATAGACCGTGCTGCTGGTGACCGAGAGCTGCTTGCCGGCCGCGTCGACCCGCAGCGCGAGCAGCTTGTCTTCACCACCGGCGCGACTCTGCCCGACCAACATCCCGACCGTGCCGTCCTGCACCAGCACCGCCACCGCGCGGGCCGGACCGCCGGCGTCGCTGGCCTTCTGCGCCAGCGTGAACGTCTGCTTCGCGCCGATGCTCCAGCCTTCGAGCGTCACGGCCCGGCCGCTGACCTTTCCCGCCCCGTCGCGCTCGGTCAGGCCGCCGCCGACGATCAGGTTGCCACCGAGCACCCCGATCGCGCCGTAGCCGACGTCGCTCTTGCCGGACTCGGTGCGCAGGCGGGTCCACAGCCGCTCGACGCCGCTCGATTGGCAGCTGCCGTCCTTGCAGCTGGTGCCGAGGGTGCAGCTCTGGCCGTCGTCGCACGGTGCGCCGTCCGGCTTGGCGGCCGCCACGCACACATATTGCGTCGCGCCCTTGCTCTGGCAGACGGCGAGGTCGCAGGGCCCGCCGCCGAGCTCGCATTTGATCTTCGCTCCGGCAAAGCAGGCGCCCTTGTCGCAGGTATCGTTGATGGTGCAGCCGTCTTCGTCGGCGTTGCAGGCCGCGCCGTCCTTGAGCGTGGTGCCGAAGTCGCATTTGCCCGTCTTCGGGTCGCATGCGTCGACGGTGCAGGTGTTGCCGTCGTCGCAATTCTCCTGCTTGTGCAGGCAGCCCGTCGCGGCGTCGCAGCTGTCGGTGGTGCAGGCGTCGCCGTCGTCGCAATCGGTCGGACCGCCGCCGACGCAGAGCCCGACTTTGCAGGTGTCCCCGCTGGTGCAGGGGTCGCCATCGCTGCAGCTCTTCACCCCGGCGAAGGGCTGCAAGCTACAGCCACCATCCTTCGGATTGCACTGATTCTGCAGGCATTGCGTGTTGACGTTCTGCGGGCAATGGATCTCCGACGCGGGGTTCGGCTTGCAGACGTGCTTGCCCGGCACCGAAGTATCGCAATAGGGCACGCCGTTGCAGAGGTCGCCGTCGTCGGTCGCGAGGCAATCGGCCGCGGTCTTGCACGTGCAGGTGAAGGTTCCGGCCTGGCAGCCGCCCTTGCCGTTGCAGAGGTCACCGGTAGTGCAGGGGTCGCCGTCGTCACAGACGGTCGCGGTCGATTGGCCGGCCATGTAGCAGGCGCCGGTCAACGGAGCGCAGGTCGATTTGCTGCAGGCGGTGTCCTTGCTCGGATCGCAGACGACCACGCTCGCCGGGTTCTCGATGCAGGTGCCGTTCTGCTTGTTGCAGACCAAGGTGCCGTTGCAGAGGTTGCCGTCCTCGAATTTCGCGCAATCGGCGTCTTGCTTGCATTGGCAGGTGAATTTTCCGACGCAGCTGCCGGCGGCGCAGACGTCACCCTGGGTGCAGGCGTTGTCGTCGTCGCAGGCCTTGTTCTCCGGCTCGGCGACCAGCTCGCAGAGGCCCGTCTTCGGGATGCAGGTGCGCTTGCGGCAGTCGGTGTCGTCGACCGTCGGGCAGCTGGCCACCACGGTCGCGGGGTTGAGCTCGCATTTGCCGTTCTGCTTGTTGCAGAAGAGCGTGCCGTTGCATTGGTCGCCGTCTTCCTGGCTGGCGCAGTCGAGGTCGCTCTTGCAGCCGCAGATATCGGCGCTCGCGACGCAGGCTCCGCCCGTGCAGGTCTCACCGGTCGTGCAGGCGTTGCCGTCGTCGCACGGCTTCTTCGCCGCGTCCGGCACGTCGACCATCACGCACGACGCCTCCTTCGCCAGCTTCACGCCGCCCTTCTCTTCGAAGACGTTGACGCAGGTATTCTGCTGGCAATCAGTATCGCCGACGCTCGGGCAGCTCACCACCGTCGCCGGGTTGAGCTCGCATTTGCCGTTGACCTTGTTGCAGAACATCGTGCCGTTGCAGAGGTCGCCGTCGCCCGCCTTGGCCTCGCAGTCGGCGTCGTTGGTGCAGAGGCAGGTGTTGGTCCCGGAGACGCAGGTACCGAGCACGCAATAGTCGCCGACGGTGCACGCCTCGCCGTCTTCGCAGGCGGACTTGGTCGGCGCCGGCGTCGGCTCGCACTTGCCCGTTGCCGGCACGCACTCGGCCTTGAGGCACGCGGTGTCGCCGGTCGTGGCGCAGCTGACCACCGTGGCCGGGTTGACGACGCAGGTCTTGCTCGCCACGTCGCAATAGAGCTTTCCGTTGCAGAGGTTGCCGTCTTCCTTCGGTGCGCAGTCGGCGTCGGTGGTGCAGGCGCAGGTATTTGGCCCGAGCGCGCACGCACCGGCCGTACAGGTGCCGGGTTGGGTGCAGGGCTCGTCGTCGTCGCATGGGGCGCCGTCGGCGACGTTGGTCTTGCTGCAGGTGCCGGTCGTGGGGTCGCAGGCGACCTTCTGGCAGGCCGGATCGTCGGGTGCGCAGCTGACGACGGTGGCCGGATTGACGACGCAGCGGTAGGGGAAGGCTCCCTTGTCGCAGAAGAGTGTGCCGTTGCAGAGGTCGCCGTCTTCTTCGTCCTTGCAGTCCGCGTCGCTCTGGCAGGTGCAGAAGCTCGTCTTCCCCGGGACGCAGACGCCGTCTTTGCAGGTCGCGTCGACCGTGCACGGATCGCCGTCGTCGCAGGGAAGGCCCTCGACGCAGCCGCCCTGCACGTCGGTGGAGACGCCGTCCGTCGCAGCTGCATCGCCCGTATCGGCGCCTGCGACATCCTGGCCTTGTTGGTCGGCGTCGCCTGCCGCGTTCTGGTCGGCGGCCACGGCATCGACCGAGCCTGCCGAGCCGGGCTCCTGGCCGCAGCCGGGCAAGAGCGTGGTGGCGACGAATGCCACAGTGAGCGGACAAAGGAGCCGCGACGGCGCAGAGAATCGCGTGTGCATGGGGCCTCGGAGGGCAAGGGCTGGAGGCGCGAGGCTAGCGAACATGACTGTGTCAACACAAGGCGCGCCACTGCCCGGGAGGCGCGACGTGCCGCACCGAGCGGAGCGCATCACCGCCCGACCTTGGACAACCTGCGGATGCTCGGGCATCCTCACCGGCCGGAGGTCCCGCTTGCGTCCAGCCGCTCCAGTCGTTCGAACACTCGTCTTCGTCGGCCTCACCGCGCTCGTCTTCGGCGGGCTGCTCGGCGGCTGCCGCCGAGGCAAGGTCCGCACCCGCGCCGGCATCGAGGCCCTCGCCGCCGATCCGGCGCGTGACGCCTGGCAAAAGCCGACCGATCTCCTCGCGGCCGCCGGCGTGCAACCCGGTGAGCAGGTCCTCGATCTCGGCGCCGCCGACGGCTACCTCTTGCCGCACCTCTCCGCTGCGGTCGGGGCCGAGGGCGTGGTCGTCGCGGTCGAGTTCGAAGAGGACCTGGTCGCCAAGCTGAAGGCGCGGGTGCAAGGCAGCAAGCTCACCAACGTCCGGGTGCATCACGTCACCGAGGGCGAGCTGCCCGGTACCGGCCTCTACGATCGGATGATCCTGCTCGACAGCTACGGCGCTCTGGCCGAGCCCGTCGGCACGCTGGAGAAGATCCGCGCCCGGCTCGCCCTCGGCGGCCAGCTCGCCATCATCGGCCACAAGCGCGACGAGGCCATCCCCGGCCCGCCGCTCGACGAGCGCCTCGACGCCGAGACCATCATCGCCGAGGCGCGCGGTGCCGGCTTCGGCGAGCCGATCGCGCAGCGCGACCTCGGCCGGCAATGGATGGTCGTCTTTCGCCACGATCCCGTGGCCAGCCAGGAGGGGCCATGATGCTCCGGAAGTTCATCACCTTCGGCGCCGCGGCGGCGATGATCGCGGCGTTGCCCGGCTGTAGCAGCGACGGCGGCGGCACCGGCGGCACCGGCGGCACCGGCGGCGCGCAAGTCGGTGTGGTGATCAACGAAGTGGTCGCCAAGGCCATCGCCGACGCCAGCTTCAACCCGACCGGCTCGGATTGGGTCGAGCTCTACAACGACGGCGACGTCGAGGTCGACCTGCAGGGCGCACGGATCATCGACAGCAAGTCGAAGGGCTTCGACGAGGCCGTCGCGCTGCCGCCCGGCACCAAGATCCCGAGCAAGGGCTACCTCATCATCTATTTCAACCACGACGGCGCCGGCTCGCCGGTGGTCGACAAGGGCCTCTCGGCGAAAGAGGCGCTGACCCTCTTCGCCGCCGACGGCGCCCAGCTCGACCAGGTGGATTGGAAGGACGGTGACGCGCCCGAGGGCAAGAGCTGGGGCCGCAGCCCCGACGGCAGCAGCAGCTTCCGCACCTTCGACACGCCGACGCCGAACAAAGCGAACCCGAGCTGAGGAGCGAGCCGATGCACCCGGTCCTGATCGCACCATCGTTGCTCTCGGCCAACTTCGCCCGCCTCGGCGAAGAGGCGGAGGCGGCGCGCGTCGCCGGCGCCGATATGCTCCACGTCGACGTGATGGACGGTCATTTCGTGCCGAACCTCACGCTCGGTCCGCCGATCGTCCGCTCGCTGCACAAGGCCACCAGCCTGCCGCTCGATTGCCACCTGATGGTCGAGGACCCCGACGCCCTGCTCGAGGACTTCGCCGCGGCGGGGACGCGCTGGCTCTCGGTCCATCTCGAGGCCTGCCGCCACTTGCACCGCACCGTGGCCCGTATTCGCGAGCTCGGGATGTCGCCCGGCGTCGCGCTCAACCCGCACACTGCGGTCTCGCTGCTCGAACCGATCCTGCCCGAGCTCGATTTCGTGCTGGTGATGAGCGTCAACCCCGGCTTCGGCGGCCAGCGCTTCATCCCGGCGGTGCTCGACAAGGTTCGCTGGCTCGACCACTGGCGCAAAGCCCACGGCAGCGCCCTGGCGATCGAGATCGACGGCGGCATCACCGCCGAGACCATCGGCGAGGCCCGCCGCGCCGGGGTGGATTGGTTCGTCGCCGGTTCGGCAGTCTACGGCAAGGCCGACTACACAGCGGCGGTCGCCGCGCTGCGCGCCGGCGCGGCGGAATAGGGGGGCGCGTGGTCAGCGAGCTCGTCACCCGTCCGCAATACGCGACCGAAGCCGGCACGCGGCGATTCGCCGAGCGTCACGGCAGCGGCAAGGCGTCGGACGCCTTCAGCGAGATCGCCAAGCTGCAGCTCTCCTCGATCGGCATCGGCACCTACCTCGGACCGCCGGACGACAGCACCGACGCCCTCTACACCACGGCGCTGGTCGAGGCCGTGCGGCAGGGCATCAACGTCATCGACACCGCCTCGAACTACCGCAAGCGGCGCAGCGAGCGCGTGGTCGGCGAGGCGTTGCGCCAGCTCTTCGCGATGGGCGAGTGCTACCGCAGCGAGCTCTTCATCTCGTCGAAGGCCGGCTTCGTCCCGATGGACGCCAAAGGCACCGACGACCCGCTCGGCTATTTCCGCAGCCGCACGGTGGGCCGCGGGCTGGCGCGCGACGACGAGCTGCGCTGCGGCTGCCACTGCATGTCGCCCGGCTACCTCCGCGCCACGCTGGAAGAGAGCCTGCACGGCCTCGGCCTCGCGATGGTCGACGTCTACTTCCTGCACAACCCCGAGAGCCAGCTGCAGGAGCTGGATCGCCCGGCCTTCCTCGACCGCGTCCGCCGCGCCTTCGAGGCGATGGAGCGGGCCGCCGACGACGGCCTGCTGCGCTGCTACGGCGTCGCGACCTGGCCGGGGCTGCGGGCCGCGCGGCGGGATCGCGACTACCTCTCGCTGCGCGAGCTCTGGAGCCTGGCGGAAGAGGTCGGCGGCAGTCGGCACCGTTTCCGCGCGGTCGAGGCGCCGCTTTCGCTGCATCTGCCCGAGGCGCACAGCCTGCGCAACCAAGATCGGGTCCGTGGTGAGGGCGAGGCTTCGTTGCTCGAAGTCGCCGCCGAGCTCGGCATGGTCGTGCTCGGTTCTGCCGCGCTCGGTCAGGGGCGGCTGGCCCAGCTCCAAGCCAGCGAGCCGTTGCCCGAGGCGCATGCCGCGCCCGAGGGCAGCGAGGCACGGGTCCACGCCGCGCTGCAATTCGCCCGCTCGGCGCCGGGGATGACCGCGGCGCTGGTCGGCATGGCGCAGGTCGAGCACGTCCGCCACAACGTGCGCACGCTGAGCCGGCCCCGCGCCCCGCGCGATTGGATCGACGCGGTCGCGCCGCCCCGTGGAGCGGCGATCACGTCGTAGTCGCGACAACGGCGTCTAGAGACGCGATCAAGAAGTCGCCGCAGGCGACGTTTTGACGCGGCTCCTGGAGGGGGAAGGTTCGCGAGAACCACGCTTCTCGCGACCTGGGGGCGCCCAGCCCCCCAGAGAACAGAAGAGAGACTCGGCCAGAAAATGCGAAACTGCATTTTCTGGTCGCGTCTCTATTTGAACGTCTTGAACTTGCCCGACTGCAGCTTGCCGACGTAGGTGTCGAGGTCGCCGCGGACCCGGCCCGAGAGCAGCACCAGCCCGATGATATTCGGGAAGGCCATGCCGAGGATCATCAGGTCCGAGAAGTCGAGCACGTTGCTCATCGAGCTGACGGCGCCGATGTAGACGAAGACCAGGAAGATGAACTTGTACACCAACGACGAGCCGGCGCCGAAGAGGAAGGTGAAGCAGCGCTCGCCGTAGTACGACCACGAGATCATGGTCGAATAGGCGAAGAGCAGGACGCAGACGGCGAGCACCTTGGGGAACCAGGTGATGACCGAGCCGAAGGCCGCAGCGGTCAGCGCGGCGCCGGACTTGCTCGCCACCAGCTCGGCGTTGCTGGGGTCTTCGACCGCGCCGGTGATGACGATGACCAGGCCGGTCATGGTGCAGACCAGCACGGTGTCGATGAAGGGCTCGAGCAGGGCGACCACGCCCTCGCGGATCGGCTCGTCGGTCTTGGCCGCGGAGTGGGCGATCGAGGCCGAGCCGACGCCGGCCTCGTTGGAGAAGGCGGCGCGGCGGACGCCCTGGATGATGACGCCGAGCAAGCCGCCCATGCCGGCCTGCGGCGAGAAGGCCTCACCGACGATGCGACCGAAGGCGGCCGGGATATCGGCGGAGTGGCTGAGCAGGATGAAGAGGGCTGCGCCGACGTAGAGCGTGACCATGGCCGGCACGATCTTGTCGGCGACCCGGGCGATGCTCTTGATGCCGCCGATGATGACGACGCCGACCGCGGCGGCCATGACCAGGCCGAAGACCGATTTGCTCATCTCGAAGGGCAGGACCTCCGAGACCGCGCCGTAGCTCTGGCCGACTTGGAACATATTGCCGCCGCCGAAGCTGCCGCCGACGCAGAGGACGGCGAAGACGATGGCGAGGACGCGGCCGAAGGGGCCGGCGCCCATCTCGGCGAGGCCTTGGTGCAGGTATTGCATCGGGCCGCCGCGGACGTTGCCCTTGTCGTCGACGATGCGGTACTTCACGCCGAGCGTGCACTCGACGAATTTGCTCGTCATGCCGAAGAGCGCGGCGACGACCATCCAGAAGACCGCGCCCGGTCCGCCGGCGACCACGGCGACCGCGACGCCGGCGATATTGCCGAGGCCGACGGTGGCCGAGAGGGCGGCCGAGAGGGCTTGGAAGTGGCTGACTTCGCCCGGCTCGTTGGGGTCATCGAAACGGCCGCGGACCACGTCGATGGCGTGGCCGAATAGGCGCACGTTGACGAAGGCCATCCGCAGGGTGAAGTAGATGGCGCCGACGGCCAGCCAGGCGACCACCAGCGGCATGCCCAGGCCCGGGATCTCCCAGAACAGGACCGTGGCCATCGCGCCGACGATGCCGCCGAATGCGTCGTTGATCTGGGCCTCGATGCCCGCGGACTCCGCCATGCTCTCCCCTCCCGCAGAGGCTGCCGTCAGAAGGGCAGCTTCTCGATGATCTCCGCGTCTTTTCGCATATCACGCACGATGCGCAAGCCCTCGAGGTAGACCTTGCGTTCGCGGATGCGGTGGCGGATCTCGTCGCGGACCTCGTCGTAGGGGCGGACGCGGGACTCGTTCTTCTCGATCAGGCGGATCACGAAATAACCCCAGCGGGTGCGGACCGGGCGGCTCACTTCGCCGACCTTGAGCTCGAAGGCGGCGCGGGCCAGCTCGGTCTCGGCGCTGGTGCGCAGAAGATGGATCGGCGCGCGCGGTCGGTCGCTATATTGCTCGGCGATCTGCTCGAAATCGCCGCCGGCGCGGAGGGCGTCGCTGGCGGCTTCGGCCTTCTTCCGCGCGGCGTCCTCGGCTTCACGGCCACCAGGGCCGATCGGCATCAGGATCGGCCGCACGTCGCGCGACTCGTCCTCGACCCAGGAGCTGCTGTTCTGGTCGTAGAACGACCGCATCTCGGCCTCTTCGACCGAGATCGTGCCGAGCTTGTCGACCAACTTGCGGGAGAGCGATTCCTGCCGGATCTGCTCCTTCAGCTCCTCGACCGAGACGCGGTTGCGCTCGAGCGTGGCGCGGAACTGGCTCTCGTCGAAGCGGCCTTCGGTGTCGACGAAGCGGCTGGTGTATTCCTTGTACGCTGACTCGAATTCCGGCTCGGTCAGCGTGATGTTCTCGCGGATGATCGCCTGGTGCCGCAGCTCTTCGTCGATCAGCCGGGAGAGGATGCTCTGCGCGATATGACGGATGCGGTCGGCAGGGATCCGCACGCCGCGGCCGACCATCCGATCGAACTCGGCGTTGAAACGGTCGGCGGCGATGTCGCGGCCGTTGACCGTCGCCACCGGACCCTCGGGGCGGACGAAGCCGGGCAGGTTCGGGTGGCCTGTGCGCGCCTTGGCCGCGGGCGCCTTCGCCTTCTCTGCAACGGGCGCGGGGGCCTCTGCCTTGGGCGGCGGCGCCTGCGTCTTCGGCGCGTCGGCCTTGCCGCAGCCAATGGCCATGGGTGCTGCCAGCAGGACGAGGATGCTTCGCTTCATGCCTTCCCTCGCGATGGCCGGATCTGCGGCCCGCGCCGCGGATTCTCGACCTTGCCCCGCGTGCCGTCAAACGAACGCGGACCAAGCGACAACATCCGGCCCGCGGCAAAACGTCCACGCCCCCGGTCGGGCGAGCCGAGCCGGGGGCGTGGAGCGTGCTTGCGCGCGCGTCGACTACCAGTCGTAGACGATGGCGAAGTCGACCGCGTACGGCGCCGTGGCGACGCCGCTGACGGCGAAGATGCCGTTGTTGTAGAACGTCGGGTTGACGTTCAGGTCGATCTGCCAGCCGCGCAGCGAGATGCCGAGGCCCGTGGTGAGCTGGTTCTGCACCGTGCTCTTGTGGAACTCGTTGCTCGCGCCACCCGCCGGGGAGGTATTGGCGTTGTTGTGCATCACGATGGTCTGGCGGGCGCCGACGCGCAGCGAGAGCCAATCGAAGGCCTGCGCCTCGGCGGCGAAGCCGTAGTACGGCATCATCTGGTTGCCGTTCTCGACACCCAGGATCTGGCCCTTCGGCGCGGCGGTACCCTCGGCGCTGCTGAACCAGATGCCCAGGCCGACGCCCGGCTGGATCAGGACGCGCTCGGCCGGGTTGATCGCGAGATCCGCGCCCAGCTTGAAGAGCGTGTTGCTGACGATGCCCTTCTTGGCCTCGTTGCCGATGCCGACCTCGTCACCGCGGACCGCGTGGCCGATGGTGACGCCGGTGTAGTCGAGGTTCAGGTAGGGGACCAGCTTGGCGATCTGGTGCACCTGGAACTCGCCCTTGCCGAGCAGGCCGAAGCCGGTGTTGGCCTCGCTGACCCAACGGTCGGCGCCGCCCTCGAAGTCGACGAAGCTGCCCAGACGCAGGGTCAGGCCGAAGTCGAGCGAGTTGGTCTCGCCGAGGTCGAAGCCGAGGCCGAAGTTCAGGCCGAACATCGTGTTGCTGTTGAGGTTGTTGCCGTCCGCGTCGTCACGGGCGCCGCCGATCTCGATCCGGGCGCCGAGGCGCATCGCCTCGCCGACCTTCATGCCGAAGCCGATGCCGAACTGGTGGTTGGTCGGATCCTGCGCGGTCATCGCGCCACCGACGCCAGCGACGGTCTGCGGCGTGTTGCCGTTGATCGTCGAGACGGTCGCGACCGGCATCCACGGCGAACGCACGCCGTAGAGCAGCAACACGGCCTCGTCGGTCAGCGCGTAGCGGATGTTCATCCGGCCGTAGCCGCCACCGGCGGCCGCGTCGACGTCGACCTCGTTGCCGTGGTCGACCAGGAACTGCGGCAGGCCGTAGATATTGGCCTCGTCCCGGATGGTGAAGGTCTTCTCTCCACCGGACATGCTGTTGATGCGCGACTGCGTGGCCATCGCCGGCGCCGCGACGAGCAGGCCGAGCGCAGCGGCAAGGAACCTGGTGTGCATCTTCATCTCGCGTTCTCCTCGCCTGGCGGCGCGCCGGTCCATCGACGCGCTTGCTTGCCCGGCTTTGTCATCCGCTTCATCGGGGCCCCCTTCCGAGGACCCGAGGCGCGGCGCGATACCACAGGGAGGGCGGAAGCGCCAGCCCTGCGGCGCGGAATCTAGGCCAGTGCCAGACAATGTCAAATCCCCGCGCCGTCGCCGCCAGGGTGGTGCACGTCGCGGCTTTTTTGGCGCTCTTTCGCCCGCGTGCTACTGCATGCCCGATGCGCCGCGTCGGCGCCGCGACAAGGCTCCATGATCCAGCTCTACAACGTGCACAAGCGCTACGAGAACGGGGTCGTCGCCCTGCACGACGTCACGCTCCGGGTGCGCGAAGGCGAGATGGTCTTCCTCACCGGCCCCTCCGGTGCCGGAAAATCCACCTTGATCCGCCTGCTGCTCTGCACCGAGCGCGGCAGCGAAGGTCAGATCTTGATCGGCGGGCGCAATATCCACGCCCTGCGCGACGACAGCGTGCCTTTCTTGCGCCGCAATTTCGGCGTGGTCTTTCAGGACTTTCGCCTGATCGGCCGCCGCAACGTGCGCGAGAACGTCGCCATCGGGATGGAGATCCTCGGCCTGCCGCGGAAGGATATCGAGCGCCGCACCGAGCAGCTGCTCGAGGCCCTCGGCATCGCCCACCGCGGCGCCGCCTTCCCGCGCGACCTCTCCGGCGGTGAGGCGCAGCGCGTCGCCATCGCCCGGGCGCTGGTCAACGAGCCGGCGATCCTGCTCTGCGACGAGCCGACCGGTAACCTCGATCCCACGCTCTCGCGCGAGATCATCGACCTGCTCTCCGAGGTGAACCGCCGTGGCACCACCGTGCTCGTCGCCACCCACGACGCGGCGCTGATCGAGCGCTACGGCTGCCGCACGCTGACCCTCGAGGGCGGCCGGCTGACCCTGGACCGTCCCCGCCGCGACGCCGTCGGACTCGAAGCCTCCGGGCTCGGCGCCAGCGCCGTCGGCACCGCCAGCGCCGCCGCCCCACCCGGACGCGAGGCCACGCAAGAACCCGCGGAGGCGCCGTGAATCCGATCACCCGCGCGCTCTACTTCGCCGGTGCCGCCCTGCGGATGATGCGGGCCAGCCCCTGGCTCAACGTCGTCAGCGTGCTCACCATCGCCGTCTCGCTCTCGCTCTGCGGCTTGTTCGCGATGGCCTTCTTCAACGCACACGCGCTGATCCGCGACCTCGGCTCGTCGCTGACGATCCAGGTCTACCTCGCCGACGAGACGACACCCGAGCGGGCGCAGGCGATCGAGCAGCGCCTGCGCGGCCACGAGGGCGTGCGCAGCGTCGTCGCGCTGACCCGCGAGGCCGACCGCGAGCGCAACCGCAAGCTCCTCGACCCGGAACTGCTCGAAGGCCTCGACGAAGAGGCGATCCCCGGTCAGCCGGTGCTCGAGCTCGAGCTCGACTCGGCGCTGGCCTCACGCGGCGACCTCGAACGGATGGTCGAGTGGGCGCGGCAGATCGAGAAGGTCGAGTCGGTCGAAGACGTCGCATTCGGTGCGGAGCGGTTGCGGCTGCTCTTCGCCGTGCTCGAGATCGTGCAGAGCGTCGGCGTCGTGCTCTCGTTGGTCCTGCTCGCCAGCGCGCTCTTCTTCGTCTTCTCGACGGTGCGGCTGGCGATCTGGAGCCGGCGCGACGAGATCGAGATCCTCGCGCTGATGGGCGCGACCCGCCGCTTCATCCGCAGCCCCTTCCTGATCGAAGGCGCGCTGCAGGGCCTGCTCGGCGCGGCGGTCGCCATCGTCGCGGTCGGCCTGCTCCACCTCGAGCTCGAAGGCCTGGTCCGCGACGTCTACCTCCTCAACGTGCAGCCCTCGCTGCTGCCGCCCGGGATGGTGATGTGGCTGCTCGTCGGCGGCCCCGCGCTCGGCCTGGTCGCCGCCGGCCTCTCGCTCGGCCGCCACCTGCGGGTCTAGCGATGCCGCCGCGCCTGCTGCTGCCCACGCTCGCCTTGCTGCTGGCGTCGTCGTTCTCGACCGCAGCGGTCGCCGCGACCGTGCAGCGCCCCGACGCCGCCGAGATCGCGCTGCCCGACCGCTCCGCCACCAACCCGGCGGCGCAGCCCGCGCGCATCGACTCCGTCGAGAAACGCGCCCTCGACGCGCGCTATCGCGAGGCGATGAGCAAGGAGCTCGGCCTGCTGCAGGCGATCGACGGCCTCGACGCCACGATCGAGGAGCTCGAGACCTCGCTCGCCCGCCTCGGCCTGGACCGCGCCGCCGCCACCGACGCCCTGCGCGAGGCGGAGCTGCGCCGCGCCGGTGCCGAGCGTCGCCTCGCCGAGATGCGCGCCGCTGTGCGGGCGCGGCTCCGCGCGATCTTGCGCCTCGGCCGCAGCCCGGAGCTGCGCTTCGCCGTCTCGCCGGAAGGCTTCGCCACCGCGGTGGTCAAGCAGCGCCTGCTCGGTCGGCTGGTCGCCGGCGACCGCGAACGGCTGGAGCGCTACCGCGAGCAGCTCGCCCGGCTGGCCGGTGAGACCAAGGACCGCGACGCCGCCTTGGCCAAGCTCGCCGCCGCCGACCGCGACCTGCACGGCCAGCTCGCCGCGCTCGAGCGCGCCCGCCACGACAAGCTCGCCCTGGTCGCACAGATCGAGGCCGATCCGAGCTACAACCAGAACGCCCGCCGCGATATGGACGCCGCTGACCGCACCCTGGTCGAGAAGATTGAGACGTTCAAGGAGTGGCAGGAGAAGCGCTACACCTTCGGTCGGACCCGCGGCAAGCTGCTGCGACCGGTCAATATGAGCAAGATCGAGGTACCCTTCGGCCCCCGCAAACACCCGCGCTTCGGCACCACGACCTTCCACCGCGGCCAGGATATCCGGCCCAACCACCCCGAGCACGCCGCGGTGCGCGCCGTCTTCTGGGCCCGCGTCGCCTTCGTCGGCTGGATGCTCGGCTACGGCCAGACGATCATCCTCGACCACGGCCGCGGCTGGCACACGGTCTACGCCCACGTCGACGCGGTCGAAGTCGCCGAGGGCGACGTCATCCGCTCGCGGCAGAAGATCGCCGAGGTCGGCGCGAGTGGATCGCTCAAGGGCCGCTACCTCTATTTCGAGATCCGCGAGAACGGCGAGCCGGTCGACCCTGCCGAATTCTTTCGCTAGGGTTCCGCCCCCCGCGCGAGGTCGCGCGAGCCGGAGCGCAGCGCATGTCTGCTCATGTCCCAGCCGAGCTACCACCGGTGACGGTGGTCGTCGTGACCTACAACGAGGCCGACAATATCGCCGATTGCCTCGGCTCGCTGCTCGCGCTGCGCTATCCGACCGAAAAGCTCGACATCCTGGTCGTCGACGGCGCCTCCTCCGACGCCACCGCCCGCATCGTCGAGGAGATCGCCGGCCGCCATCCGCACGTCCGCCTGCTCGACAACCCCGGCCGGACCATCGCCTCGAACCGCAACGTCGGCGTGCGGGCCGCCCGCCACGGCCTGCTCGCCTTCACCGACGCCGATTGCCGCGTCCCGCCGGATTGGCTGCGCACCCTCACCGACGCCTACCGCAAGCTGCGCGTCGCACAGCCGGCGCTGGTCGCCGTCGGCGGCGGCAACGTCCCGCCGGCCGGCGAGCGCAGCGACTTCCTCGACGCGCTCGGCCTGACGCTCGACACCTTCCTCGGCAGCCTCGGCTCGGTGCAGGGGCGCCGGCCCACCCAGCCCGTCGTGGTGCCCAGCCTCGCCTGCCTCAACGTCCTCTACGACCGCGACGCCGTCCGCGACGCCGGTGGCTTCGACGTCGGCATGGCGAATATGGGTGAGGACGCCGAGCTCAACCACCGGCTCGGGCTCCGCGGCGGCGTCCTGATGTTCGTCCCTGGCGCCGACGTCGCCCACCGCCTGCGCGGCACGCCCTCGGCTTGGTTCGCCAATATGGTCGGCTACGGCCGCGGCCGGGTCCGCCTATTCCGCAAGCACCGCGCCCTGCTCACACCCACCTACGCCCTGCCGCTCGGCTTTCTCGCCGCGTTCGCGGTGGTGCCGCTCGCCCCGCTGGTCGGCCCCTGGGCGCTGCTGCCGCTGACCTATGTCCCGGCGCTCGCCGCCTACTCCGGCTGGCTGGCCGTGCGCGCCGGGCGGCCGGCGCTGGCCGGGCGCGTCTTCCTGGCGTTCGCGCTGACCCATTGGGGCTACGCCCTCGGCATGGCGGCCGAGCTGCTCGCAGGTGGCGCGCAGGCGGCCGTCGCGGAGCCGGCATGAAGCGGCGCGTCACCATCGTCGGCTCGTACGGCACCGGCAACGTCGGCGACGACGCGATCTTGCTCGCCATGCTCGAGCTCTTCGACCCGGCGCGCTGGGAGCGCACCGTGCTCACCGCCGACGCCGCGGGCAGCCTCGCCCTCGGCGCCGACCGGGTCGTCGGGCAGCACCTGAGCGCCGGGGTCTCGCTGCAGATCGCCCGGGAATTCGACTTCCTCGGCATCGCCAAGGCCGTCGCCCGGACCGACCTGCTGGTCATCGGCGGCGGCGCCTTGCTGCACGACCTCCGCCCCTACAACCTGCCGTATTTCTTCTCCCTGCACGGCTTGGCCAAGGCCGCAGGGGCACAGGTCGCCTACCTCTGCCTCGGCGCCGGCCCGCTGCGCACCCCGGTCGGCAAGGCCCTGGTCCGCCGGGTCATGCCGAGCGCTGCCTGCATCACGCTGCGGGACGCCGAGGGTGCGCAGCTTCTCCGCAGCGTGGGCCTGCGCGGAACCGGACGCGGCGCCGAGTGCGTCGAGGCCGCCGATGCCGTCTTCGCGCTGCGTTCGCGGCTGCCGGCGATCTTGCAAACCGGCGCGCAGCAGCTCGAAGGCAGCCCGGCGCTTCCGGAGCGCTACGTCGCCGCGACGGTCTGCGGCTGGTGGCGGTCGGACGATTATTGGCGCCGGCAACAGGTCGACCTCGACGGGCCGATGGCGGCCATGGCCCGCCTCTACGACCACGTCGTCGAGCGCACCGGCCTGGACGTGGTCCTGGTCCCCACCGTCGAGCCGCACGACCGCGAGGTGCTCGCGCCGATCCGCGCCAAGATGCGGCACGGCGAACGGCTGCACGCCGCAGCACCGGGCTACGGACCACAGGGCGCCATCGCCCTGGTCGCCGGCGCCGAATTCGTCGTCGGCATGCGCCTGCACTCGATGATCTTCGCGACCCTCACCGGCCGGCCCTTCTTCGCCCTGAGCTACGATCCGAAGGTCGACCACTTCCTGCGCATGGTCGGCAGCCGCCACGGCGTCTCGCTCGAGATCCTGCTCGCCGGCGGCGCCGAGGCCGCGTTCGACGAATTCCACGCCGCCCTGACGCCCTTGGCGGCGCAGATGGCGGCCCGCGCCGACGCCTTCGAGGCCCGGGTGCGGCAGACCGCCGCGGTCGTGACCGCATGAGCGGCGCAGAAAGCCGCGCCGGCCGTGGGCGCTGGCTCTCCCGTCTGCTGCTGGCGGTCGGCGTCGCGATCTTGGTCGCCCTCATCGTGCGCAGCGGGCCCGCGCGGCTGCTCGACCTGGCAGCCCGCGCCGACAAGACGCTCTGGCTCGGCGGCGTGGCCTTCTACATCGGCTCGATGGTGCTGCGCGCGCTCAAATGGCACCGGCTCTTGGGCGTGGTCCGGCCGGTCTCGCTGTCGCGCACCGTCGGCGTCTTCCTGGTCAACGCCGTCGCCGGCAACCTCACGCCCTTTCGCTCCGGCGAGGCCGTCGGTCCGGTGCTCTTTCAGCGCCACCTCGGCGTGCCGCTCGGCGACGGCTTCTCGGTCATCGTGGTCGACCGCGTCCTCGAATTGCTGGCGATGCTGGTCTACCTGGCGGCGGCCTTCCTCTACCTCGACACCCACCTGACGCTGGAGCCGCTCTTCCG
The DNA here is from genome assembly GCA_020632665.1 of Deltaproteobacteria bacterium. Lineage (GTDB taxonomy): Bacteria > Myxococcota_A > UBA9042 > UBA9042 > UBA9042 > JACKFC01. The sequence continues at coordinate 122,027 of JACKFC010000013.1, forward strand.
CGCGGCGGTCTTCGTCGCCGTCGCCGGGACGCTCGTGATCACCGCCGGGCTCCTGGCCGTCCTCGCCTGGGAAGCGCCGGGCCGATGGCTGGTCCAGGCGATCAGCCGCATCCCTGCGCTGCAGCGCCGGGCGCCCGCCATCCGCGCCGAGCTCGAGCGCTTCTACGCCTTTCGTCGGCGGCCCGGCGTCTTCGGCGCCTTGCCCGTGCTCGCAGGACTGACGCTGGCGAGCTGGGCGGTGCAGTTCGGCGCGCTGTGGTGCGTCGCGGCGTCGATGACCGACGTCGGCTACCTCGCCACCGCGGCCGGGCAGTCGATCTCGATCCCCGCCTCGCTGCTGAGCTTCATCCCCGCCGGTATCGGCGTCGGCGCCGCCAGCTTCCAATACGTGATGGAGCTGCTCGGCTACGCCCCCGACCCGATGGTCGGCGCGGCCTTGCTCGGCAAGGTGCTCTTCCTCGGCCTGATCATCGCGCTCGGCTGGGTCGGCAGCGCGATCCTCGACCGCCCGCAGCGCTGATGCTCGGCACGGACGCCTTCCGGCCCCGGCTTGTTGTGTATCTTGGCGAGACATAAAGACAAGTGTTGACGCCCACCAGCCGAGGACTGTAGTTTGAGGTCGAAGTTCGGCCCCCCGCCCTCAGCCCCAGGAAAGCCGTGCAACGACGCATTCGTCAGCCCCTGCGCGTCGGTAGACCGCGACTGCACGTCATCGGCTTCGCCGCCGCGTTGCTGCTCTCGCTCGGGGCTCCGAGCGTTGCCCTCGCGACGTGCGGCAACAGCGGCACCATGTGCTGCCAGGGCAACAAGCGGATGACCTGCTCGGACGGCGCGGCGACGGGCGTCTTCGACACCTGCGGCGGCTCCGACATCTGCCTCTCCACAACCACGGGCGTGCCGGAGTGCTCACCCGTCGCCGTGGCGTCGTACTTCGGCTACTACAACGCCGTGCCCTATTGCTCGGGCTCCTGCCGCGTCGGCTGCGTCGGCGGCTGGTGCCACGGCGATTGCCCAGCGGGAACGGTCTGCAACGACGGCACCTGTGAGACGTCCAAATGCGGAACGCTCTACCAATGGCACAACGCGGCCGAGGGCGACACGAACACCAACCCCATCGGCACCGTCGCGCCGGCCGACGGCTTGCGGTCGATCTGCAGCTCGTCGGTCGGCTGGGGCATCGGCGTGCGCAACGACGGCTCGCTGACCTGGTGGGGCAACGGCGACTACTACACCGGCGGCCCCGGCTCGTATTCCGGCGTCTTCAACGCGGGCCTGAACAACATCAAGGATGCCGTGCAGGTCGCCTGCATGCGCTATTCGGTGATGGTGCTGCGCAAGACCGGAACCATCGCCTACTACGGTCAAGCGACGAACAACGAGCAAGGCGTCACCTACCCCACGGGGATGCCCGCCTATTCGAATATCGTCGCCATCGCCGCGGCAGACTACGCCGGCGCGGTCCTCGACAAAGACGGCAAGGTCTCGATCTTCGGTCACGAGAAAAACAATATCTACGCAGCCTTGAAGGATAAGACCGGCTATCAGGCGATCGGCGGCGGCGGCGGCGGCTTCGTCGGCATCAAGGCGGACGGCACCGTCACCTTCGCCTCCGGCGACAAGCACGGCAACGCCCACGCCGCGCCGACCGGGCTGACCAACGTCGTCCAGGCCACCCTCGGTGCCAGCGGCCAAGGCATCGCGTTGCAGGCCGACGGCACGGTCGTCGTCTTCGGCAATGGGCCCACCGCGCCGACCGACCTGAAGAAGGCTGTCGCGGTCGCCGCAGAGACCTCCAATCAGTTCAACCCCAAGTTCTTCGCCCTGCAGGTCGACGGCAAGCTCCGCGTCTGGGGCGGCTACGGCACGCTGCCCGACATCGTCAACCCGTTGACCAATATCCATTTCGTCGACCCGCACGGTCGCGCCGCGCTCGGCTGCCCGGACTCGAACTGCGGTGCCGTCTCGCAGCTCGGCTGTTGCGACGGCGACAAGGTCTACCGCTGCAGCGGCGGCAAGCTGGTCTCCGAGGGCTGCGCCGCCGGCAAATGCGGCTGGAATACCACCGGTGGCGCCACCACCTGCGACACCAACGGCGGCGCCGTCGAGGGCAACTATCACCTGAAGTCCTGCATCTGCGTGCCCAACTGCGAAGGCAAGCAATGCGGCTCGGACGGCTGCGGCGGCACCTGCGAAAAGGGCGGCTGCGACGACGGCAACGGTTGCACCGCCGACGACAAGTGCAACGGCGAGAATTGCGTCGGCACGACGAGCGATACCTGCGACGACAACAACCCCTGCACCGACGACAGCTGCACCAACGAGGCCGGCAAGGCCGTGTGCAAGAACGTCGCCAAAGCCGGCCCCTGCGACGACGGCGACCCCTGCCAGACCGGCGACGCCTGCGATCAAGGCACGTGCAAGCCCGGGACCAAGCAGCTCGACTGCGACGACGCCGACCCTTGTACCGATGACAGCTGTGAGGCCGGCAAGGGCTGCAAGCACGTCGACAACGTCGCCTCCTGCAACGATGGCGACGCCTGCACCGTCGTCGACACCTGCGAGAACGGAAAATGCGGCGCGCAGCCGGGCGAGGCCTGCGCGTCGACCGAAACCAGCGACCTGACGCTGAAATGTGACGCCGGCACGATCACCAAAATCACCTGGGCCGACTACGGCATCGCGACCGGCACCTGCCCCAACTTCAGCTTCTACGGTTGCGCCTGCTCGTTGCCGAAATTCTGCAGCCAGGGCGCGGCGGCGTGGATCCACAGCCAATGCGTCGGCAAGGCGAGCTGCACGCTGAGCAATCCGCACGTCGCGCTCGGCGATCCCTGCGTCGGCAAGGCGAAGGTGCTCGCCGTCAAATTCGAGTGCGACAACAAGGACGTCAACAATATCAAGGACTGCGACGACGCCAACCCGTGCACCGACGACAGCTGCGATCCCAAATCCGGCTGCCAGAACGTCAACAGCACCAAGGCCTGCGACGACGGCAGCACCTGCACCGAGAGCTCGACCTGCAAGGACGGCCAATGCGTCGGCAGCGGGCTGGACTGCGACGACGGCAACCCCTGCACCATCGACAACTGCAGCAGCCCGACCGAGTGCGCCCCGAAGGTCAACGTCGCGGACGGCACCAAATGCAGCGACGGCAACAAATGCCACACGACGGGAAGCTGCAGCACCGGGGCGTGCACCGGCCTGAACGACGTGACCTGCGACGACGGCAACCTCTGCACCGACGATAGCTGCGACGCCAAGACCGGCTGCGTCTTCACCGCCAACACCGCGAAATGCAGCGACGGCGATGCCTGCACCGAAGGCGACGTCTGCGCTGCGAAAGCCTGCAAAGCCGGCTCGGCCTTGGTCTGCGACGACGGCGACGCCTGCACGTCCGATAGCTGCGACAAGGGCAAGGGCTGCGTCTATCCGTTCAACACCGCGAGCTGCGACGATGGCAACACATGCACGCTGAACGACGCCTGCAGCAGCGGCAAATGCATCGGCGAGCCCAAGACCTGCGAAGACGGCAACGTCTGCACCGCCGACAACTGCAACCCGCAGCTCGACTGCCAGCACGCGCTGCGCAACGTCGCCTGCGAGGACGGCGATACCTGCACCAAGGGCGACAGCTGCCAGGGCGGCGTCTGCAAGGCCGGCGTCGCGCCGCCCTGCAACGACGGCAACGCCTGCACCGACGATGGCTGCGACCCCAAGACCGGCTGCACCTACACGCCGAACGCCGCGCCCTGCAACGACAAGAACCCCTGCACCGTGGGCGACGTCTGCAGCGCGGCGGCGTGCACGCCCGGCAGCGGCAAGGCGAACTGCAACGACCTCGACCCGTGCACCAACGATTCCTGCAACAGCACGGTGGGTTGCGTCCACCTCGCCAATACCTTGCCGTGCGACGACGGCAATAGCTGCACCTCGCCCGATATCTGCAAGGGCGGATCGTGCGTCGGCAACCCGAAGGGCTGCGACGACGGCAACCCGTGTACCGACGACAGCTGCCTCGGCGGCAAGGGCTGTGTGTCGACGCCCAAGACCGGCGCGAGCTGCGACGACGGCAAGAAGTGCACCACCGACGACGCTTGCAAGGACGGCGTCTGCCAGGGCAACGCCAGCGCCGCCTGCGACGACGGCGACCCGTGCACGCAGGACTATTGCTTCGAGTCGATCAGCGGCGGCTGCTACCACAACCCCTTCCCGGCCGACGGCCAGGGCTGCGATGACGGCAACCCCTGCACCGTCGAGGGCAAATGCGTCGGCGGCAAATGCCAGAGCAAGGCCGCGTGCCTCACCGGTGGGTGCAGCGTCGTGCTCGGCAAGCCCTTCTGCGGCTGTGGCGACAATCAGGTGCAGCGTCCCTCGGGCGCGTTCCTCTACTGCTGCAACAAGACCTGTGCGGCGGACTCGGTCTGCGGCGACGACGGCTGCGGCGGGACCTGCGGCACCGGCTGCACCTCCGACGAATATTGCACCGACGACCGCACCGCCTGCCTGCCCAAGCTCGCTTGCTACGGCAAGGCGCCGGTCGATGTCGGCTGCTGCGACGGCCGCACCGTGCGCAGCTGCTCTGCACCGTCGTCGCTGACCACCGAAGATTGCAGCAAGGCCGGCGCTTTCTGCGGCTGGGACGCCGCCAAGGGCCGCTACGGCTGCACCTCGACCGGCCTGCCGGCGCCCGACGCCGCCAAGCACCCCTTCGCCTGCCCGAAGGCCGACGCCTGCGTCCCCGATTGCAAGGGCCGGACCTGCGGCCCCGACGGCTGCGGCGGCAGCTGCGGCACCTGCGCCGGCGAGGGTGAATATTGCGCCACCACGACCGGCACCTGCGCCAAGCCCTGCGGCGGCGTCTACCCGCTGCACGGCTGCGTGGTGCAGCAATCGACCATCGACGTGATCACCTACTGCCCGGCGGCCGATTCGCCTGCCGGCGCGGCGACCCAGGTCCAATGCGGCCAGGGCGTCAAGGCCGGCTGGAGCGCGAGCGAGAAGCGCTTCGTCTGTGGCGGCAAGGACACGCCACCGAGCGGCACCTCGGCGGAGTGCGCGCAGGCCTGCACCTGCGGCGTCGGCGTGACGGCGGCGAACTGCGGCACCCTGCAATGCGGCGTGACCTGCGGCACCTGCGAGAGCGGCAGCAGCTGCGTCGACTACCACTGCTGCAAGCCGGATTGCGAAGGCCGCGAATGCGGCGACGACGGCTGCGGCGGCAGCTGCGGCAGCTGCAAGGGCAGCGAGACCTGCCTCGCCGCCGGCGTCTGCTCGGACGTCGACTGCGGCGGCGTCGACCACGACGGCACCTGCGACGGCAACGTGGTGAAGTTCTGCGGTCCGTGGGGCCAGGTGCAGCACGATTGCGGCGGCGCGGGCCTGAGCTGCGGCACCTTGCCCGGCAGCACGAAGAAGGGCTGCCTGACCACCGCGCCGACCACCTGCGCGGCGGATGGCTGCACCGCTGCCGCGGGCGCGAGCTGCAGCTGCGCCGCCGATTGCGTCGAGAAGGGCAACTGCTGCGCCAACTTCGATTGGACCTGCGGCGCGAAGGCGTCCGGCAGCTGCGGCGACGGCGTCTGCCGCCCCGAGGCGGGTGAGAGCTGCGAGACCTGCGCCGGCGACTGCGGCGCCTGCCAGACGCTGGTCGCCGATAAGCACGTCCTGCCTTATCCGCTGATCTTGCGCGACGCGAAGACGCCGGCGGCCTCGGCGGTGCCGGGCGTCGGCCCGCTCGACGACGTGCGCCCCTCGCCGCCGCCGTTGCTGCGCGATGGCCTGCTGGCGCACGTGCTGCAGCGCGGCGTGGCCGAGGGTTCGCCGCGTACGGGCGTGTTCGAGACCGCGTTCGACCTCGACGGCAAGGTCGTCGACGTCGCCAAGGGCAAGGGCGGCGCGGCGATCGCTACGCAGCAGGATGGCAAGCCGCTCGGCGGCGGCCTCTCCATTCGCCCGAGCCGGTTGCTGAACGGGGCGGCGAGCTTCGCCGAGCACAGCCGCGGCGGCTTCACGGTCGCCGGTTGGGTCCGCACCCCGAAGGCCGGGCGCAAATACGCGATGGCGCTCGGCGCCGCGTACGGCATCCGCAAACCTGACGTGACCAACTCGTTCGGGCCGCCGGATCGCGAGGCGTGCGGCGTGGCGCGACCCGGCGATACGAACGTGCAGATCAGCTGCGGGCCCGGAAAATCGCGCATCGCGAGCATCCAGGTGTATTGGGGCCATACGGCCGAGCCGGTGTGGCCGGCGCCGGCGGGCATGGACGCCTGCGCCTACGCCGACACGTTGCCGCGCACCTACGCCTGCGGCGGTGACGTCAGCGCCGCTTTCGCCTCGGTCATCGGCAAGACCAGCGCCACCATCGATCCGTGGGCGAAGCTGCTCGACCCGTGCGTCGAGAAGGGCACCAAGGCGGTGAAGTCGTCCTTGGTCGTGCGGGCCATCTGCCGGCCCTACGAGCGACCGGCGGAGCTCAGCCTCTCGGTCGACGAGGACGCGGCCGGAGGGCGGCTGCGCTTGGTCCGGCGCGAGGGCGATACGTTGCTCGCTTCGGATGAAGCGCTGCCAGCCGACGCCTGGGTCCACGTGGCGGTCGCGTTCGAGCCGCTGACCTCGAATGATCCGTGGGATCTCAGCACCGGCCGGCTCGGCCTCTACATCGACGGCACGCTGCGCAAGGAGCGGTTCGTGACGATGATGGCCAGCTACCAATGGGTCTGGGGAGCGGGGCGGCATCCGCGCGACTCGAGCGTCGGCGGTGGGATCTCCTCCTGGCCGAATTTCCTCAAGAAGGACGTGCTCGCGCCGTTGGCCGATACCTGGCAGCCGCTGGTCCGGCTCGGCGCCATCGCCGACTTCGACGACCTCTTCCACTACGACCGCGCCCTCTCGGCGGCCGAGCTGCGCACCCTGCAGGCGGGACCGAGCTCCGGCTTGCTCCGCGTCTGGCCGGCGCAGACCGCGAGGGTCGTCGCGCAGCAGAGCCTGTGGACGCTCGGCGGCAAGGTCGCGGCGGTGCCGGTGACGCTGCCGGACCTGCAGCAGCGCCGCGCCGACGGCAAGGCGGGACCGCTGCGCGCGAGCTTCGACGCCATCGCGCCGGCCACGGGCGCGACGACCCGCATGCCGGCCGACGGCGTCGACCTCGATGGGCTCGATCGCTGGACCTTGGCCGCGTGGCTGAGCCCACGGAAGGTCGGCGCCGGCACCACGCTCCTGGCGCTGCAGGACGACGGCAACGATCGCTTGGCGGTGCGGCTGCACGCCGGCTGCGGCGGGCGCGCGCTCGAGGTCGTCTTCCCCGATGGCAGCAGCCTGCAGCAGACCGATTGCAGCCACCTGCTGAGCAAAGATCGCTTCTCGTTCGTCTCGGTGGTGCAAGACGCTACGGGCCGACGGATCGCCGTCGACGGGGCGACGACCAGCGGCAGCGGCAAGGGCGCGCTCTTCGCCGCGGGCGGCAAGGCGCGGCGCGTGCTGACGCTGACCGATTCCGCCGCCCTCGGCTGGGCCGCGCTGTACCGGCGCGCGCTGACGGCCGACGACGAGCAGGCGCAGCGCGGCCAGGGCCCGGTGGTCTGGCTCGACGGCGCCGTGTTGCAGACCTACGAGGGCCGCACCGGCGTGCCGCGTGACCTCGCGGCCTTCCACAACGAGGCGAGCGACGGCGCCACCGATCACGTCAGCGCGTACCTCGGCGCCAGCAAGGCGTCCGGCGCCGCGGCCAACTTCGCCACCAACAAGGGCTACGTGCAGATCCCTGCGCGCGGCCGCCTGCAGCCCCAACTCGCCGGCGCGACGCGCCACTTCAGCGTGATGCAGACGCTGCTCTTCGACGCCACCACCGGCACCGAGCCGAAGGGCGCGGCGCGCCCCCTCGCCCAGCTCGTCGCCGGCGGTAAGGGCGCCGCCCAGGCCTGGTTGCGCTGCGAATCGGCCGATGGCTCCAAGGCCAACGGCTTCGCCCACGCGGTGGCCTGCAGGCTCTTCACCGCGCGGCGCGACGCGACCGGCAGCGCGAGCGTCCACGCCAGCCCGACCTTCACCGTCAACGTGAAGGCGTGGCCGGTGAGCGTGCGCGTCGCCGTCTCGATCTCGTCGTCGCCGCGGGCCACGATCGCCGCGCTGCCCGCCACCAGCGCCGCCGCCGCGGTCGCGCTCGGGACCGAACTCGTGCTCGGTGGCGACAGCGTCGCGCTGCCACTGACGGCGGCGACGGCACCGACGCCGGCGCTCTCGACCACCGGGGCAGACGCGCTCTACGTCCCCGGTCGCCTGGACGGGACCGGCGGCACCACCGCCTCGGTCGGTTTCGCCGCGATCTCGGACGTGCGCGTCTACGCACGCGCGCTCGACGAAGCGGAGCTCGGCCTCGGCGCGACGCCGGGCTGCGCCAACCTCGGCTGCGACAAGAACCTGCGCACCTGCGGCGCCGGGACGATCGCCAGCGGCACGAGCGGGCTGGTCGGCACGAGCGTCGCCATGTGCGGGGCCTGCCAGGCCGACGCCTACGAGCTGCTCGATCAATGCCGCCCGAAGGTCGAGATGGACCGCGCCTGCCAGTCCGACGCCGAATGCCTCACCGGCCGCTGCAACAACGCCAGCGACGGCCACGGCGAGGGCGTCTGCGTGATGAAGGCGAGCGAGGCGGAGGCGTGCAAGGCCGTGTGCCTCACGCTGGGTCGAACCTGCTACGTCGACGAGAAGAAGGGCGACGCGCAATGCTACGTCTGCGAGAAGTATTTCGGCGGCATCCCCAACGCGGGCATCCAAATCCCGGAGATGCAGGACGGCGTCGGCCGCTGCAAATGGAACCCGCAGATCCCGGCCAACGAGCCGTGCGAGGTCGGCTACGGCTGCTTGTCCGGCCTCTGCATCGAGCGGGTCACGCCGGTCTACGACGTGACGGCGAACGTCTCCATCGGCGACGGGCGCTACAAGCGCGCGACCGCCAATTTCGGCGCAAACGTACCGCAGAAAACCTGGCTACCCTCGGGACCGACCGAGGTCTGCAACGGCAAGGGCTGCGCGAAGGCGAAGAAGAGCAGCGCGACGCTGAAGGTCTGCGCCGCGCCGACGATGCTGGCCTGCGATTCGCTGAATCGGCAGCAGAGCCTGGTCACCGGCAAGCGCTGGGACGGCGAAACGGTGAGCGGTTACCGCTGCGACGGCTGCCAGAGCATCGCCTATTCGGGCCAGAACCTGTACCGCGAGTCGTACCGGCTGCTCGAGCCGCGCGCCTGCGCGACGATGTACGACAACTGGTTCGACCTGCAGGAGAAGGACGCCCGCGGCCGCACCGGCGTCAAGATCAACAACCAATTCTACGTCTCGGAGTGGCCGGCCAACCAGACGCCGAAGCAGGCGGCGCATTACGAGACCGGTCTCAACAACGTCAGCGAGCCCTCGCCCGCCGCGAAGGGCGATATCCTCGACCAGCCGGCGACCGAGGCGATCGTGCGCCGGCTGATCCTGAAGGACCCGGATACGACCAAGCCGCTGCAGCCGGCGCAGGTCTCGGCGATCTCGGCGGCGGGCGTCGGCGTCGACCTGCTCGGTTGGGAATTCCGCAGCCCGGCGCAGGACTACGCCACCCGGAAGATGACCAGCGGCAACCCGAAGTCCAAGGGGGCCGGCACCTTCAGCAGCCATTTCCCGGTCGGCGCCTGCCTGGTCGCCAACTCGAAGTGGGCGAGCTTCTCGCAATCGGCGGTGAAGGAAGTCGACGGCAAGGACGCGTGGGGCCAACCCGCCTACAAGACCGTCGGCGTCAACGACGAGCAGTGGCAGGACACCTACCACTCGCCCTATTTCGATCCGACCGTGAACCAGCCGGTCTGCGCGGTGAACAAATACCCGGACGGCACGGTCTGTCCGCCGCCGGGCCAGGAGAGCAAGTTCACCCGCAGCAACGCCGGCCTGATGTGCATCAGCGGCTTCTGCGCGGCCGATACCGGTCGCTGCGAAGAGGGCTTTACCTGGTACGAGGAGGTCCACGGCCAGGGCCGCAAGGACGGCAAGAAGGGCAGCGGCGACAAAGACCTCGGCAGCTTCGGTTTGGACCAGGACCACGGCTCGACGATGCGCTTCGACAAGGTCGCCAAGACGATCCCGCTCAAGGCCGGCACCACCGACCGCCGCCACTTCTTCCTCGAAGCGCACAGCACCTCGACCGCGACGATGTTCGGCAAGTCGATGGAAGTGCTGAATATCAGCATGCAGATCACGACCAACCCGGGAGCCGACAAGGTCGCGGACCGGGCCAGCTTCAAGAACGAGTTCTTGGTCTTCGGCATCGTGCCGCCGACGCTGCCGATCCCGGCGCTGCCGAGCCTCAGCTGCTCGGGCGCGCAGTTCAAGAACGGGGAGCTGCAGAAGGACGTCGCCTGCAAGCCGATCCGCAAGCAGATCTCGGTCTCGGCGCAGGTCGAAGAGGAGAAGGGCGGCAAGACCTACGCGACCAACGTGCTGAACGCCGGCGGCGTCGACACCGCGCCGCAGAACCTGGTCGACACAGGCTCGATGAAGCTGGCGAGCTTCGAGATTCCGCTGCCGCTCGCCGAATGTCCGGACAAGGACGGCCTCTCCTTCCTCACGGCCAAGCTCTGCTTCCAGAAGAAGGTCACCGCCGGCCCGGTGCCGCTGAAAGTGACGGCCGAGCTGGCGCCGGAGGTCAACATCGCGTTCGGCCTCGAGCTCGACAGCGATACCTTCGAGCCCGCGTTCGTCATCACCCCGAGCGTCGGCCTCGGCATCGAGGTCAAGGGCGGCCTCGACCTCTGGGCGGTCTTCGCCGGCATCTACGGCTCGCTGACCATCGTCGAGGCCGGCGTGCCGATCGCCTTCGGCATCGGCTTCCGCAAGGGCATCAAGCAGAGCGGCAACAGCAGCAGCGTGGTGACGGATCTGTGGAAGCTCGACCGCGTGATCCGCACCGACCTGAGCCTGACCTTCCTCAAGCTCGCGCTGGGCGTCTTCTTCGAGATCGGCATCGACCCACTGAAGATCGAGATCAGCCACGAGTTCATCTCGTTCGGCGGCATCAACTTCACCTGGACCCTCGGCAAGCCGGCCCTGCACACCGATAAGGTCGACTTCGCCTACGATATCCTGGGCGACAAGCATTCGGCGGGGTTGCAATGAGCGGGCCGCATCGCCAGAAGCTGTGGATCGGAGGCGGGGCCATCGCCCTCACCGTCGGCGCGGCCCTCGCCTGGCACGCCGGGCAATCGCCCACGGAATCGACTCCCTCGACCGAGGCAGCGCGCACGGCGCAGCGAGCGGCAGATGCGGCGTGGCCGGCGCTGCCTGGGCCGCTGTGGCAGGGCGGCGTCTCCCTCGCGGCGGACTACCGCTTCGCCATGGACGGCGGGGCGAAGATCGGCGCCATCGCGGTCGAGGTCCACGGCACCTTGGAGCTGGCGGCGCCGCGGAGCATCGATGACGCGCGCTGGCTGCCCGCGCGGCTGACCCAGATCGAGACCAAGCTCAGCCCGGCCGCCGCGCGGATGCTGGGCAGCGAGGTCGAGGCGCGCATGCAGGCCCCCTTCCTGGTCCGCCTCGAAGCGGGCGATCGCGTCGGCGCGCTGCGCTTCCCGGCGGAGACGTCGGTCTCGGTGCGCGCGGTGCTGGCCGACCTGCTGCTCGCGGCGCAGTGGTCGCGACCGGACGCGGGCGCCGACCGCAGCTGGATCGTCGAAGAGCCCGACGCCAACGGCCTGCACAGCGCCGACTACCAACGCACCGCAGCGGACGGCGTCACCCGCAGCTGGCGGACGCCGGCCGAGCGCACCGGCGAGCGGCTCGCGGTGCAGGCGCGCATCGCGTTGGACGACCAAGGCATCGCGCTGATCGAGCAGCGCGCCGAAGGCACCGTCTCGACCGGCAACGTGCTGGCCGACGAGCACACCGCGCTCACCCTCGCCATCGACCTGCGGCGCCTCGGCGCGGTCGACGCGGCGTGGGCGGCAGGGCTCTCGCCGACCGCGATGGTGGCGCTCGCCGACCGCAGCGGCGAGGCAGAACGCCCCGCCGCGGCGCCACCGCATCGCCCGGCCGCCGAGGTGCTGCGCGAGGTCGTGGCGCGCGCTTCGGCCATCGGCGCGAGCGGACGCACCAACCTGCGCAACGAGCTGACCTACGCCCTGCGCGACGACGACGAAGCGGTCGCGACGGTCTACGAAACGCTGCGCGAAGGCACGCTCGACCCGAAGGCGGAGTCGGTCGCCGTTGCGGCGCTGACCGGCGCCGGCACCGAGCGGGCCCAACGAGCGATGGCGGACCTCATCGACGATCCGACGCTGCCGCAGCGAACGGCGCTGGCCGTCTTGCAGGCCGCGGCGTTCCTGCAGCACCCGAACGCCGCCTTCCTCGACCGCCTCGAAGCAGCGAGCGCCGATCGCCAGCGCCCGGAATACGCAGGCGGCGTGGCCACGGCGCTGGGCGCGGCGCTCGGTCACCAAAAGGAGGACGACCCGGTCGCCGCCACGCAGCGCATCGCGAAATACGTCCAGCGCGCCTCGCAGGCGCTCACCGGCCGCGACGAGCCGCCGGCGCATCCGGACTCCCCGGGCAATACCTCGCACGAGCCGGAGCCGGTCGGCATCCGCATCGCCTGGCTCGCTGGCTTGGGCAATACCACCGACCCGAGCGCGCTGCCGGTGCTCTTCGTCGGTTTGGTCGACAACAACGAGCTGGTCCGCGGCTCGGCGGCGTTGGCGCTGCGCTTCCAAGATCCGGGTGCAGCGATGCCTTGGATGACCAAGCTGATGGCCACCGACCCCTCGATCCACGTGCGCGAGAATCTCGTCGACGCGGCGCGCTTCATGGGGCCGAAGGCCGCGCGACCCTTGGTCGAGAAGGCGCTCTTCTACGACGAGAGCCCGCACGTGCGGGTGGCGGCGGCGTACACGCTCTCGGTCTGGTCCAACGACGTGCCCGGGCTGCGCGCGGTGATGACCGACGCGCTCAAGCGGGAGAAGCACCCGCGCGTCGCCGAGGCGCTGCAGAACTACGTGCAGCTGGGCCGCGTCCCCGGATCGCCGACCATCTCGGGAGTGAACGTCCAGTGAGCGCGATCGTCTCTCTCTCTCGCGTCGCGGCGCTGCTCATCGGCGTCGCGATGTTGCTCGCCGTCGGCTGCAGCGACGGGACCGCGGTCAAATGCGCCGCCGGCACCCGCCTCGACGGCGACAAATGCGTGCTGCTCGAGACGGCGCTGAACTGCGGCCCGGGCACCAGCGCCGACGGCGGCGTCTGCGTCGCAGATCCGGTCGACACGGTCGGCGACACGGGCGGCGCGGGCGACGCGACCGCCGACACCACCGACGCCGGCCCCGACACCGCCGACGCCGATACCGATGCCGCGGGCAGCGGAGACGCCGACGTCACCGGCGACGCCGACGCGGCGCCCGTCTGCGTGCCCGATTGTGCGGGCCGCAGCTGCGGCGGCGACGGCTGCGGCGGCTCCTGCGGTAGCTGCACCGACGAGGCCACGCCGATCTGCAACACCGCGCTGGGCGTCTGCGTGGCGACCTGCGTGCCCGACTGCGAAGGCAAGAACTGCGGCGACGACGGCTGCGGCGGAACCTGCGGCAGCTGCGCGGCGGGGCAGGGCTGCATCGCCGCGGGTCGCTGCGTGCCAGATGCCTGGACCTGCGAGCCGCTCTACTACGCCGCCGGCGACGCCTGCGACTGCGGCTGCGGCGCCCCCGACCTCGACTGCAAGGACCCGAGCGCGTTCGTAGCCGGCTGCGCCTCGCTGCAGGTCTGCAGCGAGGCCGGCACCTGCGTCTCGGCCGTACCCGCGGGCTGGACCTGCGCGCCGACCAGCTACGGCGCCCTCGACGGCTGCGATTGCGGCTGCGGCGTGGTCGACCCGGACTGCAAGGTCGCCGGCCAGCCCGTGCTCGGCTGCGGCGTCGGCGGAAGCTGCAACGCCGACGGCACCTGCAAGGCCTGCGCGCCGAGCTGCACCGACAAGATGTGTGGCGACGACGGCTGCGGCGGCTCCTGCGGCAGCTGCACGACCGGCAGCAAGACGGCCTGCTCCGGCGGCCAATGCGTCGATCCCTGCTCGCCGAAGCCGCTCGCGTGCACCACCGCCGTCTGCGGCAGCGATGGCTGTGGCGGCACCTGCGGCAGCTGCGCCAGCTACGAGACCTGCGAAAACGGCGCCTGCAACGCCCTGCCGCTGCCCGAAGCGGCGACCTCTTGCGTCGCGAAATGCGGCACCGTCGCGACCTCGGGTTGCTCTTGCGCCGATACCTGCAAGGACAACGGCAACTGCTGCGCCGATTACGCCCAGATCTGCAGCTGCAAGCCGAACTGCACCGGCAAGACCTGCGGCGACGACGGCTGCGGCGGCTCCTGCGGCACCTGCGACGCCAGCGCGCCCTATTGCAGCGCCGCGGGCACGTGCACCAGCACCTGCGCCAAGCAATGCGACGGCAAATCGTGCGGCGACGACGGCTGCGGTGGCACCTGCGGCACCTGCGGGGCCGGCAGCACCTGCGCCTGGAGCAACCAATGCGTGCCGAACGATTGGTTCTGCGCCGTCGCCTACTACCAGGACGGCACCGCCTGCGATTGCGGCTGCGGCGCCCCCGACCCCGATTGCGTCGACGCCAAGGCGCTGACCTTCGGCTGCCCGTCGAAGGCGGACGCCTGCGGCACCGACGGCATCTGCAAGGTCAGCTTCTGCGCGGCGAACAGCGCGTGCAGCGGCGGCTGGTGCAAGGGCGCCTATGCCGCGGGCGGCGGCGTCTACAAGGGCGTCTGCGCGGCGGCCAACGGCAGCGCCAAGGGCCCCGGTGAGCCGTGCAAATCCGACGGTGAGTGCTCGACCGAGCTCTGCCTGAACGACAAATGCCGGCTGCTCTGCCAGAGCGACGCCGCCTGCCCGGGCGAGCAACAATGCCTGGCGCTGCCGGTGCAGCAGGGCGCGTCGAGCGCGATCCTCGGCTACGCCGGCGTCTGTGTGCAGGTCGCAGGATCCGGGGCGCCGTGCGCCTCGCAGAAGAGCTGCACCACGGCCGGTGAGGTCTGCACCGCGCTGCTCGACCCCAAGACCTTCGGCCCGGCCTACCGCTGCACGCCCGGGACCCAGGGCGGCGGCAAGAGCTGCGGCGCCGGCGTCTGCCCGACCGGCCAGATCTGTGCCCCCGGCGCGGCCGGCGCGACCTGCGGCATGGCCTGCCCTGGCGGCGACGCCGATTGCCCCTCCGGCCAGGTCTGCGGCAAGGCTGCGCTGCACAACCACGGCACCAGCGACGAGAAGGACGACCCGATGGTGGCCGTATGTGTGCCGAAATGACGGCCCGACGTTGGAGCACGCTGGCGGCGTGCGTGGCGCTCGCCTGGCTCGCAGGCTGCAGCGACGAGAGCGGCCCGGAATGCGGCACCGGCACCAAGTTGGTCGACGGCGCCTGCGTGCCCGTCGATCCGATCGACGCCTGTGGCGCCGGCACGCTGCAAGACGGTACGACCTGCTACGCCGTCGGCCAGGACGCCAGCGGTGTGGACAGCGTCGGTAGCGACGCCGACGGTGGTGGTGGCACCGCCGATGCCGCGGATACCGACAGCGCCGACGGCTCCGACAGTGTCGACGGCTCCGACACCGCCGACACCGCCGACATCATCCCCTGGGGCTG
>JACKFC010000014.1 GCA_020632665.1 Deltaproteobacteria bacterium
GCTGAAGCGCGACGGCACGCCCTCGGCGTCACAGCTGCGGAGCCGGGTGAAGAGCGCGATCGTGGCGGCCGCGCGCAGGTCGGTCTCGAGGTCCGCGGCCACATCGCTGTCCGGCGCCGGTGTCGGCAGCGCGCCACGGACCGCCCGCAGCACCATGCGGCGTCGCGGGCCGGCCAGCGCGTCTTCTGCCTCGCGCGCCCGCTGCAGCGCGGTCGCGACGCTCCACTGCGGCGGCAACCCACCGTGGACCATCAACAGGCCCGGTGCCTGCCGCAGCAGCGGTTGGCTGCCGAGCCACGCCAGCAATCCGTCGCGATCCGGCGCGGTGAGCACCGGCGTGAGCGTGTCCCGCTTGCCGGCGGTCGCAACGCCGGCGGCGCGGGCGAGCAGGTGCACGTCGTGGTTGCCGAGTACGGCGCGGACGTCGCCGGCGTGTGCCGCGCAGAAGCGCAGGACCTCCAGCGAGCCGGTCCCGCGGTTGACGAGGTCGCCGGCGAGCCAGAGCTCGTCTCGCCCGGGGCGAAACGCGATCCGCTCGAGCAGCGCGGCGAAGCTCTGCCAACACCCTTGGATATCGCCGATGGCCCAGCGCAAGCTCGCCTCCCGTCGCCACGCTCCTTGCCGCACCTTGCATGGAGGTCGTTGGCGTGTCATCTGCGCCGGAGCGAGCAGCGGAGGACGCGATGAACGGCCGAGACGGACGCAAAGGCGGGCAACGCGGCGGGCGGAATCGCGCGCACTTCGACGTGATCGGTGGCGTCGCGGCGGTTCGAGCGGCCCTCGCCGCCCGCCCGGCTGCGCTGCGTCGCCTCCTGTTGCGGGCCGACGTCGCGCCCGGTTTCGGCGACGTGCTGAGCGAGATGGCCGCAGCGCGGCTGCCCTATCGCGTGGTCGAAGGCGAGGAGCTCGACCGCGCCGCGGGTTCGGACCGGCACCAAGGCGTGGTCGCGACGTTCACCGCGCGGCCACGGCTCGCCGACGCGGACGTCCTCGCCGGCGTGCAGCGCCGTGGCCCGGGTGGTGCGCCGCGGCTCTGGCTCTACCTCGACGGCGTGGGCAACCCGCACAACCTCGGCGCGATCGCGCGGACCGCCGCCCACTTCGGCGTCGATCTGCTCTTGCAAGCCGGTCGGCAGGGCGCCGCCGCTGCATCCGCGGCCGCGTACCGGGTCGCAGAAGGTGGGCTGGAGTCGGTGCCGCTCGCCACGTTGGCCGATCCGGTCGCGACCTTGCGCGCGGCCCGCGAGGTCGCCGGCCTCCGCCTGATCGGGACCGCGGCCGACGCCCCGATCGAGCTGCTCGGCGGCGGCGACACCGCTGCCTCTCGGCTCGCCAGCCTCGGACTCGAGCGCCCCGTCTGCTGGTTGCTCGGCGAAGAGCGCGACGGCCTGCGGCCCGAGATCGCCGCGCTCTGCGACGCCAACGTGCGCATCAGCGGCACCGGCGCGGTCGAGAGCCTGAACGTCGCCTCGACCGCGGCCATCCTCCTGGCCGAGACGCGCCGGCGGCGGCTTCAGTCCAGCGTCGCGCGGTAGCTGCCCACCGGCACGCCGACCACGTTGCGAATCAGCAGAGGCTCCCACTCTCCTGCGACCGCCCGCAACGCACCCGGTGCGACCTCTGCGATCACCGCCTCGATCGCGGCGCCGAGGGCGTCGGTGCCGCCACTCTCGATCTTCAGCGCGACGCCGAGGCCGCGGGCGGGTAGGGCGATGCAGAACACCCCGAGTGCGCCGATCTTGCCGATCCACGGCTCGTTGGCGCGCTCGGCGAGGCGATGGTCCAGCCGCGCGGTGCCGGAGACGAGCCACGGGTGCTGCGCCACGGCGGCTGCGACCGCGGCGCGCAGCGGGTTCGCCGGGCGGGCGAGGGCGGCGAAGGCCCGCGCCATCCCGATCACGTCGAGGCCGAAGGTCGGCACACCGCAGCCGTCGATGCCGTGGTCGACCGGTGCGCCGACCAAGGTCTCGAGCAGCGCGTGGATCCGGCGCTGCAGCGGGTGCTCGGCCGGTCGGTAATCGTGGTCTGCGCAGAGGGCCCGCGCCGCCGCGGCCATCAGCGCGTGTTTGCCCGAGCAATTGTTGTGTCGGTCGTCGAAGCTCCGGCCACTGCGCAGCCAAGCGTCCGCCGCCTCGACCGACATCGGCCTATGGGTGCCGCAGCGCAGCGCGTCGAGGGGCAGTTGCAGCAGTGCGAGCAGGCGGTCGACGTGGTCGATGTGGCCCGGCTCGGCGCTGTGGGAGGCGGCGGCAATCGCCAGCAACGCGGGTTCACGCATCAGCACCTCGGCCTGCTGCTCCGGCAGGCAGCCCAGGCTCACCTCGAGCTGGAACGGCTTGGCTGCGGAGCGCCACGGCGTCGGCGCGATCCGCCCTGCCGTCCGAAGCAGGGCACCGCTGGCGTCGGCGACGGCATAGGCGAAGGGATGGCGCGCCTCGACAAGCTGGCCTCGCCTCGCCACGACGGTCGGCATGGCTGACATCGGTTCGTCTCCGCTGCGCTCCTCGGTCGACGAGCAGTGTACGAAAGGGAATGCCGTGCTAAGAGGACGCCCAGCCGGATGGGCCGGCGAGGAGGCCGCGATGGTAGCGAAGGGCGCAGCGTTCTTCGACCTCGATCGGACGTTGATCGCGGAGAATTCCGGCCTGCTCTACGCGCGCTGGGAGCGCCGCCACGGCCGCATCGGTCGCGGCACGATGCTGCGCGGCTTGGTCTGGGGCGGGCTCTACCACCTCTCGCTGATCGACATCGACAAGGCCTATCGCTCGGCGCTGGCCCACTACGTCGGAACGCGCGCCGACGAGCTCGACGCGCGGACCGCCGAATTCTTCGACGCCGAGGTCCGCGCCCGGCTCTTGCCCGGCGCCCAGCGGGCGATCGCGGAGCATCGCGGCCGTGGCGAGCCTGCCGTCGTGCTGACGAATTCCTCTTCGTGGGCGGCCGAGGCCGCGCAGCGCGCGTGGGGCCTCGACGATTGGCTGGCGAATCGCTTCACGGTCGACGCCGAAGGCCGGCTCGACGGCGAGATCGAGCCGCCGATCTGCTACGGCGAAGGCAAGGCGACCCGCGCTGCGGTGTGGTGCGAGGCGCGCGGCCTGACGCTCGCGGCGAGCACCTTCTACACCGACTCCTACTCCGACCTCGGCATGCTCGAAGCCGTCGGCTACCCCGTCGTCGTGCAGCCCGACCCGCGCCTGCGCCGGGTGGCGCGCAAGCGCGGCTGGCCGATCCTGGATTGGCGGGCCTAGCCGTGGTCGCCGCCGCGAGCGAATCCCCTCGGGTGCTGCCGGATTGGCTGCCGGGTCGCACCTGGCTGCTGGCGCTGGCGCTGTGGTGGGGGCTGCGCGCCGCCGGCCTGGTCGCCATGCGCGCCTTCGTCGATCTCGAAGTCGACCCGCTCGAGTTGGCCCTTGGCTTCGCGCTCGACATGGTCATGGTCGCCGGCATCCTCGCCCCGGCCTCGGCGGCGCGGCACGCAGCCTCGACCAGCGGCCGCAGGGCGTTGCTGGCCAGCACGTGGGCGCTCGCGACCGTCGCGACGCTCTTCCGCGCCACCGACGTCGTCACTTGCTACTTCGCCCTCGCGCACACCAACGAGTCGACCTGGGCGCATATCTCGGCCGGATCGATCGGCTATGCCGCGGACCCGCGGATGGTCGCCGCGCTGCTCGCGGTGGCGCTGGCCGGCGGCGCGCTGACGGCGATCGGCGACCTCGACGGGCGTCGGCGTTCGCTCTCGCCGGCGCGCGCGTGGCAGCTGGTCGCCGCGACCGCGCTGGTCGCCGCGGCGACCGCAGCATTCGGTGGCTGGCATCCGCACCACGTCGGGCTGATCCCCGAGGTGCAGGTCGCGAAATCCGGCATTCGCGCCAAGCTCTGGGCCCCCGAGCGCCCCGACCCGGCCTCGGTCGTGGTCGCGCCGCTGCCGCGTGACGCCGTCGCCCGGCTGCAGGCGGCCGGCGTGCTGCCGCCCGGTGTCGATCCCGCCGCGCACTATCCGCTCTTGCGGCGGGATCTCGGCGCGCTCGACCCCTTGCCCGAGCGTCCCGAGGCCGTCGTCACCGCCGTCGGCGGCAAGCGCCCACCCAACGTCCTGGTGATCCTGGTCGAGTCGCTCTCGGCTGGCTTCACCGACCTCCACCCCGATTCGCGGCACCGCGGCCTGATGCCGAACCTCGCCGCCTTCGCCGCCGCGAATACCGACGTCCGCGGCTTCCACAACGCCACCTC
This sequence comes from Deltaproteobacteria bacterium, assembly GCA_020632665.1. Lineage (GTDB taxonomy): Bacteria > Myxococcota_A > UBA9042 > UBA9042 > UBA9042 > JACKFC01. Next base: position 4,231 of record JACKFC010000014.1, read on the forward strand.
GCCGACCGCGAACGGGCTGATCGCGAGCCTGTGCGCGACGCTTCCGCCCGCCGCCGTCGGTGATCTCGAGGTCGGCGGCAGCGTCGATGGTCAGGCTCCGTACCGTTGCCTCTCCGACGTGCTGCGAGAGCATGGCTACCGCACCGAATTCGCCCGCGGTGCGAGCAAGGTCTACATGGCCTGCGAGGCCACGCTGCGCGGCCACGGCTTCGACGCGGTGTGGGGGCGCGAGGACCTCGTCTCCCGCTACGCCGATCGACCGCAGAACGCTTGGGGCTACGGCGACGCGACCCTGGTCGACTTCCTCCTCGAACGCATCGACGCGCTCGAATCGGCCGGCGCGCCTTGGCTGATGGCGACCCTCACGGTCGGCACGCACCTCCCCGGCTTCCCCGATCCCGGCTGCCCGATCCCCGAGGCCGTCCGCGATCAGTCGTTGCTCGCCGGCTACCATTGCTCCGATCGCCAACTCGGCCGCTTGCTCGAGACCCTGCGCAGCCGCGGCATCCTCGAGCGCACCTTGGTCGTCATCACCGGCGACCACGCGCAGCTGCCGACGCCGCAGGTCAAGTCGCTGGTCGGCGTGCCGCACCTCGCTGGCAGCTTCGCGCCGATGCCGCTCCTGATCGCGGACCCGCGCCACGTCCTGCCGCAGCGCGTCGAGCGGCCGTCGACCCAACTCGACCTGGTGCCGACCATTCTGCACCTGCTCGGAGCGCCGCCGCCGGAGCACAGCTTCCTCGGCTACTCGATCTTCGGCGAGCGCGCGGCCCACCCCTTCCTCTACGGGCGGATCGGCCAGCGGCTGGCCTGGGCGAGCGACGGGGGCGAGGCGAAGGAGCTGCCGCAGGCGGCGCTGGCCCGGCGTTGCCGCGAGCACCGGCCCTTGCTCTCCTCGGCCGAGGGCGTCGACCCGTGCGCGTTGCAGGAATTCTTCCGCTGGCTGGACCAACTCTGGCTCGGGCATCGGCTCTTCCCTGCCGAGCGCTACCGTGGTGGCGAGGGTGCCAACGCCGAGTTGTTGCGCCTGCGGTGGTTGCGCTACGACAGCAAGGAGGCCCGGCAGCGTGGCCGCGGCCAGGGCGATGGAGGCCTCGCACCATGACCCCCGCTGACCCGACGACCTCGCGGATGCCGCATGGCACGACGCGGCGGCGCCTTGCCTCCGCATCGAAGGCGATGGGTTCGGCACTGTCCTGCGCCGCCCTGCTTGCGGCCCTCTGCTCGACGGGCTGCGGCAAGACCTTGCCCGCCCGACCCGGCGCACCTGCGTCGGCACAGACGCCGGCACAGGCGCGGGCCGCGTTCGACGTCGCGGCGTTGCCGTCGGAAGCGAGCGCGGCGACGTGGACCGGGCCGCTCGCCAAGCTCGAACTTGCCGCACTGGCTCCGGTCGGCGCCGGCACCCCGGCGCGGCGCGCGTTCGACGCCGGGCAGTGGCGCGACGCCGCCGACGGCCTCGCTGTCGCATCGGCGCAAAGCGGCGATCCGGCCGAGCGCCGCGCGCTCGGGATCATGCATCTGGTCGCGAGTTGGCACGCCGGCGACGCCGCCTACGCCGCGAAGGCATTCGATCGCCTCGCCGCAGCGGGCGGCCGCTTGGCCGGGACGCTCTCGCTCTGGGCCGCCGAGGCGTGGCTGGCGGCCGGGCAGGTCGACGACGCGGCGCGCTCGCTGGGTCGCGTTCCGAGCAAGGGCTTCGCCCGCGCCGACCGCCGTGCGCTGCTGCAAGCGCGCATCGCGACGCTGCAGGGGGACCCCGGCGCGGCGCTGGCGGCCTGGAAACGGGCGGTCGAGGCCGAGAGTGAGCCCTTGGCGCACCTGCTCTTCGAGGCCGCCGATGCCGCGGCAGCGGCGAAATCGCCCGAGCAGCAGGCGCGCTGGCTGCGGATGGTCCGGGTTCGCTTCCCGGGCGGCGACGCCGATGCGCGGGCCGAGAAGGCCCTCGCAAACGTCGGCGCCGATGCAGCGAAGCTGCCGCTTCAGGCGCGGGTCGAGCGGCTCGAGCGCGCGCGGGCACTGCATCGCCGCGAGTTGGTGCTCGAAGAGTCCGCCGCGGTCCGCAAGGAGGCGGCGATCGGCAGCGAAGCGTGGTGCGCGGCGAGCACCGTGCGAGCCCGGGTCCTGGAGATCTACTGGAAGCGCCGGAAGGAGGCGGTCGCGGCGTATGCCGAGGCGGTGAAGCACTGCAAGGGCAGGGAGCGGTCGAAACTGCTCTATCGCGCTGCTCAGCGGGAGGCGAACTCTGGTTCCGGTCGGCGAGCGTTGGCGTATTTTGCCGAGATCGAACGCGACGACCCGAAGAGCACGTTGGTCGACGACGCGATGCGTTGGCGCGCCCGCATCTTGCGTGAGCAGCGGCAGCACAAAGCGGCCGCGGCGCTGCTGGAGAAGGTCCTGACCCACGGCGGCGATATGGTCGAATACGCGGCCTGGGACCTGCTCTGGCACGAGGTGCAGGCCGGCGATTGGCGGCAAGTCGAGAGCCTGGGAGCCCGCGTCGTCGCCAAGGCGCCCGTGGCCGAGCACGTCTACAACCGAGGCCGGCTGCGCTATTGGTGGGGCAGGGCGGCCGAGCATCGCAAGGCCCGCAAGGTCGCTGCCGATCGCTACGCAGATGTCGTGCGCGACCAGCCGAACGGCTACTACGGCTGGCTCGCGGCACTTCGTCTTCAGGGCCTCGACGCCAAGCGTCTCGCCAAGATCGACGCCGAGCAGAAGCGGAGGAAGCGAAGGACGGATGCGGCGGTGTCGCCGTCCTTGCTGGCGGATCCGCACTTGCCGGTCGCGGTGGAGCTGCTGCGCATGGGCATGGCGAGCTCGGCGCGCGCGGAGATCGCCGCTGTCCGCTGGCCCAAAGGTGAAGCGGGCGCCATCGTCCGAGCGGCGTTGGACGCAGCGGTCGGCGCCCACGCCCGTGCCATCGCCCGGGTCGGCGATCACGAGTTTGCGCCGAGCGCCCCGCTCGCGCTGATCCGATTGGCCTATCCGCAGCCGCCGGAATTCGCCGAGCCCCTCCGCGCCGCGGCGAAAAAATACGGCGTCGATCCGGATTTCGTCTGGGCCATCATGCGCACCGAGAGCCGCTTCTCACCAACGGTGCAGAGCCCCGTGCTGGCCACCGGCCTGCTCCAGCTGATGCTGCCTACCGCCAAGGCGATGAACCAGCGGCTCGGCATCGTCGAGTCGATCGACTACGCAGCCCTGAAACAGCCCGCGATCAACATCCCGCTCGGCGTCGGCTACATGGCCCGGCTGCGGAAGCGTTGGGACGGCAACGACGCGCTGGTCGCTTCGAGCTACAACGCCGGCCCAGGCAATACCCGGAAGTGGGTGCGCGCGCGTGGCGATTGGCCGCTCGACGCCTTCGTCGAGGCGATCCCGTTCCGAGAGAACCGCCGCTACGTGAAGAGCGTGCTGACCAGTTGGCGGCACTATGGCGCGCTCGCGGGTCGTCCGCGGCCTCCGCTCGCCCTCGCGCTCCCGGGCGCCGGCGACGGCGACGGCGACTTCTGAGCATTGTAAAAGCTTTGTCAGACCACCGATCCGACGCATGGATTCGTGGACCTGCGCGCCTCGATCGCTATCGTTCCGATCGGGCGGGTCCCTTCCCGCTCGAGCGAGGATCTCATGTTGCGCCGGATCATCAATCTGCTGCCCACCGAAGAGTCGCGTGCCGTCGGGATGACGACTGGGGGCATGATCGCGCTGGTCACCGGGCAGAAGCTGCTGGGCGCCGGCCTCTTCGCCCGAGGCGTCGCGGAGCTCGAACGCAAGTGGCGTGAGCAGCACCCCGAGTTCGACGGCACCCTGCAGCATCGTTGGTATTTGGCGACGCGCTACTACGAGAAGACGCACTCCGATCCGACCAACCGCGTGCTGCACTTGGTCGGGACGCCGATGATCATGCTCGGCGTCGGCGGCTTGCTGCTCTCGCGCCCGGCGCGGCCGATTTGGCTGGTCTCGGTCGGCACCTTCACCCTCGGTTGGGCGCTGAACCTCATCGGCCACGCGCTCTTCGAGAAGAACGCGCCGGCGTTTGCCGATGATCCGCTCTCGTTCCTCGTCGGTCCGGTCTGGGACGCGCAACAGCTCGGGCTGATCCGTGGAGCGCGCAAGGCGAGCTTCCGCGGGCGGCGGCCGGCCTCGACCGTCACGGTCCACGTCGGTGAGCCCGCCCAGGCTTGAATTCGTCACCGCCCGATCTCGAGGCGCTGATGGCGCTGGCCGGGGCCCTGGCGGGCCAGCCGGTCGGCGCGATCGCCGAGGCGCTCGCGATCCCGGCCCCCGCGTCCGCGCGATCCGGCAAGGGCTGGACCGGCTCGCTGCTCGAGATCGCGCTCGGCGCCGCCGCCGGCAACGACGCGGCGCCTGATTTCCCCGAACTCGGCGTGGAGTTGAAGACGGTGCCGCTGCGCGGCGACGGCCGTCCGGCCGAATCGACCTGGGTCACCCGCGTGCCGCTCGATCCGCAGCAGGCGCGCATGCCATGGCAGCAGAGCGTGGTCTGCGCCAAGCTCTCGGCCGTGCTCTTCGTGCCGATCGAGGCCCAACGCGATCGCTGGCTCGACCGGCGCGTCGGCCGGCCGCGGCTGTGGCGACCGACCGAGGCCGAGGCGGCGCTGCTGCGATCGGACTACGAGGAGATCATGGCGCGGGTCCTCGGCGGGCGGGTCGACGAGATCGACGCCCGCGTCGGTGGCGTCCTGCAAGTCAGGCCGAAGGGCCGCGACAGCACCGCGCGGTCGGCGGCGGTCGGTGCCGACGGGCATATGACCTGGACCGGCAGCCGCGGATTTTACCTGCGACCGACCTTCGTCCGGCGTGTGCTGAACCGCCTCTCGGAAGGCCGTGGCCACTTCCCGCCGCCTGCGCGCGGTGCTACGCTCGGCGCATGATTGTCGAACACGTCAGCCGCGACCGGCACTCCAAAGACCTTCACCACGTCCTTCGCTACGGCGACCTCGAGGCCCTGCTGCCCGACCCGGGTGGAAAAGAGCGCGTCTTTTTGGCTGCGCACTTCCAGGGTGCCGTGGCAGACGCCGTGCCGGACCATCGGCAGTCGCGCCGCAGCGGTCGTCAGCGCGCCGGGCTTCCGGGCTCTGCGTCCTATTACCAGCTCTGCCGGCTGCACTACCATCCGGACGCCGCACGGGTCGCGCCGATCGAAGGCAAGCCGTGGGCGGAAGAAAATCAGCCGACGGTTGTTTTCACCGACGTGATGCCCATTGCGCGCAAAGTCAGTGAGTGGTTCCCGACGCTGAAGGCCGGCATGACCGAGGTCCTCGCGGCGGAGATCCGTCAACTCACCGCCGAAGGGTTCGGCGATCGCTGGCTGCTTCACGTGGCCCTGCTGCCCGAGTCCGGTGAACTCGAGATCGGTCGCACGACCTGGTCGGACCTCCTGCGCAACGACGAAAAGGTCTGGCGAGTTGCCCTCACGTAGCCAAGAACCGCGCGTCGCGGGGTGGGGACGGCAATTTGTTCCCGGTCGCGAGTTGTTCAGCGAAGACCTCGAACGCGCCTCCAAGGGTGCCCACTTGCTGCGCGGCCTCGGCCGCTCCTACGGCGACGCATCGCTTCCGGCGCCGGGCTGTCCCGACGTCCTCACTACGACGCTCGCCGACCGCGTCCTCCGCCTCACCGACGACGGTGTGCTGCGCGCGGAAGCGGGACTCTCGCTGCGGGCGCTGAATCGGTTGACGCTGCACCGCGGCCTCTTCGTCCCCGTCACGCCGGGCACGCAATTCGTGACCTTGGGCGGGATGGTCGCGAGCGACGTCCACGGCAAGCGTCACCACGTCGCCGGCACGATCGGTCGCCACGTCCGGGCGCTGCGGATGCGGGTCGCCGACGGTCGAATCGTCGAGTGCAGCCCCGAGACCCACGCCGATCTTTTCTGGGCCACCATCGGCGGCATGGGCCTCACCGGCGCCATCCTCGAGGTGGAGCTGCAGCTCGAGCGCACGCCATCGCCCTGGATTTACCAGGAGATGACCAAGCACGGTGATCTCGACAGCCTGCTCGCGGCCTTGGAGGAGGGGTCGCGCAACTGGCCGATGACGGTCGCCTGGATCGACTGCGTCACGCGCGGGCGTGCGATGGGTCGCGGCATCCTCTTCGTTGGGCGTTGGGCCGAGGCGCACGAATCACCGCCGGAGCCGCCGCGCTGGGGCGAAGCGTCGATCCCGGTGCCCTTCGAGGCGCCGAATTGGGCGATCTCGCCGCCGACGGTGCGTGCCTTCAACACCGCGTATTATCACAAGCAGCTGCGCAGCAAGGTGCAGGGCTTCGTCTCGCCGGAGACATTCTTCTACCCCCTCGACGTCATCGCCGACTGGAACCTCGGCTACGGCAGCAGCGGCTTGACCCAGCACCAAGCCGTCATACCGCGGCAAGCCGGTCCGCAGGGCGTCCGCGCCTTGCTCGAACGGCTGACGGCGCTCTCGGCGGCCTCGCCACTCTGCGTGCTCAAGGATTGCGGCGAGCAAGGGCAGGGGCTGCTGAGTTTTCCGCGGCCCGGTACCTCGATCGCGATCGACATGCCCGTGCGTTCGGGTACCGCCGCGGCGGTCGCGCAGCTCAACGAGGTCGTGATCGAATACGGCGGCCGGATCTACCTGACCAAGGATCAGTTCACCTCCGCCGCGGATTTTCGCGCGATGGAGCCCCGCTTGGACGACTTCATGGACGTTCGCCGGCGCTGGGACCCCGAGCTGCGCTTCCGTAGCGCGCAGAGCGTCCGGCTCTTCGGCGATTCGCCTTTCGCTACAGGAACGTGACGATGCAATACGTCTTCGTGGGCGCCACGCGCGGGATGGGACGCGCGCTGGCTCGGCGCATGGTCGCCCGGGGCGACACGCTCTTTCTGCTCGGTCGCGACGCCGAAGGATTGGATCGTTGTGCCACCGATCTCCGCGCCCGCGCGGGCAGGGAAGACGCCGTCGTCGGCGTCGGCGCGCTCGATCTGCTGCAGCCGGACGGCTTCGGCCCGGCCGTCGACGCGGCGGTCGCGGCGCTGGGATCGGTCGACGGCTTCGTCGTCTCGGCTGGCCTCTTCGCCCCCGGTCCGGCGCTCGAGGCCGACCTGGCACTGGCGGAGCGCGTGCTGCGGGCCAACTTCACCGGCACGATCCTGCTCTGCGAGCACGCCCGCCGACACCTGCTGCCGAGCAAGGGACAACTGGTCGTCTTCAGCTCCGTCGCTGGAGATCGCGGCCGGAAGCCGATCGCCATCTACGGCGCGAGCAAGGCCGGGCTCTCGCACTACCTGGAATCGGTCGACCACCGCTTCGCCGCCGATGGCCTCCGGGTGCTGACGGTCAAGCCCGGCTTCGTCCGCACCGCGATGACGGCGGGGCTGCCGGAGCCACCCTTCGCCGGCGAGCCGGACGCTGTCGCCAAGCGCGTGCTCGCCGCGATGGACGCTGGCAAGCCGGTGGTCTACGCGCCGGCGATCTGGGCGCTGGTGATGTTGGTGATTCGGCTGCTGCCGCGCTTCGTCATGCGTCGCGTCGGCTTCTGAGGCGCAGGCCGCGCTCAGGCCGCAACCAGCGAGCGGAGCTTGCGTTCGAGCTTGCGCTTCACGCCGGCCTCGACCTGCCGCACCCGTTCGCGCGAGATGCCGAAGTTGTCGGAGAGCTCCTGCAGCGTCGCCGGCTCGTCGGCCAAGATCCGCGTGTCGAGGATGATGCGCTCCTTGTCGTTCAGCCGCTCTCGCACCACGTCGATGCGCTCCTGCGCTGCAGCGATCAGCTCGGCGTCGCCCACGGCCTCTTCGATGCCCGGCTCGGCGTCGTCTGCGAGCACCTCGGACAGCGTCAGCCGGCCGTCGTCGACCACCGCGCCGTCGAGGTCGAGCGTGCGACGCGCCGACGTCGCCGCGCGGTGCCATCCCTCGACCTCGCGCTCGGGCGCGTTGTCGTTGCCGGCGGCGGCATGGGCCTCGTCGCGGTGGCGACCGAAGAGGAGCTTGCGTTGCTGCGAGCTGGGCAGCACGCGAACCAACGCCCACTGGCTGGCGACGTGGGCCTGGATCGTCGCCTTGATCCACCACACCGCGTAGGTGAGCAGGCGGTTGCCGTGCTCGGGGTTGAAGCGCTCGACCGCGGTGATCAGGCCGACGTTGCCCTCCTGGATCAGGTCGATCATGTCGAGCTTGTAGCTGGCGTAGCGGTACGCGACCTTCACCACGAAGCGGAGGTTGCAGTTGATCAGGCGCTGTCGCGCCTCGGGATCACGGCTGCGGTGGTAGCGCTCGGCCAGCTCCACCTCCTCTTCGCGGGTCAACAGCGGGTAGCGGCTGACCTCACGCATATAGCGTTCGAGGGTGGCGGTCTGGGCATCGTGGTAGCGCGTCATGGTGGCTCTCTCCCTTGCGGCGATGGGGCGTGCGTCCGCCGCGCCAATACAGAGAGCAAACGCCGTGCCAACGGCTCCGAAAATTCTCCTTGTGGCCGTTCCGTCCCTGCCTAGACTGGCCGCAACGCGCAATTCCAACGGGTTGCGAGGCGGCGGCGCGCTGTCTTCGCGCGACGTGGCGAGCCCGCGCGAGCGGATCCGCAGCGGGGCTTCGGCTGGCCCTGCGGATTTGTGCGCACTGGAGTGGGGAATTTCACCCAATCGGGTGACGTCCGGCCGGGTGGGCTACGCGCGCCAGCTGGGCAGGTCGAGCGTCACGACGGTGCCGCCCTCGATCGGGCAGTCGATCCGGACCTCGCCCTCGTGGGCCTCGACCACACGCCGGACGATGGCGAGCCCGAGACCAGTGCCCCGGTGCCGGGTGGTGAAGAAGGGCTCGAAGGCACGCGCCAGCCGATCGGCCGGCATGCCGGGGCCGTCGTCGTGCACGCAGAGTCGGCAACCCTGCGCGCGTGTCGACACGTCGATCGTGATGCTTCCCTTGCCTGACAGGGCCTGGGCGGCGTTGATCAGCAGGTTCAACAGTACCCCGTCGAGCAAGGCCGGATCTGCCTCGGCGACTGCCGAGTCGCCACGCACTTCGACCGTCACGCCGGAGAAGCGGGGATCGTCGCGCAATCGGCCGACCACGTCGTCGGCGAAGGCGCGTAAATCAGTTGCCCGAGTCCTCGGTTCACGCGGCCGTGCGTAGTCGAGCAGGTCTTCCATCGTGGCGTTGAGCGCGTCGATGCGGTCGAGGATATCGCCGATTACGGCGCGTTCGGCGGTGCCTTCCGGCAGCCGGCGTCCAACGATCTGCAGCGCGCCGGAGATGCCGGCGAGCGGGTTCTTGACCTCGTGCGCCACCACCGACGCCATCGTGCCGAGTCGGGCCAGGGCGGTGGCCTCACGTAGCTGGGCTTCGGCCTGCTTGCGCTCGGTGATCTCGGTGCGGATCGCGAGGTATTGCCGGGTCCGTCCGCGGACGTCGAAGAAGGGGATGATCGTCGTGTCGACCCAATAGAGTTGGCCGTCCTTGGCGCGGTTGCAGACCTCTCCGCGCCAGACGTCGCCGCGACCGATGGTCCGCCACAGCTCGACCCAGAATTCCCGCGGGTGGTGGCCGGAATTGATGATCTGGTGCGTCTTGCCGAGCAATTCGTCGCGGCTGTAGCCCGAGATGGCGCAGAAGCGCTCGTTGACCGAGATGATCCGCCCCGCTGCGTCGGTCGCGGCGACGATCGAGGCGTGGTCGAGCGCGTCCTTCAGGTCGAGGAGCTCGCGCTCGGAGACGTCGAGCGCCATCGCCGAGCGCTCCTCTTCGGTGCGGTCCTCGCCGCTGACCAGCACGCCGGCGCCGCCGTTCTCGCCGATCGCCTGGATGTGCAGGCGCAGAATGCGGACGTCGCCGTCCGGCCGCATGACGCGGGTGTCGAAGCAAGACTCCGGCGCGCCGGCGAGGACCGCATTCAACGCCTCCCAACATGCCTTGCGTTCCTCGGCGATCGCGCAGATGGCAGGGAACTCGCCGCCCAACTCGCCGATCAGCACGGCCATCGCGAGGTTGGCCCGCTGCACGCGGCCATCGTGGCCGACCAGCGCCATCGGGGTCGGGACGCCTTCGAGCACCTGCCACACTTCGGGAGCGGCCAGCGGATGGTCAGGTGTCGTAGGCATCACTGTGCTCCAGGCGCGTCGCGTGCTTTTTTCCGGCAGCCGTCGCGGTGCCGACTACATTGCCGTTGCGCAGTTCCTGCGATTTGCCACGAAGGGCCCTCGGACGTCCATGCTACCGCCACGAACGACCATGACCGCAGTTCCGTTCGACTTCGGCTCCGCTGCCGGGCACGTCCTGGTCGTCGACGACGAATTCCTGATCCGCTGGTCGCTGCGCGAGCGGCTGATCGGCGACGGCTTTCGCGTCGTCGAAGCCGAAGACGCGGCGCGTGCCCGTCGCGCGGTGCAGGAGGACGATTTCGACGTGGTGCTCCTCGACGTCCGCCTGCCCGACTCCGATGGTCTCGGCCTGCTCGCGGAGCTGCTCGCCAGCGTGAACAGCCGGATCATCGTGATCACCGCGCACGGCACCGACGAGTTGGCCGAAGAAGCCCTGGCCATGGGAGCCACCGCTTTCCTGCGCAAGCCGTTCGATGTGGACCGCATGGTCGACCTGGTGGCCACGGCGGCCGCCGCGCGTCGCTGAGCGTCGATCCTCGGTCGCATCAGCCCAGGCTTGCCCTGCAGCCTCGCACGCACGCACTATCGAGGCGCCCGGATCGTGTCTCCGGGCCGGAGACGTGCCGGATGGGGAAGCATGCCAGCGCCGGAACCTCCTCCATCCTCATCGTCGACGACGAAGAGTTGATCCGCTGGTCGCTCCGGGCGCGCCTGGAAGACGACGGTCACCACATCCGCGACGCAGGGACCGGAGCGGCGGCGCGCGACGCGCTGCGCGAGCTCCCGGACCTGGTCCTGCTCGATATGCGCTTGCCAGACGCCGACGGTCTCGACCTCCTGCGTGAGATCAAGCAGCAGGCGCCGACCCTGCCGGTGGTGATGATGACCGGCAATCGCTCGGTCGAGAGCGCGGTACAGGCGATGCGCGACGGGGCGCTGCACTACGCGGTCAAGCCTCTGAACCTCGACGAGATCGCCGTCCTGGTCGAGAAGGCGTTGGCGACGGGCGCGCTGGAGCGCGAGGTCCGCGACCACCGGGCACAAGCGTCGGCACCCTATGCCTTCGACCGCATTATTGGCGATTCGCCGGCCATGCAGCGGGTTCGCACCTTGCTGCAGCGGGTGGCGCGGGCGCCGGTCGGGACCGTGCTGATCACCGGCGAATCGGGCACCGGCAAGGATCTCGCCGCCAAGGCGGTCCACTACAATTCGCCGCGCGCCGAGCGCCCGTTCATGAACATCACCTGCTCGGCGCTGCAGGATACGTTGCTCGAGAGTGAGCTCTTCGGCCACGAGCGGGGCGCGTTCACCGACGCGAAGAAGGCCAAGCGCGGCCTCTTCGAGGCGGCCGACGGCGGCACCGTCTTCCTCGACGAGATCGGTGAGACCTCACCGGCGATGCAGGCCAAGCTGCTGCGCTTCCTCGAAGAGCAGACCTTCAAGCGGGTCGGCGGCCTGACCGACGTGCGGGTCGACGTGCGGGTGATCGCCGCGACCAACCGGGACCTGCTGGCGGAGGTCGCGGGCGGCGGCTTCCGCGAAGACCTCTACTATCGCCTGCGCGTGCTGCCGGTCGAGCTGCCGCCGCTGCGTGAGCGCGGCGACGACGTCGCCTCGATGGCGGCGTGGTACGTCGCGCGCTATTGCGACGAGCTGCACCGCCCGGTGCCGAACATCACCGAAGCCGGAATGGCAGCGCTCTGCGCCCATTCGTGGCCCGGCAACGTCCGTGAGCTCCGCAACTTGGTCGAGCGCGCGGTCCTGCTCGGCGATGGCGGCCCACTCGACGTCGACGACTTCTTCGGCTTCGAGCGGCAGCGCGGCGGCGACGCCGACCCGTTCCGCCTCCCGCCCGAGGGGATCGTGCTCGAAGATCTGGAGCGCGATCTGGTCCGCCAGGCCCTGCAACGCGCGCGCGGCAACCAGAGCGCCGCGGCCCGCTTGCTCGGGATCAGCCGCGACCAGCTCCGCTATCGGGTCGAGAAATTCGGCTTCGGGGCGGTGACGTGGGCCTAGTCGGCGCGGATTCGGCGGCGGACGCACGTTGTCTGCACTGCAAAGGACCGGCGCCAGCAGGCGAGGCGTTCTGTTGCACCGGCTGTGAAGCCGTCTATCAGGCCTTGCAGGGCGCCGGTTTGCAGGATTGGTACCGCCTGCGCGAGGTCGATCGCGACGCGATCGTCGGCGTCGCCGCGCGGCCACGCGACGACCGTGCCTACGGCTACCTCGACACCGACGCCTACCGCCAGCAGCACTGCCGCGCCGCGGGCGGGCAGGGCGGTTACGAAGCGGCGTGGGCCGTCGACGGCATGACCTGCGTCGCCTGTGCCTGGCTGATCGAAGAGGTCGCGCGCAAGCACGACGGCGTGGAGGAAGTCCGCGTCGATCTGCTCGAGCAGCGGATGGAGCTGCGCTTCGGCGACGGCGCGCCGCTCGGTGAGATCGCAAAGGAGATCGGCCGATTCGGCTACGCGGTCGCGCTGCCCGGCGACGCCACCGACCCCGGCGCCGCGCGCCGCGCGGACCTCGTCGACGTCGGCGTCGCCGGTGCCCTGATGGGCAATACGATGCTGCTGGTCCTGCCGTATTACGCCGGGCTGGACACCGGACGCTTCGCGATCCTCTTCGGTTGGCTCTCGATGTTGTTGGCGACCGTCAGCCTCGCTGTGCCGGGCCGCATCTTCCTGCGCAACGCCTGGGCGGCGACCCGCATGCGGATGATCAGCCTCGACGTCCCGATCGCGATTGGCCTCTGCGCTGCCTGGCTCTATTCGCTGGTGCAGCTGCTGCGTGGCGCCTACGACCAGCTCTACCTCGACTCGTTGGTGATGCTCGTCTTCAGCCTCCGCGTCGGCCGCTTCTTCCAGGCGCGAACCGTCGAGCGGGCCACGGCGCGCACCCGGCTGCTCGCGGCGTCGATGCCGGACCTGGTCCACGCGCTGCGCGACGGGCGCTGGGTCGAGGTGGCCGCGGAGCAGATCGCCGTCGGTGAGACGGTACGGGTCGACCCGGGGCAGCGGCTGCCCGCCGACGGGCGGCTGCTGCGCGACACAGAGGTCGATCTCCAGGTCGTCAGCGGTGAAGAGGCGCCGCGCCGGATGCGGGCCGGAGATGCGCTGCCGGCTGGTGCCCGCGCGGTGGACCTCGCCTTCGAGGTCGAGGTCGAGCAGCCACCGCCGCTCTTCGCCAGCCCCTCGCTCGCCGCAGGCACCGCGCGACGGACGCCGATGCTCGCGGACCGGATCGGCGGCATCTTCACCGCCGTGATCATCGTCGCCGCGGCCGGCGGCTTCGCCTTTTGGGCGGCACACGGCGGCCTGGGCGCAGGCCTGCAGGTCGCGATGGTGGTCCTGATCGTGGCGTGCCCGTGTGCCCTCGGCCTCGCGACACCGACCGCGGTCGCGCTGGCGATCGCGGACGCTGCGCGGCACGGCGTGCTGATCCGCGAGCCGAGCGTCATCGAGCGCCTCGGTGCGCTGCGCAGCGTCGTCTTCGACAAGACCGGAACCGTGACCGAAGGCAGGCCCGAGGTCGAACGGAGCGCGTGGGCCGGGCAGGGCGGCGCCGATCTTGTGGTCATCGCGGCGCTGGCCGATGTCGAAGCGACGTCGCGCCACCCCATCGCCCGCGGTGTGGTCCGCTTCTTGGAGAGCTACGAGCGCGAAGCGGGGCTGCATCCGCGGCGACAGGTTCCCGAATCGGTCGAGGTCGAGGCCGGGAGCGGCATCCGCGGCGCGTCGCGCGGCCTGCACGTCGCGGCGCGGGCGGCGGAGGGTCGCACCGGCGACGCCATCCTCGACGCATTCGTCGTAGCGGCGCGGCGCGATGGGCTCTCGGTCGTCGTGCTGGTCCGCGACGACGCCGCCATCGGCGCGCTCGGGCTGCGCGACGCGCTGCGGGCGGACGCGACCGAGGTCGTCTCCGCGCTGCGAGGGGAGGGCCTGCACGTCGAGCTGCTCTCGGGAGATCATCCGATCGCCGTCGCGGCGGTGGCCGCGCGGCTACAGATCACCGCGGCCACCGGCGACGTGCGGCCAGCCGACAAGGCGGCGCGGGTTGAGGCGCTGCAAGCCCAAGGCCCCGTCGCGATGGTCGGCGACGGGCAAAACGACGTCCTCGCCCTCGAAGGCGCCAGCCTCGCCGTCACCTTGGCCGGCGCGACACCCAGCGCGATCGGAGCGAGCGAAGTCGTGCTGCAGAGCGGCGGCTTGGGCGGCATCCATTGGTTGCTCGAGAAAGCCCGGCAGACCCGTTCGACCATCCGCGTGACGCTGGCTTTTGCCGCGATTTACAACCTTTTCGGCGTCAGCTGGGCGCTCTCCGGCACGCTCACGCCGCTCATCGCGGCGGTCCTGATGCCGCTGTCATCGGCAAGTGTGGTCGCCATCGCCGTCGCACTCTCTCGTCCGCCTGCTGCAAATGCTTGAAACCCGCGAACGGGGGCCTAGCCATGTGCGCGGCGCTCCCCGGAGGGGCCGGTGTGCGCTATCCGCCGCGGCTGATCCGCGGCACCCCGTCGATGGAGCATGATCCGCAGTGGGCATCGTCTACGTCTTGCTGCCGGCATCCCTGCTGCTCGCCACCCTCGGTGTGGCGGCGTTCGTTTGGGCCGCCCGCAGTCGTCAATTCGACGGCGTCGAGGTGTCCGGGGCCAAATTGCTCTTCGAAAGGGACGAGGCGCCCGCGGCCGGGGAGGGCCGGGACGCCAACAGGGGGAAGCAGTCATGACCGTGGAGACCTTCCGCTACGACGACGCCGTCGTGCGCAAGTTCGCCTGGGCCACCGTGCTCTGGGCGATCGTGGGCATGTTGGTGGGCGTAATCGTCGCGCTGCAGATCGCCTGGTGGCCGGCCAACGCCGGGCTGCCGTGGCTGACGTTCGGCCGCCTGCGGCCGCTGCACACCAACGCCGTGATCTTCGCGTTCGCCGGCAACGCGATCTTCGCCGGCATGTACTACTCGACCCAGCGCCTGCTGAAGACGCGGATGCTCTCGGACGCGCTGTCCAATATCCACTTCTGGGGCTGGCAGCTGATCATCGTCTCGGCCGCCGTGACGCTGCCGCTCGGCATCACCACGAGCAAGGAATACGCCGAGCTCGAGTGGCCGATCGACGTCTCGATCGCGGCCATCTGGGTCGTCTTCGCCGTCAACTTCTTCGGCGCGATCTGGAAGCGGCGCGAGCGTCACCTCTACGTCGCGATCTGGTTCTACATCGCGACGATCCTGACCGTGGCGATGCTGCACATCGTCAACTCCCTCGCCTTGCCCGTCAGCTTCCTGAAGAGCTACTCGGTCTACGCCGGCGTGCAGGACGCGCTGGTGCAGTGGTGGTACGGCCACAACGCCGTCGCCTTCTTCCTGACCACGCCCTTCCTCGGCCTGATGTACTACTTCATGCCGAAGGCCGCCGAGCGCCCGGTCTACAGCTACAAGCTGTCGATCATCCACTTCTGGGCGCTGGTCTTCCTCTACATCTGGGCCGGCCCGCACCACCTGCTCTACACGGCGCTGCCGGAGTGGGCGCAGACGCTCGGCATGGTCTTCTCGCTGATGCTCATCGCGCCCTCCTGGGGCGGCATGATCAACGGCTTGCTGACCCTGCGTGGCGCCTGGGACAAGCTCCGCACCGATCCGGTCGTCAAGTTCATGGTGGTCGCCATCACCTTCTACGGCGTGGCGACGTTCGAGGGCCCGATGCTCGCGATCAAGAAGCTCAACATGCTGAGCCACTACACCGATTGGACCATCGCCCACGTCCACGCCGGCGCGCTCGGCTGGAACGGCTTCCTCAGCTTCGGCATGCTCTACTGGCTGATTCCGCGGCTCTACAAGCGCCCACTGCACTCGATCGGCATGGCCAACGCGCACTTCTGGGTCGGCTTGCTCGGCATGGTCTTCTACATCGTCTCGATGTGGTCGGCCGGCATCACCCAGGGCCTGATGTGGTTCGCCTTCGACGAGAGCGGCTACCTCGCCTACCCGACCTTCATGGAGACCGTGACCAAGCTGCAGCCCTTCTACTGGCTGCGCACCGTCGGCGGCACGCTCTACCTCACCGGTGTCATCATCGCCGCGGTCAACCTGATCCTCACCGTCAAGGGTGCGACCGTGCCCGAGGACACCGAGGCCCAGGCCGCGCCGCTGCCGAAGACCGCCGACGACACCTCGAGCTGGCACGGACGGCTCGAGGGCAAGCCGCTGCTCTTCTCGGTGCTCTCGCTGGTCGCCGTGCTGGTCGGCACGTTCATCGAGTTCGTCCCGATGATGGCCATCGAGTCCAACGTGCCCAGTATCGCTGCGGTCAAGCCGTACACTCCGCTCGAGCTCGAGGGCCGCGACATCTACATCCGCGAGGGTTGCTACAACTGCCACTCGCAGATGATCCGTCCGATCCGCGCCGAGACCGAGCGCTACGGCGACTACAGCAAGGCCGGTGAGTTCGTCTACGACCACCCCTTCCAGTTCGGCTCCAAGCGCACCGGTCCGGACCTGCATCGCATCGGCGGCAAATACCCGCACCTGTGGCACTACAACCATATGCGCGACCCGCGCTCGACGACGGCCGAGTCGATCATGCCGCCCTATCCGTGGCTGCTCGAGGACGAGCTCGACACCGGCCTGACCAAGGACAAGGTCTCGGCGATGCGCACGCTCGGCGTGCCGTATTCCGACGCCGACGTCGACCAGGCCGTCGACAAGCTCGAGGCGCAGCGGAAGGAGATCGGCGACGCGTTGGCCAAGGACGGCATCGCCGGCGCCGAGACCAAGGAGATCGTTGCGCTCATCGCCTACCTGCAGCGACTCGGTACTGACACCAAGCCCGGCGCCGTCGCGGCGGCGAAGTAAGGAGGCCAGGATGTTCAAGGAAGTCCTCGCCCGCATGGACCTCGCCACCGCACCGTCGGTCGCGCTGGTCCTCTTCATGGGCCTCTTCGTCGGCGTCGCGGCTTGGCTGATGCTCAGCCGCAACGACCGTCACTTCGACCAGATGAACAAGCTCCCGCTCGACGGGGGGGAGGTGGACCGATGAGCAAGGTCACCGACGAGCTGCGAGGCCACCGCTTCGACGGCATCGAGGAATACGACAACCCCCTGCCGCGCTGGTGGCTGGGCATCTTCTGGATCTCCATCGCCTTCGCGCTCGTGTACGTCCCGTACGTCCACATGTCCGAGGGCAACACCATCCACGACGAGTACGCGGCCGATATGGCCAAGGCCTCCGAGTTGATGGCGGCCCAGAAGATCGACTGGAACGACGACGAGCTGAAGGCCTATTGCACCGGCTCCGAGAGTTGGAAGGCTGCGGCCAAGACCAACTACGACGGCAAGTGCGCGGCCTGCCACCGCGCCGACGGTGGCGGCCTGGTCGGCCCGGCGTTCACCGATGATGCGTACATCCACGGCGGCACATACGCCGATATCGCCAAGGTCATCACCGAAGGCGTGCAGGAGAAGGGCATGATCGCGTGGGGCAAGCAGCTGAAGAAGGAAGAGATCCAAGATCTCGCCTGCTACGTGCGTGCCCTCCGCGGCAACAAGGTGGAGAATCCCAAGGCCCCGCAAGGTGACGTCGTCGCCGAGTAGGACCGAAGCAGAGCGACACGCGCGGCCCGTGGTCACCCCCACGGGCCGCGCCGAGTCGCCCGCGAATCGGAGTGCTTGCCAAAGAAATCAGGCACTTTCCGTGAAACATCTCAGCGGCTCGATGGCTTTCGGTGGTCGGGAGCACGCGCACGCCCCGCGCGAGGAGACGCCGTCATGAGCAAATCACTCGTCGAGCCGACCCAAGAGCGGCCGACCACGATCAGCGAGAGCGGCAGCCGGCAATGGCTGTACCCCGCGAGCTTCGCCGGCGCTTGGCTGAACCGTCGGACCGTCGTCAACGTCGTGCTGATGGCGCTCTTCTTCGGCCTGCCGTGGCTCGAGGTCGGCGGTCACCAGGCCGTCCTGCTCGATCTGCCGCGGCGCAAGCTGGCGTTCTTCGGCCTGGTCCTCTGGCCGCAAGACAGCTACCTGCTGTGGCTGCTGCTCTTCACCGCGATCGTCGGGATCTTCTTCATCACCAGCCAATGGGGCCGGCTGTGGTGTGGCTGGGCCTGCCCGCAGACGGTCTTCATGGAAGGCGTCTTTCGCCGCATCGAGACCTGGATCGAGGGCGACGCCAACAAGCGCAAGCGGCTCGACGACGCCAAGCTCGACGCCGCGAAGATCGGCAAGAAGCTGCTCAAGCACGCCGTCTTCTTCGTCGTCGCGGGGCACGTCGCCAATACCTTCCTCTGCTATTTCGCGAGCAGCGAACGGGTCGTCGAGATGACCCTGCAATCGCCCGCGAGCAATCCGGGTTGGTTCGCCTTCATGGCTGCGGTCAACTTCGTCTTCTATGCCGACTTCGCCTGGTTCCGCGAGCAGCTCTGCACCATCGCGTGCCCCTACGGGCGCTGGCAGTCGGTCCTGCTCGACGAGCACAGCCTCATCGTCGGCTACGACCGCAACCGCGGCGAGTCGCGCGGCACCAAGGGCGATCGCCGTAAGAACCCGGAACAATCTTACGGTGATTGCATCGATTGTGGGCGCTGTGTGGCGGTCTGCCCGACCGGCATCGACATCCGCAACGGCCTGCAGATGGAGTGCATCAACTGCACCGCCTGCATCGACGCCTGCGACGACATCATGGTCAAAGTCGGCAAGCCGACCGGCTTGGTCCGCTACACCAGCCTGGAAGAGCTCGACGGCAAGGATCATCGCTTCGTCCGCCCGCGGACCATCGGCTACGGCCTGGTGTTGGTCATCGTCATCACCGTCTTCGCCGTGGTGGCGTCCAACCGCAAGATGGTCGAGGCGCAGGTCGTCCGCGCCTCCGGTCCCTCGGTCGTCACCGTCGCGGACGGCTGGATCACCAACCACTTCCGCGCCAAGTTGGTCAACAAGCGCGACGAAGAGGCCCGCATCACCTTGCGGCCGCAGGCTGGCTACGATTTCCGCGTGCCGATGAACCCGTGGCCGGTGGCGGCAGGCAAGACGGCGACGATGGAGATCTTCGTCCGCCGCAAGCTCGATGATTTCAAGCCCGGTGGTGGCGACCAAGTCCTCTTCGTCTTCGAACACGAAGGCGAAGAGATCGCCCGGCAGCGCGCTCCCTTGCTCGGTCCCGGCATGGCCGGTCGGCCAGGAGGTCGATGATGACGACCCAGACTCCAGCTGTATCCGCAACTTCGACCGCCGGCGCCCGGCCGACGCGGCTGCTCGCCATCGTACTCGGCTTCCTCGGCCTCTCGGTCTTGGTTCACGCGGTGGCCCTCTCCTACGTCTTCTCGGTCGACACGGACTTGGTCCGCAGCGACTACTACGAAGCTGGGCAGGCGCACGACGAGGAGCTCGCCAAACGCACCGCCGCCCGCGCCTTCGGCCTCGAGTTGACGCCGGTGGGCCACGCACTCGACGTGCAGGTCCGGGCCGACGCCGGCCTGGCGGGGCAGACGATCCGCGTGCGCCTGCAGCGGCCCGATGATGCCAGCGCCGACCACGTGCGCAGCGCGAAGTTGGCGACCGACGGCCGTGCACACGTGGATCTCGCCGGGATTCGCAGCGGCGCCTGGCGGATCCGTGCCGAGCTCGACGCGCCGACCGCCGCCGCCACCGAGTTGCGGGTGCACGTCGGCGACAATGGTCTGGAGGTGCGCAGATGAGCCTCTCCCTCGCCGCATTCACCGTCGCCTTGGTCGGTGGCGTCGCCGGATCCGGCCATTGCGTCGGCATGTGCGGCCCCTTCGCCGGCTTCGCCGGGACGGCGCGGCGCGGCGCATGGGACGGCACCGCCGCCTACCAACTCGGCCGCGCGACCGCCTACCTCGGCCTGGGCGTCGTCGCTGGGGTCTTCGGCGAAGTCGTCGGCAAGGCTGCGTCGATGTTCGAATTGCAGCGCGTGCTCGCCGTCCTGACCGGGGTGAGCCTGGTCGTCATCGGCGCGAGCTACCTCTTCGCGCCACGACGACTCGGTCGATTCGGCCGGATCTGGGCGCGGTGGGTCGCGGAGTTGGCCGCATTTGCCCGCCGTGCCGGGCCCCGTGCCGGGCCCTACCTGCTCGGCCTCTCTGCGAGCCTGCTCCCGTGCGGCTTCCTCTACACCTTCGCCGTCGCCGCCGCAGCGACCGGTACGCTCGCCGGCGCCTTGCTCACGATGAGCGGCTTCTGGCTCGGCACAGCCCCCGCGCTCGTAGCGACCGCGTGGCTGGCCGGTCGCGTCGGCGACGGCATGTTCAGGCACGCCCGCAAGCTCGTCGGAGTGTCGTTGATCGTGCTCGGCGTCCTCGGCGTGGTCGGCCGATGGGGCAGCCCTCCTGCCGAAGACGGCAAGCCGAGTTGCTGCCACCACGCAGCGAAGACGACCGACGGTGCATCGACGACTGGCGGTTGAACCGTCCATCGCGAAGTGCTCCCGCCTCTATGTCTCGAATTGCGTTTCGTAGAATAATACGTTCGGCGAGTGAGCGCGCATCGATACGTCGCGCTCTGGCGCGTGTTCGCGGCGTCGGCGTGGATCGTTCTGCGACAAATCGCGAGACACTCTGGGGTGGAAGCGCCCCAACTTGTCTCGCCAAGATACTTCGCCCTTGGTCCAAGGCTCTTGCTGTGCTTTCATCTCCTCGGCCAAATCCGTTTCGAATTCCCTCCATTCCCTGAGGAGCCGGATCATGAACGCCATCACGACGCTGCGAAACTTCAGCCGTTCTTCGTCTGGAGCGCTGCTGGCAGCAAGCTTCATCACCGTGCTCGCATTTGGTTGCGGCCAAGCCGTGAGCCCCAGCACTTCCGGTGCGGACGGCGGAGCCGCAGGCGCAGCGAAGGACGCTGGGTCCAGCGGCGGCGGCGCCTCCGGCCAGGGCGGATCGAATGCCGCCGGTGAGGGTGGCGGAGCGAACGGCGGTCCGGATCAGGGCGGAGACGACTTCTGGGGCGGCCAGCAGGCTGACGGACCGCAGGGCGGCGGAGCTGGCTCGGGCGGTGGCGACAACGGCTCGGGCGGCGGCAACGGCGGCAACGGCGGCAACGGCTCGGGTGGCGGCAACGGCAGCAACGGCGGTGGCGACAGTGGCTCGGGTGGCGGCAACGGCGGTGGCGGCAACGGCGGTGGCGACAACGGCTCGGGTGGCGACAACGGCTCGGGTGGCGGCAACGGCTCGGGTGGCGGCAACGGCGGTGGCGACAACGGCTCGGGTGGCGGCAACGGCGGTGGCGACAACGGCTCGGGTGGCGGCAACGGCGGCAGCGACGGTGGCAACGCCGGCAACGGCGGTGGCGACAACGGCGGCAGCGGCGGCAGCGGTGGCGGCAACGGCGGCGGCGGCAGTGGCGACAACGGCGGTGGCGACAACGGCGGCAGCGGCAGCGACGGCGGCAGCGGCGGCGGCAGCGACGGCGGCAGCGGCAGCGGCGGCGGCAGCGGCGGCGGCAGCGGCGGCAGTGGCGGCAACGGCGGCGGCGGCAACGGCGGCAGTGGCGGCAACGGCGGTGGCGACAACGGCGGCGGCGGCAGCGGCAATGGGCCATGCGGATTCGGCGATAGCGGCGGCGCGGTCTGCGACGACGGCAACGCCTGCACCGGCGAGGCCTGCGATGCTCCGAAGGGTGCGGTCGCCATCCATGACGCCGTCGACACGCAGAACTGCCCGGAAGAGCAGTGGTCGGGTTGCAACGGTCTGTGGATGAAGGGCTTCTTCGGCGCCCCTGACGCGATCGTCCGCTTCCACTTCGACAAGGGCGCGCGCTTCGTTCGCTTCGAGAACGGCAAGGCGCGGCTCACCGGAACGGCCCGGGTCTACCTTCTCGGTGGCGGCCCGGGCGTGATCGGTCAGGCCTGGAAGGTCGACTTCCGCTACAGCTACCGCGGCAAGGGGCCCGCGGGCGAGGGCCTCGGTGGTCCGAAGCTCGATGGCGGCTGGTTCGTGCCCACGAGCATCACGGATACATGGGAGTATTGGACGCTGACGTCGGGCGCGATGCACGAGATCGGTGGCAACGGCAAGGTCAGCCTGAGCGAGAAGCCGAAGGGCGGCGTCTACCCCTTCCAGGTCGGCAAGGGCGCCAACGGCAAGACGATGGCCTACGGCGTCTCAGCGTGGATGAACTTCGTCCACCACCAGGGAAGCAAGGTCATCGAGGGGCATGGCGACGTGAACGTCGACCTCACGCCCAAGCCGATCCCGCCCAGCTGCGACCGCTGCGGCGCGGGCTCGTGCAAGGCCGGCAAGAAGACGAATTGTGACGACGAAAGCCCGTGCACCGTGGATCTCTGCGACAGCAAGACCGGCGCCTGCAGCCACAAGGCGCTTGGTGGCGTCATCGCGTGCGACGACGGCGATGCCTGTACGAGCGGCGACCACTGCAAGGGTGGCGGCTGCGTCGGCGGCTCGGCGATGAACTGCGACGACGACAACGTCTGCACGGTCGATTCGTGCAACAGCAAGACGGGCGCCTGCAGCCACAAATCGGTCAAGGGCAGCTGCGACGACGGCAACGTCTGCACGACCGGCGACCATTGCGAGGCCGGTGCCTGCGTCGGCAGCGGCGAGCTCGGCTGCGACGACGAGAACCCGTGCACGGCCGACACCTGCGACGCCGTCGACGGCTGCAGCCACAGCAAGACGAGCGGCGGTCCCTGCGACGACGGCAACGCTTGCACGCTGGTCGACGCCTGTACGGCCGGCAAGTGCAAGGGCAGCGACACGGCGGATTGCGACGACGACAACGCCTGCACCAGCGACGCCTGCGACCCCGGCAAGGGCTGCGTGCACCAGAGCAAGGACGGCGCGCCCTGCGACGACGGCACGGCTTGCACCTCGCTCGATGCCTGCAAGGCCGGAGCCTGCGTCGGGCACAAGAAGCTCGACTGCGAAGACGGCAACCCCTGCACCACCGACAGCTGCGACGCGGCGAGTGGCTGCAAGCACGTGGACGCCGACGGCGACGGTTGTGACGACGGCAGCGTCTGCACGCAGAAGGACTCCTGCAGCGGCGGCATGTGCAAGGGCGGCGCGCCGCTCGGCTGCGACGACGGCAACCCCTGCACCAAGGACTTCTGCGACGCCGGCAAGGGCTGCGTCCACAAGACCACCAGCGGCACGGCCTGCGACGACGGCAACGCCTGCACGACCGGCGACGCATGCATCGACGGCGCCTGCGGCTACAAGGGCAAGCTGGGTTGCGACGACGGCAACCCTTGCACGAGCGACGCCTGCGACGCTGGCAAGGGCTGCGTCCACAAAGCGAAGTCCGGTGCACCTTGTGACGACGGCAGCGCTTGCACGACCGGCGACGTCTGCAAGGGCTCGGCCTGCACCTTGGGCGCTCAGGTCGGCTGCGACGACGGCAACCCCTGCACCGCCGACGGCTGCGACAGCAAGACCGGCTGCGTGCACAAGGTCCTCGCTGGCAAGCCCTGCGACGACGGCGACGCCTGCACCGTCGGTGACAGCTGCTCGGCAAAGGGATGCGCGCCCGGCAAGAAGCTGGCCTGCGACGACGGCAATCCCTGCACCACCGATACCTGCCATGGCGCCAAGGGCTGCTGCCACGACGCCAACGACGGCGCGAGCTGCGATGACGGCGACGCCTGCAGCACGGGAGATGTCTGCAAGGGCGGCGCCTGCACCGGCAAGGGCGGCGTCGACTGCGATGACGGCAACCCCTGCACCAAGGACGGCTGCGACGCCAGCGGCGGCTGCAAGCACGTGCTGATGAACGGAGCGGCGTGCTCCGACGGTGACGCCTGCACGACCGGCGATATCTGTACCGCCAAGGGCTGCAAGTCGACCGGTTCCCTGCCGTGCGACGACGGCAAGGCCTGCACCGCCGACGCTTGCGACCCCGCCAAGGGCTGCGTCTTCAAGCCGACCAACGGCAAGATCTGCGACGACGGCGACGCCTGCACGGTCGTCGACGTCTGCTGGGGCGGCGTCTGCTCCGGTTCGGGCGCGAAGAACTGCGACGACAACAACCCCTGCACCGCGGACGGCTGCGACGCGGCTGGTGGCTGTACCCACCAGGCCACCGACGGCGCCGGTTGCGACGATGGCGACGCCTGCACCGTCGGTGAAGCCTGCGCCGGCAGCTCCTGCTCCGGCGGCAGCGCAGTCGACTGTGACGACGGCAACCCCTGCACCAAGGACGCCTGTGACGCGCAGGCCGGCTGCAGCCACGACAACCTCGCAAACGGCGCGAGCTGCGAGGACGGCGACGCCTGCACCTCGGGTGACGCCTGCAAGGGCGGCAGCTGCAAGTCGAGCACCGCCGTGGATTGCGAGGACGGCAATATCTGCACCATCGACAGCTGTGACGCGGCCCTCGGCTGCACCCACGCTGCCGCGGCCGATGGGACCAGCTGCGATGATGGCAACGCCTGCACGGGCGTCTGTGGCCTGCCGCCGGGCGTGAAGCAGTCGTGGCGCGCCAGCCGCTTCTCGCCGAAGGATCACGCCATCACACTGCCGGGCCTCTACGGCTCCACCAAGGTCGAGTTCTACTTCGAGGACACGGCTCGCTTCGACTGGATGGCCAACGGCAAAGCGCGCCTGCACGGCGTCGCCCGGGTCTTCACGACCGGTGGAGGCCAAGGCCAGGCCGGCCAGGCTTGGGATGTCGACTTCTGGTACGTCTACCGCGGCCAGGGCTCGGCCGGGCAGGGCTCCGGTGGTCCGAAGCGCCACAACCCGGCGTGGCAGCCGAAGTCGGTCACCGATCTCTGGCACTACTTCGACCTCGAGACCGGCCCGTCGAAGATGTCGCACGGCTCACACACGGTCTATGTCAGCCAGAAGCCGGCGAATTCGGTGTACCCGCTGCAGGTCGGCGTCGCTGCCAACGACAAGACCCAAGACTTCGGCGCGTCGGGCTGGCTCTTCTGGGAGCTGCACGCCGACGGCAAGGTCACCAAGGGCGCCGACGGCGACGTCAACATCAACCTCCTGCCGCTCGACCTCGGCGCGAACTGCGACGCCTGTATGGGCGGGACGTGCGGCTCGGGCGTGGCCAAGCCCTGCGACGACGGCGATGCCTGCACCACCGACGCCTGCAACGCCTCCACCGGCGCTTGCAGCCACGCGCCGCTCGCAAAGGATGCCTGCGATGACGGCAAGCCCTGCACGACGGACAGCTGCGACAAGGTGGCCGGCTGCGTCTCGGTCAGCGCGACGGGTCAGCAATGCGACGACGGCAACGCCTGCACCGGTGCCTGCCCGAGCAACGGCGTCGTGCAGCGCTACCAGGCCAAGCGGGCGATCGGCGGCAACGGCCACAACCACGCCATCTGGGCGCCCGGCATGTTCAACGGCAACGGCGGCAGCAGCGGCCGGCTCTACTTGGCACCCGACGCGCGCTTGGACATCCACAGCAACGGCAAGGCCCACCTCTACGGCACCGCCATTGCCTACGACCCGGCCAACGTCAATGGGCAGCAGTGGACGGTCGACGTGTGGTGGAGCTACCGCGGCCAGGGCGCAGCCGGGCAGGGTTCCGGCGGTCCGAAGCGTGAATACCCGGCGCTGCAGCCCAAGTCGATCACCGACCTCTGGCGCTACTACGACATGATCCCGGGCCAGTCGAAGATGACCCTGAACGGCAGCAACGACTACGTGACGTTCAAGCAATATCCGTCGAACTCGGTCTACCCGATGCAGCTCGGTGTGGCGGCCAACGGCAAGAACGGCAACAACGGCATCTCGTCGTGGATGACCTTCACCCGCTACTTCGGCGTGCAGGCGCCGGGCAGCAGCAAGTGCAGCAAGACCTTCAGCAACAAGGGCGACTTCAACATCGACCTCGTCTTCCTGCCGTTGCCGACCGGTTGTGACGCCTGCTCGGCGAGCGGCGTGTGCGGCGGTGCCTCGCTCTCCTGCGACGACGGCAATCCCTGCACGGCAGATGCGTGCAACCCGAATGGTGGCTGCACACACAGCAAGTCCGGCTTCCCGGGTTGCCAAGGCTAGCGACGTACACGCGGGTGCCGACTGTGACGTTTCGGGCACGCCTCGCCGCGGCGCTCCTGGTCGCCACCGCCGGCTGCGGCTCGCAGGGGTCCTTGCCGGGGCCCACGCAGGACGTCGACAGCGGCGACGCGGTCACACTCACGGACACGCCGACAGGTCCGGGAATCGAGGTCGTCTGCACCTCGATCGGTGCGGCCACGTGCGCGCCGCTCGGTGCCTGCTGCGACGTCCAGAAGCTGCGCTACGACAACAGTGACGCCTGTCGCGAAGCCATCACCAGCGGCTGTCTCGCCGGCTCGGGTCAGCGCATCGCGGCGTTGCAGGCGGGTCTGATCAGCGTCGACGCAAGCGCGCTCTCGAACTGTACGGCCGCCATCGAGGCGGCAGGCGCGCAGTGCCGGGCGGTCGCGCCGGGCGAGTTCGCAGCGGTCTGCGCTGCCGTCTTCCGCGATCCGGCGGGCGTCGATGTCGTCTGCGCGGCCGGCATCGCGGGGATCGCCTGCGCCGACGGCAGCGGCCGATGCCGCTGGACGGAGAAGACGCTCGCGTGTTCGGCCCCCGGGCTGGCCAACGAAGATTGCAGCGGTGGCCGCCTCTGCGCCAAGGGCTTGCGCTGCGTTCCCGTGCCGAGCGGGCCTGAGCCAGGCGGCGTGGTGCAGACCTGCCGCGCCCCGGGCGAAGCTGGCGCGCCGTGTGCGACGCACGACGATTGCGTCGCGGGCCACGGCTGCATCGGCGCGAGCGGAGCAGAACCCGGCGTCTGCGCCGCAACGGCGGCCGACAGAGGGCCGTGTACCGATGCCGCGTGCCCGTCTGGTCAGTCCTGCGTCGAGGGGACGTGTCGGGCACGCGTCGGCCCCGGCGAGGGCTGTGCGACGTCGGTCGAATGCCTCGATGGCTCGACCTGCTCCGGCGCTCTGCAGGGGCGCTGCGAGGTGCGCGGCAAAGAAGGCGACATCTGCACGCATCACCTGAGCTGCGCCGCCAGCCTCGCCTGTGACCCGCAGACCCTGCGTTGCGTCGCTGCGGGGGCAGACGGCCAGCCGTGTGTTGCGGGCCGCTGCATCGACGGCTGGGGCTGCGACGCCACCGACGATCGCTGCCGCCCGCTGCCCGGCGAGGGCGCCGCATGCCTCGCGTCGTCGACGCCCTGTGGCCCGGGGTTGCGCTGTGACGCCGGCACCTGCGCAGCTGCGAAGAGCGAGGGCGAAGCGTGTGAGCATCCCGGCGATTGCGCCGCCGGGCTGGCGTGCGATCCGGTCGCGAAGCAATGCGTGGCGCACCTCGCAGCAGGCCTGACGTGCGGCGGGGGCCTCCCGTGCGCCGCTGGTCTGGCCTGCACGGCCGACGCCTTCGGCGCGCTGCGCTGCGTCACGTCGCCCACCATCGGTCAGGCGTGTACGTTCGGCTGTGCCGACGGCCTCTACTGCCAGACGGCCTTCGCCAAGGGCGTCTGCCAGCGGACGCTCTGCCTGCTGCACGCCGACTAGCGACAGAACTTCGTGGTTCCTGCGCGCGCGTCGCGCCGCGACATGCCGCTAGGGCTTGGCCGGCGGGGTGATCAGCCAAAGACCCGATGCCGGCGCGTCCGCCGGGTCGAGCGTCGACACCGGCCCCTTCGGGCCCGCCCAGCGCACCTCGATCGACGTCGGCGTGGCGCCGCCCGGCCGCGGCAAGTGCGCGACGAGGCGGGCGCCGCCGCCGAAGCCGAGGTTCGCTTGCAGTTGCCGCTCGATGCGCGCGCCGGCGACCTGCGCGCTGACCCGAACGCCGGTCCCGAGCCGGTTGCCGGGCTGCCCGACGACGCGCAGCTGCAGCGCCGGCCCCGCAACCGGCAACTCGTTGACCAGCACCCGGACGATGCCGTCGAAGCGGACCTGAACGACGTCGAGGTCACCGTCGCCGTCGATATCGATGGCGGTCTGCGCGAGCCGCTCGATGCCCAACTTCGTCATCGGCGCAGCGACGGGGTAGACGTCGAAGTGGCCGCCGCGGTTGTGCAGGAAGAGGTCGACCTGCTGCGCCGCCGGCTTCTGCGCGCCGACACAGGCGACGAAGCTGGCCAGCGCTCCGGGCTCGGCGACGGCGCTGGTGCCGAGGAAGAGGTCGAGCCGGCCGTCGTGGTCGAAGTCCTCGGCGAGGGGCGTCCACACGCTCGTGTCGCGCGTCGCGTCCGCGAGCCCCCAGGCAGGGCCGATATCGACGAAGGTCACCGCGCCCGGCAGGGGCGCCGGCGCGCTCCGGTAGAGCGACATCGGGCCGAGATCGGCCATGACCAGGTCGTCGCGGCCGTCGGCGTCGAAGTCGCCCATCGCCCAGCCCATCGTATGGCCCAGGCCACGCAAGCCGGACTGAACCGCGACGTATCCCCCCTCCGGCAGCGCGCGCAGGATGGCGTGCGCGCCGAAATCATGCCCGACGACCAGGTCCAGGCGGCCATCGCCGTCGACATCGTACGGCACGACCTGGCTCAACTCGCCGTCGTCGACCACGGTCAGCGCCGAGGAGGCGTCGACCCACGCGGCGCCTTCTCTTCGCCAGAGCACGTCGCGCAGCACCTCGAGGTCGGACCAGACCTTCGCGGGCGGCGGCGGTGGGTGTAGGCAGAGGAAGTCGTCCTGGTCGATCGTGCAGCTCAGGTCGGCACAGGCGCCGTAGACCAGGCCGTTGCCGAGCACGATGTCGCCGTCACCGTCGTGGTCGAGGTCGGCGCCGGCGATCGACCAGACGTCCCGACCCATCAACTCCGGGACCGCCGTCTCGGTGACGTCGACGAAGCTCGCGTCGCCCTTGTTGCGCAGCGTCCGCAGCCCACCGACGCCGCCGACCACGACGTCGGGAATGCCGTCGTCCTCGAGGTCGACCAGACCGCAACCGGTATTCGGGATCAGCTGGGTGGTGTCGATCGCCGTCTCCGAGACGAGCGTCCACGTCGGCGTGCCGGGCCGGAAGATGCGCAGCGCCGCCGACCAGCCCTCGCCGAGGACGAATTGGACCCGGACCAACCCCACTTCCAGCGCGCCATCACCGTCGAAATCAGCAGCGAGGGTGCAATGCGCATAGGTCTGGGTGACGTCGATGCCGAGCTCGGCGGCGCGGTCGACGAAGGTCGGGCCAGTGAAGACCGGCTTGCCGCTCCGCCCTCCGGCGTCACCGCCGCTGTCGACCGTCACGTCCGACTTGTGCCAGCCGCCGCCGGCGTCGGATTCGCCATCCGCGACCGCGCTGGCGGTATCTGCCATCCCGTCCGCTCCGGCGTCGACGATCGGCGCGGCGTCGGACGTGCCGCTG
Source organism: Deltaproteobacteria bacterium (assembly GCA_020632665.1). GTDB lineage: Bacteria > Myxococcota_A > UBA9042 > UBA9042 > UBA9042 > JACKFC01. The sequence goes on from JACKFC010000014.1 coordinate 33,581, forward strand.
GTCGCGGGCGTCGACGGGCCGCAAGCTGCGCAGGACAGCATGACAAAGAGCACCAGCGCTGGCCGCAACATCACCACGCTGGCAGTGTAGACGTCCTCGGGACCAGGCCCAAGAGCGCGGCGACGCGGAGGCGATATGGCGGCAATTCATCCGATCGAGGCCAGCGCGCTGCACGCACGCCGCGAGCGCGTCTTTTTGGTCCTGGCTGGGCTCTTCCTCGGCACGCTGGCGATGCTCAACGTCCTCGGAATCAGCCGCTTCGTCGACCTCTCCTTCGATCTCTTCGGCTGGCGGGTGCCAATGGTCGTCGCGGTGGGCGTGCTGCCGTATCCGATGACCTTCCTCTGCACCGACCTCATCAGCGAGCTCTACGGCCAAGCCCGCGCCAACGCCGTGGTCTGGATGGGCCTGCTGCTGAACCTGTGGGTGATGGCCATCCTCTGGCTCGGCGGGGTCTTGCCGGGAACCGAAGCCACAGCGTTCTTCGCCGTGCGGGAGCTGGCGTTCGGTGCGGTCGCGGCGTCGATGGTGGCCTACCTCGCCGCCCAGTTCTGCGACGTCCACGTCTTCCATTTCTGGAAGCGGTTGACCCGCGGCAAACACCTCTGGCTGCGCAACAACGGCTCCACGCTGGTCAGCCAACTCGTCGACACCACAGCAGTCATCCTGGTCACGCACTATTACGCCCACGCGCTACCCATTCGCGATGGCGAGCCGGTGCAGGCGCAGCTCCTCACGTTCATCGCCTCCGGCTACGCCTTCAAGGCGGTGGCGGCGTTGCTCGATACCGGACCGATCTACCTCGCGGTCCGCTGGCTCGAGCGCTACCTCGAGATCGACGCCAAGGCCGAGCACGACGCGGACCGCGAGGAGAGCGCGATCGACAGTGCTCGCTGATTTCGCGCTGATCGGGTACGCTGCGGGCATGTGGCGACTGTTCGGTCCACAACTCTCCCGGCTCGACCGAGTCTCGACGTTCCAGACGCTGCTCGCAGCGCTGGTCGTGGCGTTTTGCGCCGTGCCGACGCCCGCGGCGGCAGACGCGGAGCCGTCTCGCTGGGTCGCAGCAGGCCTCGAAGATCCGACCCGCCCGGCACCGGGTGATCGCGTCGTGATCATCGGTTCATCGTCGATCCGTGGCAATTTCGGCCGCACGCTCGAGCGTCGCTTCGCCGGCCTCGGCTTCGAGACCTTCCGCCAGGGCGTCTCTTCGAGCGGGATCTCGCGTCCCGACTATTTCGATTGGTACGAGCGCGCCACCACCCTGCCGATCGACGACCACACCGCCGCGGTCCTGATCTACGTCGGCGTCAACGACCCGCAAGGCATCTGGATGCCGCCGGCCGAGCAGAAGGCGCGTGGCCGGCGCGATCGCTGGATTCGCTGGCACGAGGCGATGTGGGACGTCGTCTACCGCGAGCGGATGACGGCGCTCATCGATCGCCTCTGCGACCGGGGCGCGCGGCGCGTGGTCGTCCTCACGCCTGTCGACGTGCGCTGGCGGGGCTTACAGGAGCGGCTCGTCCGCGTTCGTCGTTTGCAGATCGAGGCGGCGCGGACCTCGCGCTGTGGCCGCGTGGTGTCGACCAGCGGCGACGATTTGGCGCTGCGGGATCCGGAGCGCGGTGACGTCACGCTGCGGATGCCGGACGGCTACCACCTCTCGACGCCCGGGGCAGAGATCGTCTGGGACCGCATCATGCCGCATCTTCTCCGCGTCGTCGGAGGCCTGCCTCGCGCGACGCCGGAGGCCGAGCGCATCGCCGGCGACGGCGAGACCAGCGCACAGGCTCACGACCAGGACGGTGGCTAGTCGCCGTCGCCGAGCACGGCGCGGGTCTGATGTGGGTCGATGGGCCAGAGCAGGACGATGACGGCGACCTGCACCGCGCCAGCGACGACGTAGAGACCACCGAAATCGAGCCAAGCATCGAGCGGGCCCGCGAGGCGGTGACCGATCGTCGTCGAGAGGTTGAGCATCGCCATATAGGCGGTGAACTGCGTCGCGGCCACGCGCGGCCACGCGATGTCCATGAAGAGGGCGAAGAGGCCGACCGAGACCAAGGCCTGCAGCATCGACTCGGCCAGGAGCACCCCGACCACGACCGAGCGGTTCGACCAGAGCGATTCCGCCGAACCGAATCCGATCCAGAGCGTGCCGAGGAGCACCGACGCGATCGCGATCATCCGTCGATGGCCGATGCGATCTGCGATCCAGCCGCCGCCGACCGAGCCGAGGAGACCGAAGCCGATGGCCCAACCTCCGGTGACGCTGGCGTAGTCCTCCATCGTCCAGCCGAGGTGCTGGGTGTAGAAGACCGCAGCGACCGTGCTCAGCACGCCAGCGGCGAGCTGTACGCCGAGCGCGAGGCCAGCGCCGACCACCGTCGAACGGAGCGAGAAGGCGCGCAGCAGGTCGCCGAGCAGCGCCCGCGCCCGCGCGACGCCGCCACCGGCAGGACTCGCGTTGCGGGTCGCACCTTCGCGGAAGAGCAACGGCAGCAGGAAGATCGCGCAGAGCAGGGCGGTCTGGGCAAAGAGCGCTGTCCGCATCCCGGCTCCGGCGATGAGCTGGGCCAGGCCGGCGCCGCCCACCGCTCCGCCGAGATATTTGCTGCCGTACATCATGCCGTTGGCCCGGCCGCGCTCGTCCTCGTCGAGGAGATCGACGGCCAGGGCGTCGACCGCGACGTCCTGCATCGCGTTGAAGCAGTTGTGCAGGAAGATCACCATCGCCAGCGCGCTCGGTGCCGCGGCGAGGTCACCGAACGCCGCCATCGCGCCGATGGTCAACGCCATCGCTGCCTGCGCCAGGAGGATCCAGGGCCGGCGCCGCCCGCCAGGTAGGGGCACCGCGTCGATCAGCGGCCCGAAGGCCCACTTGAAGCTCCAGGGCAGGGTGGCGAGCGCCATCAACCCACCGATCTCCTCGGTGCTCATCCCGCGTTCGCCGAGCCACGCGACGAGGGTGATCGCGACGAAGCCCCACGGCACGCCTTGCGCGAAGTAGAGCGCGCACAGGACGAAGAGCCGCAGCCCCCGCCGATCAGCGAGCGTCGGCATCGGTGCCCTCCAGCGATCGCACGTCGCTGGCGATGCACTCGAGCAGCGCGTCGGGCGCGTCGACGTGCACCCAATGCCCTGCCTGCTCGAGCGTGTGCAGCTTGCAATGGCCGGCAGCGTCGGCCGCCTCGAGCCGCTGGATCTGGCTCGCCTGCCAACGTTCGGATTTGCCCGCGCGGACGAAGTGGATCCGGGGCCTTGCGTCTGCGCCGCCTTCTAGCGCCGGCCACGCGTCGGTCTGCCCGTAGCTCCACATCAGCTGCCGGACACAGGGCAGATCGAAGCGCCAGCGCAGCCCGTCCGGGCCCCGCACGAGGTTGGTGGTCATCCAGGCGCGAATGGCCGGCGGCAGCCCGACCTGCTCCATCTCGCGGACGACGGTGTCGCGGTCCGGTGCCGGCAGCGGAATGCGCGCCAACCGCTCGATCACCTGCCAGACGTCGTCGGACGCCGCGGCAGTGCCGGCGTCGGCAGCGGTCCCAGGCGCGCTGTCCAGCGCCCACACGCCCGCGAGGCCGCGCCCACCGCGTGCGGCACACAACGCGACCTTGCCGCCGAAGGAGTGCCCGATCAGGCCCCAAGGTCGAATCACGCCCGCGCTCGCCAGCGCGTCGAGGTCGGTCACGCACGCATCGACGGTATGGGGCAGGGCGAAGCCGTGCGAGTCGCCGTGGCCGCGCAGATCGACGGTGACGACGCCGAATTGCGGCAGCTCGACGGCCAGTCGACGCCCGACGCTGCGCCAATTGCGGCCGGAGCCCAGGATACCGTGCAGGATCACGAGATCGCGCGGTCCATCTGTGATGCGGTCGAATGCGAGCCTTGCCACGTCGATGCCTCCGGGCCGGTTGATGCCGTGAGGACCGAGCATGACCACATCGGGCGCCCGGATCCAGCCGTGGACGTGGACAGCACGCCATCGCGACGCTACCTTGCGGGCGCGATGAGTGGTGCCACGACCAAGCCCTTGGTGATCGGAATCGCGGGCGGAACCGGCTCGGGAAAGTCCACCATCGCGCGCGCCATCGTCTCCGAGTTTCGCGGCGAAGACGTCATCCACATCCAGCACGACGCCTACTACCGCGACCGCGCCGATCTGACGGCCGAGCAGCGCGCCCGCGTCAACTACGACCATCCAGACAGTCTCGACAACGCCTTGCTGGTCGAGCACCTCGACGCGTTGTTGGCTTGGCGGAGCATCGAGCGGCCGAACTACGATTTCGTCACGCACCGGCGGACGCCGCGCTACACACCGGTGGCGCCGACGCCGATTGTCATCGTCGAGGGGATCCTCCTCTTCGAGGATCGCAGGCTGGTCGATCGCTTCGACATCAAGCTCTTCGTCGACACGCCAGCCGATATTCGCATCTTGCGGCGGATCCGGCGCGACATGAAGGAGCGCGGCCGGTCGTTCGACGAGATCCGCAAGCAGTACTACGAGACCGTTCGCCCGATGCACGAGGCCTTCGTCGAGCCGACACGTCGCCTTGCCGACCTGATCATCCCGGAAGGCGGCAACAATCGCGTGGCCATCGAGGTCATCGTCGACCGCATCCGCCGGGATCTCTCGCATCGTGCCACCATGCACGCTGCCAAGCCGCGCAAACGCCGACGCGGCGACTCCTGAGCACCCGCTCTCAGCTCTGATTCACAGCCCAAAACGCAGCCGGCCGCGTGGCATCTGCCACGCGGCCGGCGCTCGTTGACCTGTGCCGAGCGGCTAGAAGCCGTTCTGCACCTTCAGCGTGTAGCCCGAGCAGGTGGCGTTCTTGCCCGCGGCGTAGTGGACGTACACGTAGTAGTAGGCCGTGTTGTTGACGCAGCGGTTCATGCCCGGGAGCGAGTAGCCGGTGTAGGTCTTGCCGTCCACCGGGTACTTCGTGACGTTCGACGTCGTGGTGCACTTGCACTCGCCGCTCGGCTTGGTGCTCGGCGAGGGCTTCACGCGACCGTAGGTGCCCGTGCCGTTGGTCAGCGCGCCCGGGCCCGAGGCCGCCGAGGAGGAGTAGAAGTCGGTCTTCCACTCATGGACGGTCTCGTTCTGACAGATGCGCGTCGAGGACGAGCCGCAGCCGGTGGTGCTCGAGCTGGTGGTCCGGAAGACGTCGAACTGGTAGGTGCCACTCGGGTTGTTGGTGAACTCGACCTTCACGTGGAAGTTGTCGCACGAGTTGGTGGTCGACGTGTCGGCCCCGTCCACCGCACGGAAGCGGTACCACTGACCGGCCTCACCCGGCATCAGGTTGCCGGCATCGGACTTCGCCGTGTTGTTGTCGGCGATATCACCGAGGTCGATGTAGTTGCCGCAGGTGTTGCCCTTCTTGCCGTAGTGGTCGTCCGCCTTGCACTCGCATCCGTTGTTGAAGTTCTTGTCGATGTCGAAGTAGTTGGTCGTGCAGTTGCCGATGCCACACTTCGCGCCGGAGCAGACCGACGTCGCCGACGAGACCTTCGGGCACGACACGGACGCGCCGTTGTCGACACCGCCTGCGCAGTCGTCGTCCACACCGTTGCACAGCTCGGTCGCACCGGGCTTGATGGTGTTGTCCGAGTCGTTGCAGTCGCCTGTCTTCTTCGCGGTGTACTTCTTCGCCACGTCGGCGTTGCACATACAGCGCTCGGCGCCGCTGCCCACGCCATCGCTGTCACCATCGAAGTAGTAGGTGGTGCAGTTCAGCGAGTCGTCGGAGTCGGTGTTGCCGTCGCAGTTGTCATCGATACCCGCGGTGTTGCAGCTATCCTTCACGCCCGGCTTCACCGCGGAGTTGTTGTCATTGCAGTCCGAGTTGTCTTTCGCGGTGAGCTTCTTCGTCGCGTCGGGCGAGCAGAGGCACACTGCCTGAGCCTGCTTGTCGCCGAAGCCGTCGCCGTCACCGTCGACGTAGTAGTTGGTGCACGCAGAGGCTCCGACGTCGTTGTTGCTACCGTTGCAGTTGTCGTCCGCAGCGGTCAGGCAGTTCTCGAGCGCCGACGGTTGACCTGGAAGGCGCCGTCGTTGCAGTCGCCGCCCTTGATGGCGGTGAGCTTCTTGCTCGGGTCGGCGCTGCACATGCAGACCGCGGCCTGGTTCTTGTCGCCGAAGCCGTCGGAGTCGGCGTCGACCCAGAACTCGGTGCAGAACGAGCCGCCGATATCATTGATGCTGCCGTTGCAGTTGTCGTCGTCCGACGTCTTGCAATCTTCCTTGGCTCCCGGATTGACGGTCTCCTTCTTGTCGTTGCAGTCCGTCGCGTCCTTGGTGGTGTACTTCTCCTTGACGTCCGGGGAGCAGAGGCAGCGCACCTTGCCGAACTTGTCGCCGTACTTGTCCTGGTCCAAGTCCGGGTAGTAATTCTCGCACTGGCTGGCGTCTTCCTCGTCGATCTTGCCGTTGCAGTTCTCGTCGTTCTTGCCGTCGCACACTTCGGTGCCGGCCGGCGAGATCTCCTTCACGTCGTCGTTGCAGTCGTTGCCACCCTGCGGGCAGACCTTCGGCTTGCCGGTGGTCGTGAACTTGGCGTTGCAGTAGCCGTCACCGTCGACGTCGCACTTGTCGTCGACCGTGCCGTCGCAGTTGTTGTCCATGTCGTCGCAGGCGGTCTCGACGGCGTCGGTCGAGAAGCTGGTGCTGTAAGCGGCGTAGACGGCGTCGTTGCACGTACCCCAGTTGCCGCCGGTGCAGAGCTCGACCGGCTTCTTGCTGCCGGCGCAGACGCCGTTCTGGTTGTCGCACGGAGGGAGGACCTTCTCGAGGTCGGTGTCGGCTGCGTCGAACTTGCCGTCGCAGTCGTCATCGATGCCGTTGCAGTCTTCCTGTGCGGCCGGGCTGATGGCGCCGTTGTCGTCGTCGCAGTCACCGACGCCCTTGGTGCAGATCTTCGGGGTGCCCTTGACCGTCTTCAGCTTGTCGCAGTAGCCGTCCTCGTCCGCGTCGCAGAGGTCGTCGACCTTGCCGTCGCAGTTGTTGTCGAGGTCGTCGCAGGTGGTCTCGGTCACTTCGTTGGCGAAATCGGCCGAGTGCTTGCCGTAGATGGCGTCGTTGCAGAGGCCCCAGGCACCGTTGGCACACAGGTCGATCGGCTTCTTGCTGCCGCCGCACACGCCGTTCTGATTTTCGCAGTTGGGCAGGGCCTTCAGCAGGTCGGCGTCCGACGCGTCGGTGCTGGCGTCGCAGTCGTCGTCGATTCCGTTGCAGTCTTCCTGCGCTGCGGGGCTGATGGCGCCGTTGTTGTCGTCACAGTCACCGCCGCCCTGCTTGCAGACGTCGGGAGTGCCGACAACGACCATGGCGTCGGTACAATAACCGTCCTGGTCGTCGTTGCAGCCGCCGTCGGTGTCGCCGTTGCAGTCGTTGTCGAGGTTGTCGCAGGTCTCGGTGGCGGCCGGCGAGATGTCGGCGACGTCGTCGTTGCAGTCACCGGGGCCCATCGGGCAGGTCGTGTTGGTCGCGGTGTGGGGCATGCCGATGTCGCAGTAGCCGTCCTTGTCGTCGTCGCAGCCCTCGTCGACCAGGCCGTCGCAGTCGTTGTCGATGCCGTCGCAGACCTCGGTCTTGGCCTCACTGGCGCTGCCGGCCGCGTCGGTCGAACAAACGGCGCCCTTCTTGTCGGTCGAGCACTCGACGATGCCGACGCCGCACGCGCCCACGCCGTTGCAAGTCGCGCCGATCTGCAGGGTGTCTGCACCGGAGACGTAGACGAACTTCTCGTCGACCTTGCCGTCGCAGTTGTTGTCCAGGCCGTCGCAGGTGAGCTCGTCGTCACCCTCGTAGCCCGCGACGCCGGTATAATCGCAGTTCCACTTGCCGACGTCACAGGTCGCCTTCACCGCCTCGGCCGTGCAGACACCTCCCTGCTTGCAGGGCGAGTCGGCGACGCCGAGATCCTCGTCGGTCTTGCCGTCGCAGTCGTTGTCGACGAAGTCACATGCCTCGGCCTGGGACTTGACGGAGGTGCTGCAGATGGTGCCCGAGCCGTCCTCGGCGCACTGGACCTGACCGCCGACGCACGCGCCGACGCCGCAGATGCCGCCGAGCGTCTTGCTCACGCCGATATCGTCGTAGGAGAAGCCCTCGTCGGTCTTGCCGTCGCAGTTGTCGTCCTTGTCGTTGCAGATTTCCTTCTCTGGCGTCGCCGCCGAGCAGAGCGAGAGGCCACTCTCGGTGCAGCCGCGGCTGCCGGTGCAGGTACCGTTGGCGTTGGTGATCGAGCAGGTCGTCGACTTCTTGCCGGCGATCGCCTTCTCGCTGCAGTCGCACTCGGCCGCGTCCTTCGGCTGGCAGTATTTGCCGCCGTCCGCGTCGGCGCAGGTGTAGGTCGACGGGCAATCCTCGTCCTTCTCGCACTTTGCGGTGCAGAACGAGCCAGAGAGCACGCCGTCCTTGGTCAGGCCGAGGCATTTCGCCACGCCGTCCTCGGCTCCGAGGTGCTCGCAGTCGGCGTCGACGGCGCAGGGCTCGCAGAGGGTGGTGAACTTCGGCACGCAGACGTAGGTCAGATCGCCGCTGCCGCCCGCGCCCGCTGCTTGCATGCAGGCCCACTCGTCGGAGGGGCACGAGTCGATGCACGTGACGCTGCACTGCTTGCCGCCCGGCGTCTCGACGCACCAACCGGAGCTACAGTCGTTGTTGCCCGTACAGGCGCAGCCCCAGCCCTGAGGCTCGGCACACGGCGTGGCGCCGCCGCCGCCGCCGTCGGTCGTGCCACCGTCGGTAGTGCCGCCGTCGTTGTCGCCACCGTCGCTGGTCGCGTCACCGGTCGCCGTGTCGTCGCCGCTGGTGTCCGTGGTCGCCGCGTCCGTGCCGCCACCGGCCGTATCGCCGCTGGTGGTGTCGGTGCCGCTGCCGGTATCGCCGCCTCCGGCCTCGGTGTCGGTTCCGGACTCGCCTTCTGCGCCACTGCAACCCGTGGAGATCAGCGCCGCGACGAGGGCGAGCAGCCCCAGGTGATGGACGAATTTCTGCATCATGTCGTTTCTCCGAGGCGGCAACCGGGGGGGCGCTCGCGCAGACGGGACCCGTCCCCACCCTAGCAGATTCCGTTGACGACGGAAGGGGCAATTCTCAAATCGACGTGGTGTAGGGAATACGCACGGCGAGTTGGACAAAGGCACCGCCGAGCAGCCAAATGCTGTCGCTCAAATCGTTCTCCGCACCCGCGAGATAGAGGACACTGCGACCAGGGCGCTGCGGCACATACGCCGTCGCGCCGGCGCCGACGTACAGGCGCACGGTCTCGGTGAACGGGATCTCGCAACGCAGCGTGGCGTCGAGGCCGGGGCGGAGGAAGTGGGTCGTGGGCAGTGACGGTCGGTCACTCCAGATGAAGGCGTACGACAGCACCGCGCCGGCCTCGAGGTTGACGCGCACGCCGGCGTCGACCAGGGGTAGGGCGAGGCCCAGCGGTCGCCAGCTCACGCCGATCATTCCGGTGCCGTAGAGGTTCGGCGAGATCCACAACGCGTCCGGGATGAAGATCGAGGGACGGTACCGCACCTCTTTCATCTGTGACGCCATCGCGCGGTATTGCTTCGGCACGCGGTGCAGGTTTTTCCGAATCAACGCCTGGTCGAGCACCGCGGCGAGGCCGATTTTCAGGCCGGAATGCAGCGGGACGCCGTCGAAGAGCGGGCCGGGGCCTTGCATCGCGAGCGGGCCGACCGCGATCTCCACTGGGACGGTGATCTCGCCAGCCATGGCTCGGCTTGGCAGCATGGCGCTGGTCGCGAACGTCAGGACGAGCGGCAAGAGCAGTCGCAGCGGAGGCGTCGGCGCGGATAGGGGCAGGATGGTGGGCATGGATCCTCCGAGCGGTGGCCGGAGCGGACGAACGGCGCCGCTATCGCCCGATCAGCCTTGGGCTGTCGAGGCTCCTTCGTCAAGCGGTCATGGTTGGTGGCTGGCGATCTTGCTGCTCTGGTGGGCGTCGCGGGCAGCCACGGCGCTTTGGATGCCCGACGCGAGCGCCGCGACCTGGCTGCAATGGCTGGCAGGGGGCGCCCTCGACTGCTGCGAGCTCGTTTGCGTCGCGGCGCTGATGGCAGCGGGCCGTCCTTGGCGCGCCGTCGCTTCGGCGTGGGTGGTCGTCACGACGGCCTTGCGCGCGGTGAATCTGCTCCATGTGTTCGCGTTCGGCGGGCATCTGACGGCATCGGCGTGGGTCTGGGTGGATGCGGCACTGTGGCGATTCTATGTCCACAGCGGGCTTGCGCTGGCGGCCGGCGCGGCAGCAGGGGCCACGCTCTTTGCCTACCGAGCTGCGCGCCTCGGTGCGCGAGGGCGCCCGTGGACGGGTGGGCACGTTGCTTGGGGTGCGGGGGTGGTGATGTTGGCCGCGGCAGCGGGCGACCTGCATGCGCAGCACGGCGCAGCGACGCCGGTGGAGCGGTTGGTGACCGCCCTGCGGCACCTCGACGCGGCCGGAGCCGAGTTGAGTCCCCGCGCTCGCGACGATCTTGCGGCGATTGGCATCGGGCCATCTGCACGTGCGCCGGACGCGTCGGCCGGTTCGGCGCGTTGGGCCGTCTGGACGGTCGTCGAGTCGCTCGACGCCAGCGCGCCGCGGATCGCGCCACAGTTGGCCCGGCTCGGAGGCGCGGACTTCTCCGGCGTGCGGGCCTCGGCGCGGCCGACGCACCACGCTCTCTTGGCGGCCGCGTGCGGCGTGCTGCCGGCGACGTTTCCGCACGATACCCTCCCTGCTGCCATCGACGGTCGGGACTGCCTGCCGGGGCGGCTGCGGGTTGCAGGTTGGCGGGTCGAGGCGATGGTTGGCTCCTCGCTGAGCTTCACCGGCCTAGGCACGTCGTTGCGCCGGCAGGGCTTCGAAGACGTCGTCGGCTCCGATTCTTGGCCGCGGAGCGACACCGCAGCGGTACGCACCGATTGGGGCGTGAGCGACCGAACCCTGTACCGCGCGGCGTTGGCGCGGCTCGACCGCGCGCGGGCCGCCGGTGAGCGCTTGTTCTTGCTCGTGGTCACCAGCGACTCGCACGTCGCTTCCGGCGCCGTTGGCGATTGTCCGGCGCAAAGCGAGGTGCCTGCGTCACCCTGGGCGGTGGGCGTCCGCTGTGCCGCCGACGCCGTGCTCGACTTTGCGCAGGAGCTCGAGGAACGCGGCCTGTCTCGTGAGGGTGCCCTCTTGGTCAGTGGTGACCACCCGCCGCCGGATGTGCCGGAAGTACGGTGCGCGCTCGGCGGCGCCGTGGTCGCTCGTTTCGGCGAGATGTTCGTGCGCCGGCTCGGTCTCGGCGCCGGAGCTGCGGATCCCACGGTGCATGCCGGCACGTTGGACCTGGGCGCGTCGTGGGCGAGTTGGCTCGGCATCCCGACCGACGTCGGCCTGGGGTGGCCGCTCGGGTCGCGGCCACGGGCGCATTGGTTGTTGGGCTCCGGCGACGCCGGCGCGGTGGCCGGTTGGACCACGGGCTTTGCCCACGAGGCCTCGATTGGCGCAGTACAGGCGGCCTGCGACCGTGGCGAGCCGTGGCCGCCTGGGCGTCCGACCGCGCCGTCGGCATGCGACGTGCTGGCGTTGTTCCGGCGACTCGATGCCGGCTTTCGTGCGGATGACAGCAGCGCGTCGTCTGCTACAGTTGGGGTTCATCCGGACCTCGCCATCGAGCCGGACGAGGGAGAGTGACGGTGAACGGGCCTTTCCAAGCGCGTGTCTGCCCTGCCTGCGGCGAACGCCAAACCGGCCTGCGGTGCGTGTACGATGGATCGATCACCGTCGAGCGCGCGTACAACGAGCCGCGCGCGGCGTTGCCACTCGAATCCGGCAGCGAACTCGACGGGCGCTACGTGATCGGCTCCGTCATCGGTCGTGGCGCTTTCGGCGCCGTCTACGCCGCTGAACAGCTGTCGACGGGCCAGCGGGTGGCGGTGAAGGCCCTGCTCGCGACGCCTCATGGCGGGATGCGGCTGGCGGAACAGCGGTTTCGGAAAGAAGCGCGGGTCCTGGCCAAACTGCGCCACCCCGCGACCGTGCGCCTCTTCGACGTCGGACTCACCAGCAGCGGCAATCCCTACTTCGCGATGGAGTTGGTCGAGGGGCCGAACCTCGAGCAGGTGATGGCGAGCCGCAAGGCCGCCGGCGAACGCTTCACCGAGGCCGAGATCATCGACATCGTGGTGCCGGTCTTGGGGAGCCTCTCCGAAGCCCACGCCCTCGGCCTGGTCCACCGCGACCTCAAGCCGGCGAATATCATGCTCTCCTCGGTCGCGGATGATGGGTTGGTGGTGAAGGTCCTCGATTTCGGCGTGGTCCGGACCGAGGATTCGGACCTGACCGGGCGCGCGAGCGGCCTCGGTACGCCACGCTACATGAGTCCCGAGCAATGTCGGGCCGAATCGGTCGATGGGCGCTCCGATCTCTATGGCGTCGGCTGCATCCTCTATGAAGCGCTGACCGGCGAGGTGCCGTTCGCGGGTGGCAACGCGATCGAGACCATGTATGCCCACATGATGCATCCGGTGCCCGCGCCCGAGACCCGCGGCGCCACGGTCTCGGTTGGAATGGCCGTCGTCCTCGAGCGATCTTTGGCGAAGTCGGTCGACGAGCGGTTCGCGACCGCAGCCGAGATGCGCGCGGCCTTGGACGCGGTTCGGCGCGACCATTGGCGCGACCAACCGTCCACCACGCTGCTCTCCGTCTTCCGCGACGACGTCGAGTTCGACGAGAGCGGCGCCAGCGTCTTCGTCTCGCAGCAGATCACGACGGCGGTGCCGCGCCAGGGCACGTCCTCGGCGGAGGTTCCAAAGGGCTTACGCGAGACGCCGTTGGAGTCCGAGTTCGTGGCCGAGCGCGACCCCACCGAGCGGAGCTTGCCCCGGATCGACGACGCCATGCTCGAGGCGAGCGCCTCGCCGACTTCGCCCGAAGATCCGGGCTCGACGCGCGAAGATGACCTGACCAGCGGCAGCCAGGGGTTGGTGCGCTTGCCGAGTCCGAAAGTGCTCGAGGCGGCCATCGCAGCCCGAAATCGCGCCCTCGAAGCGCGCAAGCACGCCCGCAGCGACGCCGATACCCGCGTCGAATTCGACGAAGAGCGGCGTCGGAACGTGCAGGTCGCGCCGCCGAGCCGCGACGACATATCGGGACGCGGCCGCAAATCGCTCGGATCGAGCACGATCATGGGTACGGGCGTGCCGCATCGACGCAACGGCAACGACGACGCTTGACAGCGGCGCCCGCTGTTCTTTGTTCCTCCCCGCGAGGCGCGACCGGCTGGGGCGCCCGAATGGAGGGACACGATGCAAGAGCAGAGCACGACCACGACCACCACCGAGACGCGGGCATTCCAGGCCGAGACCGCCAAGATCCTCGATCTGATGATCCACAGCGTCTATTCGAATCGCGAAGTCTTTCTTCGTGAGTTGATCTCGAACGCTTCGGATGCCATCGACAAGGTTCGCTTTCAGGCCCTAACCGATGCGGCGCTGCGCGACGCCGGCGACCACGACTACAGCATCGTCCTGCAGCCCGACGCCGAGGCCGGGACGCTGACCATTCGCGACAACGGCATCGGCATGACCTACGACGAGGTGATCGAGAATATCGGCACCATCGCCCGCTCCGGCACCGCAGAATTCGTCCGTCGCCTCGAGGAGGCGCAGAAGTCCGGCGATATGGCGCTGATCGGTCGGTTCGGCATTGGCTTCTACTCGGCGTTCATCGTGGCCGACAAGGTCGAGCTGCGCACGACCCGTCACGACGCCGACCACGGCGTGCGGTGGACCAGCGCCGGCGACGGCAGCTACGAGATCGAGCGGACCGCCGCTGGTTCGCGCGGAACGACCATCACGCTCTGGCTGAAGAAGGCGGGCGAAAGCGACGACGAATGGAAGGATTTCTCGCAGGCATGGGTCCTGCGTGACGTCGTCCGCCGGCACAGCGACTACGTCACCTTCCCGATCGTCCTGGAGACGCGCAAGGAGCCGGAGGCCGACACCGAGCAAGGTGGGGACGAGGCCGTGAGCGCCGATCCCGGTGTGGAGCGTGAGACGTTGAATCGGCAGAAGCCGCTCTGGGCCCGTGATCCGAAAGAGATCACCGCCGATGAGCACGCCGAGTTCTACCGGCACCTCACCCACGATTGGAACAAGCCCGTCGACCATGTGCACTTCTCTGTCGAGGGCATGCACAGCTTCACCGCGCTGCTCTACCTGGCCGAGCGCGCGCCGGCGGACCTCTACGCGCGGGAGGGCCGGCGCGGGCTCTCGCTCTACGTCCGCAACGTCTTCGTCATGGACCAATGCCGCGAGCTGCTGCCGGAATACCTCCGCTTCGTCCGGGGCCTCGTCGACAGCCCGGACCTGCCGCTCAACGTCTCCCGCGAGATGGTGCAGGAAGACCGGCGGATCGGCGCGATCCGCAAGGTCCTGGTGAAGAAGCTGCTCGACCGCTTCGGCGTTTTCGCGAAGGAAGAGCGCGAGACCTGGGAGAAGGTCTGGTCCGAGGTCGGCCCGGTGCTGAAGGAGGCCTTCCATTACGAGCCGAACCAGCAGGACCGGCTCGAGCCGTCGCTGCTCTTCCGCACCACCCATGGGGATGGCTGGTCGAGCCTGGAGGAGATCGCCGAGCGGATGCAGTCCGGGCAGGAGGCGCTCTACTACCTCGTCGGCGACGACCTCGCGACGCTGCGGAACTCGCCGCACCTCGAGATCTTCCGCGAGCGCGCCGTCGAGGTGCTGCTGCTGACCGATCCGATCGATCACGTGGCGCTGATCAACATGCCGAAGCTCAAGGGCTTCGAGATCAAGGATGCGGCGGATCCGAGCATCGATCCCGCTTCGATTGGCGGCGAGGTCAGCGAGGCCGATTCGGCCGCCGACGACAAGGCCACCGCGGCGGACGAGGGCCAGCTCGAGGCGTTGGTCGCGGCGCTGAAGGAGCGGCTCGAGGAGTCGGTGGCCGACGTCCGCGTCAGCCAGCGCTTGCGTGGCTCGGCCGCGTGCCTGGTCGCGGGCCCGGACGCCCCGCCTCCCGCAGTCGAGCGGATGCTGCGCGCCATGGGCGAGGCAGCCCCCGAGCGCAAGCGGACCCTCGAGCTCAACGCCAACCACGCGCTCATCAAGCGCTTGGCGGCGATGTTCGCCGAGGATGCCGAGCAGCAGCAGATCGTCGAGATCGCGGAGCTCTTGGTCGATCAATCGCTGATCGCGTTGGGCGAGCGGCCGCGTGACGTGGCGGCCTTCGCGCGTCGCCTGGCCGACGTCGCCGGCGCGGCGGTTGGGGCCTGAATTCGCTCGTTCAGCGGCCCAGGGCCTGGTCGTGGGCCCAATCGAGCCACGGCAGCAGCGCTTCGATGTCTTGCTGCTCGACCGTGCTGCCGCCCCAGATGCGCAGCCCTGGAGGCGCGTCGCGGTAGGCGCCGAGGTCGTAGCCGGCGCCGTTCTGCTCCAACAACGCGACGATCTTCTTCTGCAGCGCGCGCTGCTCGTCGGCCGAGGTCGAGACGACCGCCGGATCGGCGAAGACCAGGCAGATGCTGGTCGACGAGCGCTGCGCCGGCTCGGGGGCCAGGAAGCGGTAGCGCGGGTTGCCGTCGATCCACGCCGCGACGGTGCTGAGGTTGGCCTCGGTGCGGGCGACGAGCGCGTCGAGGCCGCCGATCGACTCGGCCCATCGCAGCCCGTCGAGCGCGTCTTCGACCGCGAGCATCGACGGCGTATTGATGGTGCTGCCGCGGAAGAGATCGCCGTTCAGCTTGCCGCCCTTGGTCATGCGGAAAATTTTCGGCAGCGGCCGCGCCGGCGTGAACGACTCCAATCGGGCCACCGCGCGCGGCGAGAGCGCGAGCATGCCGTGGGCCGCCTCACCACCGAGGACCTTCTGCCAGGACCACGTCACGACATCGAGTCGTGCCCAGTCGAGCCGCATCGCGAAGGCGGCGCTGGTCGCGTCGCAGATGACCACGCCCTCGCGCTCGAGCGGCACGAAATCGGCGTTGGGCACGCGGGCGCCGCCGGTCGTGCCGTTCCAGGTGAAGACGACGTCGCGGCTGCCGTCGACGACCGAAAAGTCCGGCAGGGCGCCGTATTCGGCGACGAAGGTCCGCGCATCGGCGAGCTTGAGTTGCTTGGTCACGTCCGTGATCCAGCCGCTGCCGAAGGATTCCCAGGCGAAGAGATCGACGCCACGGGCGCCGAGCATCGACCACATCGCCATCTCGACCGCGCCGGTATCGGACGCCGGGACGATGGCGAGGACCCAGTCCTCCGGCATGTGCAGCAGCGCGCGGCTGCGATCGATGACCTCGGCGAGTCGCGCCTTGCCGGTCTTGTGGCGATGGCTGCGACCGAGGAAGGCCTTGCTCAGCGCGTCGAGTGTCCAGCCGGGACGCTTGGCGCAGGGGCCGGACGAAAATTCGGGCCGGGCGGGAAGGCGATTGGGCTTCATGCGGTCTCCTCGGTGGCGAGCTCTTCCACCGTCGGGCAGGTGCAGACGAGGTGGCGATCGCCATAGGCATTGTCGACCCGGGCGACCGCCGGCCAGAACTTCGCAGCGGCGGTCTCCGGGCTCGGGAAAGCCGCGATCTCACGGCTGTAGGGGTGCTCCCAGGTGGACGCCGTGACCTCCGCAGCGGTATGCGGCGCGTTGCAGAGCGGGTTGTCGTCGGCGGGCCAGGTGCCGGCCTCGACCTGCTCGATCTCTGCGCGGATGGCGATCATCGCGTCACAGAAGCGGTCGAGCTCTGCGCGCGGCTCGCTCTCGGTCGGCTCGATCATCAGCGTCCCCGCCACCGGCCAAGACATCGTCGGGGCGTGGAAACCGTAGTCGATGAGGCGCTTGGCGACGTCGTCGACCGTCACGCCAGATGTCTTCTTCAAAGGCCGCAGGTCGAGGATGCACTCATGGGCGCACAGCCCGTGCTCGCCACGGAAGAGGATCGGATAGTGCGGCGCGAGGCGCGCGGCGATGTAGTTGGCCGAGAGGATCGCCATTGCGGTCGCCCGGCGCAGCCCGTCGGGTCCCATCATGCGGATATAGGCCCACGGGATCGGCAAGATTCCTGGGCTTCCGTAGGGGGCCGCCGAGACCGCCCCGACCGGCGCGTCGGCGTGGGTCGCGGGGTGGCCGGGCAGGTAGGGCTGCAGGTGCGCTGCGACACAGATCGGGCCCATGCCCGGGCCGCCGCCGCCGTGCGGGATGCAAAAGGTCTTGTGCAGGTTGAGGTGACAGACGTCGGCGCCGATCTCGCCCGGCCGGGCGAGCCCGACCATCGCGTTCATGTTGGCGCCGTCCATGTAGACCTGGCCGCCATGCTGATGCACGACCTCGCAGATGGTCCGGATCCCCGATTCGAAGACGCCGTGGGTCGACGGATAGGTGACCATGACGGCAGCGAGCGTCTCGGCGTTGGCTTCGCATTTGGCACGGAGATCGTCGAGGTCGACGTTGCCGTGATCGTCGCATTGCACAGCGATCACGCGCAGGCCGGCCATCACCGCGCTCGCCGGGTTGGTTCCGTGCGCCGAGGTCGGGATCAGGCAGACGTCGCGATGGCCTTCGCCACGCGCGCGGTGGTAGCCGACGATGGAGAGCAAGCCAGCGTACTCGCCCTGGCTGCCGGCGTTGGGCTGCATGCTGCACGCGGCGAATCCGGTGATGTCGCAGAGCCACGCCGAGAGCTGGTCGAGCAGCGCACGGTAGCCCTTGGTCGCCTGTGCCGGCGCGAAGGGGTGGACGTCGGCGAACCCGGCCCAGGTGATCGGCTCCATCTCGGCCGTCGCGTTGAGCTTCATCGTGCAGGAGCCGAGTGGGATCATCGCCTGGACCAGGCTCAGGTCGCGGCTTTGGAGCCGCGCCAGCAGGCGGAGCATGTCCGTCTCACTGTGGCAGACGTGGAAGCACTCCTGCGGCAGCAGCGGGGCGTCGCGGCCGGCGGGCAGATCCGTCGCGCCAGGGCCGGACGCTGCGCTGGTGTCGAAGGCCGATCGGCTGGCGTCGAATACGGCGAGGATCGCGTCGATATCAGCAGATTCGACCGTCTCGTCGAGGCTGATCAGGACCGAGCCGTCGCCGCCGTCGCGCAGCAGCAGGCCACGACGTAGCGCCTCGCCGACGCGGGTCCCGGCGTCGCCGCCGCGGGGCCAGACCCGGACGGTGTCGAAGATCGCACCGGACTGGACGCGATGGCCGGCGCGCTCGAGCGCGGAGCGCAGGGCGACCGTCAGGCGTTGGATGCGCGAGGCGATCGCCGTCAGGCCCGCCGGCCCGTGGTACATCGCGTAGGCGACCGCCACGATCGCGAGCAGGACCTGTGCGGTGCAAATATTGCTGGTCGCCTTGTTGCGCCGGATGTGCTGTTCGCGCGTCTGCAGCGCCATGCGCAGCGCCCGGTTGCCGTGGCGGTCGACCGAGACGCCGATCAGCCGTCCGGGGAGTTGGCGCTTGAGCGCGTCGCTGCAGGCGAGGAAGCCGGCGTGCGGGCCGCCGTAGCCCATGGGGACGCCGAAGCGCTGCATCGAGCCGATGACGATGTCGGCTCCAGCGGCGCCGGGCGCACGCTGCACCACGAGGGCCAGCGGGTCGGTCGCGACGGTCAGCAACGCGCCTGCCTCGTGCAGGGCGGCAGCGACGGGCTCGACGGCGCGGATCCGGCCGTCGGTGGTCGGCGTCGCGAGCACCGCGCCGAAGACAGCCGCGTCGATCTTCCATGTCTCCGGCTCCGCGACCTCCACCGCGACGCCGAGGCCGTCCGCTCGGGTGCGGATCACGGCGATCGTCTGCGGATGCAGCGCGGCGTCGAGCAGCAGCGTGCGCGCGGCCGATTTCGGTGGCGCGGCGCGGAGCATCATCGCCATGGCTTCAGCCGCGGCGGTGGCCTCGTCGAGCAGGCTCGCGCCGGCGACCGGCAGGCCACAGAGGTCGGCGACGAGCGTCTGGAAGTTGAGCAGCATCTCCAAGCGGCCCTGCGAGATCTCTGCTTGATACGGCGTGTATTGCGTGTACCAGCCCGGGTTTTCCAGGATGTTGCGACGGATCACTGGCGGCGTCCGGGTGCCGTGATAGCCCTGGCCGTAGAAGCTCCGCAGCGCGCGGTTGGCGGCCGCGAGCGCCCGCAGTTCCTCGAGCGCCGTGGCCTCCGACGCGGCTTCCGGGATCGCCAGCGGGCGGTCGGTGCGGATCGCGTCCGGCATGACCCGCTGCAGGAGCGCATCCAAAGAGTCGACGCCGACGACCTCGAACATCGTCGCGAGGTCGGCTTCTCGTGGACCGATGTGTCGATCCTCGAAGTGGTCGTGGCGGGAAAATGCAGGCGTGGAGAGGGCCATTGAGACCTCCGTCGGTGTCGCGTGAGCCGCGGCGGCGGGAGCGTAGCGCCGTGAGCGAGCCGCATCAATGGAGGCGGGCAGGGCGGTGGTCGCTTGACCGTTCGCGGTCCCGTCCTTTGTTGCCGCTCGGACGCCGGCGCCCGTGCCTGCGGCCCGCAGAGGAGCAGAGATGTACGCAGAACAGGGGCGCGGCCCGACCATGCACGCCACCACGATCCTTGCCGTGCGGCGCGGCAGCTCCGTCACGCTGGCGGGCGACGGTCAGGTCACGCTCGGCGACGCCGTGGTCAAAGGCACGGCGCGCAAGATTCGCCGCCTGCACGACGGCCGGGTCGTCGCCGGATTCGCCGGCTCGACCGCGGACGCCTTCACCCTCTTCGAGCGCTTCGAGGCGCGGCTCAAGGCCCACGGCCAGCTGCGCCGCGCCGCGGTCGAGTTGGCCCGGGAATGGCGCACCGAGCGGGCGCTGCGACGGCTCGAGGCGATGCTGCTCGTCGCCGACACGGAAGAGACGCTGCTGATTTCCGGCTCCGGTGACGTGCTCGAGCCTGATCCGGTCCGCAATCACGCGGGCGAGCTGGCGGGGGGCGTCGCGGCGATCGGTTCCGGCGGTCGCTACGCTGAGGCAGCTGCGCGGGCCCTGGTCGCCCACAGCACGCTCGATGTCGAGGCGATCGCCCGCGAGGCGATGGGCATCGCCGCCGATATCTGCATCTACACCAACCGGAACATCGTGGTCGAAAGCCTGACGGAGACAACATGAGCGCAGCCCTCACCCCGGCGGAAGTCGTCGTCGAGCTGGACCGGCACATCGTCGGCCAGACCAAGGCCAAGCGCGCCGTCGCCGTCGCCCTGCGCAACCGTTGGCGTCGGCGCCAAGTCGACCCTGCGTTGGCCGACGACATCGCGCCGCGCAATATCCTGCTGATCGGCCCCACGGGCGTCGGAAAGACCGAGATCGCGCGTCGCTTGGCCAAGCTCGCCGGCGCGCCCTTCGTCAAGGTCGAGGCCTCGAAGTTCACCGAGGTCGGCTACGTCGGGCGTGACGTCGAGTCGATCGTTCGGGATCTGGTCGAGGTCGCGATCGGGATGGTCGAGGCCGAAGCGCGGCAAGCCAACGAGGCCCGCGCACGGGCCCAGGCCGACGAGAAGATCCTCGACCTCCTGTTGGGCAAGCGCCCGGCGACCGAGCTCGCCGAGATCGACGAGCGAAGAGCGAAGGTGCGACGCCTGCTGGAGGATGGCCACCTCGACGAGCGCGAGGTCGAAGTGGAGCTGCAGGCGAGCCCGACCCCGCCGATGGCGCAGATCTTCGCCGGCTCCGGCATGGAGGAGATTGGGGCGCAGATCGAGCGGCAGCTCGGCGCGCTGATGCCGCGCAAGACCGAGCGGAAGAAGATGACCATCGCCGAAGCGCGTCGTCGCTTCGAGGCGGAAGCGGCCGAGGGCTTGGTCGATCGCGACAAGGTCGTCGCCGAAGCGCTCGACCGAGCGCAGAACGACGGGATCGTCTTCCTCGACGAGATCGACAAGGTCGCCGGCGGCGGTCGTGGTCATGGCCCCGACGTCAGCCGCGAAGGCGTGCAGCGCGACCTGCTGCCGATCGTCGAGGGCAGCACGGTGCAGACCAAGCACGGCGCGGTCCGCACCGATCACGTGCTCTTCATCGCCGCGGGCGCCTTCCACGTCAGCGCCGTCTCGGACCTGATCCCCGAGCTGCAAGGCCGCTTCCCGGTCCGGGTCGAACTCGACAGTCTCGGTGCCGCGGACTTCGAGCGGATCTTGCACGAGCCCGAGTCGTCGTTGCTGCGGCAGGCCGAGGCGCTGCTGGCGACCGAGGGGGTCACGCTGCGCTTCTCCGACGCCGCCGTCGGCGAGATCGCGAAGGTCGCTGCGGACGTGAACGCGCGGCAGGAGAATATCGGCGCGCGGCGGCTGCACACGGTGCTCGAACGCCTGCTCGAGCCGCTCTCCTTCGACGCGCCGACGCGCGGCGGGGAGACGGTCGAGATCGACGCCACGATGGTCCGGCAGGGCCTCGGCGACGTGCTCGAGGACCCGCAGCTCGAGGCGTATATCCTCTAGCCTCGACGCTAGCGCTCGAGCAGCCGCGGCATCAGCTCGATCAGGTTGCAGGGGCGGGTCCGCGCATCGAGTTGGTGGACCAGGATCTCATCCCAGCCGTCGCGGCAGGCCGAGGTCGAGCCGGGCAGGGCGAAGAGGAACGTGGCGCTGGCGAGGCCGCCGAGCGCGCGACTCTGGATCGTCGACGTGCCGATCTTGGCGAAGCTGAGCCAGCGAAAGAGCTCGCCGAAGCCGGGGATCTCCTTCTCGATCACCGCGGCGAACGCCTCCGGCGTGCTGTCGCGGCCAGTGAGTCCGGTGCCGCCGGTGCAAATGACCACGTCGACAGCATGATCGGCGACCCAGGCGCGGAGCTGGGCCTCGATCTCGGCGCGGTCGTCGCGGAGCAGCACGCGCGC
Source organism: Deltaproteobacteria bacterium (assembly GCA_020632665.1). GTDB lineage: Bacteria > Myxococcota_A > UBA9042 > UBA9042 > UBA9042 > JACKFC01. Next base: position 55,385 of record JACKFC010000014.1, read on the forward strand.
GGCGAGGTGATGACCGGCGTCCGTGACGCGCTGCTGCAGCAGGTCGCCCGAGCGGTCCTCGGCCAGGCTACGGGTGTCGCTGACGGTGAGCAGCGCGATGCGGACAGGGACGAAGGTGCGTTCGGCGGCGTGCGGCATGTGCGCCTCGTGACGTGCGCCGGGGAGCGGCGTGCGGCCGCGGGCGTGCCACGGTGGGCCCCGACTGGTCAAGGGCGAGGCGCTGGTTCAAGCTCCGCCCATGCAGGGAGTTCGTCGCAGCTTCTGGAAGTCGTTCGGGCCGGGATTGCTCTTCGCCGGTGCCGCCGTCGGCGTCAGTCACCAGGTGCAGAGTACCCGCGCCGGCGCAGGCTACGGATTGGGCCTGATCGGCGTCGTGTTGCTGGCCAATCTTCTGAAATATCCGGCGTTCCGCTTCGGATCGCACTACGCAGCGGCGACCGGGACGTCCCTGCTCGAAGGCTACCGGCGGCAGGGCAAGCTGGTCCTCGGGCTCTACGCGCTGCTGACGCTCGGCACCATGTTCACCGTCACGGCTGCGGTGACGGTGGTCACCGCCGGCTTGCTGGGTCTGCTTCTGGGCGTGCAGGGCCATCCGATCGCCCTCTCGGCGGTCCTGCTCGCGGCATGCGGCGGGCTGCTCGCCGTCGGCCGCTTCGCTTGGCTCGATCGGGTGATCAAGGTCGTCGTCGCCGTGCTCACGGTCTCGACCGTGGCAGCGGCAGCCCTCGCGTTGCCCAGGATCGACTTTGCCCAGGCCTCGTTTTGGCCCGATCTCGCGCAGTGGACGCGGGCCGACTTCGCTTTCGCCGCGGCGCTGGTCGGCTGGATGCCCTCCGCGGTCGATATCGCCGTCTGGCAATCGCTCTGGACCCTGGCCAAGCGGGACGCGACGGGCGGCAGCAAGAGCGCGGCGATGGACGTCCGGGCGGTCCTGCTGGACTTCGATATCGGCTACATCGGCACGGCGCTGTTGGCTGTCTGCTTCGTGCTGCTCGGCGCCGCGGTGATGTTCGGCAAGGGCGTCGCGCCGGCAGCCTCGGCCGGCGGCTTCGCAGCGCAGATCGTCTCGCTCTACGCCGGCACACTCGGCGCGTGGTCGGCACCGCTGATCGGCGGCGCTGCGTTCGCCGTGATGCTCTCGACCACGCTGACGGTCGTCGACGGCTTCCCACGGGCGATCGCCGTCCTGGTGCAGCGCTTCGGCCGCGCCGAGCAGGCGGGTGAACTGGACCTCGAGCAGGGCGAAGGGCGGCGGGCCTATTGGAGCGCGTTGGTCGTCTTGGCGATCGGCAGCCTTTTCGTCCTCGCGCTCTTGCTGAAGACGTTGGCGGCGCTGGTCGACCTCGCGACGACGCTCTCCTTCCTCTCTGCCCCGGTGTTGGCGTGGCTCAACCACCGCGCCGCGACGGCCGTCGAAGTGCCCCCTGCGCTACGCCCCGGCCGCGCGATGCGCCTGCTCTCGTGGCTGGGTATCCTCTTTCTCGGCGCGTTCGCGCTCGCCTATTTGTGGATGCGCAGCACCTAGCGCGCACCGTTCCCGTTCCCGTTCTCGGAGATTCCATGCGTCTTGCTGCTCTCGTCGGTCGTGCTGCGCTGCAGCCATCACCGCGTGTTTCGCTCTTGGCCTCGCTCTGCGCACCGCTGGTCGCGCTCGGCGGCTGCAAATCGCCGGCTCCACCCGCCGCCGCACCGCCACCAGCGCCGCCCGCCGCTGCCGTCGCGCAGCCGGTGCCGCTCGCGGCGACGGCCACGTCGGCCAGCGCCGGCCCGCGTGCCGGGCGTCCGACGCCGGACGTCGCGATCGGGCTGCGCCGGGAGGTCTTCAACCGCAAGATCGCCGCGCTCGCCGAGCCGCTGTTCTGGCGGGCCGACGACGACGGCGACGGCAACCTCGACACCGACGAGTTGGTCGTCCTGACCGGGCCCGGCAAGCCGCGCCGCGACGATTGGTTCCGCCGCGGCCGCTTCGCTCCGGCGTTCGACGTCACGCTCCGCCGCGTGCAGCGCTTCGCCCGCGACGGGCTGCCGAGCGAGGGCCTCGACGTGAAGGAGAGCGAGCGTCGGCAAGCCGTTCTGCGCGAGCTCGAACAGGGCCAACCGACCTTGGTCTATAGCGATTTTCGTCGCGCCCCGGCACACGAGCGCAAGCTCGCCGAGCGGATGCTGCGGGTCAGCCGTCATGTCGAGTCGCTCTACGCCCGGCAGCGCGGCGTCTTCGCGCAGGAGCGGACCATCGACCGTGCCGATCTGGTCTCGCGGGCGCTGTTCTGGCGCAACCAAGGGCCATGGTGCGAGGCGCCGGGTACGGAGTCCGACCCGAACTGCAATGCGCTGCCAAGCCGGCCGCCACGTCGCTCCGGCCTCTACCCTGCGCCGCTGCAGGCCGAGCCTCGCTTCTGTGACCAGATCGCCGCCCGCAAGGACGCCGATGCGCTCCTCGCGCCGTTCGTGACCCTGGTTGCCGACGCCAAGGGCAACCTGCGCGCGGTGCCGTACCACGAGGCGTGGCCGGACGAGCACGAGGCCATCGCGCGCGAGCTGGACGCCGCTGCGCAGGAGCTACCCAGCCAAGAGGCCGCGCTCGGGGCCTATCTGGCTGCGGCGGCGAAGGCCTTCCGCACCGGTGATTGGTTCGCGGCGGACGCCGCGTGGGCGGCGATGAACGGCGAGAATTCGGCCTTCTATCTCCGCGTTGGTCCCGATGAGACCTATTTCGAGCCGTGTAGTCGCAAGGCCGGCTACCACATGAGCTTCGCCCGCATCGACAGGTCCGGGTTGTTCTGGAAGCGCAAGCTCGCGCCGCTGCGTGAGGCGCTCGAGGCCGAGGTCGCCCGCCTCGCCGGCGCGCCGTATGCCGCGCGCGACGTCGCGTTTCACCTGCCGGAATTCATCGCGATCATCCTCAACGCGGGCGACAGCCGCAGCGCGTTGGGGGCGACTGTCGGCCAGAGCCTGCCGAATTTCGGCCCGGTCGCCGCCGAGAGCCGGGGGCGGACCGTCGCCATGGCCAACCTCTACCGTGATCCGGATAGCCTGGTCCGTCGTCGCGCTCAGGCAGAGTCGCTGCTCTGTGCGCCCGACGTCGCGCTGCCGGGCGACGACGAGGCCGGCGCCGCGCTGCTCGGCACGGTGCTGCACGAGGCGGCGCACAACCTCGGCCCGAACGGCTCGTACAAGGTCAAGGGACCCGGTCGCAACGTCGCCGAGGGTGACGACGTCCTCTTCGGTGGGCCGCTCTCCTCGACGCTCGAGGAGCTGAAGGCGCAGACGCTCGCGCTGCACCTCAACGCATGGCTGCAGGGCCGGGGGACCATCGACGGCAAGCTCGGCGCACGCGCCTTTGGCCACGATATCGTCTGGCTCTTCGGCCAAATCGCGCAGGGGATGCGAACCCCAGAGGGCAAGCCGAAGCCCTATCCGCAGCTCGCCTCGGTGCAGCTCGGACGGCTGATCGCCGGTGGCGCGATGCAGTGGAAGGCCGATGCGACCGCCGCCAATGGGACGGACAAGGGCTGCTTCGAGGTCGACCTGACGAAGCTGCCGGCCGCCGCCGAAGGGCTGGCGAAAGACGTGCTCGGCGTGAAGGCGAAGGGCGATCGCGCCGCCGCCGAGCGCCTGGTCGGGCCGTGGACGCAGGACAAGGGCGCCCACGCCACCTTGCGCGAGACCATCCGTGAGCGCTGGCTCCGCGCGCCACGGGCCAGCTTCGTCTATGCCATCGAGCTATGAACGGGGCTTGGTCCCGAGCAGGCTGCAGTCGAAGTCGCGGATGAAGGCGATATTCTGGGCTTCGAAGCCGCCTGGGTCCTGCGCGCTGCGCCAGCCGACGTGGGCCTTGTAGCGCGCGGAGATCGCCGGCATCGACTCGCCACCGAGGCAGCGCTCGACGACGCCCATCACCATCCCGGTGCGGTGCATGCCGCCGCCACAGTGAATCTGGACGTGGCCGCGCGGCGCGGTGCCGGCGGGGCGTAGGATCTGGTCGCGGATGATCGCGGCGACGGCCAGCATCGCCTCGCGGTCTGCGCCGCCTTCCCGGGCATGCTCACGCCAGTTTGCGGCGCGAGCATCGTCGCGGGCATTGGCGTAGGTGCCGCCGGCGGCGGTGACGGCGCGCCGCTCTTCGTCCTCGAGGTCTTGCGTCGTCATCGGCCCGGCGTAGAGGTTGACGATATGGCGCACGCCAGCGGACGCGAGCAGGGCGTGGACGCACGAGCCCTGTGCGCCGGGGTTCGGCGTGAAGGCCGAGCGGTAGATCCGCAGCGGCTGGCCGTCGGCCGTCGTGCGGCCCGGCACGACGAAGACGCCGACGTTGTGCAGCCGCGCGCCGATGAGCAGGTTGCGCACCACAGACCAGAACACGCGCTTGCGGACGACGTCGATGGCGTCGCCTCGTCGGGCAGCGGGGACCTCGACGCCGGCGCCGGGTAGCGCGTCGATGATCTCGGTGGCCGCGGCACGGGCCGCAGCCGAGAGCGCCGGGTGCCAAGCATTGTCGCTCGAGCAGGCCGCAGCGACCGCGGGCGGAAGCTGCGCGCGCTCTCGCTGCAATGCAGAGGCGACTTCGGCGTCTCCCGTCTCGTCGGCGATGTGTGGCGGCTGGGATGGCGATCGCACCGGCGTCGCTTGCTGCGGCGCGGCACAGCCGAGGGCGACGGCCAATGCGGCGATCGAAGTGGGGGGCAGCGCGCCGAAGCGCCTCATGTGTCGGACTCTTCATGGAGCTGCCGGCTCGAGCGAATGAAGGCGTAGGCTTTCGGCGTATCGCCGCTCAGCGCATAGGCCAGCGCGATCGCGTCGTGGATCGCGGGCAGGTCGGGCGCGACCATCAACGCCCGTTGGAACGCCTCGACCGCGTCGACCGGATTCTCGGATTCGGCAAGCAGCGTCCAGCCGTACGCCATCCATGCCGCGCTGGACTCGGGCTCGTCCTCGGCAGCCTGACGCAGGTCATCGATCGCGGCCTCGGCCATCGCCGTCGGCGCGCGGACCTCCGGATGGCCAGTGTTGACGAAGTGGACCAGGCTCGCTTTCACGTCGCCGTCGACCTCGTCGAAGCGGAGCAGGAAGCCGTTCTCTTCGCGCGTCTCGCCACGGATGACGCGGGCGACGGTGCCACTGACCAGGACCTCGGCATCCGACTCCGGGTGGACGACAGCAACGTCGACCGGCTGCCCGGGGGCGCATGGCACGTTCGAGCGCAAGAAGACGCTGGCAAGGCGCAGTCGACGGTCGATGAATTGCCGCAGATGCTCGACGTCTCCCGGGCGAACGGTGATGAAGAGGCCGGGGCCGTCTGGTCCCACTGTCGGGCCGTCCCCCTGCCGAGGCGCGTCCTCGCTGATTGCTGGCGCGGCGCGCTTCGGGGCCTCGTTGTGCGGCACTTCACGCTTCTCGGGCGCAGCCGCCGTTGCCGGACCGCGCACCGCGTCGCTGCGGACCGCTGCGCGCTGCGGCGGAGCTGGGCGGGAGAGCCGTGGCTTGCTCGGAGGGTCGAGTCGGGACCGTTCTGCGGGCGCGGGCGCGGGCGCGGGCTCGGCCCTTCTGGCGTGGGTCGCCACAGTCGGGATTGGGTCGGATTCGGCCAAGGTCGCTCGGCTGTCGAAGAGTTGCTCGCGCTCAGCCAGGCCCCGGTTCGACGCCACCGCGGCGCTGCGTCCACTGATCGCGCTCGGCGCCGGTGGAAGCGGTCGCGGCGGCGACGACCGCGGCGCGGGCCTGTCGTCCTCGCTCGGCGTCGGGTTGGACCACGGCGCGAAGTCGTCATCGGGGATCGGCGGAGGCGTGCTCGTGACGTCGCCGAGGTCGTCGAAGAGCGAAGCTGGGGGGGCGTTGCCCGAGGAGCGCCGCACGTGGATCTCGACGCCTTGCGCTGGCAGCGGCGAATCGGCCGCTGCTTCGGTCTCGGCCAAGACATCGGCGACGAATCGGCTGTGCTCGTCGCGCTTGTCTGCGATGACTTTCAGCGCTTGGTTGGTGTCGCGCCCCATCTTGCCGTCCAACGCCAGGGCCGTCGGCTCGTTGACGATATTGGAAGGGCGACGCGCGGCAGGTAGCGGCGCGTCGATGGTCTCGCGAATGACGGGCAATTCCATGACCAGCAGGTCGCTCATCGTGTGGGCGTTCTTCGAATCTTCGAGCACGATCGAGGGCGGCGTCGAACTCGAGCCGTCCACTCCGGGGACCACCGTTGCTGCGCTCGAGGGTCGACGGCTCTGTTCCAAGACGAAGCGGTCCCATTCGTCCTCTGCCTCTTTCGACATCACGAAGAATTCGATGCCCATGCCTCCGAGGCCGTCCGTCTCTTCGCGGACGACACGCCGGACGTGGCCCATCGCGTCGAGCTCCTTGCCGCTCGGCATGCTGATGCGAAGCTGCGCGATGCGTCGTTCGTCGAGTGGTTCGTCGGTGCGAAGGAAGACGCCGCGCCGAGAAACGTCCACGGTCGACATCTCTGTCCAACCGCTCGGCGTTCGAACACGGACGCGCAGCGCGATCGGGTGACGCGTGAAGAAGCGCTTCTTGACCGACATACTGGCGCCCCCCTCCGCGGCTTTCGCGCTGGCAGCCTAGCCCCGAGCGGGTAGGCTCGACAAGTCACCGGATGGCGCGACAAGGGCGGGACGACGTGCTAGCTTGCCGCCGCAACGCTCGCCGGGTTGAGCGGCCCACGAGGGCCGACCCGTACAAGGAGACGAGATGCTGATTCGGGACATCATGAGCCTCAACGCGACACGGATCGGCGTCGGCTCGGACATGCAGCGCGCTGCGGAGATCGTGAGCCTCACCGGTGCCAGCGATCTGATGGTCGTCGACGACGCCAACCACTTCGTCGGAGTGCTCTCCGAAGGTGATCTGATCCGGGCCACGCTGCCGCGTTTCGACGAGATCATGACCAATTCGGGATCGCTCAACGAGGCACTCGAGATCTTCGTCGACAAGGGCAAGACGCTCGCGCGCCAGTCGATCGACGACTTGATCATCCACAGCCCGGTGGTGATGCGTCCCGACGACAAGATCCTCAAGGCCGCTTCGATCATGATCTCGAAGCAGATCCGCCGTCTCCCGGTGGTCGATGTGAATGGCAAGCTGGTCGGCACCGTGTCGCGTGCCGACGTCTGCCGCGCGGTGCTCTCAGGCGCCTAGCAATCGCAACGCACGGCGGAGGGCCTCGGCCAGGCGGTCGAGGTCTTCCGTCGTGTTGTAGACGGCGAGGCTGGCGCGGATCGTGCCGCTGATGCCGAGGCGACGCATCGCCGGCTCGGCGCAATGATGCCCGGTGCGGACCGCGATGCCGTAGCCGTCGAGCAGCGTTCCGACGTCGTTCGGGTGGACCCCGTCGACGACGAAGCTCATCACGCCAGCCTTCTGCGGGGCCTCGCCGATTGGCCGAAGCCCAGGAATCTCGCGCAGCAGCGCGTGCCCATAGGCGAGCAAGTCGGCCTCGTGCGCGGCGATCGCGTCGAGGTCGAGGGATTGCATCCAGCGCAACGCGGCGCCGAGGCCGATCGCGCCTGCGATGTGCGGGGTGCCTGCTTCGAGGCGGGCCGGTAGCTCGGCGAAGGTCGTGCCTTCGAACGAAACCGAGCGGATCATGTCGCCGCCGCCGTGCCAGGTGCCGCAAGCTTCCAGCGCCTCGCGACGGCCCCAGAGCACGCCGATTCCAGTCGGTCCGTAGGTCTTGTGGCCGGAGAAGGCGAAGAAATCGGCGTCGTAGGCGTGGACGTCGACCGCACCGTGCGGCACCGCTTGGGCTCCGTCGACCAGAACCTTGGCGCCGACCGCGCGGGCCATCGCGGCGAGTTTGCGGACCGGATTGACCGTGCCGAGGGCATTGCTCACCGCGACCACCGCGAGCAGTCGGGTCTTGTCGCCGATGATCTCGGCGGCAGCCGTGAGATCGAGCACGCCGCGGTCGTCCATCGGTAGGACCCGGACGACGGCGCCGGTCTCGGCGGCCACGAGCTGCCACGGCACGATATTGCTGTGGTGTTCCATCGCGGAGACGACGATCTCGTCACCGGCCACCAGCGTGCGGCGGGCCCACGTCTGCGCGACCAGGTTGATCGACTCGGTCGTGCCGCGGGTGAAGATGATCTCGCAATCGTCCTGCACGCAGAGGTGTGCGGCGACGTCGCGTCGGGCCGCCTCGAGCGCCTCGGTGGCGCGCACCGAGAGGGTATGCACGCCACGGTGGACGTTCGCCGAATAGCCGGCGTAGTAGCCGAGCAGGGCGTCGATCACCGGCTGCGGCTTCAGCGCCGTCGCGCCGTTGTCGAGGTAGACGAGCGGCTTGCCGTGGATCTGCTGCGCCAACGCGGGGACCGAAGCACGGATCGCTTGCAGGTCCAAGCCCATTACGCGTGCACCTCTGCGGCGACGGCGAGTCGACCGCGCAGCACCCCGCGCACCGTCTCCGCCAGCGCGGCGTCGGGCAACGCGGCGACGATCTCGTCGGCGAAGGCTTGGACGAGCAGGTCGCGGGCGACCGACTCCGGGATGCCGCGCGAGCGCAGATAGAAGAGCTGGTTGGCGTCGAGCTGACCAACGGTCGCACCGTGGCTCGCCTTGACGTCCTCGTTGTCGATCTCGAGCTGCGGTTTGGCGTGGGCGCGGGCCCGCTCGCTCAGCAGGAGGTTGCGGTTCATCTGCTGCGCGTCGGCGAAACGCGCCTCACGGGCGATGCGGACGTTGCCGCGGAAGACGCCACTGGCCGCGTCGCCGAATAGGCCCTTGAAGTGCTGCTCGCTGCGGGTGTGCTGGCCGATGTGGTCGACCACGACGTGGGCATCGAGGTGCTGCGTGCCGGCGCCGGCGAGCAGGCCCGAGAGCGAACAATGCGAGCCGTCGCCACGCAGCGCGACGGGCAGGGCGATCCGGCCGAGCGCAGCGCCGAGCTGGACCACGTGCGCCTCGTAGCGCGCGTCGCGACCGACGTCGACCGCGACCGTGGCGAGGATGCGGCGATCGGTCGGCGCGTCCTGCAGCACCAGATGCTCGCAGACGGCCGCGTCCGAGAGCCGAATTTCGGTCACCGGTGCGGTGAGCGTGGCGGGGTCGGTCCACCTCTCGCGCAGCCGCAGTCGGGCCCCGCGGCCGACCCGGATCAGCAGGCGCGGCCAGCGTGCGCCGCCGAGCGAGAGCGCGAGGGTCGCGTCGGCACCGGCCGCGACGTCGATGACGAGGCCACCCTGGACGGCGTCGGTGTTGAACGCGACCAGCGCGGCCTCGGCGGTGTCGATCTCGGCGACCGAACCGAAGTCCGCCGCCACGTCGTCGCGTTGCAGGGCCGTCGCCAAGGGCTCGATGCGCACATCGCCGCTGCTGCCGTCGACGCTGTAGGCATCCAGAGGCGGGGCGTCGTCCGAGGCGAGCTCCGCCACGCCGCGCAGGCTGGTGTAGCGGAAGCCTTCCAGGCGGGAGGTCGGCCAGCCGTGCGTCGCGATCGTCGCGCGGGCGCGCTCGGCCAGCTTCGCGAATGCCGGGGCGTCCTTGAGCAGGGAGGAGGTCGTCATCGCCACCACCTCACGCGGCCCGGAGCCAGTCGTAGCCGCGCTCCTCGAGCTCCAGCGCGAGCTCGGGGCCGCCGGCGTGGACGATCCGGCCGTCGAGCAGGACGTGCACGTGATCCGGCGCGATGGCGTCGAGCAGGCGCTGGTAGTGGGTGATCAGCAGCATCGAGCGCTGCGGCGAACGCAGCGCGTTGACGCCCGCCGCTACGGCCTTGAGGGCGTCGATGTCGAGGCCGGAGTCGATCTCGTCGAGGATCGCCAGCTTCGGGTCGAGCATCGCCATCTGCAGGATCTCGTTCTTCTTCTTCTCGCCGCCGGAGTAGCCGCTGTTCAGCTCGCGGCCGGCGAGCTCCTTGCTCATCCCGACCAGCGCCAGCTTCTCGTTCAGCAGCTTGATGAACGAGACGGCGTCGAGCTCGGGCTGGCCGGCGGCCTTGCGCTTGGCGTTGAGGGCGTGGCGGAGGAAGACCTTGTTGTTCACGCCCGGAACTTCGACCGGATATTGGAAGGCGAGGAAGACGCCCGCCTGGGCGCGCTCGTCGACGCTCATCTCGAGCAGGTCGAAATCGCCTATCCGGATCGAGCCGGCGGTGACCACGTAGCCCTCCTTGCCCGCGAGGACGTAGGAGAGCGTGCTCTTGCCGGAGCCGTTCGGACCCATGATCGCGTGGACCTCGCCGGCCGGAACCGTCAGCGAGAGCCCCTTGAGAATGGCCTTGCCGTCGACTTCGACGTGCAGGTTCTCGATCGTCAACATCCCTTTGCTCCTTTCGCTCAACCGACCGAGCCTTCGAGGCTCACGTCCAACAATTTTTGCGCCTCGACGGCGAATTCCATGGGCAGCACGCGGAAGACGTCTTTGCAGAAGCCGTTGACGATCATGGAGACCGCGTCTTCCTGGCTCAGGCCGCGCTGCATCAGGTAGAAGAGCTGCTCCTCGCTGATCCGGCTGGTCGACGCTTCGTGCTCGACCGAGGCTGTCGCGTTCGCAACCTCGATATAGGGCACGGTGTCTGCGGTGCAGGTGCTGCCGATGAGCAGCGAGTCGCACGCGGTGTAGTTGCGCGCGCCCTCGGCTGCCTTCGCGATGCGGACCTGGCCGCGGTAGGTCTGCAGGCCGTGACCGGCGCTGATCCCCTTGCTGACGATGGTCGAGCGCGTGTTGCGGCCGAGGTGGATCATCTTGGTGCCGGTATCGGCCTGCTGGCGGCGATTCGAGAGCGCGACCGAGTAGAACTCGCCGATCGAGTCGTCGCCCTTGAGGATGCACGACGGGTATTTCCAGGTGATCGCCGAGCCGGTCTCGACCTGCGTCCACGAGATCTTCGAGCCGCGACCTTTGCAGAGGCCTCGCTTGGTCACGAAATTGTAGATGCCGCCCTTGCCCTCGGCGTCGCCCGGGTACCAGTTCTGCACCGTGGAATATTTGATCTCGGCGTCGTCGTGCGCGACCAGTTCGACCACGGCGGCGTGGAGTTGATTCTCGTCGCGGCGCGGAGCGGTGCAGCCCTCGAGGTAGGAGACGTAGCTCTGGTCCTCTGCGACGATCAGCGTGCGCTCGAACTGCCCGGTGCCCTTGGCGTTGATCCGGAAGTAGGTCGAGAGCTCCATCGGGCAGCGCACGCCCTTGGGGATGTAGACGAAGCTGCCGTCGGAGAAGACCGCGGCGTTCAGCGCGGCGTAGTAGTTGTCGGTGGCCGGGACGACCGAGCCCAGGTGCTTGCGGACCAGCTCGGGATGCTCGCGCACCGCCTCGGAGAGCGAACAGAAGATGACGCCCGCGCGGGTGAGGTTTTCCTTGAACGTGGTGATCACGCTGACGGAGTCGAAAACGGCGTCGACTGCCACGCCGATCTCGTTGCCGGCGAGCTTGCCGCGCTCGTTGACCGGAACCCCGAGGCGCTCGTAGGTGCGCATCAACTCGTCGTATTGCGCGCGCTCTTCCGGGTCGAGGTCCTCGAGCTTCTTGCTCGTGAGGGCCTTGGGTGCGGAGTAGTAACTGATCGCTTGGAAGTCGACCGGCGGATAGTCGACGTGCGCCCAGCGCGGCTCGTCCATCTTCTGCCAGAGCGCGAACGCTTGCAGTCGCCAAGCGAGCAGCCACTCCGGCTCGTTCTTCTTCGCGGAGATGAAGCGGACGATCGACTCGTCGAGGCCGGGTGGCGCGGCGTCCGCCTCGATATCGGTAAAGAAGCCGGCGTCATAGCCTTGCCCTGCGATCGCGTCGATCGTCTCGCGCGAGGCCGAGGGCTTTGCCGGATTGGGGGTTGGAGAGGCGACCATGGCGTTCCTGTCGATAAACCGGACCAGCTTGGTCCTGTTTCGGGTCGGAGCCTAGCGATCGCGTGATCGATGTCAATCGACGCAACCGAACCCCCCGATTGCACCGAGCAATGGCGTGCGCGACCGGCGGGGGCCGGGAGTGTGCCGCAAGGGTGGCGGAGCGTCCACGCATTTCCGCCGCGGGCCGACGCCGCTATGTTGCGCGGATGGACGCCGCCCAGAGACAAGCTGCCTTCGAGAAAACCGCCGCGCCGCGCAAACGGGACCGGCGCCGGATGGAGCCACCAACGCTGGGTGCCGGCCTCGTCGCTGCCCTCGTCGCCTTCGTCGCCTTCGTCGCCCTCGTCGCCATGATCCCCTCCGCTGCCGACGCGGCGCCCAAAGGCAGCACCCAGGCGCGGCTCGACTATTTCGTCGGACCTTTGGTCAGCGGCTCTCGGGTTGTCGGTCTCGGTGGGGCCTATGCCGCGATTGCGGAGGGCGTCGACGGGCAATTGATGAACCCGGCGGCGGTTGCCGTCCGCTCGTCCGCCTTCGCCGACGAATGGTTCGACTTGGATTTCGGCTTCTCCCGTCTGCAGACCCTCGGCGGCGAGATTCAGCTCGATCGCTCGCCGAGCGCGAGCTCGGCGGCATCCGGCTCGGCGACGCAATTCGGCCTGCGGCTGTCCTTTGGTCGGCTTGGTGTGGCGATCCATGTGCTCGAGACGAACTACGACCTCGAGGCGCCGGATGATGGAGGCGATCTGCGCGGCTATACGCAGGGCGCGGCCTACGGCGCGATCGGGCTCGGTTGGGCATTCGGGCGCGGAGAATGGGTCGTCGGGACCTTGATCGCCATCGGCACCGGCCGGATCGCGCAGATCGGCGAGGGCGGAGGCGCCGTCGATTTCGCCAGCGCGGTCGCGCCACGCACCTTCGGCGTGCTCTGGGCACCGCACGGACGCCGATTCCGACTCGGCGCGACGGTGCAGCTGCCGGTGAGGATGACGCAGGCCCGGGCGGAGAGCTTCGGCGGAGAGCCGGTGACCAAGCTCGGCGAGCGTGCGGTGCCGACGTCGATCGACATCGGCGGCGGTCTGACCTTGGGCGCCGTCTGGCAGCTGGTTGGCCACGCCGGCAACCGGCCGGCGACCTTCGGCGAGATGGCGCCGCCGCGGCTGCGCTGGAAGGGGCCGCCGGTGATCGTCGCGACCGATCTCGCGATCACGGGGCCGGTCGATCGCGGCCAGGGTGTGCTCGGATATTTGCGCGGCGTGACCGACGTCTCCGGCGAGCACATCAGCTTCAGCCCGCGGATCGGCGCGGAATCCGAAGTGCTCGAGCGTCGGCTGCGGGTGCGCACCGGGAGCTATTTCGAGCCGAGCCGCTTCACCTCGACCCGCGGCCGTGTGCATTGGACCGGTGGCGCGGACGTGCGGCTGAGCCTGTGGCTGGACTGGCGGATCGGCGTGGTGTGGGACCTCGCGCCGCACTACCGCAATACGTCGCTCTCGCTCGGGCTCTGGCATTGAGGCCGCCTCCTCTGCCATCCTCCGGCCGCGCCGCATCACCGCGGCTGGGGAGTCCGACCATGGCCAAGGCTGCCGCAAACCCGACCCGAACCGAGACCGCCCCCGTGACCACGACCGACCGCGAGGCGCTGCTGATCACGGTGACGGGCATCGACAAGCCCGGCATCACCGCAGAGATCGCGAAGATCCTCGACGACGCCAGCGCCGAGCTGCTCGACGTCGAGCAGGTCGTCGTCCACGGCCGCCTGATCCTGCACTTCCTGGTCTGCCTCGACGCCATGGGCAGCCACCCGGTGCTCAAGGAATTGCTGTGGAAGACCCGGGAGCTCGGTCTCGATCTCGACCTAGACGTGGTCGATCCGGTCCGCGATCATACCCCGCAAGCCGGCCGGAGGCGCTTCGCCATCACGCTGGTCGCGCCCGGCGTCGGCGCTGGCGTCCTGGGTGCGGCGGCTGCTGCGGTCGCGCAGACCGGCTTCAACATCGATCGCATCGAGCGGCTCTCCGAGGGGCGGCTCTCCAGCATCGAGTTGTTGGTTTCGGGCGACGAGGGCGCCGACGCGCGGACGCTGAAGACGCGGCTGCTCGAGATCGAGCGGCGCTTGCCCTGTGATATCGCGCTGCAGCGAGAGAGCCTGCTCCGGCGCAGCAAGCGCCTGGTCGTGATGGACATGGACTCGACGCTGATCCAGCAAGAGGTCATCGACGAGTTGGCACGCTTGCACGGCGTCTACGACGAAGTCAGCCAGGTCACCGAACGCGCGATGCAGGGTGAGTTGCCCTTCGGCGAGTCGCTGAAACGGCGCTGTGCGCTGCTCGCCGGCGCGCCGGAGTCGGTCTTCCGCGACGTGCTCGAGCGGATCGAGTTCACGCCGGGTGCAGAGCATTTCGTCGGCGCGCTGAAGCGGCTCGGCTACAAGACCGCGGTCGTCTCGGGCGGCTTCATCCAGGTCGCCGAGCCACTGCGGCAGAAGCTCGGCCTGGACTACGCCTTCGCCAACCACCTCGAGGTCGAGGACGGCGTGCTGACCGGGCGCGTCATCGGCCCGGTGGTCGACCGTGCCCGCAAGGCCGACCTGCTCGAGAGCATGGCGCAGGCCGAGCGGATCAGCCTCGAGGCGGTGATCGCGATCGGCGACGGCGCCAACGATCTCGACATGCTCGACCGCGCCGGCCTCGGCATCGCGTTCAACGCGAAGAAGGTCGTGCAAGAGGCGGCAGATACGGCGATCAACCAGAAGAACCTCGACGCCGTACTCTATCTGCTCGGCATCCGTGAGGAGGACTTGCGGGCGGTGTCGGCATGACGTCGTTCGCGCCGAGTCGCGGCTTCGTCCAGCCCTACGAGCAGGTCTTCGCCAAGCTCCGACGCGGCGAAGCGCAGGCCGCGGACGGCACGCGGCTGCACTACGAGGTCGTCGGCGACGGCCCCGAGACGTTGCTGTTGGCAAATGGCCTCGGCGGCCGCCTCTACTCCTGGCTCGGCCTGATCGACGACCTTTCGAAGCGGTACCGCTGCATCAGTTGGGACTACAGAGGGCTCTTCGAGTCCGCGACACCGGCCAATCCCGGGGCGCTCGGCGTTCCCTCGCACGCCGCCGATGCCGCCGCGATCCTCGACGCCGAGGGGATCGCCTCGGCGCACGCGGTGGGCTGGTCGATGGGCGTGCAGGTGAGCCTGGAGTTGGCTGCCCGCCGGCCAGAGCGCGTGCGCAGCCTCGTGCTGATCAACGGCACCTACGGCCAGGTCTTCTCCACCGCGTGGCAGCCGCTGCTGCGCCTGCCGATCCCGCACACCCTGTGGCACCGCGGGATGGAGACCTTCATCGAGCATCCGCCGGCGATGGCGGTGCTGCGTGCGGTGGCCCGGACGCCGGCGGAGGCCGCATTCGCGGTGCGCAAGCGGGTGATGCCGTGGCGGACCTCGCTGCGGACGCTCGGGCTGCGGCAATATATGCGCGACGTGACGCTGACCAATACGGCCAACTACCTCCGGCTCTTCCAGGAGTTGGACGCACACTCGGCCTACCACCTGCTGCCGACGCTACAGCAGCCGACCACGATCATCGCCGGGCGCTACGACCCGCTGACGCCGAGCTACCAATCGCGGGAGATGGCGGCACGCATCCCGGGCGCCGAGCTCCACGTCCTGCACGGCTCGCATTTCGTGCTCATGGAGCGACCCGAGCGGGTGCTCGGCCTGTTGCGCGATCATCTCGAGAAGATCGGAGGCGATCATGCCTAGCAACGCCATTCCGCGGCTTTGGCTCGCCGTTATCGTCGCTGGCTTGGGCCTTTCGCTGGTGCCGAACGTGTGCGACGCGGCGGGCTGGAGGCGCCTTCTGCGCGAGGACGGGATCAACGTCGCGGCGCGCGACGTCCCCGGCAAGCCCTACCTCGAATTCCGCGGCGTCGGACTCATCAACGCCAACCTCTTCCAGCTCCTCGCCGTGCTCGACGACACGCCGCGCCATTGCGATTGGCAGGCGAACTGCACCGTCAGTCGTGTCCTCAAGCAGGTGAACGAGTTCGAGCGCTTTCTCTATCACCGCGTGGACTCGCCGTGGCCGGTGAGTGACCGCGACGTCGTCGTCCACGGCACGGTCGAGGTCGACTTGGCGAAGAAGACCGTCTGGAGTCGCTTCCGCTCGGCGAACCTGGCCGAGGCGCCGCCGGTGAAGGACGCGGTGCGGATGCCGAAGCTCGAAGGCTTCTACAAGCTCGAGTGGATCGACGCCGACCATACCCGCGTCACCTACCAGGTCATGGCCGATACCGGGGGCATGCTGCCGACCTGGCTGGCGAATCGGGCGAGCCGGAAGCTGCCGCTCGGGACGCTCAAGGGCATGCGGCGGCAGGCCAAGCTCTTCGCCGGCAAATACGAAGCCTTTCACCGCCGCTACAACCCGCAGAAGGGCGGCAAGATCCCCGATCGCTACGGCACCTTCGATCCCGCCGGGGCGGCTCAGAAGCCCTGAGCGCGGAGGAATCCGACCAGATCGCGGTAGAGCTTCTTGTGATCGAAGCTGTTCAGGCCGCCCGGCCAGTCGCCGAAGAGTTGGCCGATCTCGTCGAGGTGGTCTGCCGGCACGCAGCCGAGGAAGGTGCCCCAGCGGGCGTCCTCGACCCGGACCAAGCCGTCGTGCGGAACCGCTGAGAAGAGGCCGCCGTCGATCACCTCGCGGGTCGCCCAGAGCATCGGATCGAGCGGATCCACGACCTTCTCGTAGGGGATCAGGAAGTCGACCAGCAGGTCCGGCTTGCACTCCTTCTCGGCCAAGGCGAGCGCGCTGCGTCCGGTCAAGGAGTAGTAGGCGATGCCGGGCTGGTTCGGATAGGCGGCGTTGAAGGCGTCCATCTTCTGCGTCGTCAGCTGCTCGATCGCCGCAGAGAGGCTCGATTCTCCGGTCATCGAGTGCCAGACCTGCACACCGGCGAGGCTCATCAACGCGTCGACCAGCTGCTTCACGCCGGGCCAGTTGACCAAGCCGAGCGAGGCGTCGGCGACGATCGAGCCCTTGTGCGGGGTGGCGAAGGTCAGCACCGCGGCGACCTTGTCCGGGTGGGTCGCGGCGACGTAGCGCGCGTCCAGGCCGCCCTGCGAGTGGCCGATGATCACGACCTTGGCGTGGCCGGTCTCGGCCAAGAAGGCGTCGATCTTGGTCCAGAGCTGCTCGCCGCGGACCTTGGAATTCTGGAAGGGCTCGACCGCCGGGGTGAGCACCCACTTCTCGCCGGCCTTCTCGAGATCCGCTTTGACCCCGTAGAAATAGGTCGCGAACGAGAGCCCAGCGAAGCTATCGGTGCCGAAGAAGCCGTGTGCCAGCACGATCGGGTAGGGCGCTCCGAGCAGCTCCGGCGCTTGGCTGTCGGGCGCGACGTCGACCGGCTGCGCGGTGTCGGTCGAAGCCGCCGCGTCGCTGGGCGCGGCGGCAGCGCCGTCGTCGCCACTGCCCGCGTCGGCCGCGCCGTCGACCCCGAAGAGTGCGTCCTCGGCGCCTTGCGCGCCTGCGTCGGCTCCGGCGGTGGACGCGGTCTCCAGCTCGGGATCGCTGCATCCCGCCGCCAAGGCGATGGCGGCCGCGATCAGCGCGATCAGGGCGGGCGTGGGGACCATGCTTCGCTCTCGGCGCGTGGACATCGCGGCGGCTCCTGCCCGGACGCTCGGGCGCCAGGAGCCTGCTCTCGCCGGGGCAGGGTCGCAAGCCTTGGTTGACGCCGCTGCCCGCGCCGGTTGTCATCCACCGCTCTCGCGAGGCGCCGATGATCATCACGAAGAACCGAACCTGGCTGCATCTGGTCCTGACCTGGCGCGGCAGCGTCTTGCCGAAGATCGCGCCCCGTGTGCTCTTCGCGACGGCGCTGGCCGCCTTCGTCACCGCCGGTCATCTGACCTGGGACCTGCTGCACACCAACCTCACGGCGTTGCCGTTCACCTTGATCGCCGTGGCGCTCGGCATCTTCCTCGGCTTCCGCAACAACACCAGCTACGACCGGTTCTGGGAGGGGCGCAAGCTCTGGGGCCGGCTGGTCAACGTCAGCCGGACGCTGGCCCGCCAGCACCTGACGCTGCTCGCGCCGCACGGGCAGGAGCCGGACGCGGCCTGCCGCGCCCACCGCGAGCGCCAGGTTCGGCGGCAGATCGCCTACGTCCACGCGCTGCGCCTGCACCTGCGCGGCGAGACCGAGCTGGAGTCGCTGCGTCCGTGGCTCGAGCCCGAGGAGGTCGAGGCGCTGCTGCACGAGCAGAACCGGCCCTTCGCCATCGTGCATTGGCTCGGCGAGGCGCATCGGCAGGCCTGGGACCGTGGCTGGGTCGACACGATGCACCTGCCCATCTTGGACCAATCGCTGGTCGAGATGCTCGGCATCCAGGGTGGCTGCGAGCGCATCCGCGCGACGCCGATCCCCTTCTCCTACACCGTCCTCATCCACCGGATCGTCGGCATCTACTGCCTCACGCTGCCGTTCGGCATCGTCTCTACCGTCGGCCACTTCACGCCTCTGGTGGTCGCGCTGATCAGCTACGCCTTCTACGGCCTCGACGCGGTCGGCGACGAGATCGAGGATCCCTTCGGCTACGACCCGAGCGACCTGCCGCTCTCGGCGCTCTCGCGCACCATCGAGATCAACCTGCGGCAGCGGCTCGGCGATCGGGAGCTGCCGCCGATGCTGCAGCCGGACGCGACGGGTCTGCTGCAATAGCCTCGCTCTCCGGCACGGAGAGCGCGCGGTCGGCACGGCGCATCGTGGCGACGCCGAGCATCAGGCGCATCAGGCGGACGTTGCGACGCCAAACCGACTCCTGCGCGTACGGAATCCCCATCTCGGCGCACAGGGCCCGTAGCTTCGGCTGCGACTTGGCCAACTGCAGCATCGAGAGGTCGGGCCAGACGTGATGCTCGATCTGGTAGTTCAGGTAGCCGTGCATCAGGTCGCGCCAAAAGCCGCCGGTGGCGAAGTCGACCGAGCCGACGATCTGGCGCAGCAGCAGCTCCGCGCGGCCACGGACACGTTGGTCGAAGCGCCAGAGGTCATCCCCGGCGTGGTTCGGCACGATGACCGCGTAGCTGTGGACATTGGCGATCAACTCGCCGAGCAAGGAGGCCAGCAGGCCACTCAGCGCGGCATCCGGACCGAAGAGCAGGCCCAAGGCGGGCAGGGCGACGAAGGCGAGCGCGCCGAAAGGCAAGTAGCTGCGCGTCCAGACGGCTGCGCTTCGGCCCCACGGCAGCAACATCCGCGGGCCGGTGCGCTCCGGCCGCGGCGAAGGCTCGAGCTGGCCCGCTTCGCTCTCCTGCCAGGCGCGGATCGCCGTCGGCGCGAAATAGAGCCAGCGCCAGCCTGCGATCACGATCATCACGAGCACCAAACGAGCCGGCACCGGCAACCACCGCGGCTGCAGGAAGCGGGCGTTTTCTTCGACCAGATCGGGGTCCGCCAGCTCGCCGAGGCGGTAGTGGTGCAGCTGGTTGTGCTCGCGAATCCAAGCCGCTGGGAACATCCAATCCGGCCAGTCGAGCAGGCGCCGCCAGCCGCGGGCGAAGCCACGACTCTGGCGATGCGGCGGCAGGCCCGGAACGGCGTCGTAGCCGCGATGCAGGACGTGGTGCGCCACACAGGTCCAGCGGACGAAGCGGCCCAGCGCGATGCCGAGGGCGCCGACGGCCCACCAACCGCCGAACGCGAGGGCCCAGCCGGCGATGCTGGCGCCCGCCGCGACCCACTCGACCTGCCGCAGGTGTCGCGCGTCGGCCTCGCCACGGCCGGCGTCGAGTTCGGCGCGGATGGCGTCGACCTCGGCGAGAAAGCGCGCTGCGTCGAAGTCCGCTGGCAGCACCGAGCGTTGCGGGACCTGCACGTTCATCGTCCCTCGCTCCCTTCGGCGTCCTGCTCGAAGCTGCCGTGGCGGCCAGCACCGTCGCGAAAGCGGGTCGCGCCGGCGCGGGCCTCGGCTCGCAGCGCGGGCATTCCGGCGCGGAACTCGTGGGCCATCGCCGCGTCGAAGTCCATATCCATCGACGCCAGGGCCGAGTCCCGGTCGCCGCGCAGCGCCAATGGCGGGAAGGCGGCGAGTTGTTCGGCGAGGGCCAAAGCGGTCGGGACTGCCGCGCCGGGGTCGCAGATCCGATGGCACAGGCCGATGCGCAGGGCCTCCTCCGCGTCGACGGGTCGGCCGGTGAGGATCAGGTCGAGGGCGCGGGAGAGGCCGATCAGCCGGGGCAGCCGCACCGTGCCGCCGTCGATCAGCGGCACGCCCCAGCGGCGGCAGAAGACCCCGAGCGTCGCGTCGCGCTCGATCACGCGCAAATCGCACCACAGCGCCAATTCCAAGCCGCCCGCCACGGCGTGACCAGCGATGGCGGCGATCACCGGCTTGCCGAGCCGCATCCGGGTCGGGCCCATCGGGCCGTCGCCGTCCTCCTCGACCCGGTTGGTCGCGCCGCCGTCCGCGAGCGCCTGCAGGTCCGCGCCCGCGCAGAAGGTGCCGCCGGCGCCGGTCAGGATCGCGACCGAGAGGCTGGGGTCGACGTCGAAATCGCGGAAGGCATCGGCGAGGGCCGCCGCCGTTGGGCCGTCGACGGCGTTGCGCCGCGCGGGCCGATCGATGGTGACGATGAGGACGGCGCCGCGCCGCTCGAGCCGTACCGCTTCGTTCTCGCGCATCGCGTCGAACCTCCCGGGGGGCGGAGCCTACAGGCTCTCGCCCCTTGTGACAGCCCCGTCCGAGCGGCTACCGTGCGCCGCAGCAGGAGGCCGCGGATGATGGGCACGAGACGATGGATGCTGGCGGGCGCGGTCGCGCTCCTGCTGATGGCGACCGCGGCGCAGGCGGTGGCGGCCGAGGCGATCGCCTGGGGACAGACCGTCGCCTGGCTCGGCTTCGACACCGCGCTGGCCCGCGCCAAGGCCGAGAACAAGGCCATTGGCGTGGTGGTCTACGCCGATTGGTGCCCGAAATGCCGTGCCCTCGCGCCACAGTTCGTCTCCGGACCGGTGACCGAGGCCGCGCCGAAGATCCTCTGGGTCCTGCAGAACCACGACGAGGCTCCGGCGTGGCTCGGCGAGCGCTTCGGTGACCTCGGCAACTACGTGCCACGCATCTTCTTCCTCCGCCCGGACGGCAGCCTCGACCGCGAGATCAACAGCGGTCACCCGCGCTACCCCTTCTTCTACCTCGCCAACAAGCCGGAAGTGCTGGTTCAGAGCATCGAACGGGCCGCCGCCACTGCCGGACCCGCGGTCCCTGCGGCTCCGCCCGCCCCGCCGCCGCAGGTCGCCGTCGCGCCGGTGCCCCCGCCGCCGGCAGCGCAGAGCGCGTCGCGCTTCGACCTCGGGGGCGATCTGCCGCTGCTCGGGCTGTTGGTGGTGGTCGCCGTCGGTGCCGTCTGGGCGGTGGGCCGTGGCGGCAGCAAAGACGACGAGGGGGAGGCCTAGGTGGCCAAACGCGCGCGGCAGCGGGAGCGGGATCGCGCGTTTCGCCGCGCACCTCCGGGTGCGCCGCCCGGCACGCTGCATCGCGCCGACTCGGGCGCGGCGGCGGCGATCGTTCGCTTGCTGGCCTATGACGGCGAGCAGATGATCGAGCGGGAAGCGCACGTCGACGAGCTGCCCGCGCTGCTCGCTGCGGCGGAAGGCCTGCAGGTCCGGTGGCTCGACGTCGTCGGCGTCGACGACCACGAGGCCCTCGCCGCCATCGGTGCAGCCCACGATATCCACGTCTTGGCCCTCGAAGACGTGGCGCACGTCCACCAGCGCGCCAAGGTCGAGCGCTACGAGACGCACGACTTCATCACCACGCGCATGTTTCGCCGCGACGCCGCGACCAGCGAGCTCGACAGCGAGCAGATCAGCTTCTTCCTCGGCAAGGGCTGGCTGCTGTCTTTCCAGGAGCGCGACGGCGACGTCTTCGGCAGCGTCCGCGAGCGCCTGCGCAGCAGCCGCGGTCGAATCCGCAGCCTCGGCGCCGACTACCTCGCCTACGCCCTGCTCGACGCCATCGTCGACTCCGCCTTCCCGATGTTGGAGGCCTACGACGGCTGGCTGGATAGGATCGAAGAGCGCGTCATCGCCGGGCAGAGCCAGGGCGTGGTCGGTGAGTTGCATGCGATCCGCCGCGACCTGCTGCAGCTCCGCCGTGGCTTCTGGCCGTTGCGTGAGGCGATGAGCGCGCTGCTGCGGGAGGAGTCGCGCTTTTTCGAGGCGGAGACGCACGTCTACCTCCGCGATTGCCACGACCACGCCATCCAGGTGCTCGATATGCTGGATTCTTGGCGTGAAATCGGCAGCAGCCTGATGGACCTGCACCTCTCCGCGGTCGGCCAGCGGACCAACGAGACGATGCGCCTGCTCACGGTCATCAGCGTGCTCTTCATGCCGATGTCGTTCATCGCGGGCTTGTACGGCATGAACTTCGAACGGAGCGCGTCGCCTTGGAATATGCCCGAGTTGGGCTTCGCCTACGGCTACCCGATGGCGCTGCTGCTGATGGTCGGATCGGCCATCGCCTTCCTCTGGTTCTTCCGCCGCCGCGGCTTCTTGCACCCGGCGGACGACGCCTTCGGTGGGCCGAAATGACGAAGCCAGCGGCGGAGCCCTGGCGTGATCTGCGCCCTGGGACATTGGAGCGGCATCCCGACGACGGCTGGATCCGCGCCACTCCGCTGCCGCTCGGCTCATGGATGCAGGCCGCGCTCGCCGGCGTCGCCGACGCCATGTTGCCGCACGGAGAAGCCGGCGCTCCGGTCGACGCCGCGACCCGCGACGAGATCTGCCTCGGCCTGCGCCGCACGATGCGCTACATGGCGCCACTCTCTCGCTTCGGCCTGTTGCTGCTCTTGGTCGTCTTCGACCTTGCACCGATCTGGCGCGGGGTCGGCATGCGCCGGCTCGGCGGCTTGGCGCCCGCGCGCGCTGCTGGCGTGCTCGACGGGATCGCGCACAGCCGGCTGACCTTGTTGCGCACGGCGCTCACCGCGTTGCGTGCCGCCATTTTGACGAATTACTATGATCTCCCATCGGTTCATCAACAGATCGGATATGATCCGATCGCGTTCATGCGGGCCCGGATCGCCCTGCGCGAGCGCCTCGTCGCGGGCGGCGAGGCCGGCCCGGAGGACGCGCCGTGATCCGTCGGGCTGCCGACTACCGCGACGGCGAGCAGCTCGATTGCGACGTCGTCGTGATCGGGACTGGTGCCGGCGGCGCGGCGGCGGGAGCGACCTTGGCCGAAGCCGGCATCGACGTCGTCTTTCTCGAAGAAGGTGGCTGGCATCCGACCTCGAGCATGAACCCCTACCTCGCGGAGTCGATGCCACGGCTCTGGCGTGAAGCGGGGACGACGGTCATCTACGGCCGCTCGACGTTCCTTTACGCCGAGGGGCGTTGCGTCGGCGGCAGCACGGTCATCAACGGCGGCATGACCTACCGGCCGCCAGAGAGCGTCTTGGGCGCCTGGGAGCGCACCGTCTCGGCGGAACTCGGCGCGCAGGGGCTCGACGCCTTGTTCGCTCGGGCCGAGCGGGATCTCGGCGCCGCGCCACAGGCCGACTACTCGATCGGCGGCGACAACCGGCTCATGGCCGAGGGCGCCGCGCGCCTCGGCTGGCGACACCAGAAGAACCACCGCAACCAGGACCATTGCGTCGGCGCGAACAACTGCATCCTCGGCTGCCCGACCGGAGCCAAGCAATCGACGCTGGTCAGCTATATGCCGCGGGCGATGCAGGCCGGCGCCCGCGCGCTGACCGAGCTGCGCGCCGAGCGGCTGGAGATCGCGGCAGGCCGTTGCGTCGGCGTCCACGGGCGCGCGATCGACCCGGCGACGATGCGACCCGGCGCGCGGGTCTCGGTGCGTGCGCGACACGCCGTGGTCGTCGCTTGCGGCGCCGTGCAGACCCCTTTGCTCCTGCTGCGGCATCGCGTCGGCCGGCCGTCCCGCCAGCTCGGACGCAACTTCGTCACCCACCCCAACGCCAAGATCCTCGCGGTCTATCCCTTCTCGGTCGGCGGCTGGCGTGGCGTCTCGCAGTGGGGCCAGGTCCGCGAATTCCACGATGACGGCATCGTCTTCGCCGAGAATATGGCGCCGCCGGGCGCCGTCGCCGCTGCGGTCCCGAGCCTGGGTCGCGCGGCGTGGCGGGCGATGCAGGACTACGACCGCATGGTGCTGACCGGAGTCTTGGTCGAGGATTCCGCCGCTGGCAGGGTCTACCGCGGTCCATTCGGCATGGCGGTGCCGACCTACTCGATCCAGCCCGCTGATCTCGAGCGATTCCTGCGTGGCCTGCGCGCCCTGGGCCAGTTGCACTTCGAGATGGGCGCCGAGCGGCTCTACCTGCCGATCGCCGGGATGCACGAGATCACCAGCCCGGACGCGCTCGCGGCGCTGCAGCCGGGTAGGGTGCGCATCCCCGATATCGAGCTGTTCACGCCGCACCTGATGGGCACGGCGCGGATGGGCGGCGACCGGCGTCACGACGTCGTGGGCCTCGACGGACAGGCCTTCGACCTGCCAGGATTGTATGTGGCGGATGCGAGCCTCTTTCCGACCCCGATCGCGGTGAATCCGCAGATCACGATCGCTGCGCTCGCGCTCAAGGTGGCCGATCGTCTCGCGGAGTCGGTCCTTGCGAGACGAGCGGGGAGGACGGTGGCATGAGCGCGGAGCACCACGCCGATGACGACCGCTTCGGGCCCTACGTGCTGCACGAGCGCATCGGCGACGGCGGATTCGCCGACGTCTTCGTCGCTGCCCGCGCCGACGGGCGCAAGAAGACCGGCGCGCCGGACCTGGTCATCAAGCGCCTGCATCGCCACCTCTGCGATCAACCCGAAATGGTCGATATGTTCGTCACCGAGGCACGCGTCCTGGCCGAGCTCGACCACCCGAGCATCGTGCGGATGTTCGACCTCGAACGGGTCGACGATCGCTGGGCGATGGTCATGGAGCGCATCGACGGCGTCGACGCGGCGCGGATCTTCGATCACGCGATGTCGATCGGTCAGCCGCTGCCGCTGGTCGGCTCGGTGCAATTGGTGCTCGACGTGGCCGACGCGCTGCACCACGCGCACGAACGCAGCGAACATGTCGAGGGCGAGCCGATGGGGATCATCCATCGCGACGTGAAGCCGGACAACCTGCTCATCACCTGGGATGGTCGGGTCAAGCTGATCGACTTCGGCTGTGCCAAGGCGACGCTGCAGAACCACCTCACGCGACCTGGAATCCGCAAGGGCACGCTGGACTATATGTCGCCCGAGCAATGCCTCGGCCGCACGGTCGACCGCCGCACCGACGTCTTCTCGCTCGGCGTCGTGCTCTACGAGCTGCTGACGATGACGCGCCTCTACGCCGACGCCTCGGATGCCCGGGTGATGGAGCGAATCGTCCACGAGGTGGCGCGGCCGCCGTCTTGGATCGACTCGCGCGTCAGCGCCAGCCTCGACCTCGTCGTGCTGCGGGCGCTGGAGAAGCGGCCGGAAGAGCGCTTCGGCTCCGCCGCCGAGATGGCGCGGGCGTTGCAGTGGTGGCTCGATCGCTACGCCCCGGACCGTGACGGCCGGCGCGAGATCGCCGAGTGGATGCAGGCATACGCGCCCGGTGGCCCCTCGAGTCGGCTGCAGGAGACGACCGACGCACGGCCGGGCGGAGAACTCGTCCTGCGGCGCAACAGCCCCGAAGCGCTGCGCGGCGTCACCCGGCGCAGCGCCGTCGGCCCGGTCGACGACGAGGAGGGGCCAGGACGAGGCGACGTGGTCTCGGAGTCGCGCTTCGTCGCCTTGCAGAGCCTGATCGGACGCCGCAGCAACCTCTCTCCGGAGACGACGCCGATCGTTGGACGCGTCGCATTGCTGCGCGAGATCGAGGCCGCGTTCGAGAGCGGAACCCAGGTCGTCGCGCTGACGGGGCCGGCCGGTGTCGGCAAGTCCCGATTGGCAGACGCGTCGTTGCGCAGCGGGCTGCTGGGCAGCCGCAACCTCGGCGGTGGCGTGTGGTGGTGTGCGGCCGAAGACGTGACCGGCCACGGCCACCTCGCGGCCCGGCTCGGCACCATCCTCGGCGTCGACTGCCCCGACGACGCGGACGACGCCGTCGTGACGATGTCCCGCGCGTTGGCCGGACGCGGCCCGATGCGCCTCTGCGTCGATGGCGCGGACGGTCTCGGCAGCGATGCGGCGGAGGCGTTGCAGGTCTGGACCATGACCGCGCCCGAGCTGGAGCTGATTCTGACCGCCACGGATGCTCCCGACGGTTTCGTCGGCCAGGAATTCGCGGTGCCGCCGATGGATCTGCCGGCGCGGTCGAGCGTGTTGGTGGGCAGCGAGGCGGCGGATCTCTTCTTGCAGGCGGCGCGCGAGGTCGCGCCCAATTTCAAGATCTCGAGCGAACTCCGCGCACCGCTGCACGCACTGCTCCGGGCCCTGGGCGCGATGCCGGCGCCGATGTTGGTGGCGGCGGCGCAGATCGCCGGCGGCGATCCGATGGAAGAGACCCACCGCCTGCTCGCGCTGCACGGCGCCGTCACCCGCAAGCCGGTGCTGGACCACGACACGCTGGGCGCAGCGTTGACCTGGGTCTGGGACCAACTCGGACCCGACGAACGCGCCGTCCTCGCGGTGGCGAGCTTGTTCCACGGCGGATTCGATCTGGCCGGAATCACGTCGGTCGCCGGCGCGGTCGAGCCGCCGGTCGAGAATGCCCAGGCGACGTTGGAGAACCTGCGCCAACGCAACCTGGTGACCTGGTACGAGCCACCCGAGCGGCCGGGCAGCCGGCGGCTGAAGGTGGTGCGCAACGCGCGAGCCTTCGCCCGCGAGCGGCTTTTGGAGCGCGGCGACGTCGAGCGCGCCCGACGCGCCCACGCCGTGCACTACGTCGGCGTGGGCGACGCACTCGGCGAGGCGGTTCGGGGTGCCGATGGCGCATCGGCGATGGGCGCGCTCCGTGTCGAGTTGCCGAATATCTCGGCCGTCTTGCACCGCGCGCTGCGCGTCTCGCCGGCCACCGAGCGCAGCGCTTCGCGGGCGACCCAAGCCGCGCTGGCGCTCTGGGCCTATACCGACGTCGCCGGCCGCTACGCCGATTTCGTCGAGGTCGGGACGCGGGTTCTCGAGCACGTCGACGAGCTGCAGCAGGGCGAGCGGGTGCCGCATCGCGCCGAGGCTGCGCTCTGTGTCGCGGTGACCCGGGCGCAGCTGCTGCGGGCCGATTCGGACCCGACCTCTGCTGCGGCGACCCTCGAGCGAGCCAGGGCCGCTGCGCTCGAGGCCTCGGACGACCGCGGCCTCGCCTGCGTCGCCTGCGCCAGCGGTGAGTTGCTCCTGGCGCGGAATGCGCCGACGCGCGCCGCGCCGTTCTTCGAGGAGGCCGCCACCGGTGAACCCGACGTCGAGACGGTCGCCGCGCATGTCGGCTTGTCTGCAGTCGCGCGCTCGGCCCGACAACTCGAGACCGCGATGCGGGCGCTGCAGGACGCGGTCGAGGTCGCGCGACGGCTGCACCTCTCCCACGCCGAGGCCAAGGCGCGCCTGGCTGCCGGGCAACTGGCGATCGACGTCGATCGCTTCGACGCGGCGCAACGTCAGCTCCGCGCGGCGCTGGCCGGTTTCGAGCATTTCGGTGACGAGATCCGCGCCGCGAAGGCGCAGCTCGAGTTGGGGCGACTCGCCTCGATCGAGGGCGACGGGCGCGCGGCGCGGCGGTTGATCCGTGACGCCATCGCGCGTTTGCAGCGCGTCGGGCGTGACGATCTGGCCCGGCCCTATGCGGCGTTGCTGGGTGAATCGCGCGGCGGGTGAAGCGCTGCTTGTCGTCGTCCGTTGGGCAGCATAAGGTCACGACGCGTTTTCACGCAGGGAGAGCCACACGATGAAGCAACCCGCAGCCGCACTGGTCCACCTCCTCGAGCGCCCCGCGACGCTCTTGCTCGCAGCGCTCCTCTTCCCGGCCCTGGCCGGCGCTCAACCGGTCGACAAGACCCTCTGCGTCTTCGATCCCTCGGGCGCGCACGGCGATATCTACAAGTTCGCCGAGTCGTATCAGGCCGCGGCGCTGGGCTGGGGCGTGCGCTTCAAGCTCAAGCCCTACACCGACGAAGTCGTTGCGACGCAGGACTTCAAGGCCGGGCAGTGCCAAGCCGTCGTCCTGACCAGCCTGCGCGCCCGGGCCTTCGTCAAGGCCACCGGCAGCCTCGAGGCGATCGGCGCATTGCCGGACTACGCGATGCTGAAGAAGGTCATCCGCGCGCTCTCGAGCCCGAAGGCGGTCAAGTTGGTGACCCAGGGCGAGCACGAAGCCATCGGCATCCTGCCGGGTGGCGCCGTCTACCTGCTGCTCCGCGACCGGGGCAACAACACGATGGCCAAGCTGGCCGGCAAGCGGATCGCGACGCTCACCCACGACAAGCCGGCGCGGACGATGGTCGACGTGGTCGGCGCCTCGATGGTCGCTGCCGAAGTCGGCACCTTCGCTGGCATCTTCAACAACGGCCGGGCCGACGCTTGCTACTCACCGGCGACCGCGGTCAAGCCGCTCGAGCTCACCAAGGGCATGGGCAGCAAGGGTGGCATCGTCCGCTACCCGCTGGCGCAGCTCACCTTCCAGCTGATCGCGAAGAGCAAGGACCTCCCCGAGGGCGTCGGTCAGAAGTCGCGCGAGTGGGTGGCTGGTCAGTTCGACGCCGGACTGAAGATGGCGAAGAAGGCCGAGGCCGCGATCCCGGGCAAGCTCTGGATCGACATCTCCGCCGCCGACAAGCCGGGCTACGCCGCCAAGTTCCGTGATGTCCGCGTCGCCCTGCGCAACAAGGGCGTCTACAGCGGCTCGATCCTCAAGCTGATGAAGCGCGTTCGTTGCAAGGGCAGCAGCGACGCCGAGTGCACCGACAAGCAGGAGTAGGCCACCGATGATCCCGACCCGAAGCGTGGCGCTGCTGGCGCTGCCGGCGCTCGTCTTCGCGACCGGATGTACGGGCTTTCTCCACAGCCAGACCGGCGGAGTGATGAGCTCCTACGCCGACCGGCACATGATCCCGCACCTGCTGGCCGACGACGATATCGGCATGGCGTGCCAGATGGGCGGGGCGCTCACCGGCTTCGTTGCTTCGTTCGAGCGCGTTTCGGACCGGCCGGACCTGCCAGTGCTGGTCTCTTACGTCGGCGCTGGGATGTGCGCCGAGGCCGTGGCGCGCGAAGCCGAGCTGCGCCAGGCCCGCGCGGTGCGGGCGGGACAAGCCAGTGAGGCGAACGACGCCCGGCTCGCCAGCGAGCGTGCCCACCGCGACGCCGCGGCGCGCTTCTACCGGGCCTTCCAGCGCGCCGAGGCGCGTTGGCCGGGCATCGGCGACGGAGCCTGCCCGACCATCGAAGAGGACGAGCGGGTGCACTTCCTGCTCGGTCTCTCGGCCGGGATGATGGCGCTGATGCACGATCGCAGCGCGCGTGGCACCGCGGGCGTGCCGATGACCATCCCGATGCGGGTCGCGCGTGCCGCGAAATGCCTCGACGACGCTGCGTGGTGGGGTGTGCCGAACGCGCTGCAGGCGGCGGTCTGGATGACGGTTCCGGGCAGCGGGCCGAAGGATGTCGACCCCAAGGTGACGCTCGAGGCCGCGGCCAAGGTCGGTGACGGCGTCGGGATCCGCCTGGCTCGCGCGCTGCAGGTGATTGCGCTCGCCGGTGCCGGCGACGAAGAGGGCGCGCGCGCGGCCATCACCGCCCACGGCGAGGCCGTCAAGGCGAAGGCCGCGCCCGCGAAGTGGCGTCTGCTCGACGCCTACGCGCGGGTCCTGACCACGCACGAGGCCGACCGGATCTGGACCCGCGAGCAAGGTCATCGCGGTCCCACCGACGACTTCGCGGCGCTGCCGGTGAAGCCGGAGGCGCCGTCGGCAGGGGACGAAGAGCTGATCGAAGGCATCGAGGAGTAGCGGCATGGCGCGGCGCATCGGCGGCTTCGCCGTCCTGGCACTTCTTTTGTTGCCGCTCGGCCTGAGCGTCGCGCAACTCCTGCACGCGCGTTCGTTGGTCTGGGGTGATCAGCTCTGGCCCGGCTACGCGAAGGTGCGTTTGGCCTGCAACGCAGAGCGTGCGGCCGCCGAAGCCGCCGCGGCGCCGCCCGCTGCGGCACGTGGCGAAGGGGAGCAGGCGGCGCCTGCGGGTGGTGGCGACGACGCGCTGATCGATGACCTGCTCGGTGGCGATGGCGCGGAAAAGAAGGGCGGCGACGACGCGCTGATCGACGATCTGCTCGGCGAGGGCGACGACGCGGCCAAGGCCGGCGGTGCAGCGGCGAAGGACCCGCTCGACGAGCTCCTCGGCGACGACGAACCTGGCGAGGAGGCGGCGGGTCCTGCCGCAGAAGCCAGCGATACCGGCGCCGCAGACGGGCCGGGGGAAGCCTCAGCGGGGGTTGCGGCGGCCGAGAAAGGGCAGGGCGATGGTGGCGGCGACGATGACCTCCTCGGCGGCGACGATGACCTCCTCGAAGGCCTCGACGCGCCTGCCTCGGCACCAACGCCCGCCGCTGCGGCGGCTGCAGCGTCGGCGCTCGCGCCCGATATCACGCTCACCGACAGCCAGCGTCGCTTCTGTGCCGTCGAGCACGCGCTCGGCGAGGTGAACCAGCGCGGCGTCGCGTGGATGCCGCTGATCATGGTCGCGTTGCTGCTGCTCGCGGCGATCATCGCCACCGTCGGACGCCACCATATCGCCCTGCGTACCCCGCGGAGCGCGCTCGAGGATCGCGTCTCGACCGCGATGCAGCTCCTCGCCAACGGGATGGTCGGCATCTCGGCGTTCTACAACCTCGACATCACATCGGACACCAACCACCAGCTGCAGCAGCTCTGGGTCGGCGGCACGTCGATCCTGGTCCTGATCAACGTGGTGCAATTCGCGCTGCCGGTGCGCCGCAGCGAGGGGACCAAGACCGGCATCGGCCGCGCCATCGCCGCGATCCCGCTCTACGCGTGGATGGCCGTGATCTCCGGCCTCTACTTCTTCGGCGTCGAGCATCACCCGGCGGGCATCGCGATCTACCTGCAGAAGATCTCGGCCTTCTCGATCCTCTATATCCAGGTCGGACTCTACCTCTGGACCGGTATGCTGCTGCGCGACACCAGCCTGGGGCAGCTCTTCTTCGACTTGGTTCGGCCGCTGCGGATGCCACCCGAGCTCTTCGCCGTCTTCGTCGTGATCTGCGCCGCTGTGCCGACGGCCTACTCCGGTGCTTCTGGCATCTTGGTGCTGGCGCTGGGCGCGACGATCTTCACCGAGCTGCGTCGCTCCGGGCTCTCGCAGCAGCGGGCGCTCGCAGCCACCGCGATGAGCGGCAGCCTCGGCGTCGTGCTGCCGCCGTGCCTGCTCGTGGTCATCGTCGCCAGCCTGAACCTCGACGTCACCACCGACGAGCTCTTCCACTGGGGTTGGCGCGTCTTCGGGCTCTCGGTCGGTGCCTTCGCGTTGGTGAGCTGGCTGACCCGCAGCGCGCCGTGGAAGATCTCTCCAGATCCCGAAGCCGGGAGCCAGATCGGCGCCGCCATGCGCCGGTTGCTGCCCTACGTGGTGATCGCTGTGGCCGTCGTGCTGGCCTACGATTTCGGCCTCGACGCCGGGCTCGACGAGCACACCGCGCCGTACGTGCTGCCGGTGGCGATGATGCTGCTGGTGCCGTGGGATCGCTTCCGCAACCGTCGCGCCGCGAAGACCGGCGACGGCCCGGTCGACCTCTCGGGCGCCACCCGCGCGACGCTCTTCGACACCGGCACCCATATCGGCGCGCTGCTGATGCTGATGGGGCTCTCGGCCTGCCTCGGCGGCGTCATCGAGCGGTCCGAGATCATCGAGCTCTTCCCGCACGATCTGGGCTCGCCCTATTCGGCGATGGCCGTCCTGATGTTCGTGCTGGTCCTGATCGGCATGGTCATGGACCCCTACGGCGCCGTCATCCTGGTGAGCGTCACGCTCTACCCGATCGCCAAGGACAACGGCATCCACCCGTTGAACTTCTGGATGGTCGCGCTGGTGAGCTTCGAGCTCGGCTACCTCACGCCGCCGGTGGCGCTGAACCACCTGCTGACGCGGCAGGTCGTCGAGACGACCGAGGCCTTCGACGAGGACGAAGACGACGCGCCGACGGGCACGTTCTTCCAGCGCTACGAGCGCTATATCGTGCCGGCTGCGGTGATGCTGACGACGTTGCTGGTCGTGGCGTTCGGGCCGCTGCTCTGGGGCGCCCGCGCTTAGAAGCCTGGGCCCTTGCTACTGGACGTGCGGGTCGAGGATGCGCGCCATGCCGGGGACGGCCGAGGCGACGTGGTCCTGCGCGCTGGGGCGTAGCTTGTCGTAGAGCTTCTTGACCTGGGTCATCGAGGTCCGGCGGGCCCGTGCGTCGGTCACGCCGAGCAGGGCGTCGCTGACGCCGCGGGTGTCGCGTTGCAAGTAGGCGCCGAACGAGCCGGACTTGCCGCCCTCGACCCAGCGCTGGTGGTGGCCGTCCAGCGCTTCGACGAACTCATCGAAGAGACCATTGACGATCTCGCGGATGAAGCCGGGCTTGATCGCCTTGACGACCTTGAACGCGCCCTTGATGGCGATGGCGGAGAGGCCGGATTTGCGGGCCACCTCGTCGTCGACCAGGCGGACGCACGCGTCGACCAGGCTGGGGCGGAGTTCGGGGGTGCAGAGGGTGTCCTTCAAGCTCATGGCTGCCTCCTTGTTGGGTCGCGGAGTCTGCCGCAGCCCGTCGGCGAGTGATACAGACAAATGTCTTGATTCTGCCGACGCGCCGGTGGTAGAGCGAGGGCGGAGGTGCCATGCGCCCGGACTACGTGCCGCTCTCGGTCAAATCGCACTTCAGCCTGCTCGAAGCCTCGAGCCCGCCGGACGAGTTGGTCGAGACGGCGCACCACCTCGGGCTGCGCAAGCTGGTGCTCTGCGACCGTGACAGCGTCTCGGGGGCGGTGCGGGCTTGGGTGAAGGGGCGCGAGCTCGGCGTGGCGGTGGCGGTCGGCGCGGAGGTCACGGTCTGCCACCGCGGCTTGGACGCCGACGCCGTCGCGACCGACGGCCGGATCGCGTTGGCACGGCTCGGGGAGCCGGCGGGGAGCGGCTTGGTCTCCAGCATCCGGCTGCTGGCCGAGACGCGGGAGGGCTACGCCAACCTCTGCCGCTTGCTGACGCTGGGGCGGCGGCGCGCGCCGAAGGGACGCTGCCTGGTGCGCTGGGAGGAGGTGGCGGAGGCGGCCGGGGGGCTGCGCGCCGTCTGGGGCGGGCCCGGCTCGCTGCTGCGGGACGGCGCGGCGCCGCCGCAGGAAGAGGCGTCGCTGCTGCGTGAGGCCTTCGGCAGGCGGCTGGTGGCCATGCTGGACCGCCACCGCCGGGCCGAGGATCTCCGCGCCGAAGCGACCCTGCGCGAGCGCGCCGCGGCCTTCGAGCTGCCGCTGGTCGCCGGCGGCGAGGTGCGCTATGCGACGCCGGCGCGGCGGCCGCTGTGCGACGTGCTGTTGGCGATCCGGCACCGCACCACCCTCGACGCCGCGGGCCGGCTGCTGTTGGCCAACGCCGAGCACGATCTGAAGTCGCCGACCGCGTTCGCCGCGCTCTACCGCAGTGAGCCGGAGCTGGTGCGGCGCACGCTCGCCATCGGCGAGGCGCTGGAATTCGAGATGGGCGCGCTGCGCTATCGCTATCCGAGCGAGGAATTGCCGGACGGCAGGACCTCGATGCAGCATCTGCGCCACTTGACGTTCGA
The DNA here is from genome assembly GCA_020632665.1 of Deltaproteobacteria bacterium. Taxonomy (GTDB): domain Bacteria; phylum Myxococcota_A; class UBA9042; order UBA9042; family UBA9042; genus JACKFC01. The sequence goes on from JACKFC010000014.1 coordinate 88,948, forward strand.
AGGCGCAAGGGCCCGCTACGACAGCTTCATTCCGGCCGATGTCTCGGCGCAGCTCGAGCGTGAGTTGGCGCTGATCGACGAGCTCGATTACCCCGGCTACTTCCTGACCATGTCGGAGATCGTGGGGGTCTGCCGCGAGCGCGGGATCCTGGCCCAGGGCCGCGGCTCGGCGGCGAATTCGGCGGTCTGCTATTGCCTCGGCATCACCGCGGTCGACCCGGTGCGGATGGGCCTGCTCTTCGAGCGCTTCCTCTCGCGCGAGCGGGCCGAGCCGCCCGATATCGACCTCGACGTGGCGCACGAGCGGCGCGAAGAGGTCATCGCTTGGGTCTACGAGCGCTACGGCCGCGACCACGCCGCGATGGTCGCCAATATCATCCGCTACCGGGGCCGCTCGGCGGTGCGCGACGTCGGCAAGGCGCTGGGCCTGCCGGAGACCTCGCTCGATCGGCTGGCGCGGATGGTCGATCACTACGACGGCCCTGACGCCACCGCGCTGGAGCGGGCCGGGCTCGACCCGGAGGCGCCGCGGCATCGCTGGCTGATGCAGATCGGTCAGGAGATCCAGGACGTGCCGCGCCACCTCTCGATCCACCCGGGCGGCTTCTTGCTCGGCCACGAGCCGGTCTGGCGCCTGGTCCCGATCGAGAACGCCGCGATGCCGGGGCGCACCGTGATCCAATGGGACAAGGAGGACGTCGAGGCGCTCGGCTTGTTCAAGGTCGATCTGCTCGCCCTCGGCGCGCTCTCGCAGCTCGACCGGGGCTTCCGCATGTTGCGCAGCCACAAGGCCGTCGAGATCGACATGGCGCGCATCCCGGCCGACGACCCGCTGACCTACGCGATGATCCGCCGCGCCGACACGGTGGGCGTCTTTCAGATCGAGAGTCGGGCGCAGATGGCGATGCTGCCGCGCCTGCTGCCCAAGACCTGGTACGACCTGGTGATCGAGGTGAGCATCGTGCGCCCGGGCCCGATCACCGGCGGCATGGTCCACCCCTACCTGCGCCGCCGCGCCGGCGAGGAGCCCGTCACCTACCCACACCCCTGCCTGGAGCCCGTGCTCGAGCGGACGCTCGGGGTCCCGCTCTTTCAGGAGCAGGTGATGAAGCTGGCGGTGGTCGCGGCCGATTATACGCCGGGCGAGGCCGACCAATTGCGCCGCGACATGGCGGCTTGGCGGCGCTCCGGCAGGATCGAGGCGCACCGCGAGCGGCTGGTCTCGCGGATGGTCGACAAGGGCATCGCGACGGAATTCGCCGAGCGGGTCTTCGAGCAGATCCGCGGCTTCGGCGAATACGGCTTCCCCGAGAGCCACGCTGCCAGCTTCGCCCTGATCAGCTACGCCGCGGCGTGGATGCGGGCGCACCACCTCGACATCTTCACCGCCGCGCTGCTCGACGCCTGGCCGATGGGCTTCTACGCGCCGGCGACCCTGGTCGACGACGCCAGCCGACGCGGCATCGTCTTTCGCCCGGTGGACGTCTGCCACAGCGAAGACGGCAGCCTGCTCGATCCCCTGGCGCCGGACGAAGTCGTGGCGCACCCCGGCTTCGATCCGCCCTCGTTCGCCATCCGCATGGGGCTGCGCTGGGTCAAGGGGCTGCGAGAGGCAGACAGGCGTCGCATCCTCGCCGCCCGCGCGCGCGCACCCTTTCACGGCATCGACGACCTGATGCGACGCGCCGGCTTGGGGGAAGACGCCCTGGTCGCTTTGGCCGAAGCCGGGGCGCTCGGCAGCTTGGAGTCCGATCGACGGCGGGCGCTGTGGCGGGTACGCGGCCTGCTCCGCGATCGCCAATGCAGCCTGCCGCTCGACCTCGAGGAGCCGGAGGTGCCGACCTTCGCCGCGCTCGGTGCGCTCGATCGCATCGCCTGGGATTATCGCGCTGCCAGCCACAGCACCGCGGGGCATCCGCTGGCCCCGCTGCGGCCCCAGCTCCGCGCCGCCGGCTTGCCCACCGCCGAGGAGTTGGGGCGGCAGCGCGACGGACAGCGGGCCCGCTTCGTCGGCCTGGTGATCACCCGGCAGCGACCAGGGACCGCCAAGGGGACGACCTTCCTCACGCTCGAAGACGAGACCGGCTTCGTCAACGTGGTGCTGTGGTCTTCGGTCTACGAGGAGCACCGGGTGTTGGCCCGCTCGGCGTCGCTGCTCGGCGTGAGCGGCAAGGTGCAGGCGCAACGCAGCGAAGGCGCCGAGGTCCGCGTCGTGCACTTGGTGGCCGATGGGCTCTTTGCGCCGAGCCTGCCGTCGCCGCCGCGGCCGAGTCGCGATTTTCACTGAACTGCGACTTTCTCTGGCCCGCGATTGGCAGCCACATATCGCCCGGCCCCTTGCGCGACCGAAGCCGCCGCGCTACGCCAAGGCCATGCCTGCCAGCCGCCCATCCAAACCCGCCAAGACCAAACCGGCTGGACGCAGGCTCACCCTGCTGCTCGTCGTCTTGTTGTTGGTCGCGACCGGTCTGGTGCAGTGGATCCTGGCGGACGACGCGGTCGAGGCTCCGACGTCGATTCGACCGGCCGAGCTCGCCGAGCCACCCGTCGAAGAGGCGGACGTCGAGGCCGCCGCGGACCGGCAGCGTGGCCCGGTCCGTGGTGTGGTCCGCGGTCCCGATGGCAGATTGCTCGCCGGCGCGCGGGTCACTGTGCAGCAAGGCGGCGGTGCGCCGAGGCCCTGCCAGCCCGGGCAGACCGGCGTCGACGGCGCCTTCGATTGCGGCGACGTCGAATTTCCGGCCCGCGTCTCGGCTTCGACCGCGACCTTGCCGGCCCCTCCGGCGCGGCTCGCGGCGCGGGTGCTGGCGGCGAGCACCACGCTGCAGCTCACGCTGAGGCGAGCGGCCAGCGTGCAGGGCAGGGTTCTCGAAGGCTTCGCGCCGGTTCACGGCGCCGAGATCCGGATCCACGACCTCGCGCCGCTGCGCATCGACGGCCAGCCCGCGGCGGCGACCGTCATCACCGCCGCGGCGCACACCGACAAGGCCGGCGGCTTCGCGGTGCAGGGCATTTGGCCGGGCGAGCTGCGCGTCGAGGCGCGGCTGCCGGAGCGGACGCCGGCGATCACGCCCGCGCTGCGCCTACACGACGGCGAAGCGCGCGCCGGCCTCGAGCTCCGGATCGGGCCCGGCGGCGTGCTCGGTGGGACCGTGCGCAGCCGCGGCGGCGCGCCATTGCCCGGCGCTCGGGTGGCGATCGTCGGGGTCGTCGGCGGCCCGGAAGGTCGCGCTGGCGCCGATGGCTCGTTCCGCGTCGAGCGCGTACCGGCCGGGACGTGGCGCTTCCGCGCCGAAGCGGACGGCCACGAGGCGGAAGAGGTCGAGGTGGCGATGCGCGACCACGCCGCGCCGAGCCAGCTCTTCGCGCTGCGACCGCTGCGCGGGCTCGGTGGCCGCGTCGTCGATGCCGCGGGGCAGGCGGTGCCCGGCGCGACCGTGTGGATCGACGTCGACGCCCGCCGCCGCACCCTGCAGGCCGGCCCCGACGGGAGCTTCCGCCTGCAGGACCTCCCCGCCGGCACCGGCGCACGCGCGCTCGCGGGCCACCCGCAGCACGCCGACAGCGCCGAGGTCGAGCTCCTCCCGGGGACCGAGCCCATCCTGCGCTTGGGTGAGCCGGCGTGGCTGCAGGGCCGCGTCATCGGGGCGGACGGGCAGGCCGTCGCCGGAGCCGCCGTCTGGGTCGCCGAGAATCGGCCCAACGGTCCCGCCCTCGCCAGCCAGAGCCAGATGCGCACGCCGACCGACGCCGCCGGCCGCTTTCGCCTCGGACCGCTGCGCCCCGGCACCTTCGATCTGCGCGGCCAGAAGCAGGGCGCACCACCCGGCGTGCTCCGCGGCGTCGAGGCCGCGGCAGGAGCGCGTCGCTCGGATCTGGAGATTCGCCTCGACGGCGGGGCCCGCCTGGTCGGGCGGGTGCTCGGGCCGGACGGCGTCGCCGTTGAGGGCGCCCGGCTCGACCTGCGCTGCGGCGAGGACGCCCCCCGGCTCGCCGAGCTCGGTCCGGACGGCGCCTTCGCGTTCGACGCCCTGCCGCCGGGGACGTGCACGCTCCACGTTCGTGCGCCGGAGCTGCTGGTCGAGGTCGCCCACGCGACCATCGCCGACCATGGCGAGCAACAACTCGACGTCCACCTGCGCACGTTGGGCCAAGCGCGGACCGTCGCGTTGGGCGGGCGCGGCGCCACCCTGGCCGAAGACGACGCCGGGATGGTGGTGCGCGAGGTCCGCCCCGGTTCAGCGGCCGCGCGCGCCGGCCTCGAGCAGGGCGACCGCGTCGTTGGCGTCGACTTTCGTCGCCTGGGCGAGCACGATTTCGCCGGCGTGACGGCGGGCGTCGACCAACCCAGCGGCACGTTGACGCTCGAAGTCGAACGCGACGGAGGCGTCGTCACCGTCTACGTCGACGCAGCCCAGGAGAGCCCATGATCTCGCGAAGCCTCGCGATCACGCTGACCTGCTTGCTCACGTTCGCCTGCGCCGAGTCGAATCCGCCGCGATCCGACGCCGGAGCTGGAGCCGACGGCATGGCGACCTCTGATGCAGGCGGCAGTGGCGCAGGCGGCGGTGGTGCAGCAGGTGACGCGGCCGGGCAGGGCGAGCTCGCCGATCCCGACGGACCGCGCTTCTGGCTCCGCAGCTTCGGCGGCGCTTGGCGGGACGAGCTCCGCGACGTCTCGGTCAATCCGAGCGGCGACGCCTGGCTGCTTGGGACGACCGAATCGGCGGGCGCCGGCAGTTGGGACGCTTGGCTGCTGCGCGTCGACGCATGCGGCCAGCCGGTGGCGGGTTGGACCCTCGGTGGCGCGGGCAAGGACGCCGGCGTCGCGCTGGGGCGGCTGAGCAGTGGCGATTTGGTCGTCGTCGGTGATACGGAGAGCTTCGAGTCGGCGCTGGAAGTCTTCGTCACCCGGATCACGCCCACCGGACAGCTCGCCTGGAGCGCAGCGGTCGGCGGGCCGGGCTGGGACGCCGCGGTCGACGTCACTGTCACGTCCGACGACGGCGTCGTGGTCCTCGGCGAGACCTACAATTTCGGGCCCGGCGCGCCGAAGACCCACAACCTGCTGGTCTTCTCGCTGGATTCCGGCGGAAAGCTGCGCTGGGAGCAGACCCTGGGCGGCGGTGTCGACGGCGACGCCGGCTTCGGCTTGTTGCGCGAGCAAGACGACGGGGTCGTGATCGTCGGCGCCACAGAGAGCTACGGCAACGGGCGCGACGACGTTTGGCTGCTTCGCCTCGATCCGACGGGCAAACTGCTCTGGGCTCGCACCTACGGCGGCGAGGAAGACGACGAAGGTCGCGCCATCGCTCCCGACGGATCCGGCGGCTATTGGCTCAGCGGCTTCTCTCGCGGCTGGGACGCGATCAAGTCCGACGCCTTCTTGCTCCACGTCGACGGCAATGGAGATCCGCTGCGGCTCACCCGCTACGGCGACGCCGGCAAGGAACGCGGCTACGCGCTGCTGCCAGACGCGGGTGGCCTGACGATGCTCGGCGTCACCGACTCGATCGACGGCTACGACGACGGCTACGCCTTGCGCCTGGACGCGGATGGCGAGGTCGTCTGGATGAAGCGCATCGGCAGCGACAAATACGACGACGTGCGCGCCGCCACCGCCATTCCCGCCAAGCCGGGCGACATGCTGTGGGTCGGCGCGACCGAATCCTACGGCAACGGCGGTCGCGAGGCTTGGTACGGCCGCATCCGCGCCGACGGTGAGGGCGGCTGCAAGGTCCGGCCGGTCGAGACGCCTTGGGAGCGCCGCAGCGTGAAGCTGCCCGTCGCCGGCAAGACGTTGCCCGAGGTCGCCCACGGCGCGGTTCGGCGCAGCGTCGCGCTGAAGGTGTCGCCGATGCCCGCGGCCCCGACCTTGGACGGCGATCTGCGCTGCGTCTCTCCGGCTTGCCCGAAGGATCTCGATTGATGCCGAGCTTGCCCTCGTTCCCCGGCGACGCCCTCGGCGCGGTGGACTGGACGGCCGCGTTCGGCGCGGGGCCCGGCCCGCTGAGTCGGCTGCTCGCCTCGCTCGTCGTGGCGTTGGCCGCCTTGTTGCTGCGGCGCGTGGTGATGCGCGCGCTGGATCGGTCGGTGGAGGAGGTGTCCCGCCGCTACCAGGTCGGCAAGGTCGCCAGCTACGGCATCGGCGTGGTCGCCGGTGTGCTCCTGCTGCAGATCTGGCTCAGCGACAGCAAGGGCATCGGCACCTGGCTCGGCATCGCATCGGCCGGCCTCGCCATCGCGCTGCGGGACCCGATCGTCAACTTGGCTGGCTGGATCTTCATCCTGGTCCGCCAGCCCTTCGCGGTCGGGGACCGGATCCAGATCGGCGAGATCGCCGGCGACGTCGTCGATATCGGGCCGTTGACCTTCAGCTTGCTCGAGATCGGCAATTGGGTCCGCGACGACCAGAGCACCGGTCGGATCATCCACCTACCGAACGGGCGCGTCTTCCACGACCCGGTCGCCAGCTATACCCAGGGCTTCGAGTACATCTGGAACGAGCTGAACGTGGTCGTGACGTTCGAGTCCGATTGGCGCCGCGCCAAGGCTGTGCTGCAGGATATCGCGGAGCGCAACGCCGCCGAGGTGGCAGACGAAGCTCGGCAACAAATTCGGAAGAGTGCGCATCAATATATGATCCACTACAAGCACCTGACGCCGATCACCTGGGTCGCCGTCGTCGACGTCGGTGTGGCGATCAGCGTGCGCTACCTCTGCCGCGCCCGGGCCCGCCGCAGCAGCGCGCACGCGTTGTGGGCGGAGATCCTCCTGGCCTTCGACGCCGAGCCGGCGATCGACTTCGCCTATCCGACCACGCGCATGTTCCGCAACCACCTCGAGGGCAAGCCGGAGCTTCGCCCGTCGGAGCAAGCGTGAGCGGGTATCGTCACGACGACGGCGGCCCCGTCGACCTGCTCTGCGTCTGCGCGCCGGGGCTGGAGCGTCTGCTGCAGGCGGAGTTGAAGGCGCTCGGTGCGGGGCCCACGACTCCTGGCCGTGGCACCGTGCAGCTCACGACGACGCCGGCCGTCGCGCTGCAGATCGCGCGTTGGTCGCGGATCGCCGAAGCGGTCCGGCTGCAGATCGCGACCTTCCCGGCGCGAGACGTCCGCGCCCTGGACCGGGGCCTGGCTGCGGCTCCGCTCGACGCCTGGCTGCCGGCGCGAGGCGCGGTGCGGGTCGACGTCGCTTGCGCCCGCTCGCGGCTCTACCACAGCGGCTTGGTCACCGAACGCTTGGCCGAGGCGGTGCGGGCCTGCGGCCGGACGCCCGAGATCAGCGGTGCAGCGCGCGAAGCCGTGGCCATGCTCCACCTGCGCCTCTTCCGCGACGAAGCCGTGCTGCGGGTCGAGTTGGCGGCCGCCCGGGCGCATCGTCGCGGCTGGCGGGAGCACGTCGGCGTGGCTTCGCTGCGTGAGACCGTCGCCGCGGCGATCCTCCGCGCCAGCGGCTGGCAGCCACGCGAGGGCGGCGCGTTGCTCGACCCGTGTTGCGGCGCGGGGACCATCCTGCTCGAAGCCCGCGCCATCGACGCCGGGATTCCGCCGCGGGATCCGCGCGCGCTCGCCGTCGCCCAGTGCGATGCCGGCCGTCGCTGGGGGGCCGGGCAGGCCGAAGCCGCCGCCATCGGTGCCAGCCGAGGCGCCTACCTCGGCAGCGACCGCGATCCCGACGCCGTCGCGGCGGCACGGCACAACGACGCCAGCCAACGCGGCCGGCTCTCGCTGCCGCCGCTCGCGCTCGCGGTCCGTGACCTCGCCGACGCCATCGCCGATGCCCCAGCGGGCGCGGACCTGGTCTGCAACCTGCCGTGGGGCAAGCGAACCGACGATGACGCCTACGCCACGCTACGCCGCGTCGCCGGCGCGCTCCGGGGACGCCGAGATCTCGGTCTGGTCACGGTCCTCGACGGCTCGGGCAGGGCGCACGAAGCGGGGCTCCGCGGCCGCCCGCTGCTCCGCTACGAGCAGGGCGGCGCCAAGGTCACGCTGCTGGAGCTCAGGCGTCGCAAGGGCTGACGTTGGTCGGCAGGTTGACGCAGCCGGTGCCGGCGTCGCAGCTGTCCTTGGTGCAGGGATCCTTGTCGTCGCAGGCCTTGGCGGTCCCGGGGACGCAGCTGCCGTCCTTGCACGCGTCACCCTCGGTGCAGGCGTCGCCGTCGTCGCACGGATCGGTGATCGCGCTGTCGTTGATGCAATCGCCGCTCGCCTTGTGGCAGAGGTCCTTGGTGCACGGGTTGCCGTCGTTGCAATCCTTCGGGCTGCCCGTCTTGCAGGCGCCGGCGGCGCAGATGTCGGCGACCGTGCAGGCCTCGCCGTCGTCGCAGGGCGCGCCGTCGGCGTTGGTGTGGGAGCAGCCGGTTGCCTTGGCGCAGCTATCGGTGGTGCAGGGCTTGCCGTCGTCACAGTCGAGCGTGGTGCCGGCGCAGCCGCCGTTGAAGCAGGCGTCGTCCTTGGTGCAGGCGTTGCCGTCGTCGCAGGCGCCGGAGGTCTGCATGTACTGGCAGCCGAGCGCGACGTGGCAGACGCCCTTCTGGCAGACCGGGGCATCGGTGCAGGTGTCTTCGTCGGTCTGGCCGTCGCAGTCGTTGTCGACGCCGTCGCAGCGCTCGTCACTCGGCGGCTCGGCCGAGCACGCCGTCAGCCCACCCTGCGAGCAGTAGCGCGTGCCGGGGCAGAACGCCTTCTCGGCCGCGTTGATCTCGAAGGTGGCGACGCATTGCGTGCTCATCGCCTTGGCGGCGGCGTAGTCCGAGCACGGGCAGGCGCCGAATTGCGCGGTGCTGCCGGCGTCGGGCTTGCGGACACATTGTTTCGCGCTCACGCCCTCGACGCTCTTGACGTCGGCACAGCGGTAGCCTTCCGTGCACTCCGCGTCGGACGCACATCCGGCGCCGCAGAACGCGCCATCGTCGCCGTAGTCGACACAGAGCGCGTCCTTGTCCTGGCTGCCGTTGCATTGCACGGTCGCGTGGCAGGGGTTGCACAGCGAGACCGTCGGCTTCGGCGGCAAGAACGCGCCGGCGTCGGTGAACTGCACGTCGGTATATTGCGAGGGGGCGCTGCCGTTGTCCGAGTTGTCACCGTCGTCCGAGCAGCCGATGAGCCCAGCGACTCCGACCGCCATCGCCAGCCGCATCCACGTCTTGCCGTTCCGCATCCCAGCCATCATCGCCTCCCTCATTTGGCCACCGCATGCCGTGGTGACCGCGCTTTCCGCGGTTCTACCCGACCGTGCAAGCGCCCGCAACGCGATGCGCTGTGCCCGGGAGGTGGCCTGAATGGCGCGCACGGGAGCGGAGATCGCGGCGGCGTTGCTGCAGGACCGGACCGCAGGGCCACGCGGCATCGGCGAGAAGCTCGCGCTGTGGCGGCATCGTACGAGCGTCTTCCCGGTCAGCCGCTTGGTGCGGCTCGCCAAGCCGGAAAAAGGCCGACTCGCCCTCGGCACGCTCTTCCTGCTGATCGGCAGCGGCGCCAGCCTCGCTTTTCCGAAGGCGGTGAGCTGGATCATGGACGGCGCCTTCGTCGAGAAGAACGCTTCCCGCGTCGACGAAGCCGCCGGCGTTCTCCTCGCGATCTTCGCGGTGCAGGCGGTGGCGATCGGCTTGCGCTCCTACCTCTTCACCGTGGCGGGCGAGCGGATCGTCTCGAACCTGCGCTTGCAGCTCTACGAGCGCGTGCTGCAGCAGGAGATCGGCTTCTTCGACCAGACCCGCACCGGCGATTTGACCAATCGGCTCTCGGCCGACGCGCAGACGCTGCAGGCAGCCGTCAGCCTCAACATCTCGATGGGCCTGCGCTTCGCCGCCACCGCGGTGGGCAGCGTCGTGCTGCTCGCGTGGACCTCGCCGAAGCTCACGTCGGTCATGATGGTCGTCGTACCGCCGATCGTCCTCGCCTCGGTCTACTATGGCCGAAGGATCCGCGAACTGGCCCGCCGCGCCCGCGACGCCTACGCCCGGGCCAACGAGGTCGCCGAAGAGAGCATCTCCTCGATCCGGACCGTGCGCAGCAACGACGGCGAGCGCTACGAGCGCACCCGCTACAACCACGCCATCGAAGAGGCCTTCGGGCTCGCCCGTCGCCGAGCGACGCTGACCTCGATCTTCTCGGCCGGCAGCTCGTTCGGTGGCTACGCCGCGATCGCCGTCGTGGTCTGGTCCGGCGGCCGGATGGTGAGCGACGGCGTGATGACCGTCGGCGAGTTGACGTCGTTCGTGCTCTACACCCTCACCTTGGCGTTCAGCGTCGGCGCGCTGGGCGGGCTCTGGGCCGACTTCATGCGCGCCTCGGGCGCCGCCGAGCGGATCTTCCAACTCCTCGATCGCGAGCCAGAGCTGCCGTCCGAAGGCGGTGAGCGGCTGGACCAGGTCCGCGGCCGCGTCGCGTTCGACGGTGTCCGCTTCCGCTACCCGGCGCGGCCGGACGTGCCGGTGCTGCAGGGCCTGACGCTGCATGCCGAGCCTGGGGAGATCGTCGCCCTGGTCGGGCCCTCGGGCGCCGGAAAATCGACCATCCGGGCGTTGCTCTCACGCCTCTACGACCCCGACGAAGGGATCATCCGGCTCGACGACCACGACCTACGAAGCCTCGATCCACGCTGGCTGCGCCGGCAAGTCGCGACCGTCGAGCAGGAGCCGACCCTGTTCTCGGCTTCATTGCGGGAGAATATCCGCTACGGCCGGCCGGACGCCGACGACGCCGCGATCGAGGCCGCCGCGCGCGCCGCCAACGCCGACGTCTTCGTGCAGACCTTCCCCGATGGCTACGATACCGAGGTCGGAGAACGCGGCGTGCGCCTCTCCGGCGGGCAGAAGCAGCGCATCGCCATCGCCCGAGCCCTGGTCGCCGATCCCCGCATCTTGGTCCTCGACGAGGCGACCAGCGCCCTCGACGCCGAGAGCGAGCACCTCGTCAAAGAGGCGCTCGAGCGCCTGCTGCACGGGCGGACCGCCTTCGTCATCGCGCACCGCCTCTCGACCGTCCGCGACGCCGACCGGGTCGCCGTCATCGAGGCCGGGCGCGTCGTGGAGCACGGCACGCACGACGAGTTGGTCGAGCAGGACGGGCTCTACCGCCGCCTGGTCGAGCGCCAATTCACCGGCTAGCGGCGGCTTCGGGCCGTTCTTCGAGTCGGCCGTTGCGCAGCATCGCGCGGGTGCGGGCCAGGACCCGGCGCCGTTCCCGTGCCGTCAGCCGTCGCGAAGCGGGGGGCGGCCGATGCGGCCCCGGCGTCTTGTTCATGAAGCTGGCCGCTTCCTTGCTGTGCGGCAGGCCGAAAAAATGGCCGAGCTCGTGCGCCAGGACGAAGGGATCGGCGTCGGCGGTGACGATGATCCAGCGGCGTCGCTGATCCTCGCCCCGCGCATCGGCGCGATCTCGCCAGTGCACGCCGCGTCGCCGGGTCGCGCCGTCGAGGTCGACCAACCGCTCGGGCACCACCCACAGGATCTCGCCGCGGCGCACCGCTTGGCGGCCGACCCGGTCCCGGGCCTGCGCGCCGTCGAGGACGCGGAAGGCCGGCTCGAGCCTCTCCTTCGCCTGCAGGTGAAACGCGATGCCAACGTCGGCGTAGCGATCGTTGGCGTACGCGATTTGACGCGCGATCCAGGCGTCGCGGGTCGCCTCTGTCGCGAGCAATCGGATCGCGAAGTGGTGTGTAGCGTTGGATGATTGCGCGTTCTTTTCGGGCTTTGTTGCCGAGCCGCTCGATGCCGCCGAGGCACTTTGCGCTGCCGCGAGCACGGCCATCGACGCCAGCAACGCCCACACGGCCGCGGGGGCGCTTGCGCGAGGTTGCCTCCCCTTGCCAGGATGCGACGCGATGGTGGACCGCCTCGGCCAATACGAGTTGCTCGAAAAATTCGCCGAGGGCGGTATGGCGGAGGTGTGGTTCGGGCGCGTCGTCGGTGCCGAGGGGTTCACCCGCGAGGTTGCCGTCAAGCGCATGCTCGCCGCATCCGCCCGTGATCCCGACGCCGTCTCGATGTTCCTCGACGAAGCCCGGCTCGGCGCGCGGCTGCACCACCCGAATATCTGTAGCGTCCTCGATCTGGGCGAGCTCGACGGCGAGTGGTTCATGGTCATGGAGCTGGTCGACGGGCCGCACCTCGGCCGGCTCTTCGCCCACTCGCTGCGGATCGGCAAGCCGCTGCCCTTGCCGCTCTGCGCCGCCGTGGTCGCTTCGGCGGCCGAGGGGCTGCACCACGCCCACGATCGCGTCGACCCGCTGACGGGCTGCAGCCTCGACATCATCCACCGCGACGTGAGTCCGCAGAACATCCTGATCTCCCGCTATGGCGACGTGAAGGTGACCGACTTCGGCGTCGCGCGCGCCCGGACCCACAAGAGCCGCACGCGGTCCGGCCTCGTCAAGGGCAAGCTCGGCTATCTCTCGCCGGAGCAATGCCGCGGCCTGCCGCTCGACCGAAGGGCGGATGTCTTCTCGCTCGGCATCGTCCTCTACGAGTTGCTCACCCGGCGGCGGCTCTACCGCGGCGACGGCGAGTTCGACGTGATGCGGCGGATCTGCGAGGAGGAGCCGCTGCCGCCGTCGCTGGTCTCGGCCGAGATCGACGGCAACCTCGGCGATATCACCCTCAGAGCGCTGCGCAAGGAGCCCGAGGCGCGCTACCAGACGGCGGGCGAGCTGGCCGACGCGCTCACGGCGTGGCTGCAGGCGCACCACCCCGGCGATCTGCGTGGCGAGCTGGGCTATTGGGTCCGCAGCCACACCGGAGCCATCTGGCCGCCGCTGGAGCAACGCCAGCTGCGCTGGCGCGAGCGCGAGGGCGAGGGCGACGGCGTCCTGAGCGTCGACGAGGTGCGCGAGCAGGTCGCGATCCCGGTGCTGCGCAACGCGCTGCCGAAGATGGCCGGGGTCTTCATCGGCCGGCGCGCCGAGCTGCGACTGCTCGAAGAAGACGAGGCGCGTCTGCGCGTGCTGGTCGGCTTGGCCGGCGTCGGCAAGAGCCGGCTCGCGCTGCGTCACGCCGAGAGCTGCGCGATGCGTGGCGAGCGCGTGGTCTGGGTCGACCTCGGCGGCGTGGACCGGATCGACGGCGCGACGACGTCGATCGCCCGCGCCCTGGCGATCGACGCCAACGCCGGGCAGGACGAGGTCGAGGCTCGGCTCGGACGCATCCTGGCGCGCGACGAGATCCTGCTGGTCCTCGACAACGCAGACGGCGTCGCCGACGCGCTCGGTCGCGTCCTCGGTCGCTGGCTCACCCGTGCCGCGTCGCTACGCTGCCTCGTCACCAGCCGCAAGCGCCTGCGCTGGCAGGGCGAGGCGACCTTGGAGGTCGAGCCGCTCTCGCTGCCGGAGGGCAGCGCCCTGGCGGGCTCCGAAGCCGCGATGCTGTTGCTTTCCCGGGCCCGCAGCGCCCGCGCCGGCTTCCGCGTCGAGCCGGAGCAACGCGAGACCGTCGCCGAGATCGTTCGGCTGCTCGATGGCCTGCCGCTCGCGCTCGAATTGGCCGCGGCGCGCCTGGATCGGATCGAGGTCGATCGCCTGCTCGATCAACTCCGGCGTGGCGGGGGCGACCTCGCGGCGCATTTCTCCGCGGCGATGGACGACTTGCCGGAGCCATTGGCCACGGTGCTGCGCCGCGTCTCGACCTTCGCCGGCCCCTTCGAGACCCTCGCTGCCGAGGCGGTCGCGGGCACCGACCAGGGCGAGCGCGACGGCATGCTCGAACGCCTGGAAGCGCTGCTCGACCGCAGCCTGCTGCGGCGACACGGTGGCGCCGGCCTCGCCCGCTACGAGGTGTTGCCGAGCTTGCGCAGCGCGGTCCTCGCCGTGGCGCCGGAAGCCGAGGTCGTGGCGGCGCGCGGCCGGCACGCTTTCTGGGTCGAGGAGACCGCCACGCAGTTGGTTCAGCGCCTGGATCGCCACGGCGGCGGCGAGGCGCTGCGGCGCTTGCAGCGCATCCAGCCCGAGCTCGAAGTCGTGGCCCGCGACGCAGCGGGCTCCGCGGCACAAGCCGCCCGCATCGCGCTCGCCGAGCTCTTCCAGCGGATGGGGCCCCGGTCGCGCGTCGAGGCGCTCCTCGGTCCGAGCGCTTCGGCCGCCGGCAGCGACGACGGCCAGGCCCGGGCCCGCTTGCTGCTCGCGCGTTGCCACCTCGCCGACGGCAACGTCGCAGAAGCGCGCCGCTTGGCCGAACGGGCCGCGGCCAGTCCCGGTTACGCGCCCGAGGCGCTGGCGCTGCTCTCGACCGCCGCGCTGCGGCAAGAACGGCGCGAAGAGGCGCGCGCATTCGTCGACCGGGCCTATGCAGCGCTGCGGGCGTTGGACGAACCCGACGACCTCGCGGGCGTCGTCCTCCTCGCCGACGCCGAGGCGCGCGCTGCGGCGGACGATCCCGGCGCTGGCGACGCTGCCGACCGCGCGATCGACGCCCTGCGCGCCATCGGAGATGCACACCGAGAGGCCGCGGCGGTCCTACTGCGCGCCACCATCGCCCTGCACCGGCCCGAGTCCACAGCGCTCGACCTCGCCGCGACCCTCGCCGGCGACGCGCTGGAGCTCGCTGAGCGCGGCACCGACGGTGTGCGCGCCTTCGAGGCGCGCATCCTGCTGACGACGGTCGCCATCCTCCGGGGTGAGCTGCAGGAGGCGGCGCTGAGCATCGGCGCGGCGCAGGCGGTCGTCGATCGGGTCGGCTCCGGCCCCGCGCGCGCCGAGTTGGCGTGGTTGGCGCTGGTCGCGGCGCTGATGCGTGGCGAATCTGCGGTGGGTCTCGCGACCCGGGCCACCGAGCTCGCGCAGCAGGCCGGCGGGCGCCACGGCATCCTCCGGGCGTGCTGCTGGCAGGTCGTCGCGCTGCACAACGCCGGAGAACAAGAGGCCGCGAGCCTCGCCCTGGATCACGCCGAGGGCTGGGGAATGCGCGCCGGCGAGCCGCAGTTGGAGTGGGCACGACGGGCGGTCGGGCAGGGTGCTGCCGAGCCAGAGCCGGACTCGCCGTCTGCGCGGCTGCTGCGCCGCGTCGTGCTCGGCGCGGCCGCTTCCGCAGGGCCGAGAGCCTGACGCCGGGCGCCGCGCCGCACGCGGGCGCGGAATCGAAGGGGAGAGGACGTCGTGACAGAGGCGAATCGAGAGCATCCGGGCGTCGCGCCCGGCCCGGGCCTACGTGGGGCGCTGGTCGCCGCGGCGATGGCAGGCTTGGGCCTCTCCGGCTATTTGGTCCTGGTCAAGCTGCGGCTGGCGCTCGACCCCGAGTATCAGAGCTCCTGCAACTTCGGCGACGGTTTCAACTGCGACGTCGTCCAGACGTCCGACTATTCGACCGTCCTCGGCGCGCCGCTGGCGCTGTGGGGCGCAGCCTTCTACCTCGGCGTGGTCGTCCTGGTCGCGGCGATGGGTCGCGCCGAACGGGCGCGCGCGGCGTTGGCGTTGCTGGCGGTCGGCTCCGTCCCGGTCCTGCTGCACAGCCTTTGGCTGGCGACGATCTCGAAGACGGTGATCGGCAGCTTCTGCCTCTTCTGCGTCGGCATGTACGCCGCGAATTTCGCCATCGCCGGCCTCGCTTGGTGGGGCGTGCGGCGGTCTTCGATTCCGCTGGCCGAAGCGTCGCGCGGCGGGGCGCCGCTGCTCGCCGTGGTCGCGGCCCTCGTCGGCGTGGCGGCGACGCAGCTCGGCTACCGTCAGATCGAGGCGCGCATGACGGCAGACCGCATCGCCGCCGCACAGGCCGAACTCGCTGGCGCACAGGTGGCAGTGGGCGCGGCATCGGCCGTCGGTGCAGCCCCGGCGGAGGCGGCCAGCGCGGACGTCGGCGGCGCGGGCGCAGCGGTCGCGGCACCGTCTGCCGAAGCGGCGGCGTCACAGCAACGCCCGGCGCCCGCGGCGTCCGACGCCTCGATTCGCCTTCACCCCGAAGGCTTCCGCTACGGCGACGCGGTGAGCAAGAAGGGCCGCGTCTTCTTCGAAGTGCCCGTAACCGAACACGACTTCGTCCTCGGGCCGAAGGACGCGCCGGTCACGGTCGTCGAATTCGCCGACTTCGAGTGCGGCTATTGCCGCGCCCTGACGCAGAACATCAGCCCGCTGAAGAAGCGCTACGAGGGTCGCGTCCGCTGGGTCTTCAAGCATTTCCCGCTCGACAACCGCTGCAACAAGGTGATGAAAGGGACCATGCACCCGAACGCCTGCGACGCCGCCAAGGCTGCGAACTGCGCCGGCCTGCAGGGAAAGTTCTGGCAGATGCACGACCGCATCTACAGCGAGTCGCTCCGGCTGAACCTCGAGAACCTGCGCAACTGGGCCGGCGAGCTCGGCGTCGACCTGAAGCAATGGGACGCCTGCATGGCCGATGACGCCGTGGCCCACCGCAAGACCGAGGCCGACAGCATGGCCGGACGCTTCGCCCGGATCGCCGGCACGCCGCGCACCTACGTCAACGGCCACCTCGTGCCGGGCATCGTCTCGACCGAAGTCTTCGCCTACTACCTCGACGCCGCGCTCGAGCGGGCCAAGGGCGCGCCCACGGCGCCTGCGCCGGTACAAGCCCGGCAGCAGCACGGGATGGTCGAGATCACCGCCGCCGAACCGGCCTTCTGGATCGACGCCTACGAGGCCAGCATCGACGGCAAGGGCAGGGCGCTCTCTCGTGCCGACGTGGCCCCGGCGGAGGTGAGTTGGTTCGAGGCGAACGCGGCGTGCTCCGCGGCGGGCAAGCGGATGTGCTCGGAGCTCGAGTGGATCACCGCCTGCGCCGGCCAGGCCCCGAAGGACGACGACGGCGATGGTGACGTGACCGACGACGCACCCGAAGGCTCGCTCTATCCCTACGGCCCCTTCCACGTCGGCGGTCGCTGCCACGACGACGGCAAGAACGACGACGCGCCGGTCGCCACCGGGAGCAAGGGCGACTGCCGGTCGGCCAGCGGAATCTTCGACCAGAGCGGCAACGTCGCCGAGTGGACCGGACGTGCCGAAGCGGACGCGATGCTCTCGGGCGGCGACTTCCGCTACGGCGCCAAGGCGACCTGCTTCGTTCGGCAGACCCGCTTCGGCAAAGGCTACCGCAACCGGACCACGGGCTTCCGCTGCTGCGCCGACGCGCCCGTCGCGCCGCCGCAGGGCGCCGAAGTGACCGAGCACGCCGACCACGGCGCCGAGGGCGAGGTGGTGCCGCCGTTCGAGGTGACCGCCCGTGACGGCCGCAAGCTCGACGCCGAGTGGCTGAAGGGCCACGTGACCATCGTCTCGTTCTTCGCCTCGTGGTGCGGGCCGTGCCGCCGCGAGATGCCGGAGCTCGAACGCTTCTATCAGGAGAACAAGGCCGCGGGGCTGCGCATCCTCTCGATCGGCGTCGACACCCGGCGGGCGCAGTCCGAGGCCTTCGTCGACGAGGTGAAGCCGAGCTTCGAGATCGCCTTCGACCCCGAGGCCGTCTCGATGGGTGCGTTCGGCGTCAAGGGCATGCCGACGACGTTCCTGGTCGGCAGGGACGGCAAGATCGCCCAGCGGCTGGTCGGCATCAACGCGGAGAAGGTCAAGGCCTTCCAAGAAGCGGCCAAGGCCCTGCTCGCCGCCAAATAGCCGCAGACGTCGCCTCTGCCGGGCAGAACGGGCCAAAACGACCGAGCGCGCGGTCCAACCGGACCGCGCGCTCTTGGTCGCAACGACGCGAGGAAGGGCTAGGCCTTCGCCGCGAAGAGGTTGCAGGTGCCCTTGGGGTTGATCGGGCCCTTGATGACGTTGCAGCCACCGCAAGCGGCACCGGCGGCCGCGGCCACGTAGAGCTGGCACTTGTCGCAGGCCTTGGCCGGGTCGGCGGCAGCCTCGACATAGGCGTTGGTGGTGCGCATGGCCTTGTCGGCCTCGGCGAGGCCGGAGGTGTCGTTGCAGCCCGTGGCACCGCCGCCCTCGGACTTCTTGCCGCAAGCGGTCAGGACCAGGCCGGCTCCGATGCCGAGCGCCGAGACGGTGATGGACTGGCGCAGAAACGAACGACGCGAAAGCTGTTCGGACATGAGTTTGCCTCCGGTGCGGCAGGGGTGATGGGGTTGGCCGATGGGCCAGCGAGACGTGAACCGTCTCCGCCGCGGCCCCAAGCTAGGCCCGCATGGGCTCTCTTTCAACCTTTCGGCCGCAACGTATCGGCGTAGTGGATCGAAACGCCGTCCCCCGGCTGTCGCGCCACCGCGATGAGCCCGGCGGCAAGCTGCTGATTGTCGATGCTGCGCAGGCGGTCCCGTCTGCCGCCGAGGCCGATCCAGGCGAGCGGCGCGAGCCCGACGTCGGTCACGGCGCCGGCGATCCGCTCACCGACCCGGACCTGATCCCGCCCGGGCCCGGTGATGAACGAGGGCCGAGCGATGACGCCGTTCAGGCCCGAGGCCAGCAAATCGGCCTCGAAGCGGGTCCGCGCCTCGAGATACGCACCACGGCCCGGCGATCCGGCGCCGAGGCTGGAGAGGTAGATGAACCGTGGGGGCCGCTCCTGCTCCAACGCCGCGTCGAGCGCGACGCGGGTCAGGCCGTAGTCCACCGCCATATAGTCGCCGCCGCGCTCGCGGGTGGTGCCCAAGAGCGCGAAGACCGCATCGATCTGCAATGCTGCGAAGCGGTCGCGCAGGACGTCGCGATCGAACGGCGAAGCGTCGGTTGTCGCGCCGAAGCCTTCGAAGCGCTCCTGCCATTGCTGCAGCCGAGGCGAGTCCGGCCGGACGTGGGCGACGACACCATCGCCCGCAGCGGCGAGCTGCTCGACCACGGCGCGGCCGACGTAGCCGGTCGCGCCGAGGACGAACGCGTTCACGCGGCCTTCTTGCGACCGAGGAAGAGCAAGACGACGCCGGCGGCGACGAGTCCGCACGCGGCAGGAGCGGCGCCGTCGAGAAGGCCGAGCTCGAAGCCCTCCTTCCAGACGGTCTTCTTCACCTTATCGCCGAACTCGTCCTCGATCTCGGTCTCGACCGGGATCTCGAAACGCGTCGCGACATGCATCCCGGAGGCGGCCCACCAGCCCATGACACCCGCTGCGAGGACGAAAGCGACGATGGCGAGTTTCTTCTGCATGGGCCCCTCCGGGTGCTGTCTATCGTGAACGAAGCTCCACCGACTACTTGGTGTGGCCGTAGAGCGTGCCGTTGATCGCGATCGTCTCGCCGACCTTCTTGCCGACCACGCCGCTCTTGCCGGCGACCTTGAAGTCCGAGAGCTTGACGTCGAACTTGGTCGAGATCTTGACCCAATCGCCGGGGACGCGGGCGGTGTCGGCGCTGGCCTTCTTCCACTGCAGCGTGACCGGGATCTTCATCTCCTTGGCCACGCCGTGCATCGTGAAGGTGCCCTCGGCGAGGAGATCGGCCTTGCCGCCGTCGACTTTCTGCACCGCGGCCTTCTTGATCTCGAAGGTGATGTTCGGGTGCGCGTCGGCGTCGAGCCAATCCTTGCCGGCGAGGTGGCGGTCACGCAGCGGATTGCCGGTCTTCATCGTCTTGACCGGGACCGTGATCTTGCCGGTGACCGCGGCGAGGTTCGCGGGATCGATGGTGAAGCTGCCGGTGACGCCGGGAGCCGAGCCCTTGATCTTCTCCATCGGCGCGTCGGACAGCCACTCGAGCTGGTTGGCGCGGATCTTGTCGCTGAGCTCGACCGTGGTGGCGCCGGCCTTGGCGTCACGGATCTGGGCGAAAGCGGGCACGGCGAGCCCGAGGACGGCCGCGGCGGCGACCAGGTTGCGGAACGTACGATTGAACATGGTGTCTCCTCCTAGAAGAACAGGTGTGTCTGCAACGTGTACTGCCCCAGGATGTATTCGTCGGTCGCAGCAGTTTTGTGGCTGACCTTGATCAGACGGTACTCGGGGCGCAGCTCGACATAGGGCAGCGGGAAGAACTGCACGCCGAGGACGAGCTGCCGCGTCTCGGAGTCCTGTGCGCCACCAGAGAGGTCGGCGTGGCTCGTCGCCATCTCGCCGCGTGCCTCCACGACAAGCCACTCCTTCGCGGTCCACGAGGCGAGCGCGGTAAAGGCAGTGGTGGTGTAGCCGGACGCGCCGGTCGAGCGCGCAGCCTCGATTTGCAGCGAGCCCCACTCGTTCTTGCCGACGCCGGCGAAGGCGTGCATCGCCATGAGCTCACCCGCGCCCAGCACCGAGGCGCCGAACCAGGTGTTGAGCCCGAGGTCGAGGAATTGCGGCATCAACGAGAGGCGACCACTGTAGGCGAGCCCATCCGAGCTGGTGCGCACCGGGTCGGCGACCCGCGCCTGCGAAGCCTCGCGCAAATTCGAGTTGAGGAAGCCGCCGGCCTCGACGCGGAACCACGAGATCGGGTGCCACGAGAGCTCGCCGCCCCACTCGGCGTAGCCGGCCGGGATCAGCGGTCGGCGCGGATCCATCGCGTCGGCGCGCTGCAACATGGTGTGGTCGTCCTGCCGGATGCCGATGGTCGGTTGGATCATGCCGGCGCGCAGCGTGGGCAGCATCGGGTCGCCGTGCAGGATGACCTGCGCTTCCCACGGCATCTGCCCCGGGTATTGGCTGCCTGCCAGGGTCGAGATGTTGTACGAGCCGGTCACCGTCAGCCACTCGGTTGGCAGGACCGTCAGGTAGGGCATGAACTGCATCGGGATGTAGACCAGGTCGGGCTTGGTGCCGGGCGTGAAGCCCGAAAACGTCGCGTCGGCGGCGTTCGCGCTCGGATCCGCCTTGGGCCGCCCCAAGCGCGCGAGCTGGGCACGCAGGTCGATGCCGATCATCGCCTTGCCCTCGAAGAACGTGTTGCTCTCCTGCTCGTCGAGCTTCGGCAATCCAACGCTGGCGAAGCCGAAGGCGCGGGTGAAGAGCTCCGAGCCCCAGCCGATCTCGTTGCGCGGCCCACCGCCTTGCGGCGAGACGTGACAGGTGGCGCAGGGCGATCCGGCGGTCAGCGACATCCGCGGCAGGGCCTCGGCGGAGGCGGCGCCGAAGAGCAGGCAAGCCGTCACCGCGAGCGGCAAGGCGCGGGTCATGGCACAGAGTGCGGCGCGCATCACGCACCTCCAAGGTCGACGGTGCCGGTGCCCGCGGCCGCGTCGAAGGTGACCGGGTAGCTCGGCAAATCGGCGACCCCGCCCGGACCGGTGAGGTATTTGCCCGTCGCGTCGAAGGTCGAGTTGTGGCAGAGGCAGGTCAACTGCTTGGCCGTCGCGTCCCATTTGCCGATCGCGTCTGGGATCATCTCGCACGCAGCGTGGGTGCAGACCCGGTTCAGCGCGGCGACTTCGGTGTCGCTGACGCGGATCAAGAGCAGCTTCGAGAGCCCCGCGTCAGCCGCGACCATGCCGCCGACCGTCGCCAGCGCGGGGTAGGTCGTGACGTCGAAGTCGAGGCTGCCCACGGCGCCGTCCTGTCGAATCTCGGCGACTTCGCAGCCGGCGAGCGCGGCAGCGGCACAGGACGTGCCGACGCCGAACGCACGGAGGAAGCTTCGCCGGCTCTGGTCGGCCGGTGCAGGAATTCGTCGGGACATCAGGTTCTCTCTCGGCGGGGCGGGCCGCGGTGTGGTGCCAGCGTCGCGCGGGCCGGTTGTCGCCGTCAAGGCGGGCGGGATGTGGACACACGGGGCGCCCGAAGGTGACGGATCGATCAGCGTGGAAGCGGGTTGACGGTGATGCCGTGGGCCCACCAGATGCCGAGCGCCACACTCTGCGGCGCGACGCTCGGGCCGATCGGCATCGAGAGGTTCAGGTTGACCACCTCGTCGCCGATGTCGATCTGGACGCCGACGAAGACGTCGATCTCCGGCGCGTCGGTCGGCGAGCGCAGGCTGCCCCAAAAGTCGACCTCACCGTAGACGGCGAGTTTCTCGCGCAGGCGGCGCTGCAGCACGGCCACGGCGAAGAGGTCGGTCTCGCTCGGGGCCGCCACCGGGAGATAGAAGAGCGCGTTGAGGTTGAGCTTCCACGCTTCGGCAGGGCGCAGGGTGACGAAGACGCCCGGCAGGTAGGAGAGCGGCGTGCCGCCGACCTCGCCCTGCACCGCGAGCCCCGGCGAGAGGGCCAGCCACTCGGTGATGAGGAAGCGCGGCTGCAGCAGCGTGGCGTCGAGCGCGGTCGTCTCGCTGCCGAGCCAGCCGGCGGCGTTGAGGATGAGGTCCATCCGCTCGCTCAGGCCGCATTGGAATTGCGCCTGCCAATAGGCTTCGAACGACGGAGCGAGGCGCGTCTGCAGCGCCGGGACCAGCCACAACTCACCCGGCTCCGGAAGCTCGGTCGACCAATCGTTGTAGCCGTCCGCCGCCGCAGAGAGCGGGCAGAGCAGGGCGAACGCGAGCGCGAGCGCCGGCACGGCGGCCAGCCGCGGGAGCAACGCCAGAGTTGGCGGGAGCGCGGGGAGCCGTTGCCGGCTCCGATGGCAGGGAGCACGCCGCATCGCCACGATCCTGCCCCAGGCTCCGGGCGCTGCCAAGCGACGGGGGCGAAGGCTAGCCGTGCGCGGGGCGCCAGCCGTCGACGATGCGGTCGAGCATCTCGAAGCGATCCTGGCCGAAGACGTGGAGATCGCCCCAGAAGAAGGCCGGAGCTCCAATCGCGCCGCGGGCGAACGCGTCTTCGGTGTTGATCCGCAGCGCATCCTTGATCGCCGGATCTTGGGTGCCACGCAGCAACGTCTCGGCGTCGAAGCCGGCGGCGGTGAGGACCTCGCCGAGCGTGGCGACGTCGGAGATGTCGCGGTCGTCGCACCAATAGGCGCGGAAGATGGCGCCCATCGCCCGCAGGTGTTCGTCGCCTTCGAGCTGCAGCACCACCCGCAGCGGCAGGATCGTGTTCATCGGGAAGCGCGACGGCCAACGCATCGGCAAGCCACGCATCTCGGCCCAGCGGTGGATATCCTTGTCGAGGAAGGCGCGCTTCTGCGGCGTCGCCTCCTGGATCGGCACCATCGCGGACTGCAACGAGCGGAAGAGCCCGCCCAAGAGGAAGGGCCGGGGCCGCAGCGCGACGCCCTTGCGGGCCGCGAAGCGCTGCGCTTCCTCGTGCGCCAGGCAGGCGTAGGGCGAAGAGAAGTCATAGAAATACTCGAGTGCTTCGGGCGTGCTCATGCAGGGTTCTCCTGGTCGAAGTCGAAATCGGCATGTGCCGGCAAGGGGTTCCAGCCGTCGCGCGCGGCGCGGATCACCATGTCGACGCGGTCCGCGCCCCAGAAGAGCGCGCCGTCGACGACGAATGCGGGGGCGCCGAAGACGCCGGTGGCCAGCGCCTCGTCGGTGCGCGTGCGCAGCTCGGCCTTGATCGCGTCGGTCTCGGCGGCGCGCAGCAGCGGCGCCGGGTCGAGCCCCAGGCGTGCGAGCGCAGCGGCGACGACCTCCGGATCGGCAATATCCTCGCCGCGCTGCCAATAGACGGCGTAGAGCGCGTGCATCGCCTCACGCTGCCGTTCTGCTGGGCAGGCGAGCAAGGTGCGTAGCGCCAAGACCGTGCGGTTGGGGTGGCGGTGCGGCCGTGCCAGGGGGGCGCCGATCCACGCAGCCTGCCGAATGAGGTCGGCACGGTTGTGGACCTTCTTCGCCGGCGAGAGCGTCGCGGAGAGGTTCTGCGCCTGGCCGATCGCGCGGAAGACGCCGCCGAGCAGAAAGGGGCGCAAAAGCACCGCTCGGCCCGTCAACGACTCGATCTCGTCGAGTCGCTGCGAGCCGAGGTAGGCGTACGGACAGCTGAAGTCGAAATAGAAGCGGACGGCCTCGGCCATCGCTCGCTGCCGACCTAGCCTTCCTTGGCGAGGAAGGCGCGCAGGCCGATATGCTTCTCGGCGCGGGCGCGGCGCAGCTTGCGACGCTGCTCGGCGGTCAGATCGAAGTCGACCTTCTTCAGGCGGCGACGGGCGGCGCGCTTCAGCGACTTGCGGAGGTTGCGATCCTCGAGGTTCTTCGTATTCATCGTCTCGGCTCCTGGCGGCATTCCGGCCGCGGGGCGCGCGTTGTAGCCATCTGTGGCGCGAAAGGCAAGCTTGTTGTCGATTCGGAGCGTCGTCGTGTCCGAGCGACTCAGGGCGCGTCGACGCCCTCGGGCAGGTCTGCCGGCAGGTGCAGCCCATCGTAGGGCGCGATCGCTTGGTGCGGCTCGAGCGGCACCATCGGCACCTTGCAGAGCGATCCCGCGCCGTCGACCCGCAGCGTCTCGCCGGTGATGTAGCTGGCGGCGGGCGAGAGCAGGAACGTCACGGCTGCGGCGACCTCGCTCTCGGTGCCCATGCGGCCGGTGGGGTTGCCGCGCAGCATCGGCAGCGCCATCTCCAGCACGCCGCGGGGATAGTTCTTCAGCCCTGAGGAGAGGATGCCGCCCGGCGCGACGGCGTTGACCCGCACCCCACGGCTCGCCCATTCGACGGCCATCGTCTTGGTCATGTTGACCACGGCGGCACGCGCCGCGCCGGTATGCGCCATCCCGGGGAAGCCGTTCCACATATCGGCGACGATGCTGACGATCGCGCCGCCTCGCTCGCCCATGGCGTGCAGAAACGCGGCCCGGCTGACCCAGAACGTGCCGTTCAGGTTGGTGTCGATGACGGCGCGCCAGCCCTTGGGCCGGATCTCCTCGGCGCCGGCGACGAATTGTCCGCCTGCGTTGTTGACCACCGCGTCCAGCCGCCCGTGGCGTGCCACCAAGTCGGCGATCGCGGCGTCGACGGCCTCGTCGTCGCGGATATCGAGGACCATCGCCTCGGCGCGTCCTCCTGCTTCGCTGATCTCGGCGACGACCGTGTCCAACTTCTCGAGCTTGCGGCCCGAGATCACGACGAACGCGTCGAGGCTGGCGAGCTCGTGCGCGATGGCGCGGCCGATCCCGCTGCCGCCGCCGGTCACCAGCGCGACCTGTCCGTCGAACAGGCCGTCGCGAAAGATCGAACGGTACGCAGTCATGGTCCGGTCCTCCTAGGCCCCGCCGATCCGACGCAGCGCCTTGTCGGCGGCATCGCGCACGATCCAGCTGCCGTCGTCCTCGTACATCTCGGTCAGCCGCGCCACGATCGCGGCGTCCTTCGCCGCCTTGGCCGGGACCTCCGCGAGGGCCAGCACGAAGCCGGCGCGCGCTTGGTCATAGGGGTCGCGCAGGCCCTCCACCAGGGTGGTCCAGACCTTCTCGACTTCCTTGCTGCCGAAGCGGAGCAGCGCGGCGAGGGCGGTCTGCCGGTGGATCGGCCCGATATGGGTCAGCGCCGCAGTGACCGCGCCGCCCAGCTTCTTCGCCCCGATCTCGGCGCAGGTATCGACGATCGCCGCCTGGATTCGGTCGTCGCGGGCGTCGAAGATCTCGGGTAGCCGCGACAAGAAGAGGTCGGCTTGCGCGGCGAGCGTGGCCTGCACCGCCTCGCGTACCGAGAGCGCCGGGTCGAGACGCGCCCGGATCAGCCCGTCGATGACCCGCTCGGTGGCGGAGGCATCGGCCTTCTCGAGCGCTTTCGCCGCCAGCGCTTTGACCTCGTCGTCCTCGTCACGCAGCGCCACCGCGGCACGGAGCGTGGCGTATTCGTCGAGCGCGCCCTTGGCGATGATCGCGCGCCATGCGTTGCGTCGCACGTGGTCGCGACCGTCTGCTGCGTGGGCGAGCAGCGCCTCCAGCGGAGCCTTTGCGGCCGCGGTGACGCTCTTGCCGTCGATCTCTCCGGCGTCGAAGCCGGCGACCGGCGCCTCGCGCGCTTCCGCCAACTCGGCGCCGACATTTCCGATTCGCTTGGCCATCTCGACTCCTCAACCGGCGGCGGCGCCGGTCTCGACCCAGATCTGGTCGCCGTCTCGTCCGACGTCCCAGGTCCGCACGCAGATGTAGGGGTTGTCCGGGTCGTTGCCGTCGTGCAGGGCGAATCGCCAGCCGTGCAGTGGGCAGACGAGCACGCCGTCCTCGACGTCGCCGCCGATCAGCGGCGCGAACTGGTGCGGGCAGAGCGCTGCGAGGGCGTAGAGCTTGCCACCATCCTCGACGATCAGGACCTGCTCGCCGTCGGGAAGATCGGCCATCAGCCGTCCCTCTTCGAGCTCGTCGACCGTGCCGACCACGAACTTCATCGCTCTCCTCCCGATTCCACCGGTCGCTTGCCAACCAGCGCCAGAAACTCGCGCGGCCGCAGCCCCATCACCCGCTCACCCATGGGCACGAAGCGCAGGTTGCCGACCCGGTCCATCGGCAGCGCCGTGCCGAGCGCCTGCGCGAGCGCGTCGCGGGTCCAAGCCCGCTTGTCGAGCACGACGCCACGCGACGCCGCCAGTGCCCGCAGGTTGCGGAAGAAGGTCTGCGTGGTCGAGAGGGCGAGCGGTCGCTCGTCCAAGCCGATCACGTCGACGACGTCGCGGATCGCGACCTCCAGGCCGACGCGCTCGGCGACATGCGCCAAGATGCCGAAGTGGATCGAGACCTCGGCGTGGTCGAGCTGGGTCGACTCCACTGGCCACGCGCTGCGGTGACCAAACTCCGAGAGCCAGAAGCAGCCGCCGGGCGCGAGCCGCTCGGCGAGCTGCTCGACCAGCCGGATCGCGCCGTCGTTCAGCCAGAATTCGTCGGGCGCTTCACGCAATTCGATCGCGTGCGCCTGCACCAGAGGGTGCGTGCCGGCGTCTTCGTGGCGCAGCCAGGTCGCGCGCAGGTCGCCGATCATCTCGTTGGCGATCAGCAGATCGACGTCGCGAATGCTGACCGGCAGCGCCTCTGCGTCGCCGGAGATCACCTTCGCCCGCTTGCCGAAACGTTGCAGCCGCTCGGCCTGCGCCCGCCGCAGGGCCGGCGAGAGCTCGACGATCCGCCAGCGCAGGTCGACACCTTCGAGCGCGTCGAGCGCGGCTTCTGCGAGGCGGCCGGTGCCGCCCCCGATCTCGACGATCTCGAGCCGTCGGCCCCGCTCGGGCAGCAATTCGGCAGCGCGCAGGCCGTCGATCAGGGCCGCGCCGAAGGTGCGATCGCCCAGCGCCGGCTGCGGATAGCGGAAGAGGTGGGCCAGGGTCGTCTCGACGTCATCGAATTGCTGATCGGCGTCGGCGATCTGACGGCGATGGTAGGCGCGGTTGTCGACCGCCGCCCCACCGTCGGCCTCTCGGGCGAAGGGATCGAGCGGGCGCTCGTGATCGCCGAGGGCAGGGTAGGGCATCGTGCTGGAGAGGTAGGCCGGCGGCCTGGAGACGGCGTCGTAGCGCGCGGGCAACGACGAGAGCCGGGTCCACTGCAGCGCCGGCGAGGTCCAGCGAAGCAGCGTCTCGCGCACCCGCGCCAGCGTCCCGGGCTTCGGCGCCGCGTTTCGCTCGCGCCCGTCGATCGCCGTCGCCAGGCCGCGAGCGTCGAGTTCACCGTCGACCGCCAGGAAGAGCCGTGATTCCCATGGGTCGAGCGCGCGCAAGGTCGGCGGATCGCGCAGGCTCCGCCCCTCGACCACCGTGACGCCCCTGCCGATCCGGGCCCAACAGCACCAGGGAGCGATCCGCGGCACCATCGTGTCGAAGCCTTCGAGCGGATCGCCGTGCGCCGTGACGAGCACGCCGTGTTGCCGCAGCGTCTCGGCCCACGCGGCAGCTGCGGTCGCGTCGACCCCGGCCTTGCCGGCGGCTTGTTCAGGTGTGGCGCCGTCCTCGAACGCGACGATGAAGTCCCGCACGTCCGCCGACATCTCCAAGATGTCGCCGCACGTGCCGACATAGGCGAAGACCGCGGCGCGGCGATGAAAGAACGAGACGTAGGGGGAACGGCGAAGCTTCACGGCGACAGCCTGTCGCAAGGTCCGGCGACGTGCAACGCCACCCCACTTGACAGCCCTCCGCTGCCTCCTACCTTGCCGCCGCCCTGGCCCCGGGAAGCCCGATCCGGCCACGGCAGAGACGCAGTCGAGGCGGCCCGAGGCGGCCGCGAACAACGGAGGCAAGGTATGGAGCTCAAGCCCCTATTCGATCGGATCATCGTGCAGCGCATCGAGGAGGAGGCCGTCACCGCCGGCGGCATCCTTCTCCCCGAGGCCGCGCAGGAGAAGCGCCAGGAAGGCAAGGTCGTCGCCGTCGGCAACGGTCGCGCGCTCGAGGACGGCACCGTGGTGCCGCTCCAGCTCAAGGGCGGTGAGACCGTGCTCTTCGGCAAGTACGCCGGGAGCGAGGTCACGCTCGAGGGCGAGACCTTCCTCGTGATGCGGGAGGACGAAGTCCTCGCGGTGATCAACCAGGCCTGATTGTCCGCCGGAACGGACAGCACACCCGAGCCCGAGGGCTCAGCGAAGAGGAGTCAGCGATGGCAGCCAAGGACATCATCTACGGCAGCGAGGCGAAGGAGAAGATCCTCGCCGGCGTCAATCAGCTCGCCAATGCGGTCAAGGTCACGCTCGGTCCCAAGGGCCGCAACGTCGTGATCGAGAAGAGCTTCGGCGCTCCGACCGTGACCAAGGACGGCGTCACCGTCGCCAAGGAAGTCGAGCTCAGCGACAAGTTCATGAATATGGGCGCGCAGATGGTGCGCGAAGTCGCGAGCAAGACCTCCGACGTCGCCGGTGACGGCACCACCACCGCGACCGTGCTCGCGCAGGCGATGTACCGCGAGGGCCGCAAGCTGATCGAGGCTGGCGCCAACCCGATGGACCTCAAGCGCGGCATGGATCAGGCCGTTGGCGTGCTCACCCGTCAACTCGATGCGATGAGCAAGCCGATCGCCGAGAAGGGCGAGATCGCGCAGGTTGCGACCATCTCGGCCAACGGCGACAGCGAGATCGGCGACATCATCGCCGAGGCGATGGAGAAGGTCGGCAAGGAAGGCGTGATCACCGTCGAGGAGGCTCGCTCCATCGACACCACGCTCGAGACCGTCGACGGCATGCAGTTCGACCGCGGCTACATCTCGCCGTACTTCGTGACCGACGCCGAGAGCATGGAGGCCGTCCTCGAGGACGCCTACATCCTCATCCACGAGAAGAAGGTCAGCTCGGCGAAGGATCTCCTGCCCGTGCTCGAGCAGATCGCCCGCGATCAGCGCCCGCTCCTCATCCTCGCCGAGGACGTGGACGGCGAAGCCCTGCCGGTGCTCGTGCTGAACAAGCTCC
The DNA here is from genome assembly GCA_020632665.1 of Deltaproteobacteria bacterium. GTDB lineage: Bacteria > Myxococcota_A > UBA9042 > UBA9042 > UBA9042 > JACKFC01. Next base: position 117,956 of record JACKFC010000014.1, read on the forward strand.
GTGGCGCGCTGCACGTCGCGGCGGTCAAGGCGCCGGGCTTCGGCGATCGTCGCAAGGCGATGCTGCAGGATATCGCCGTCCTCACCGGCGGCACCTTCCTCAGCGAGGACCTCGGCCACAAGCTCGAGAACGTCACCATCGACATGCTCGGCCGCGCCAAGCGGATCGTGATCGACAAGGACAACACCACGATCGTCGACGGCGAAGGTGATACCGAGGCCCTCAAGGCTCGGATGAACCAGATCCGCAAGCAGATCGAGGAGACCACGTCGGATTACGACCGTGAGAAGCTCGAGGAGCGCCTCGCCAAGCTCTCCGGCGGCGTCGCGATCGTCCGCGTCGGCGCGGCGACCGAAGTCGAGATGAAGGAGAAGAAGGCCCGCGTCGAGGACGCGCTGCACGCCACGCGCGCTGCGGTCGAGGCCGGTATCGTCCCCGGCGGCGGCGTCGCGCTGCTGCGCGCGCAGAAGGCGCTCGAGGGCCTGCAGGGTGAGGGCGATCGCCAGTTCGGCATCAACCTGCTGCGTCGCGCGATCGAGGAGCCGCTCCGCCAGATCGCCGAGAACGCCGGTCACGAGGGCAGCCTCGTGGTCAACAAGGTGCGCAACGGCGAGGGCTCGTTCGGCTTCAACGCCGCGACCGAGACCTACGGCGACATGCTGGCCGACGGCGTCATCGACCCGACCAAGGTCGTGCGCTCGGCCCTGGTCCACGCGGCCTCGGTGACCAGCCTCATGCTGACCACCGACGCGATGATCACCGAGATCCCGAAGAAGGAAGAGCACGATCATGGCGCCGGCGCCGGCATGGGCGGCATGGGCGGCATGGGCGGTATGGGCGGCATGGGCATGATGTAGCCCGCGCGCTCGGCACAAGCTCGGCGGGGGCGCGGATCCGAACGGGACCGCGCCCCCGCTGCGTTCCGGGCCACGGAGAGCACGATGACGACACGACGACCGCGCGAGATCGAGCTCTTCGCGCTCTACCACCTGGGCCTGGATCGCGAGGGCCGCTACGCCTTCCGCAACGCCCACCAATGCGCCCGCTACCTCGGCGTCGACGCCGGCACCTTCGACGATTGGCTGCGCGCGGCGCGGCTCGACTCCGAGTCGGTGAAGCGGGTCGACTTCAACCTGAGCGTCGCGCACGTCGACGCACAATTCGTCGCGCCCGACGCCGTCACCAGCTTCGTCGCCGAGACCTGGCGCGCATTCGAAGCAGCCCGGACGGGGCGGCCGCTCGACCAGGTCCGGCTCGACCTCGACTACGACGATATCTGGGGCGACGGCCGCAGCGCCGACGACGACGCGACCACCGGGCCGACCGCCGAGGCCTAAGCGATGGCGCGCGGTGGCATCGCCCGTGCCATCGGGATGCGTCGACCACCGCCGAACGCCTTGCGCGTGACCCGCAGCACTGGCGCCGCCTGACGGCGCTTGTATTCGTTGATCTCGACCAGGCGGACGATGCGTTGCGCCAGCGCACGATCGCAGCCGGTGGCCGCGACGATGCCGTCGACCCCGTCACGGTGGACCAGGTAGCGCTCCAGCATCGCGTCGAGGAGAGGGTAGGGCGGCAGCGAGTCCTCGTCCTTCTGGTCCGGCGCGAGCTCCGCAGACGGCGGCTTCTCGATCGTCGACCAGGGGATGACCTCGCCTTCGCGGTTGTAGGTGCGCGCGACCGCGTAGACCAACATCTTCGGCAGGTCGCCGATGACCGCGAGTCCGCCGTTCATATCGCCGTAGAGCGTGCAATAGCCGACCGCGAGCTCGCTCTTGTTGCCCGTGGTGAGCAGCAGCCGGCCGGTGTGATTGCTCACCCCCATCAAGATCACGCCGCGGGCGCGCGCTTGTAGGTTCTGCAGCGTCACACCACCGCTGTCGCGGCCGGGGCGCGCCATCTCGTCGGCGAGCGCGTCGCGCAACGACGCATAGATCGGGCTGATCGGGACCACTGGGCAGCGGATGCCGAGTCGTTCCGCCAGATCGAGGGCGTCGCGGACGCTGTGGTCGCTCGAATGCGGCCCGGGCATCGCCACGCCGAGCACCGCGTCTGCGCCGAGGGCCTCGACCGCGATCGCCGCCGTGACGGCGGAGTCGATGCCGCCCGAAAGCCCGATCACCACCTCGCGGAAGCCGCATTTGCCGAGATAGTCGCGAACGCCGAGGACCAGCGCGGCGCGGGCCTCGTCAGCCGACTCCGGCGCCAACTCGGGCGGCACCGCGCTCGCGATCGCCTCGCCGGGTTCGACTGCGTCGGGGAGCGTCAGCACCATCGCGTCAGCGGCGAAGGCGGCTGCCACGCCCAGGACTTCGCCGCGACCGTCGATGGCGAAGCTGCGTCCGTCGAAGATCAGCGCGTCGTTGCCGCCGACGAGGTTGCAATAGGCCACCGGAACGCCGTGATCGCGTGCAATTCCACGAACCAACGCCAAGCGCCGTGCGGCCTTGCCGAGATCGAAGGGGCTGGCCGAGAGGTTGAGGATGCAATCCGCGCCCGCCGCGACCAGGTCGTCCACCGGATCGACGGCGTAACGACGTGCGCCGAGTTCGTCGTCGGACCAGATGTCTTCGCAGATCGTGATGCCGACCTGTCGACCGGCGATCGTCACCACAGGCGCAGCGTCGCCAGGCGCGAAATACCGATCTTCGTCGAAGACGTCGTAGCTCGGCAGCAGACGCTTGGTGATGGTCGTCAGCGCGCGGCCGTCCTGGAAGACCTGCGCCACGTTGCGCGCTGGCCGCGGGATCGCGCCATCGGCGCGCGGCGGCTCGGCGATCGCGTTGCCGACGATCACGGTCAGGCCGCGCGAAGCCTCCGCCAAGCGCGTCGCCATCGAGGCACAGGCAGTGAGCAGCTCGCGTCGTTCGAGCAGATCGAGCGGCGGGTAGCCGAGCACGGCCAGCTCCGGCGTGAGGACGACGTCGCAGCGCTCGCGGCGCGCAGCGTCCGCCGCGGCTTCGATGGCGCTGACGTTGGCCTCGAGGTCGGCGATGGTGGCGTTGATCTGGGCGAAGTAGATGCGCATGGGAGCGCGACGGTAAACGCGGCGCGGGCGCGCGGCAACGGGGAACGGCGCAAGTGCCGCCCCACCCACGCGCCATCAAAAGTCCGATAATGGATATTATGTCAACTCACAGATCCACATGAACGGGGGAGCAAAAAGTCCTTGCCATCACCCGGCGAAATCAAGAATCTACCCCTATGCCACCTACCCGGGTGGCGTACGCAGGCAACCCGAGGGATCCTCCTGCCAGCCTAGCTGGCGTCCGTGGCCGGTCGAACCGCGCGAGAGATCCCCCCAAGGTCCCCCAACGTGCGGGGCTTGGATCGAGCGGACAACTTGGGATTGCACGGGGACCCGCAGCCTGGCACCGGCTGCGGGTCCCTCTCTTTTTGGCCTGTATTTCTTCCGGGCCTGTGGTCTTATTTGGTCGCGGGAGGAGCAGATGCCGGACGGACACGCGCGGAGTTGGAACCAGGAGGCGACGGCGCTGCGAGAGCGCCTGGGACGCTCCTTCGCCACAGGCCGCACCCACGACCTGAACTGGCGACGGACCCAGCTCCGGGCGCTGGCGGATTGGCTGCGTGGCGATGGCGGTGAGCGCGTCCTCGCGGCGCTGCAATCCGATCTCGGCAAGCCGGCGATGGAGGGCTACGGCACCGAATCCGGCTTCTTGCTGGCCGATATCCGCCACACGCTCGACCACCTCGACGCCTGGGCGGCGCCTCGCAAGGTCCCCGGTGCGCTGGTGAACCTGCCGAGCAAGACGGTGATCCGCTACCAGCCCAAGGGCGTGGCGCTGATCATCGCGCCGTGGAACTACCCGGTGCAGTTGGCGCTTTCGCCGTTGGTGGCGGCGCTCGGCGCCGGCTGCTGCGCGGTGGTGAAGCCGTCCGAGCTCGCGCCTGCGTCGTCGGCGTTGCTGGCAGAGGCGTTGCCGAAGGTCCTCGATCCCGACGCCGTGGCCGTCTTCGAAGGCCCGGTCGAGGCCTCGACGGCGCTGTTGGCGCAGCCGTGGGATCATCTGCTCTTCACCGGCAGCACACGGGTCGGCAAGATCGTGATGCGCGCCGCCGCCGAGCACCTCACGCCCGTGACCCTCGAGCTCGGCGGCAAGTCCCCGACGATCGTTTGTGATGATGCAGATATCGCGCTGGCAGCGCGACGTATCGCGTGGGGCAAATTCATGAACGCGGGACAGACCTGCATCGCCCCGGACTACGTCTTGGTCGACCGCAAGGTTCAAGATCGCTTCCTGCACGAGATCTCCGCGACGCTGCAGCGCTTCTACGGTGATGATCCGCAGCAGAGTCCGGATTTCGCGCGGGTCGTCAGCGCGGACCACCACGCCCGCTTGGTCGGCTTGCTCGGCGGTGGTCGCGCGGCGGTCGGCGGCCAGCACGACGTCACCGATCGCTACCTGGCTCCGACGATCTTGGTCGACGTCGATCTCGACGCGGCGGTGATGCAGGAGGAGATCTTCGGTCCGATCCTGCCGGTGATCCCGATCGACGGCATCGACGCCGCGATCGACTTCGTGCAGCAGCGGCCACGTCCGCTCGCGCTCTACGCCTTCACCAGCAACCACAATCGCGCCGACGCCCTGCTCTCCCGAACCATCTCTGGTGGCGCCTGCGTCAACGACGTGATCAGCCATATCGCGGCACTGGAGCTGCCGTTCGGCGGTGTCGGGCCGTCGGGGATGGGCGCGTACCACGGTGAGCACGGCTTCCAGACGTTCAGCCACGCCCGCGGCATCGTCGAGCGCTACGCCTTCGCCGACGCGCCGATCCGCTATCCGCCCTACGAAGGCAACCTGCGCTGGATCAAGATGCTGATGCGCTGATCCCGGCGCGCCGCCGCATCTCGAAGAGCAACGAAGCCAGGATCAGGGCGTGGTCGATGCGGCCATCGTCGATGCGGGCCAGCACCTCGTCCCAGGCCAGCAGCTGCACCTCGCAATCCTCGTGTTCGTCGAGCGATTGCGCGGCGACCGGTCGTGCGCCGAGCGCGAGCACGGTCGTCAGGCGGTTGGTCATGATCGCCGGGTTCGGCCGCGTCGTGCCGAGGACGCACGCTTGCTTCGCCACGTAGCCGGTCTCTTCTTCGAGCTCGCGCAAGCCCGCCGCGACCGGATCTTCGCCAGCGTCGACCAAGCCGCCCGGGATCTCGAGCGTCAGTTCACCGCTGGCATGCCGATGCTGCTCGACGAAGATCAGCCGGTCGTCCTCGGTCAGCGCGACGACGTTGACGAAGTCCGCCGAGTCGATGGCGAAGAAGTCGGCCTCTGCCCTGCCCTGCCCGCCTTCACGGATCGAGCGCAGCCGGACGACCCGGAAGACCCGCGCCTCGGCGACCGGCTCGCGTGCGACGACCCGCCAGCGCGCTGGCCCGCGCCCGGATTCGCTCACGCCTGACCGTTGACCAGGTTGCGGAGCACGTACTGCAGGATGCCGCCGTGACGGTAGTAGTCGACTTCGACCGGCGTATCGAGGCGGCAGCGCGCGGTGAACGCCTTGCTGCTGCCGTCCTTGGCGGTCGCCGTCACCGAGAGCATCTTGAAGGGCTCGAGGCCACCGTCGATCCCGACGATATCGAAGGCTTCGTGACCCGTGAGGCCGAGGCTCTCGTGGTTCTGCCCGCCGGTGAACTCGAGCGGCAGGACGCCCATGCCGATCAGGTTGCTGCGGTGGATGCGCTCGTAGCTCTCCGCGATCACGGCGCGAACGCCGAGCAGCATGGTGCCCTTGGCCGCCCAATCACGCGAGCTGCCGGTGCCGTACTCCTTCCCAGCGAGCACGATCAGCGGCGTTCCTGCCTCCTGGTAGCGCATCGAGGCGTCGAAGATGCTCGTCACTTCGCCGGTCGGCAGGTGCATGGTCCAGCCACCCTCGGTGCCGGGCGCGAGCTGATTGCGCAGCCGCACGTTGGCGAAGGTGCCGCGCATCATGACTTCGTGGTTGCCGCGACGGGCGCCGTACGAGTTGAAGTCCTTCCGCGCGACGCCGTGCTCACCGAGGTAGGCCGCCGCCGGCGAATCCTTGGCGATCGAGCCTGCCGGCGAGATGTGGTCGGTGGTCACCGACATGCCGAGCTTGGCGAGGACGCTGGCGCCACGGATATCGGTCGGCTCGTCCGGGACCAGGCCCATGCCGGCGAAGAAGGGCGGGTGCTGGATGTAGGTCGACGATTCGTCCCAGGCGTAGAGGTCGCCGGTCGGGATGTCGATGCTGCGCCAGGCGGCGTCGCCGTCGAAGACGCTGGCGTACTCGCTCTCGAACATCTCGCGGGTCACGGCCGAGCCGAGCACGTCGGCGACCTCGGCCTGGCTCGGCCAGATATCGCGCAAGTAGACGGGCTTGCCGTCGGCACCCTGCCCCAGCGCGTCGTTCTGCAGGTCGATGTCCATCGTGCCGGCGAAGGCGTAGGCGACGACCAGCGGCGGGCTGGCGAGGTAGTTGGCGCGGACGTGCGGGTTGATTCGGCCCTCGAAGTTGCGGTTGCCCGAGAGCACCGAAGACGCGACCAGGCCACCCTCGGTCACCGCCGGCACGATATGCTCGGGCAGCGGGCCGGAGTTGCCGATGCAGGTCGTGCAGCCGAAGCCGACGATGTGGAAGCCCATCGCCTCGAGATCCTCGATCAGGCCGGTCTTCTCGAGGTAGCGCGCGACCACCTTCGAGCCAGGCGCGAGGCTCGTCTTGACCCACGGGCGCACTTGCAGGCCCTTCTCCCGCGCCTTGCGGGCGACCAGGCCGGCCGCGAGCAGCACGGCGGGGTTGCTGGTATTGGTGCAGGAGGTGATCGAGGCGATCGCGACGAAGCCGTGGCCGAGCGTGAACGACGCACCCTCGTGCGAGACGTCGTAGGTCGCGTCGAGGGCGACGTCGCCCTTGCGCAGCGCCGGCAGGTCCTTGTGCCAGGTCTCCTTGCTCGCATCGAGGCGGATGCGGTCCTGCGGACGCTTCGGGCCGGCGAGGCTCGGCACCACGGTGCTCAGGTCGAGCGACAGGCTGGACGAGAAGCGCGGCTCGGGGGCGTCGGCGGTGCGGAACAGACCCTGCGCCTTGCTGTAGGCCTCGACCAGGGCGAGCTGCTCCTCGGAGCGGCCGGTCAGGCGGAGGTAGCGCATCGTCTCGTCGTCGATCGGGAAGAAGCCGATCGTGGCGCCGTACTCCGGAGCCATATTCGAGATCGTGGCGCGGTCCGGGAGCGGCAGGTGATCCAGGCCGGGGCCGTAGAACTCGACGAACTTGCCGACCACGCCGTGCGCGCGGAGCATCTGCACGATGGTCAGCACCAAGTCGGTCGCCGTGGCGCCTTCCGGCAGGTTGCCGTGCAGGCGGAAGCCGACGACCTCGGGCAGGAGCATCGTGATTGGCTGACCGAGCATCGCCGCCTCGGCCTCGATGCCGCCGACGCCCCAGCCCACGACGCCGAGCGCGTTGACCATCGGCGTGTGCGAATCGGTGCCGACGACGGTGTCGGGGTACGCCATCACGGTGCCGTCCTCGGCCGCCTCGCCACGCCCGTCGGTGCCGGAGAAGACGACCGGAGCGAGGTATTCGACGTTGACCTGGTGGACGATGCCGGTGTCCGGCGGCACGACGCGGAAGTTGCGGAACGCCGTCTGGCCCCAGCGGAGCATGCGGTAGCGCTCGATATTGCGCTCGTGCTCCAGCGCGGCGTTCTTGCCGAAGGCGTCCTTGCTGCCGAAGTAGTCGATCTGCACCGAGTGGTCGATGACGAGGTCGGCCGGCTGCAGCGGGTTGATGCGCTGCGGGTCGCCGCCCATGCGGACCATGGCGTCACGCATCGCGGCGAGGTCGACGACGGCGGGCACGCCGGTGAAGTCCTGCAGCACGACGCGGGCGACGCGGAAGGCGATCTCGAGCTCGGGGTGGGCGTTCGGATCCCAGCCGGCGACGGTGCGGACGTCGTCGGCGCTGACGCTCACACCGTCCTCGTTGCGCAGCAGGTTCTCCAGCAGAACGCGCGTGCTGTAGGGCAGCGAGGCCACGTCGGCGAAGCCCGCGTCGGCGAGCGCGCCGAGACGGTAGTAGGTGTAGGTCTTGCCGCCGACGTCGAGCGTGGAGCGGGCGGCGAAGCTGTTCTGCGTCTGCGACTGCGTCATGGGGTGGCCTCCGGAAGCACCGAAAAACGGGGCTGCGTCATGGCGAAAAAAGGTCCCGCCGTCAAGCGAAGCGCCCCGCGATCGGTGCGCTCCGACCTTGGCATCGGGGCAGGAAGAGAGGATACTCTCGCTCCAAACTCCGAACCGACGTCTGCCGTCAATGTGCGACATGCCCCGACCGAACCGAAATCACGCATCCTCCGCCCCCGTTGCCCGGCGCGTCCGGCGTTCGGCGACCAGGTCCGCGCCGCTGTTGCCGCTGCGGTTGCTGGTGCCGTTGCTCCTCGCCTCGAGCCTCGGCTGTAGCCATCCGCCCGGCATCCGCCAGGCCGACGGCACCTACCGCCACGTCAGTGAGCACTTCATCGACGGCAAACCGCGCCGCATCGAGCGCCGCAGCAGCGACGGCTCGCTGCTCGAGGTCGTCCACCTCTACCGCAGCGGCGCCGTGCAGCACCGGATGAAGACCACCTCGCGCGCTGATTTGGCCGAGGTGACGGTCTACTACGAGGACGGCAAGACCGCGCACAAGCGTTATCTGCTCAAGCGTGGTCAGGTCGAGGGCAACGTCGTCACCCACGATCCGCAGGGGCGGCCTCGGGGTGTGGTGCCGCACCACGACGGCAAACCGCACGGCACCGAGCAGCGGATCGACGAGGACGGCAAGGTCGTCGCCACCGCAGAGTGGAAGGACGGCGAGCGCGACGGCGCCCAGCGCACCTACTACCCGGGCGGCGAGGTCGAGACGGAGATCCTCTGGCGTCGCGGCGTCCCCGCCACCAGCGGCCGCGCGCTGCACCCCAGCGGCAAGCTCAAGGCGACGTTCGAGTTGATGTCCGGCGTTCGCCACGGCGTCGAGATCCACTACGACGAGGCCGGCACCAAGGTCGGCCAGGCGACCTACGCCTATGGCGAGCTGCACGGCGTGGCCGAGACGTGGCACGCCAACGGCAAGCTCGCGACGCGGCTGACCTATGTCCACGGCGCGGCGCAGGGCAAGGAAGAGCACTTCCACGACAACGGCAAGCTCGCCTTCCGGGTCGAGCGCAAGGACGGCGAGCGCGTCGGCGTGGCCGAGATCTGGAACCGTGGCGGCTGGATCGAGGCCAAGGTTCCGCACGAGGCCGGCGTGCCGCACGGCGTCGAGACGCGCTACTTCGAGGGCGGCGAGCTGCGTGGTCGCTATCCGTGGGAGCACGGCAAGCAGACCGGCAAGGCCACGGTCTTCTACGCCAATGGCAAGCGCATGGCCGAGATCCCGATGGTCGACGGCAAAGCCGAGGGCATCGAGCTGCGTTACCGCGAGGACGACGAGACCCTCTTCGCCGAGATCCCACGGCGTGCCGACATGGCCCAGGGCGTGGTGAAGATCTACGACCGCGAGGGCCGGCTGATCCGCTACGTCACCTACGACCAGGATCAGCCGCACGGGCGCATGGTCGAGATCTTCCCGATCGCGCGCGGCAGCCAGGAGAAGCAGGTCGTCGCCGCCGAGGCGTACTTCCGTCGCGGCAAGCCCGAGGGCGATCTGCGGCAGTGGTATCGCAGCGGCAAGCTGCGCGTGGTCCGGCCGCACGCCCCCGACGGCAGCGGCACGCTCAAGCGCTGGCACGCGACCGGCGAGCGGCACCTCGAGGTCCCCATCGTCGCGGGTAAGCGTCAGGGCACCGAGCGGGTCTACGCCGACGACGGCAAGCTCTGGGCCGAGCGCAGCTACGAGCAGGACCTGCTCGTCGGTGAAGAGAAGCGCTTCTACAAGACCGGCGACGTGATGGGCGTCTACCCCATGGTCGACGGCAAGTGGCAAGGCGTCGCGAAGATCTACGCGGCCAAGGGTGGCTACCTCTGGTCCGAGCGCCCCTACGAGGCCGGCCTGGAGCATGGCCGCGAGGTCCGCTACAGCAAGCAGGGTCAGAAGTGGGCCTACGTCTTCTGGGAGCACGGCAAGGAAGTGGGCCGCCGCTA
>JACKFC010000015.1 GCA_020632665.1 Deltaproteobacteria bacterium
CGCCAACCGCGGCGAGATCGCCTGCCGCGTGTTGCGTGCCGCCCGCGAGCTCGGGCTGCCGACGGTCGCCATCTACTCCGAGGCCGATGCCGACGCGCTGCACGTCACGCTCGCCGACGAAGCCATCTGCGTCGGCCCCGCGGCCTCGGCCGAGAGCTACCTGGTGATCGAGAGCGTGCTCGGCGCGGCGAAGCAGACCGGCGCCACCATCATCCACCCCGGCTACGGCTTCCTCTCGGAGAAGCCGGATTTCCGCGAGGCGTGCGAGGCGGCTGGGATTCGCTTCGCTGGCCCGCCTGCCGACGCGATGCGCAAGATGGGCGTCAAGACGCTCGCCCGGCAGACGATGATGGCCGCGGGTGTCCCGGTGGTCCCCGGTACCGCCGAGGGCGTGCAGGGCGCGGAAGAGGCCGGCCGGATCGCCGCCGAGATCGGCTACCCGGTGATGCTCAAGGCGGCGTCGGGCGGTGGCGGCAAGGGCATGCGCCTGGTCGAGCGGGCCGAAGATCTCGCCGCCGCGCTCGCCGGCGCGCAGCGTGAGGCCGCCAGCTCTTTCGCCGACGACACCGTCTACATCGAGAAGTTCGTGGTCCGGCCACGCCACGTCGAGGTGCAGGTCCTCGCCGACGCGCACGGCAACTGCATCCACGTCTTCGACCGCGAGTGCTCGGTGCAGCGGCGCAACCAGAAGGTGATCGAGGAGTCGCCGGCGCCGCACCTCTCCGACGCCACCCGTCACGCCATGGGCGAAGTCGCCGTCGCCGCCGCCCGTGCGGTCGATTACGTCGGCGCCGGCACGATCGAGTTCCTCGTCGACCCGCACGAGAACTTCTACTTCATGGAGATGAACACCCGCCTGCAGGTCGAGCACCCGGTGACCGAGCTGGTCACGGGCGTCGATCTGGTCGTCGAGATGTTGCGCGTCGCGATGGGCGAGACACTCTCCATCCGGCAGCAGGACGTGCGGCAACGCGGCCACGCCATCGAGTGCCGCATCTACGCCGAAGACCCGGCGCAGAACTTCCTGCCTTCGCCGGGCAAGCTCGAGGTCTACCGGCCGGCCCGCGGTCCCGGCGTCCGGGTCGACGACGGCGTGGTCGAGGGCTCGCTGATCCCGCGCTTCTACGATCCGATGATCGCCAAGCTCTCGGTCTGGGCGCCGACGCGCGAGCTCGCGGTCTCCCGGATGGACAAGACCCTGCTCGATACCGAGATCGGCGGCATCGCGCACAACGTCCCCTATCTGCGCTGGCTGCTCGCGGCGCCGGCCTTCGCCGAGGGGCGCTACGACACCGGGATCGTCGCCTCGCTCGGCGCCTACGGTCAGGATCGCCCCGCCGATCCGGCGATGGCGGCGCTGGCCGCGGTGCTGCACGCACGCGCGAAGCGCGCCGCCCGTCCGGCCGCGACGACGGCCGGCGGTGAGCGGACCTGGAGCCGCGCCTCGCGCGCCGCGGCGCTGATGGGCGGCCGGGGCTAGAAGCGAGCGCGGCCCCAAGAGCACAGCCGGCGCACAGCCGGCCGGGAGATTGACGATGGCGACGGCATGGTTGACGCAAGAGGACGTGATCGGCGGGCTGCCGCGCGAGCAGCGCGTCGAGATCCTCGAAGACAACGGCGACACCGTCGTCGCGCTGGTCGACGGTGAGCGCGTCGCGTTGGCGCTGCACGACCTCGCCGACGGCCGGATCGAGGTCCGCAGCGAGGGGCAGCGGCGGCTGATCCGCGCCCGCGACCTCGGCGGTGAGATCCTCTTGGTCGAGGGTGGCGAGCAGCGCCGCTACACCATCACCGACGAGCGTGCCCGCTGGCTGCGCGGCGCTGGCGGTGCCGGCGGCGCTGGTGGCGGTGAGATCCGCGCCTCGATGCCGGGCCGCGTGGTCCGCCTGCCGGTCGCGGTCGGCGACGTCGTCGAGGCCGGCAGCGTGGTCGCGGTCCTCGAGGCGATGAAGATGGAGAACGACGTCAAGGCCCCGGTCGGCGGTAAAGTCGCGGAGATCGCGGTGGCCGAAGGTGACGCCGTCGAGCAGAAGGCCCTGCTGCTGCGCATCGATACGGACGCCTAGGAGCCCGCCATGAGCATGATGGACGCCGCGGTCGCGCTCTCGGTGGAGGCCGATTCCCGCCTCTGCGAGCTACTCGCCGACGAAGCCGCCGAGCTCGACGTGCTCGGGGTGCAGACCGACGACCCGACGACGATGACCGGCCGCGACCTCAGCCCGGGCCGTTCGCGCGTCACGCTCTACGTCGATCCCGAGGCGCAGGCGCTGGTCGAGGCCGAGTTCGCCGCGATCCTCGGCCGCTACGACGTTCGCTCGCCGATCTCGGCCGTGCGGATCGAGCCGCAGGATTGGAACGCGACCTGGAAGGCGCATTTCCGCGCCCTCGACATCGGCCGCACGCTGCGGATCGAGCCGCCATGGGACCGTCACCCGCAAGGTGAGCGGAAGGTGCTGGTGGTCGACCCCGGCATGGCCTTCGGCACCGGCAGCCACGAGACCACCCGCCTGGCGGCCAGCGCCGTCGAGGGCTGGATCTTGGCGCAGGCCGAAAAGGGCGTCGCGCTCGCCGACCTGACCATGCTAGACGTCGGCACCGGCAGCGCCCTGCTGGCGATGGCGGCTGTACGTCTGGGCCTCGGCCACGCCATCGGGGTCGACAACGACGCCCTGGCCATCGACTCGGCGCGCGACAACCTCGCGCTCAACGACCTGCAAGACGCCGTCGAGCTGCACGTCGCGGAACACCCCGACGCGCTCGCCGGAGGCACCTATCCGCTGGTGGTGGCCAACATCATCTCCAGCGTGCTGCTGAGCCTGCGCGAGGGCCTCGTCGCGCGCACCGCGATCGGCGGCACGCTGCTGCTCTCCGGCGTGCTGGCGCGCGAGGAACCGGCCTTCCTCGCCGCCTTCGTCGACCAGCGGCTCGAGCTGGTCCGCTCCGAACAGCTCGGTGAGTGGATGGCCTTCACGCTGCTGCGCCGGGCCTAGCCCGATGCGCGCCTTGTTGCTCGCCGGCGCACCCCTCGCCTCACACGAGGGAGGCACCGGCCTGCTGCCGCTCGACCGCGACGCCGACGCCCGCCTGCGCCGCGTGCTGCGCCTGCGCGACGGGGCCAAGCTGCGCGTCACCGACGGAGCCGGGCTCTTCGCCGAGGCGACGCTGGTGGCCGAGGGCTTGCAGCTCGCGGCGGTCGAACGCGCGCCGGCCGAAGCTGCACCCGCCCTCGCGCTGCACTGCGGCTGGATCAAGGGCGAAAGGATGGATTGGATGGTCGAGAAGGCGGTCGAGGTCGGCGCCGCGAGCATCACGCCCCTCGCCTCCGACCATGCCGTGGTCCGCCTCGACGCCAAGCGCGCCGAGAAGCGCCGCGAACGCCTGCAAGCGGTGGCTGACGCTGCGCTCGAGCAATGCGGCCGGGCGCGGCGCTGCAGGTTCACGGAAGAGTCGTCGTTGCGGGCGCTCTGCGCTGGCGGCATGCCGCTGCTGATGGCCGACGAGGCGGGCGGCGTGGACCTCTTCGCCGCCGTCAGCACGCTGCCCACGCCGGCGCCCCCGGTGGTCGCGCTGGTGGTCGGCCCCGAAGGCGGCTGGTCGGTCGAGGAACGGGCGCAGCTGCGCGCGGCGGGGGCCATCGCCGTCTCCCTCGGACCGGCGATCCTGCGCGCCGAGACCGCCGCGATCGCCCTGATTCTGCAGACTCGCATGGCGCTGGACGCCGCGTTGCTCCGCCACGGCAAAAAACGCTAACCGCTCAACCGCCAACTCTGGTAGACTCTTCGGCCGCTACGGAGGTCGACATGACGACAACCGCGACGAAGAAAGACCGCAAAGCGACCACGGGCCGCAAGGCACGGCTGCGCGCGCTCGCCTCGCTGACGACGCTCGCCACCGCCCTCGCGGCTCCCGCCGTCCCCTTCGCAGCCGAGCCGGCGCCGCCTGCGGACGGTGAGCGCGCGCCGCAGCTGCAGAGCCTGCGCGCCGTTCGTGACGCCGCTGCCGTGGCCGCCGCGGCGCTCGCCGCCGAGCAGCGCGCCCTGCCGGTGGCCGAGAAGGCCCGCCCGGCCGCACCGGTCGAGGCGGCTTCGGCCACTTCGAAAGAGCTGACCGAGGCGCGCCGCGGTGCCCACCTGCCGGAAGAGGTGAAAGCGGGCCGCGCCATCGGCTGGAACGGACAGCCGGTCAAGAGCCGCCGCGCCGTCTACCTGCGGCCGCATACGGTGAGCGAGGGCGAGACGGTCCGCTCGATCGCCTACCGCTTCTCGACCTCGCCGCGTGCCCTTGCCGGGCTCAACGGCATCCGCTGGGACAAGAAGGGCACCGAGCTGCCGGCTGGTGAGGTCCTGCAGGTCCCGATTCGCTTCCGCAGCGCCAGCGGCTTCGCGGTCGCCGAGCGGCTCGAGGGCAACGGCGGCGTCCGCGTCGACCGCCCACACCACAGCTGGGGTCGGCCGTACATGATCCGGCTGCTCGCCGATACCTTCGGCGCCATGCACCGTCGCTGGCCCGAGCGCCACCCGATGATCGTGCACGATATCTCGCGCTTCGGCGGTGGCCGCATCGGTCGGCACAAGTCGCACCGCGCTGGCCGCGACATCGATATCGGCTACCCGACCCGCCAGGCCGAGCGCGAGGGCTGGGGCGTGCCGCGCCTGGACGATATCGACTACGAGCGCCTCTGGTTCGTGGTCGAGCGCTTCGAGCGCTCCGGACTCACCGCCGCGATCTACATGAACCCGCGCATTCAGCGCCGGCTCCACGCCTATGCCGTGACCCAGGGTGTGCCGGCCGAGCGGCTGCAGCTGCTCTTCCAATATCCGGCCGCCAAGGGCCAGAAGACGACGCTGATCCGCCATTCTCCGGGTCACCGCGACCATCTCCACGTGCGCTTCTGCAGCCCCGAGGAGATGGACGAGCTGCAGAGCTAGCGAGGCGACCAGAACATGCAACGTCGCATGTTCTAGCCGCATTTCGTCTTCTATCGGCTGGGGGGCTAGGCGCCCCCAGGTCGCGAGAAGCGTGGTTCTCGCGAACCTTCCCCCTCCGCGAGCCGCGTCAGAACGTCGCCTTCGGAGACGTTCTGAGCGCGTCTCTAGCCCAGCCGCTCGGGGATCGCGCCGGGGGCGTCCGGGCCGTAGGGCTCGACGACGGCCAGGATCGCGGCCAGACGCGCCAAGACGCTCGGTGTCTGCTCGACCCGGAGCAGGAGGTGGCCGCCGTCCTCGACGGGCAGGAAGACGCCGCCCCGCCCGAGCAAGGGCGCGATGCGACGCCGCGCGAGCGAGTACGGGATCGTCGCGTCGGCGCGGCCGTGCAGCGCCACCGCGGGCACCTTCAGCGGACACGCCGTCGCCTCGACCACGTCCATCAACTCGAGCAACCGGCGGGTCGCCCGCACCGGGATGCCGTCGTAGGCCGGCGGCGAGAGCCCGTCCGCGAGCGGGACCGGATCTTTGCGCAAGATCCGCGGCCGTCCGGCCATCGCCATCAGCCGGATCGCCGCGGCGATGGGCGGGGCCAAGGCCATCGCCGGCGCCAAGAGCGTGACCGAGCGCAGCGGCTTGGGCTGGGTCTGTTGCGCCAACAGCAAGGCCAGCAGCGCCCCCATCGAGCTGCCGACGAGGTGCACGCGATCGACCTCCGGCGCCAGCCAGTCGAGTGCCTGCCGCGCGCCGCCGAGCCAATCCTGCCACCCGGTCCCGTCGAGATCTTCGAGTCGTGTGCCGTGCCCGGGGAGCAGCGGCATCGCCACCGAATAGCCCGCGTCGAGCAGCTGGTCGGCGAGCGGGCGCAGCTCCCACGGCGAGCCGGTGAAGCCGTGCAGCAAGAGCACGCCGGCGCGGCCTTGGATGCGCGCTTCGGGCTCGCAACCGGCGACGATCGGCCCCTTCGGGCGCAAGACGGTGGGCAATGCGGACAGGGGAGCCTCCTCCGACACCGCGGCGTACCGGGTCGAGGTCCGCAGGATGGCGGCCGCGGAAGCCGGTGCCAAGGGGCCCCGCGGGGCGAATTCGCTTTGACCCTCGGGGGCCGAGTGGGTATCGTTCCGCGCCCTGCGCCCCGCCGGCGCCCAGACCACGAGCGAGCCGTGATGACCGATCGAATTCCTGCCTCGAACGCCCCCTCGACCCTCCTGCAGCGCGTCCTGCTGGCTGGCTTGACCATCGCATTGGTCGGCTGCGGCAACGCGGCCTCGCCGGGCGGTGGGTTCTACGCGCCCCCGGCGGATACCACCGGCGGCGGTGGCGGAACGATCGACGGCAGCACCGGTGGCCAAGACGGCAGCACCGGAGGCCAGGACGGCAGCACCGGCGGCGGCGATGCCACCGGCGGCGGCGGCGGCGACACGACCGGCGGCGGCGGTGGCGGCGACACGACTGGCGGCGGTGGTGGCGGCGACACGACCGGCGGCGGCGGTGGCGGCATCCCGGCCTCGAACTTCGTCGGCTACGCGAGCAAGGAGCTGCGGGTGCGCATCGTCGGCCCGAGCGGCCGGCGGCACGCGGTCGTCTCCGGTGCCGTCGTCGATGTGGCGGGTGTGCTCTTCGGTGACGCCGACGAATTGACCTGGAGCCACAGCAACGGCGCGGGCGCCTCGTGCTACGGCGCGCCCTTCTTCCAGACCGGCAAGATCCAGCTGCTGCCGGGCGACAACGAGATCGTCGTCACCGCGAAGAAGGGCGACGAGATCGCCACCGACAAGATCACCGTGACCTACAATCCGGTCTTCCAGTTCGCCGATCGCCTCCGGGTGGAGCCGCGCGTGCTCAAGGTCGGCAAGGGCGGCTCGGTGCACGCCACGGTCAACCTGGGCAAGGCGACCAACTTCGTCGGCGGCAGCCTCAAGGTCTTCCGGGTCGACGAGGTCGGCAACCAGCTCGCCAACTTCGGCCCGATGGTCGACGACGGCAACCTCGGCACCTCGGGCGACGAGATCAAGGGCGACGGCATCTACTCGCAGAAGTTCAAGCTCACCGACTCTGCGCCCGGCACCGCGCGCATCCGTGCCAGCCTGCTCTACAAGGTCGGCGCGCAGCAGTTCGCCATCTTCACCGATATCGCGACCGTCGACATCGTCGAAGACCTGACCACCACCGAGTGCCAGGACCTGCAGGGCGCGCTGAACGACGCGAAGTCGGCGGCAGCCGGTGCGGGCTCGACCTCGGCGGCGATCGCAGCGGCGAAGAACAGCCTCGACGCCAACGGTCTGGTCGAGAGCGCCGGCCCGAACGCCGACGGCAGCGGCGTCTGGGTCCGCTTCAAGAGCGGCGTGCTCGGCATGGTCGACCTCAGCCCCGCGGGCACCCGTGGTGGCGCCGGCGCCGCCGGAAGCAGCCGCTACGATTCGGTCGAAGAGACCGCCGGCATGAACGCTGCGCTCTCCACCCTGCGCGTCGCCAGCAAGCGCGCCCTGCTGCTCGACCCCTACGCCAGCGAGTTCGGCGCCGACGAGGTGCAGAAGGCGAAGGAGACGATGGAGCAGAACGCCTGCCCGGCCTACACGCTGCAGGACGACAAGGTGCAGACCGGCAAGGAGGCCCACCTCGGCTGGTTCCGCCGCCTCTACGACTACGGCATCATCGCCGCCGCGACCCACGGCAACGCCGGCTTCGACGGCATCTCCCCCGGCGCGCGGAAGTCCTACGGCTGGCCCGAACGCGGCAGCGAAGAGGTGGTCTGGACCGGCCACCCAATCGACTGCGGCTATTTCCCCAAGGCCGCCGCTGGTCAGACCTGCACCGAGTCGGTCGCCTGCGGGCCCGAGTCGGAGTGCTTCCTCAACCAGACCGGCGGCAAGGGCGTCTGCGTCGACCACCTGACGGCAGATCTGCGCCGCGGCCGCGTGGTCTTCGGCGCGGGCGGCACCTACGGCGTCACGCCGACCTTCTTCGCCCGTCACGCGGTGCGTGATCTGCCACGCAGCCTGGTCTACCTCGGCGCCTGCTCGACAGTCTGGAACGGCTCGCTCGCCGCCGAGCTCTTCGCCGCAGGCGCCGCCACAATCGTCGGCTACTCGGGCGTCGTCGCCAACGACTTCGCCACCAAATGGGGCTCGACCTTCTTCGCCAACGTCATCGGCCAGAAGCAGCTCTCGGGCGTCGCCCACGTGCAGATCGAGGACCCGACCCACCCCGGCACCTTCTTCCGCCTGATCGGCGCGCAGAACCTCGACGCCGCCTTCTCCGACCTGATCAACGCGTCGTGGGAGTCGGGCGACATCACCGGCTGGATCAAGAACGGCGACGGCCGCGTCATCGCGCGCCTCGGCACGACCATCCCGGTGGGCGGCAAGTTCATGGCGATCCTCTCCACGGGCCTCGGCTACACCGCGCAGACCGGCGGCCTGGAGCAGAAGTTCTGCGTGCAGCCGGGCCAGAAGAAGATGACCTTCTGGTGGAAGTTCTACTCGGAGGAGTTCAAGGAATACTGCGGCTCGCAGTACCAGGACAGCTTCCGCGCCGAGCTCGTCGCCAAGGCCGGCAAGAAGACCATCATCAACGCCAAGGTCGACGACCTCTGCGACAAGGGCTCCTGCGGCTTCAGCAGCGGCTGCGGCGGCCAGTACAAGGGCCTCGACCCGGCGGACGTCAGCTTCGACCAAGGCGGCGTCTACATGACCCCGTGGGTCAAGGCCGAGGCCGACGTCGCGCCCTTCGTCGGCAACGGCAACGTGACGCTCAAGCTCTTCGCGACCGACGTCGGCGACTCGATCTACGATACGGCGATCCTGGTCGACAAGATCGACTTCGAGTAGCGGCCCGATGCGCGCCTTCGTCCTCGCCGCGGGTCTCGGCACCCGGCTGCGTCCGCTGACCCGCTTGGTGCCCAAGCCGATGGTCGCGGTCGGCGATATGCCGCTGGTCGAGCGCGCCGTTCGTCAGCTCGCGGCGGCCGGCGTCGACGAGATCGGCGTCAACGTCTACCACCAGCCCGAGCCGATCCTCGCCCACCTTGGCGACGGCAGCCGCTTCGGCGTGCGGATTCGCATCTTCGACGAGCGCGAGGCCCTGCCCGGCGAGGCCGCCGGACGACGTGAGCCGCTCGGCACCGGTGGCGGCCTGAAGGCGGCGGAGAGCTGGCTGCGCGAGGGGGGCGACCGCTTCCTGCTCGTCAACGGCGACGCCTGGCACAGCTTCGACCTCGCGGCCGTGATGGCGGCGCACGAGCCGGGCAGCCTGGCGACGATGGTCGTCCACGTCGACCGGCGCCGCCCCGAGCTGCACACGCTGGATTGCCGGCCGGAGGGCCGGGTCCGCCGCTTCCTGGCCCGGGTGCCGATGTCAGTCGACGAGCTCGAAGCCGCCGAGCCCGGCTTCCTCGGCATCTACACCGGCGTCGCGGTCTACGACCTCCGCCTGCTCGAACGCCTGCCGGCACACCGGGTCAGCGGTCTGGTGCTGCACGGCCTCGGCCCCGCGCTCGCAGAGGGCGACGCCATCCGTTGGCTGCGGCCCGAGGGCCTCTGGGTCGATTGCGGCACGATCGACGAGCTGCAGCGGGCCGATATCTTCGCCCGCTCGCTGCGGATCCTGCCCAGCGAGCAGGCCCTACTCAGCTAGTCTTTCGGCTACTTCAGACGGAACTCGAGTTCGGTCGTCCCGATGGAGATCTTGTCTCCGTCCTTGAGGAAGACCTTGTGGATCCGCGCGCCGTTGACCAACACACCGTTGGTCGAGTTGAGATCGGCGATCTCGTAGCGCATCTGGTCGATCTTGATCGCCGCGTGACGACGTGAGACCGAGCCGTCCTCGATGACCAGCGTATTGCCCTTCATCGAACCGATCGTGGTGACGTCGTCGATCAGCGGCAGCACTTCGCCAGCGAGCGGGCCGGCGCGCACGAAGAGCTTGCCGCGGTCCGGACCGTCGTAGACCTGCTGCTGCACCTGCACCTGACCGCCACCGCCACGGCCGCGACGGGCGATCATCATGATGAGGCCAATCAGCAAACCGACGCCGAGCAGGCCGCCGAGCACGATGCCGATCCACTTCAGCAGGTTCATCCAGTTGAAGCCACGCAGCGGCAGGCGGACGTCGTTGTACTGCGCCTCTTCTTCGGCGCCGTCCTTCATCTTGACCTTCAGGCCGATGACGTAGTTGGCGAGGTCCTTGCCCTTCACCCGCTCGCCGTGGTCGGGGAGGTCCTCGAGCTTGGCGCGGATGATCAGCTGCTTCTTGATCCGGGTCGCGATGCCGTCCCAGACCGACGGGATCGTGGCGAAATCCTTGCTGTCGATGCGCTTGTAGATGCCGCCCGAGCCATTCGCCAGGGACTGCAGCATCGCGAGGTATTGCGGGTCGTCGGCGGTGAAACCGATGGCGTGGACGCGGATCTTGTACTCGCCGTATTTCTCGAGGATGCGGTCGATCTTCGAGGTCAGCTTCGACTTGCGGGTCTCGCGATCCTTGCCGTCGCTCATCACGACCAGGAAGCGCCGCCGCGCCGAGCCCAGCTTGTCGAGGTTGTCGACGAAGTAGCCGAGCGCCTTGTCGACGGCACGCAGCACCTCGGGAGCGAGCGTCCGCTTGCGTTTGTTGCTTCCCTGCAGGCCCTCGGGATCGAGGTCGGCGTCGGGCACCGAGGCGTTGGCCGCGGCCTCTTTGGCCTGCGAAAAGTCGCTGGCGAAGCTGTAGACGACTTCGTGCGGCGAACCCTCGCGGTAGAGCAGGACGGCGATCTTGTCGTTGCCGCCGAGGCGCTGGATGAACTGGCTGGCGCCTTCCTTCTCTTGCTGGAAGGTCGAGTGCACCTCGTCGCTGTTCTGGATGAAGTACGAGGAGCTGCCGTTCATCAGGATGACGATGGCCACCGGCTCGCCGGCCTTCTCGCTGGTCTCGAGCTCGATCGAGCTCACCGAGAGCGGCTGGTTGCTGGCGCTAATCTCGAGGTCTTCCGGCAACACGCCGTCCATCGGCACGCCGCGCGTGTCCAGGACGTCGGCGTGCAGCGTCAGCTCCTGCGTCTTGTCGTCATAGCTGACGTGCTCGATGACGACGCGCTTCTCGGCGAAAGCGACGCTCACGCTGGAGAGGACCAGCAGCAGGCTGAGGGTGGCGGCTACAAGGCGGCGCATGACGGCTCCCGTGGCAGGCAGCGAGGCCTGTTCCCTACGGCGAGAGCATGCACCAGCGCACGGCAGAGCGGAACCCCGGAGCGCGGATCTGAGGAGGCTATTCGAGCGACTTGAACTTCAGCTCGGTGCGACCGAGGCGGATCTTGTCGTTGTCGATCAGATCCTCGCGCGAGACGCGTCGCTCGTTGACGTAGCTGCCGTTGGTCGAGTCGAGGTCGACGAAGGTAAACTCGCCGTTCTCGTGCCGAATCACGGAGTGGTGCGAGCTGAGGTAGGGATCGGTGAGGACGACGTCGCAGTCCGCGGCGGTGCCCATGGTGTTCTTGCCGTCGATGAGGCGGAAATCGCGCCCCCGCAGTTCACCGTTCAGCACGACGACCCAGCCGACGCAGGGCTGAAAGGTCTGCGCCTGCAGCTGCGCCAAGTCGATGGCGACCGTGTGGTCAGGTTGGGCGTAGGCCTCCTGCGCCGCAGGCGCCGGGGCGGCTTCCTTCTTGCGACCGAACCAGCCCATGCCTTCGCCCTCCGCCTGTTGTTGCTGCTGTTGCTGCTGCCTCGCCGGCAGCTTCGCCTTGCCCGCGGCACCCCGCGCCCCTTGCGCGCCCTTCTTCGCTGCCTTCATCGGCGCGTCGACGGCATTGTTGAAGGAACTCGCCGCCTTGCCCTTTGCCCGGGCCACCACACCGACTTGCTTCGCTTTGGCCTGATTGACGGCCGTATCGACCCGCTGCTGGGCCAGATTCTTGAAGAAGTCGAAGACCATGACGCGCCTCGTTGCGGCAAACTAGCCGCGGCTCCCCGCGTCGATCATGCCATAGCCGATCACTTCTTGCCACGACCCTTCGTAATCGGCTGGAATGCCCACATCTTGAAGACGTTGATGTCGCGATCCGCGGTGATCGGCTTCATCTTCAAGCGCGCGGTGACTTCGCGCACATGCTCGGCCGGCACCACGTAGACCCAGTTGCGCCAACGGAACTTGCGGTCCGAGCCGGCGCAGATGCAGTTCGGCAACCGGCGGTCGTTGCTCTCGACCTCCGCCTCCCAGTCGCCGTGGACGTAATCCATGCGCCAGACCACGTAGATATCCTTGCCGGGCTCGATATTGCGCAGCTCGAACTCGATCTGGCCGCCCTCGAACGCGACGCCGGTATCTTCGACGACGACGCCGTCGGGGTACTTCAGCTTCTGCCGGGTGCGGTAGCGGTCGCGCTCGCCGGTGATCTTCCACTGGTGCTCGCGCTCGCTCTCGGGGTCGAGCGGGTCGATCATGTCGACCAGGACCATGTTGATGCCCTCGATGACCATCTGGTCCTCGAACGGCGCGCTGCGCACCTTGATATTCTCGATGACGGCGTTGGTGTCCGCCGCCGGGGCGACCTCGATCTTGCGCTCGCGACGGAGCGATTTGTCGAACATCGTCTCCATGAACTTGTAGCACTCGGTCTGGTAGCCGAGCAGCGCGTTGAGGAACTCGAGGCTGAAAGCAGACTCGTCGTATTTCTGCATCGCGATCTCGACGTGCTTCTTGAAGTTCGCGAAATCACGCTGCGACGACACCTGCGGCACGTTCTGCTCGATCTCTTCGATCAGCGTCCACTGGTGGCTGAGGATGATCATGTAGAGCTTGAAGACGTTGCGCAGGTCGACGAGCTGGCTGTGCATCAGCATCTCGAGCGTGATGAAGGCGTGCAGCACGTCCGACGCAGGCAGGATGCGCATCTGGTGGTAGAGGTAGGCGTAGACCGCTTTGCTCCGCCGGATCATCTCCAGCAGCTCCCAGAGGGTCTTCGGGTCGATGAACGAGCCGACGCAACCGGCGACGGGCACGTAGCGCAGGTCGATCTCGTTCTCGGCTGGGCCGAAGGGGTCCTTCGCGTCGGTGATGCGCTTGACGTCCTTGGTCAGCGCGACGCGGCAGAGCTCGATCTCGGAGTTCACGTCCGGCTCGGTCACCGTCCACTCGACCTTGCAGCCCTCGGTCACACGACGGTGGCCCTTGAAGTCGAGGTTCTCCTTGTAGGAGATGAAGTCGGTGAACTCCTCGAGGTAGCGGACGACCAGGTAGACCGTGGTCGGCAGCTTGAAGTCACCGGGATTCAACTGCTTGATCTCGGGCTCCCAGAGGAAGATGTCGTTGCCGGCGCCGTCGATGGCGTAGCCCGACTGCACCTCGACCGCCAGCTCGCCGCGGCCGCGACCGCTGACGTGCAGCCCGCCGAGGGCGTGCGGCACCAGGCCCGGGCCGTGGAACATGCGGTTGTGCAGCCGATGCTTCTCGACGTGGTAGGACTCGCCTTCGTTCCAATCCTTCTCCGTGGTCCGGAACCCGCGGAAGAAGTTGAGCCGCTTGAAGCTCTTGAGCTCGTTGGTGGCCATCTCTGCTCTCCCCTACTCTTCGTCGCCCACACTGTTCTCGCCGATGGTCATGAACGGACCCCAGTCGTCCATGGCCGCGCTCGACTCGAACCGCAGGAAATAGTTGGTGTGTGCCGGCTTCTCCGCCTGGATCACACGATGGATGCGGATCAGCTGATCCTCGCTCACCTCGGCGGGCGGCATCGGCAGCTCGACCACGAAGCAATTGTTCAGGTTCATCGGCGGCAAGATGGTCGAGCTCTCGCCGATCACCGACGAGACCTCGACCCGGAACGCGCCCTCCGGCCACTCGTTCTCGTAGATCCGCGGCCGTACGCCGATGTAGATCTCGAGCAGCTGCTCGAGCGCGCGCCGCGTGCCGCGAATATCGTAGAGCGTCGGGGCGAAGCGCAGCCACCGCCGCTTCTTCTCCTCGGGCCAATCGTCCTCGAGCTGCAGCGCGATCCAGCCGGCCAGCCAGTGCAGGAATTCCGGCGGCGTGTCGGCTGGGCGGAAGAGCTCGTCGACCGATTCGAGGCGGGCCCGGACCGAGTCGTGGATCTGCTGGAAAATCCAGAGGAAGTTCTGAAGAAATGCGTTGTTGTCGTCGCTCGTGACCTGGTAGATCTGCGGCAGGAAGCGGATCCACGACTGCATCGAGACGGCGAGCTCGATCGTGACCGTCGCGTCGACCAACATGCCGCGCGCCGGCTGCTGGCCGACAACGCTGCCGTCAGGATCGTACGAGAGCGTGTAGCGCGGCACGCCGGGCTCGAAGCCGGCCTGCACGAGCACGATCTGCGCGTCTTGCAGGCGAAGGCCCGCGACGTCGGGGACGACCAGCTTTCGCGGTCGCCGCAACCCTCGCGTTCCTCGGCCCCCTGCTTCGGTCATGCGGACTCCTCGCTCCTCTTGCCCGATTAGGCGATGCGCTCGTGGGCCTTCTCCACCACCTCGACCTTGAGGCAGTGGACGAGCTCTCCGGGCGCGATCTTCAGCTGATCGACCTCGAGCTTGGTCCGCTCGTCGATGATCCGCACGCGGTCGACGAAGTCGACGCCGCCGACCTCTTCGACCACGTGGTAGAGGTCGACGCGGTAGACGGGACGGCCGAAGGGCCAGCCCTCGCGTTGCTTCCAGCCACGCAGCGGGTGCAGGAACATCCGCACCCGGCGCTCGATCTCCGCCTTGACCCGATCCGCCGCGGTCGCCTGCAGCAGGATGATCTCGACCGTCACCGAGAGCTCGCGGAAGGTCGGCCGGGTGACGTTGAGGACCGTGGTCAGCAGCTTGCGGTCGGCGAGGTAGTTCCGAACCTTGCGCAGCAGCTCGGTCGAGGCGATCGGCTTCTCCATGAAGTCCGGATGGTTCTCGGCCACGCGTGGAACCACGACGACCGTCACTTCACCCTCGCGCTCGGTCGCCGGCAGGGCGCAGACGCGCGCCACCGAGCCCGACGCTTCCTTCGCCAGCCACTCGAAGTCCTCAGCAGTGACGGCGCGGCCTTTGGCCTTGAGCGAGTGCGGCCCGCGGAGCTTGGCCTCCTCGACGCTCTCGAGGTCGGCGCCACCGGCCGCGGCGTAGATATTGCGGACGTTCTCGACGTAGCTCACCGACTGCAGCAGGACCGAGATGGCCTCGGGCGGGACGTTGCCGGCCGCGCCGCCGCCAACCTGGTAGCGTGAGCAGATGACGTTGCGGTCGCCCTTCGGCGGGACCATGCCGCGGATGCCGTCACCGAACGTGATCTTGCCGGTGATGATGTCCTTCTTGTAGTGGCGCGAGGCGCTGCGGGACTCGAAGAGGCTGTCGACTTCGTGCCAGCGGACGAGGAAACCCTCTCCGTCGGGATCTTCGCGGACGCAATCCTCGCCCTCGACCGCCATCAACTCGGCGAGATCCGCGGAGCCCGGTTTCTCGCGCTCACGGACCCAGATCTGCTGTCCCGGCAGGACCGGACCGCGAACAAAGGAGAACGATTGGTTCGGCGTGCCCTTGGAGGAGCCGAGGATCGTGTCGCGGTAGGTCGTCAGGTTGTCGGCGTAGACGCAGTTCGGCAGCACGGTGCGCAGCATCGGAGGCTCGTCGTAGCCACCGTGCTCGAGGCGCGCCCGAAACCAGTAGAGGTTCTCGCCGTAGCGCTTGTTCTTGCTGTGGTCCTTGGGACCGACGAGCTCGACGAAGCCAGACTGCTGGAAGCCATGGGTATGGTCGCGGACGACCAGCGACCGCCACTCACGCCCGCTCCAATACTCCCACGCGATGATCTGCTCGGACGGGCTTGCCTCCAGCGAGCGCGCCGTCGCGCCCCGGTCGGCGCGCAGCGTGCGCCCCGGGCCGGCGTCCTCGACGAGGTCGAAATAGAGTTGGCACGACTCGTTCGGGAAGGGCTCGGAGAAGCCCAAGTAGAGCGTCGGGCTCTCCTCGGTCACCGGCGTGAAGGGCTGGAAGGGCTTCATCTCCTCGCGCGCGAGCGAGGTGTAGTCGGTGTAGACGAAGTCGTTGTAGGCCACGACGTTGGCGAAGGGCTGGGCCGACTCGACGAAGCGGAGCGAGATGCCACGCAGGGTCGGCGGACGCAGCGGGCGGGTGTCCTTCCAGACCCAGCGGTCGTTCTCCAGCTCGTAGGAGCCTGCGACGCCGTAGTCGCCGCGCTCGATGCGGGCGCGCACCCAGAGGCCCTCGTTGCCGTTGACCTTGACCGCGCGCATATCCTTCGGCCGGCGGAAGGTCACGAAGCCGGGCGAGGTGAGGCAGGCCGTCTCGTCGCGGAACTCATGCCCGGGATCTTCTACGTCGTAGTCGCCGAACCCGTGCTTGCCGAGCAACTTCCAGCGCTTGCCGTTGTGGTACTCCCAGGTGACGATCAGGTCTTCGCTGGGCACCGCGCGCGGCACCGTCTTCACGTCGGCCAGCTCGACGTCGATCCGGATCGTCGCCTCGGCGTGACCGAAGACGGCGTCGCTGCGCAGGTACATGGCGCAATCGAGCTTCGGCTCACGGGAAAGCGGCTGGAAGCTGCGATCCATGTCGAGCTTGAGGAAGAGGTCGCCGTCCATGCTGGCGAATGCCTGCTCGGGGAATTCGCCCTCGCCGATCAGCTCGAGGCGCATCGCGAGGGTGTCGCAGAGCGTCTCCTCGGCGCTGGTCGGCACTTCGGCCAGTCGGCCGCGGAGGAAGAAGCCCTTCTTGTCGTGAACCTCGGTCTCGACCATGGCCACCGGGCCGATCAGGGCGACCTCGTTGGCTGCCGTCTCGACGCTCGGGTTCGCCAGCTCACGCCAACGCTCGCCGTCCCAATACTCCCACTCGAGCATCCGGACCAAGGCCTGCGCCGGCTCCCCGGTGCTGGTCGAGCTGAGCGTCAACATGCTCGACTCGTTGAAGGCGGCGAGCCGGTCGTCGCAGACGTAGAGGAAGCGCTCGACCGAACGCACGCCAGCCCACAGCGGCACGCCACGCGTGCCGAGGCCGAGCAGCTCGGTATTGTCGGCGAAGGTCTCGTGGTGCTGGCTCATGCACTTGACGAGCTGGTTGTTGGTGACGACCAGGTCCTTCGCGCTCTCGAACGTCTGGTAGCTGCCGTCCGGGCCGGGCTTGGTGCCGCAGCGCGTCGCCGCCGGCACGCGGACCCGATCCGCCTTCGGGTTGATGCCGAACTGCAGCACCGCGCGCGCGGGCTGCGGCGGCGTCAGGCCGATGCCCATCAACTCCAGGAAGGCGAGGTAGTTCTTCTCCGGCACCCGGTTGAGCCGGTAGAGCGTCATCTCCGTCATCCAAGCGAAGAGCTCGATGAGCGTGATGCCGGGGTCGGCCGCGTTGTGGTTGGTCCACTCCGGACAATACTGCGGGATGAGGCGCACGGCCTCCTGCACGATGTCGTCGAAGCTGCGATCGTCCAGATTCGGACTCGGGATCATAGGTCTTGCTCCCGCCTGAGGTAGAACGGATAGACGAGGTTGTAGTCGACGTTGGTCGACCGCACGGTGTACTTGACCGACACCGCCATCACGTTCTCGCGCTTGTCGTCAGGCGCCGCCATCACCCGGATATCGGTGATGCGCGGCTCGTGCTTCATCAGGGCCTCGCGGACGTAGAACGCCACCAAGCCGGCTGTGGCCTCGGAATTCGGATGGAAGACGAAGTCGTGGACGCGGCTACCGAAGAGCGGCCGCATCACGCGCTCACCGACGGCGGTGCCGACGATGACCCGGATCGACTGCTCGATATTCTCCGGCCCGTCGCTCATCGAGACCCCGCCGACGGCGTTCACGCCGAGCGGAAACTGCAAGCCGCGGCCGAGGAAGCTCTTGGTCGCCATCGTCCCCCCGCTGCCCGGTTACCCGAGCAGGCCTTCGAACTTCAGTCCACACTGCGGGCAGCGGACCCGGACCCAGCCGTCGTCCCACTCGCAGTTGAGCTTGCCCTTGTCGCATCGCGGACAGCTGTGGCCGTCCGTGCGCCCGGACGCCACCTCGGTCAACACATCCGAGAGCGCCATCATCGTCTCTTCCGCGTCCCAGGGAGGGAAGTGTGCGTCGTTGGGCATCGTTCCTCCGCTGGCAGCACCCGTGGTGGTGCCGGTCTCGGACGCTGGGCAGCCGGCAGCATCCGCGACCGTGGCCATCGGTGTCAACCGACGGCGACGCTTGTCGGCGCGGTCGTGCCGAATTTATCCAATTCGGGCCAGAAAGATGCTGACCGTTCGGTCAGTCCGTAGCCCTGTGAGGCACCGCTGCTGCCGACGCCAAAAGGCAAAGCGCCCGAGAACGTGAGGTTCCCGGGCGCTCGCGAGGTTCTCGCGGATTGCGACAGCTAGCCGTGCGTATTGCGCGCGAAGCCGATCGTGGTGCGGTAGCCATCCTCGGCGGTGTAGGTGTGGGTCGCCGAGGTGATGAGGTAGACGCCCGAGAAGGTCGTACCGAAGCCGGTGAACTCGACCGTCGTGCCGGGGACGGCCTTGGGGTCGCCCTGGATCGTGACTTCGCCGGTGACGAAGTCCATCGAATATTGGTCGAAGACCGACTGCGCCATGGCGTCGGCTTCTTCCTGCGTGTTGACCGGCTGGTCGGTGATGACATAGGTGCGGCCGGTGCCGCCCGAGCCGTAGAGCGCCTTGTTGGTCGCGGTCCAGCCCTTGGTGCCGTCGAACTCGTACTTCGACGCCTCGGCCACGCCGACGATATTTTTCTTGGTCCACGGATCCCAGGAGCGGACCTCGACCCGGGTGTATTGCTGCACGGTCGAGAGGCGGAACGCCGCGTTGAGCAGCAGGCTGCCGTCGCCACCCTCGCCGGCACGCTCGCGCGCGACGGTGATGACGGGGCTCTGGCCGGGGTCGGGCTGCTTGAACTTGACCTTGGCGTACTCGTCCGAGTCGGCCTTGTATTCGAGCTCGGCGCCGAGGGCCTGCAGCACCTCGAAGTCCGAGGCGTTGAGCTGCGGGATGTAGTGGTGCTTGACCTCGGCGGCGCCGATTTCGTCGGCGCTCATCGCGTCCGAGCTGCCGCCCTTCTGCGCCTTCGAGTCGCTGATGACTTGGCGCACGGCGTCGGTCGGCGCGGTCTCGGGCTCGAGGCCGTCACCCCAGGTCCGCGAGCGCGTGCCGCGGGTGAGGCGGTGCAGCTTGTGGTAGCCCGAGACGGTGGTGCGGTAGCCCGTGTCGACGTCGAAGCTGGGCTCGATATAGGCGATCTCGCCGATGCAGAGCACACCGGACTCCGCCAATCCGAGGCCGATCTCGACCTTGGATCCGGGCTTGAAGCTATCGACCAGGTTCAGCTTCTCGAGCGCCATCATATCGTACTGCACGCTGAACATATCGGGGCTGTCCAGGCGCAGATCGACCGTGACGGCGAGGATGCCGTTGCCGCCGCGGGTCTCGAGCGAACCGCTCGCGTCGGTCTCGATCGACGTCGAGTCGTCGATCTTGATCGTCAACTCGGGTACGTACTTTTTGTCTTCAGCCATCGTTTCTCTCCGCAGCGGTCGGTCGCCAGATGCCTCTCGGCGCTACTTCAAGATCGGCGGAATCAGCAGGCGCGAGCCAGGGTGCAGGGCCAGCGGATCGTCGATTCCGTTGGCGGCGGCGATGCGACGCCACTCGCCAACGTCGTCGTACTCGCGGTAGGCGATCGCCTGCAGCGTGTCGCCACGCTGGACGAGGTGGACGTGCGCGGTGTCCGGGCTGCCCTTGGCCGATTTGGCGGGGGTCGCCTCGTCCGGGACCTCGGTGAGGGTCAGTTTGCACTTCGCGCGGACCGGCACACCGTTCGGCAGGAACATGATGTAGTTCACGTCGAGCGCGGTGATGTGCCAGATGCCGGTGTTCACCTTGCCGTCTTCCGAGCCGAAGCCCTGCCCCCAGACGAAGTGGACCCGGGGCGGACGGTGCAGGTGCTCGCTCACGTGGATCAGCTTCTCGAGCTTGCTCACGTGCGCGGCGTAGACGCTGGAGCGCTCTTCGAAGGTGTCGAAGAGGATCTCGCCAAACTCGATCTTCAGCGAGTCGCCGCCGTTGAATTGCAGCGCGGGCGCGTCCTGGCCGGCCTGCCGCTGCTCCTTCGGCTTGAGCGTCTTGGTGACCCGCACGGCTTCCGGGTTGAAGTGGAAGCTCACCTCGGGCGGGACGCCCTGCTTGTCGGCCGAGTGGACGACGAGCTTGGCCATCTCGAAGTTGCTAGACATGGATCCCCCTTCTCTCGCGCTCACGCTTGATGCGGACCAGCACCGACCGCGCAATCTTCATCGCCAGGGCGTCGAGCTCCTGCTGCGGACCACCGCCCGCCTGGCTTCGCTCTTCTGCCGTGCCGCCCTTGCCCGAGCCGGCACCGCCACCACCCGATTCCATTCCTTGCCCGGCCAACGGCACGCCGTAGGTCGGGTTGCTGCCGCTGGTCGCGATCGACTCGGACTGCGGCTTGGCTGCAGCCTTCGCGACGACCGCCTTGGCCGCCGGAGCGACCAGGGGCAACACATTCGAGGTCGGCGCCGCCGTGACCGACAGCACGCGGGCCATCGACGCGGCCTTGCCGCTGCGATCCGCCGCCGTCGCACCTGCTGCAGCACCCTGCCCGGCTGCCACGCTCGCGGCGATCGCCGCCGGCGAGACCAAGTCGAGCGAGGCGCCGTCCGAGGGCAGCGGACGAACCGCCGGGCCGCTGTACGGCGTGTCTGCGAGCGGACGAACCATCGTCCGCTCGCTGCCGCCGGCCGGCATGGTCCGCCCAGGCGCGGTGTGGCCATCGGCCGAACGACGCGCCCGAATCTGCTCACCGAGTCGCTCGGCGCGCATCGAGGCAGCCGGGCTCTGGTAGGTCGTGCCGAAGAAGCCGGCGTCCGCCTCGCCCGGCCCCAGGCCGAGGAGCGCACCACCACCGAGGGCGGCGCTGCCGTAGCCGACGCGGGTACCGCGCGAGACGCTGCGCACCGCACCTTCGCTGCCGCGCTTGCCACCGAGGAGGTGACGCGAGCGGGCGAGCCCGACCGGCGCAAAGCGATGCGAACGGACCGCCGTCGACGCGCGCCCCCCCCGCGGCGTAGCAGCCTTCGGCGCGGCGGTGTCGCCAGCTTTCGCCGTTGCCGAACCCGCGGCGGCGGGCGCTACCGTCTCGGTCGACTCGACCTTGCCGAGCGCGAGCAAGGCCCCGTCGACTTCACCGGCGCCCTTCATCTCGCGCAGCGCGGCGAGGCCGGCCAAGCCCTCGAAGACGACCTTCTCGGACTTCGGCGTCGCCGCCTTGCCGGCCGCCTCGGCGGCGTCTGCGGCCAGGGCGGTCGGACGCAAGGTCTGCGCCGTCTCCATCCCCGGCTGCAGCGTCACAGCGTCTGCGGCCTGGTTCGCGACGCGGCTGGTCCGCGGCTCGGGAGCACCGATCCAGCGGGCGAAGAAGCGGCTCGCGACGTCGGCGCTCGGTGCCGTGGAAGCGTCACCGAAGAGCGAGAGCGCGGCGCGGAGCGCGGCCGGCTCGCGGCCGGAAAGCATCGCGGCGGCGAGCGTTGGCGCAGCGGCACCGGCACCGGCGCGGGCGAGGCTCCGCTCGAGGCGGGTCCGGGCCGAACGTACGGCGGCGTCCTGCTGTGCGGCGCGGGTGGCAACCGTCGCGGCGGGACGCGCGGTCGGGCCCGTGGTCGCAGCGGCCGAGCGCTCGGTCCGGGCCGTGGCCGCGGCAGCACCGCGGTCCGCAGCTGCCGGCTGCGCAGGATCGATCGCCAACTCTTCGCCGAGGTCGAGCATCGCGCCCGCACCACCGTCGAATGCCGCCATCGGCCGCGTGGCCGTCGCGGCGCGACCGAGGCGCTCGGCGGCGTGGGCCGCGAGGATGGGCGTCAAAGCGTCGGCGTTGCCATCGTTCAGCAGGCCGAGCACGCCGCTGCTCTGCAGCGCGAAGGCGACGGCGCCCTGGCCGAGCTGCCGATCGACGGCCTGGTCGAGCCCACGGTCGAAGCGCGCGAGGACCGCCGAGACAGCAGCCTGCGTCGCGACCGCCATCGGCGCCGCGGCAGCGGCCATGGGGCTATTCGACGCCGGCGTCGCGACGCCCTGCCGCTGGGTATCCTGCGCAGCGCGCTGAATCGCCATGGGCTGGCGCGCCTGCTGCGCCACGCGCTGCTGGCGCTGGGTCGCCTGCGCCGCACGCGGCCCGGTCGGGCGACCTTCGGCGTCGACGGGAACCGGGGCGTCTTCCCCTGGGACGAGCCACTCGCCAGCGCCGGCGTCGAAGGCCAAGCCACCCTGCATCGGGCTCACGCTGCCGGCGGCGCGGAGGTGCGAGAGCATCTCGTTGCCGGATTCGGCGGCGAAGCCGTCCAAGCCCAGGCTCGGCATCATCGGGGCGGCGAGCGCTCCAGCGATCGAGGTGGGCGAGGTCGACGCGGTCTGCGGCGCTGCGCCGACGCCGGCGAAGAGCCGATCGGTGAGCCGCGTCGCCTGCGCGAGCGTGGCCACGGCGGTGACACCGGGCTGAATCGCTGCGGCGGTCGGCCGGGTGATGGCGGCGGCGGCTGGTAGCGACGCCACGCCCTGCGTGGCCCGAGTCGGTTGGGTCGCGACCGTCTGCAGCGGGGCGCGCTCGGTGAGCCAACGCGGCGTCGCGGCGATCGGGGCGGCAGCGGTCGGAGTGCCCGCGCTGGTACGCGGAGCCTTCCCAGGCGCGGCGTCGGTCGTGGACCGCGTGGCGTCGACCGGAGCCGCGATCTCGATCTCTTGTGCCAGCGCCAACCACTCGCCGGCGCCGAGCTCGTCACCGAGCGCAGCGACGCGCTCGCGACCGGCGAAACCGAGCGCGGGCTCGGCGGCCTCGGCGCGGCCTGCGGCGGCGGTATCGTCGAGCCATTGCGACCAGCGGGCGCCGGGCGCCTGCTCGGCCGGCGCACGGAAAGCCGGATGGGCAGCGACGCCACGCTCGACGCGGGCGATCAGGGCCGAGGCCGAGGAGACCGCACCCTGCAGCGCGGTCCAGCTCGCCGCGCTGGCCGGGGCCTGCGCGCTCACCGTCGTCGCGGAACGGGGCGCATCGACCCCGCCGATCGGCGCGGCACCGGCCGGCGTCGTGGGAGCGAGCGTCGTGGCTGCCTCGCGCAAGGCGAGCAGTCCGGAGGTCTGGCGCTGCGCGGGCGCGGCCGTGGTGCCGGCCGGAGCGGTCGTGGTCAGCGGGCGTGCCGTTTGGCTCGCCAGATCGCGCCGCACCATGCGTGGCGCGGCCTGCAGGTTGCGGGTCTGCAGGCGAGCCTGCAGCGCGGCCTGGACGACGCGCTGCGACGGAGCGGACGCCGCGATTGCGGCCGGCGTCGCCGTCGCCGCCGCAGCGGGCGCGGCCATGGTACTGGCGGGAGCGGCCTTCGGCGCAGCGACCCAGCGCTCCTGCTTCGCGTCGAACGCGAGATCGGGCAGGTCGGCGAGCGGCGCGAGCATGGCCATCTCGGCCTCGCCCTCGGCCAAGCGCAGCGCGCGCGTCGGCATCGCTTCGACCGAGACGTCGCTGACCGAGCCGACCAGGCGCTGCGCGTCGATGCTGGCCAGCGGTGCCACCCCGTCTTCGCGGAGCAGACGCGCCGAAGCACGCAGGCTCGGACGCGCAGTCAGCGTGACGTCGAAGCTGGAGAGACCGGGGTCTACAGTCCCCAGGTCCCCAGCGCGATCGGACCTCGCGGCCCCGCTGAGGGCGCCGACGTCTGCAGTCGCGCCGCTCTGCCGGACCGTCGTGCGCTCGGCGCCTTCGCTGGCCGAGGCGGCGCGGCGGGCCGCGACCTCGGCGGCGCGCTGACGCACCTCGGTGAGGGCCTTGCGGACTGCGGCGAGGCGACGCGACTGAGCGGGAGCGGCCTTGCGTGGAGCGGTGGCCTGCTTGGATTCGGTGGCCTTGGCTGCAGCAGCGCGGCGGGGCGCGCGACCATCGCTGCGCAGCGAGCGGGTGGCTTCTTCGAGTGCGGCTTCTTCCTCTTCGAGGACGACCTGAACGAGATCGGCGAGATCGCCGACGGCGAGAGCGCGGACCTCGGCACCGAGGCTCTGGGCCAGACGTGGCTCGAGCGCGATCATCGACGCGATCTCGAAGGCTTCGGTGGAGAAGCCGGCGCCGAGTCCGGTGAGGGCGGTGAGCCCGTCGAGCAGGCCGGTCGCGCCGCTGCCGATGCTCAACGAGCGCTCGGCGTGGGCGGCGATCGGGCTATCTGCCCAACGCGCCAAGACGCCGCGGTGCAGGCTCAGCACCTCGTCGTTCTGCGTCGCGCTTTGTTCTGTCGTCTCTGCCACGGGTCCCTCCCGTTTCGGTTTCGGTTGCGGCCGCTACGGTCCGCTACATCGCCTTGTAGACGAAGTAGTCGTAGACCATACGGATCTGCTCGAAGCCGACCTGGCTCGACATCGCGTTCAGCGAGAGACCGGAGTACTCGGTGATGAACGCGTTGAAGATCTGGTACTCGCCGATCGGCTGGTACTTTCGATTCAGCACGGTGATCGTGATGTTGGAGCGCTTGGCCCCCGCGCCACCGACGAGGCTGCTGCCGGAGAGCGAGGCCTTCATCATGTCGTAGAACTCGCCGTTGCTGGCGAACCAACCGCGCTTCATGGTCAGCGGCTCGAACTTGCCTGGGCCACGCATATTGTAGCTGTGCTCGTTGTTGCCGCCGGAGCGCACCGGGATGGCCTCGGCCTTCCACGACAAGCCACCGATCTCGTTGAACATCGCGTAGGCGATGCTGCCGATGGTGACCTGGAAGGCGTAGCCGACGTCCGGGTCGCCATCACGCGGCGAGCTGCCGCTCTTGGCCCCGCTGCCGAGGCTGCCGGCTGGCATCCCACCGCTCATGCCGATCGTCGCCGTGACCGAGGCGCTGACGCCGCCCTGCGAGACCTTCACCGAGGCCTTCACCGAGGCGTTGAGGCCGCCCATCATCATCGCGGCGGCAGTCGGCTCGTCGTCGGCCATCGGCACGTCGATCGGCGCTGCTGCCGCGAGGGTGGCGAGGCTGCCCGCCGACTTGGCCGAATCGGCCGCCACGAGCTTCTGGTTGCGGCGCCCTGCGGCTGCGCTTGCCTTCTTCGTTGCCATCTCGTTCCTCCACACGCGCCTGCGGCCGGGGCCTAGGCGCCATCCTCACGAGCCAGCGCGTCGACCTCTTGGGTGACGCGAAGACCGATGTACTCCGCCGGTCGAAACGGCGAGAGCCAGACGTCGACGTTGACCTGACCACGGTTCTGCGTGGTCGGGGTGTTGGTCTCGCTGTCGCAGCGGACCAGGAAGGCCTCCTGCTGCGAAGCGCCCTTCAGATAGCCCTGGCGCCAGAGCTGGTCGAGGAAGA
The DNA here is from genome assembly GCA_020632665.1 of Deltaproteobacteria bacterium. Lineage (GTDB taxonomy): Bacteria > Myxococcota_A > UBA9042 > UBA9042 > UBA9042 > JACKFC01. Next base: position 25,235 of record JACKFC010000015.1, read on the forward strand.
ACGACACGTCGCGCGCGATCGTCTGCCACAACCCCTGGTCGTTGTTCTCGAACACCACCCACTGCAGACCGACGTTCAGCGCGCGGGTGATGGCGACGATGGTGCGTCGCACGTTGACGAACTGCAGCGGCCCATCGGCAGAAGCCGTGCGGGCACCCCAGACGCGGATACCGCGCTGGGCGAAGACTTGGCTGCAATTGATTCCTTCGGCGTTCAACATCGCGATGTCTTGCTGCTGCAAGAACAGTTCCAAGTCGACCACACCTTCGAGCTGTTCGTTGGCCGGGGCGCGATAAACACCCTGGCTGTGGTCACAGCGGGCGTAGATGCCGGCGACGTGGCCCGAGGGGGGCACCGCCTTGCCCGTGGTGGAATTCGACGGGATCACGTAGGGATAGTAGAACGCAGCGAAGCTCGTGTTGAAGAGCCGGCGCCACTGCATCGCCCCGCGCGGGTTCTCGCCGGGCGGGATATCCAAGATCGCGAAGCGATCTTTTTTCTCCTCGCACTGGGTGACGATGGCCGACTGGACGATCTCGACGTCCTTGGGCGACTTGAAGCCGGCCGACTTCTCCAGGCACCAAGCGAGATCGGGCGCGACGAGCAGGTCGATCTCCTCGAGATCGGCGATGCCGGCGAGGCCGTAGCGGTGCCCCGGGCCGAGATCCGCGCCGATGAAGTCTTCGGCGGTGACGGTGTAGAGGCCGTCCGTTCCGCCGTCGAGCCGCGTCGGCGGGCATTCGACGGGGAAGTTCTCTGGGATCGACGTGACCGCGTCGAGGTTGGCGACCTCGATCAAGCGCGATCGCTTGTTGATGACGCGCTCGGCGAATTGCGGCGACTGCCGGGCGAGGTTCAGGCCGCGGAAGACTTCGCGCTCGCTGTGGGTCTCGACCACGAGATCGAAGCCGACCGGCTCGACCAGGGTCGGGGCCATCGACTTGAACTCGGTCTCGAGCGGCTCTCGCTCGTTCCACCACAGCGTCCGCCCGTCGACCCGGGTCAGCACCCGGTAGGCGGCGTGGTCGTCGTCGTAGATCTTGACCAGGGTGCCACGGGCGAAGCCGTAGGTGCTCTTCACCATCACGCTGCTCTCGCCGGGGTGGCCGTCGACGGTGATGAAGGTCTGCACCTTGGCTTCAGGTCGCTGGATGTGGACGCGGATCGCGTTGCCCCACATGCCCTCGGAGATGGCCTGGACGAGCAGGGTGTTGGCGCCGGCGGCGTCGCGCAGGCGAACCGAGGCGCGGGTGGCGATCTCGTTCCGGCCGCGCTCGAAGAGGTGGCAGATGCGGACGACGTAGCACTCGCGTCCGCCGTTGAGGAAGAAGCCGTCGACCGCGGTCTCGAGGTAGCCGCCGACGTCGAGGCTACCGAAGCGCGAGCGGAAATCGGCGATGCTGGTGACGCGCACCGGCTCGCTGGTCGGACCGCGCTCGGTCAGGCCGAGGAAGCACGGGACGCCGCTCTGCAGCAATCCGAGTGGGGCGGCGCGCGGCGCGTCGCGCTCGATGAAGACGCCAGGTGGCCGATTCATCACCATGAGGGCAGCTCCTCCTGGGAGTTGGGGAAAGCAAGGGCCGTGCCTGTTGCGTCGCTACTTCCGGGACTTGTTGATCTCGCTGTTGATCTCCGAGATCTCTTTGACCCACGTCTGGCGCTCGCGGTGTTCCATGACGAGGATCTCGTCGAGCGGCCAATGGAAGTGGTAGGCGATGTACGCTACCTCCTGGTACAGGCGGTCCAGGGGGTAGCTCACGATTCCCCCTGGCCACCCCCGGTGTCGACCTCGAAGCCGTGACCGCACTCAGGGCACTTCACCTTCAGCATCGAGGTGCCTTCCTCGTTGATGCGGCGGTAGAAGTCCTGCAGATAGGCGAGATCGACCGAGAACATCCCCTCGATGACCGACGGGTTGATGCTCTGCAGCGAGCCGAGCTTGGTGATGACGCGCGAGAGCAGGATGATGACGAGGTAGGCGCGGTTGTTCTGCACGCGGTAGTCCTGCAGCGGCAGGATCTCGTCCTTGGCGGTCGCCAAGCGCATCACGCCCTTTTGGTGGACATTGCCGTCCTTGTCGACGACGCCGCGAGGCAGGGTGAACTCGAACTCGGTCTTGAAAGCCATGGGGCTCCTTGCGGGCGCGGTCCGGCTCTGGGACCGCTGGGAGTGGGCCGGGTGATCCCCGACTCAAGCGCGCGGGGCGCCGGACCGACGGCGTGTCGGCCGGCGCCCCGGCAGGTCGCGGGTCCGACGCGCGTCGCCGAGGACGACGCGCGCCGGACGGGTACCACTACTCGGAGACGTCACCGCCGGCCGGCATCTGGCCGATGCGGAAGATCACGAACTCGGCGGGCTTCACGGGGCACATGCCGATCTCGCAGATCATCTGGCCCGCGTCGATGACCTCGGGCGGGTTGGTCTCCTCGTCGCACTTGACGTAGAAGGCCTCCTCCGGGGTCTTGCCGAAGAGGGCGCCCTGGCGCCAGAGGCGGAGCAGGAACGCGCCGATGTCGCGGGTCACGCGCTTCCACAGGCGATGGTCGTTCGGCTCGAAGACCACCCACTGGGTGCCGAGCTCGATCGACTGCTCGACCATGTTGAAGAGGCGACGCACGTTGACGTAGCGCCAGCTGGCGTCCGACGAGACCGTGCGGGCACCCCAGACGCGGATGCCGCGGTTCGGGAACTCACGGATGCAGTTGATGCCCTTCGGGTTGAGCAGGTCCTGCTCGCCGCGGGTGATGTTGTACTTCAGGCCGATGGCGCCACGGACGATCTCGTTCGCGGGGGCCTTGTGCACGCCGCGCTCACCGTCGCTACGCGCGTAGATGCCGGCCATGTAGCCGCTCGGCGGCATGAAGACGTTGCCCTTGAAGGGGTCGTAGACCTCGACCCACGGGAAGTAGTACGCGCCGTACTTGCTGTCGCGGGGCTTCGGGAGCTTGTCCACGCCGCCCTTCTCGATCACCTCGGGGGAGTCGAGAATCGCGAACCGGTAGCGCATGTTCTCGCAGTGGGTCAGGACGGCGTCCTGGATGACCGGGTCGGTCTGGCCGGGGGCGCAGACGACGTTGACGTCGTCGACATCCTCGAGCGCCTTCAGGCCGGTGCGGGTGCCCGGGCCGTTGTCGCTGCCCATGTAGAGCGCGGCCTTGCTGGCGGGCTTCTTGCCCTCTTTGTCGCCAGCGGCGGCGCCTTCCATCGTGCCGACGTTCAGCACGAAGGCGCGCGAGCCACCGTTGTTGAAGAAGCCGTAGACGGCGTGCGCCAGGTACTCGCTGTTCTGGAAATCACCGAAGTGCTTCGTGAACTGCGACCAGTTGGTGCACAGGATCGGCTCGTTGACCGGACCGACGGCGCACTCTCCAAGGAACGCGACCGTGCTGGTGCCGACCATCTCGAGCGGCTTGGTACCGCGGTCGACTTCCTCGACGTAGACGCCTGGTGACAGGTAGGACGTAGCCATGCTCTCTCCCCTTCACTCGTTGTCGCCCGGTTTGCTGCGCCCTTCCAGGACGCTCCGGACGAGGTTGAAAACCAAGTGCTTCAACGCCTGACGGCGAAGTCGCGACCGATGACTCTCCGCACCTCGGTGCTCCTGCGGTCCGACTCGACGCGGAACCGGATGAAGTAGAACAGCGTCGGGCGCAGCTCTTCGTTCATCGAGCGCCAGAACGACATGGTGTCGTTCGCGTCGGCTTGCAGGTTCGGGTGGATGTTGATCTGATCGTCCGGGTAGAACGAGTCCCCCTTGAGCTGCGGTCCGGCGAGGACCGTGTTCTCGAGGAAAGTCTTGACCACCAGGCCGAGCAGCAGGTTCTCCTCTGCGGGCGAGTTGCCCCAGACCGAGATCGCGAAGTTCGCGTTCAAGTAGACCGGGCCGTCGCGGTAGAACTCGACGATATTGCCTTCGCGATCGTGGGTCGACACGAGGCCATCGGTCCGCTCACGGTAATTCTGCGCAAAACCAATATGGTAGAGGAAGCAGTTCACCGTCGGCAGGTTCTTGATGTTGTCCTTCTTCGGCTTTTCGGTGCCCACGCTGACGGTCGTGAAGCCGGACGTCTTGAAGGACTCCTTGAGGAGTTCCTTCACCGTCTCGCCCAGGTCTCGGATGACCTCGAACTGGCTCATCGTGCTCCCGCGCGAGGTGGCTCTGACCGCTCGCGTTGCCCCGGCGTGTGGCGTGGCGAGTAAGGCATAGCGGCGCGCGACGTGTCAACGCGCTACTTGCAACAGGTCGCGTAGCCCGGACAGCAGTCGCCCGCGGTCTGGCAGTAGCCGTCGCAGTAGCAATCCTTGGTGCTGTAGATCAGGCAGACACCCGGGATGAGCTCGATGAGGCAAGGCCCGTTGATGGTGCCGGCAGGCGAGGACGAGCCGCACTTGCCGCCGCAGACGCTGCCGGCGCAGGTGTTGCACGCGTCGCCGCCCTGGCAGTCGTCGTCCTTGTTGTTGCACTGGATCTCGGTCGCGCCAGGATGCACGGCGCTGTCGCTGTCGGCACAGTCGCCGCTGTTCTTCGCGGTATACTTGCCGGTCGGCTTGCAGAGGACCTGGCTGGAGCCGGCCACGCCCCAGCCGTCGCCGTCGTTGTCGAGGTAGTAGGTGACCTTGCCTGGCGCGCTCTCGTCGGTCTGGCCGTTGCAGTTGTCGTCCTTGTCGTTGCAGCTCTCCGCGGCTCCGGGCTTGGTGGTCGCGGCGTTGTCGTCGCAGTCTCCGGATTGGGTCGCGGTGTAGCTGCCGAGCGCCTTGCACAGGCATTGGCTGGCACCGCTCTGGCCGAAGCCGTCCTTGTCGTTGTCGATGTAGTAGTCGGTGCAGCCGGCAGCGCCTTGCTCGTCGGTGACGCCGTTGCAGTTGTCGTCCTTGTTGTTGCAGGCCTCGGTCGCGCCGAGGTGGACGCCCTTGTCGTCGTCCTTGCAGTCGCCGGGCTTGAGCGCCGAGTGCGTGCCGTCGGCGGCGCAGAGGCATTTGGTCGGCGCGTAGGCGTCGCCGTAGCCGTCTTTGTCGGCGTCGACGAAGTAGGTATTGCAGCCCGCGGCACCGACGCCGTCGGTGCTGCCGTCGCAATCGTCGTCCTTGCCGTTGCAGCTCTCCTTGCCGGCCGGCGAGACGTTGGCCAGCGCGTCGTCGCAGTCGCCGGCCTTGGTCGCGGTGTAGGGGACCTTGGCCTTGCAGAGGCAGGCGGTGTCGCTGGGCTTGCCGTAGCCGTCTTGGTCGGCGTCGCCCCAGTAGATCGTGCAGCCCACCGCGTCGACCTCGTCGGTCACGGCGTCGCAGTCGTCGTCCTTGCCGTTGCAGACCTCGCCCTGCTTCGGCGAGGCGGCGGCGTCGGCGTCGTCGCAATCGCCGGCCTGGGTGACGACGTGGGTGGCGTCGGGCTTGCAGAGGCAGAGCTCGCTGCCGGGCTTGCCGTAGCCGTCCTTGTCGCCGTCGACGTAGTGCTTGCTGCAGCCGCTGGCGTCCTGCTCGTCGGTTTGCCCGTCGCAGTCGTCGTCGATCGTATTGCAGGACTCGGCGGCCTTCGGCGAGACGTCGGCGACCTTGTCGTCACAATCACCGGCTGCCGTCGCGGAGTAGGCGCCGGTGGGGGCACAGAGGCATTGCGCCAGCGTCGCGTCGCCGTAGCCGTCCTTGTCGCCGTCGAAGTAGAGCTTGGTGCAGCCGACCGCGTCTTGTTCGTCGGTCTGCCCGTCGCATTCGTCGTCTTTGCCGTTGCAGGACTCGGTTGCCGCCGGATGCACGCTCTTGTCGCCGTCGTCGCAATCACCGGCGATGAGGACCGGGAACGCTGCCGTCGGCTTGCACAGGCATGCGTTCTTGCTGCCGTCGCCGGCGCCGTCGAGATCGACGTCGGCGTAGGCGGTTTGGCAGCCCAGGGCGTCCTGTTCGTCGGTCTGGCCGTCGCAGTCGTCGTCCTTGCCGTTGCAGACCTCGGTCGCCGAGGGCGCGATCGAAAGGTCGAGCGGGGCGCAGTCCGCGGCGTCGAGCGCGCCGTCGTTGTCGTCGTCGGGGTCGACGCAATCGGCGAGGCCGTCGCTGTCGGTATCGGTGAAGCCCTCGTCGGTCTGGCCGTCGCAGTCGTCGTCCTGGCCGTTGCAGGCCTCGGCGGCCGGGGTCGCCGCCGAGCAGAGCAGCACGGCGCCGTCGCAGCTCGTGGTGCCGGGGCAGCTGCCGAAGGTATTGCTCTGCTGGCACGGCTGGCCGCTCAACGCCTCGTCGGTCTGGCCGTCGCAATCGTCGTCCTGGCCGTTGCAGAGCTCGGCGGCGGGGGCCTTCGCGTCGCAGCCCGCACTGAGACCGTCGCAGGTCGTCGCGCCGGTGCAGGCGCCGAATTCGTTGCTCTGCTGGCAGGGCTGGCCGCTGAGGCCCTCGTCGGTCTGGCCGTCGCAGTCGTCGTCTTGGTCGTTGCAGACCTCCGCGATCGGGGTCATCGCGTTGCAGCCGGTCAGGCCGTCGATCGCGCACTTCCGCTGGCCGAGGCAGGTGCCGGCGTCGTTGCTGACGCTGCAGGTGGTGCTGTCGCCCGCGGCGATCGCGGCGGGGGAGCAGGTGCAGTCGGCGTCCTTGCGCACGCATTGCTTCGCCGCGCCTTGTTGCCCCTGCGCCAGCTCGCAGGCGTAGCCGCTGGGACAGTCCGCGCTCTCGATGCAGCCGGCGCCGCAGAAGCCGCCGCCCGCGCCGGTCTGCACGCAGAGGGCGTCTTTGGCCAGGTCGTCGCAGAAGGCGTCGGTCTCGCAGGGGCGGCAGAGCGCTTTGAGCTTGGAGACGCAGATGAAGACGGTGTCGCTGCCGGGGGCGGACTCGCAGGTCCAGCCGGTGGGGCAGCACTCGATGCAGGTCCGCGAGCAGCGCTTGCCGTCGGGGCTGTCGACGCACCAACTCGAGTCGCAGTCCGAAGCCTGCTCGCACGCCGCGCCGGGCTCGCCGGGGGCCGGATTGGCGGGGAAATCGCAGCCGTTGCCGGACTCGCCGGTGTCGACGTCGGGGCTGCCGTCGACCGCCGTCGCCGCGTCGACCGGGCCGGCGCCGGCGTCGCTGGTCGGTTTCGCGTCGTCGCTGCCGAAGCCGACGTCGAAGCCGAAGAGCACGTCGGAGCCGCCGCCCGCTTGGCCTGCGCCCTGGGTCGCGGTCGGGCCGGAGTCGCTGCAGCCGACGATCGCGACGGCGAGGAGGAGCGAGGCCACGACGCTGCGGCAAGGAAGAGATGCGGTCACGTGGGCCTCCGCGGCAGCCCGAAACGACGGGCTCCGTCGCCTGCCATCATGGCAAGACCGCAGCGAAGATCCAGACAATCACGGCGTCGAAGGGTCGGTCGGCCCCGCCGCGGCAGCGGAAATCAGTCGTAGCGGTAGATCGAGGCGACCGGGACGTCGCCCAACCGGGCGCGGCCGCCGAGGAAGCCGAGCTCGACCATGAAAGCGAAGCCGACGACGACGCCGCCCGCTTTCTCGATCAGTCGCTTCGCAGCGGCTGCGGTGCCGCCTGTGGCGAGGACGTCGTCGACGATGACCACGCGCTCACCCGGCGCGACGGCGTCGACGTGCATCTCGATCGTGTCGGTGCCGTATTCGAGCGCGTACTCCTCGCGCACGACCTTCCACGGGAGCTTGCCCGGCTTGCGGATGAGGACCAGGCCGCGCCCCATCTCGTACGCCAGCGGCGCGGCGAAGAGGAAGCCGCGCGACTCGATTCCGGCGAGCTTCTCGGGCTTGCAGGCGCTGACCTCGGCGATCATCGCTTCGGTGACGACGCGCCAGGCCTTGCCGTCGGCGAGCAGCGGCGCGATGTCCTTGAAGACGATGCCCGGCTTGGGGAAGTCGGGGACGTCGCGGATCAGCTTCTCGGCATCATGGATGGACATGGGACTCCTCGGCGGTGGACGCGCTCAGGCCTTGCGGCTGCGGGAGCGGTCGTCGGGCTTGGCCGCCGCCTCGGGCATCGCGACGCCGAGCGCGTCGGCGAGCGGGGCCAGGCGATCGTGACCGGTGATATCGTCGGCGAGCGGGGTGACGCTGACGAAGTTGTCGCGGATGGCGTTGCAATCGCTGCCGGGCAGATCCGGCATCGAGACGCGGGAGCCGCCGATCCAGAAGTAGAGCCGACCGCGTGGGTCGTTCCGCTCGTAGACTTCGTTGGAATAGAAGCGCGCGCCGAGCCGAGTCACGCGCAGCCCGGCGAACGGCATGCGGTCGGCGGCGGGCAGGTTCACGTTCAGCGTTTGGCCGAGCGCCTTGGCCTGCGGGATCAGCTGCTCGAGCAAGGGGCCGAGCACCGGGCGCAGGGGCGGCAGCAGGGCCTCGTCGCTGGCGAAATGCGAGAACGCGATCGCGGGGATGCCCCAATGGGCGCCTTCGAGCGCGCCGGAGACGGTGCCGGAGTAGAGCACGTCGTGGGCGAGGTTCGGGCCGGGGTTGACGCCCGAAAGGACGAGGTCCGGCGCGAGTTCGAGCTGGTGCAGCCCGAGGTAGACGCAATCGGTCGGCGTACCGTCGCAGGCGTACCAGCGCTCGGAGACCTCGCGCAGGCGCAGCGGCCGGAAGAGCGTGATCGCGTGCGAGCTGCCGGAGCGCTCGGTGTCGGGGGCGACCACCCAGACTTCGCCGAAGTCTGCGGCCACCTCGGCGAGCAGCCGGAGTCCGGGAGCGTGAATACCGTCGTCGTTGGTCAGCAGGATGCGCATCGCGGCGTAGGTAAGCGCACAGGGGACTGGGATGCAACCGGCAGTTTTCTTGCCGCCGGCCGGTCTCGGGCTACGGTCGCTCTCGTGGACCCAAAGCGCCCGATGGTCGTGCGCAAAGCCGCGAGAGCACCATGGATTCCGCCGACGTTCGCCAGGACCTGCTGTTCTGCCGAGGCTGCGGCAAGCACTACCGCGGCCGCCGCCGACGTTGCCCGGACGACGGCGCCGAGCTCGAGTGGGTGCGGCCGTTCGCCGGAGAAGAAGGTACGCGGGTCGACGATCGCTACGTCCTCGAGCGCCGGATCGGCATCGGCGGGATGGGCACCGTCTGGCGGGCGCGCGACGAACTCACCGGACGCAAGGTCGCGCTGAAGCTGCTCAACGAGCGCTACGCCGCCCACGCCGCCAGCGCGCAACGCTTCCTGCGCGAGGCCCGGCTGATGCGCAAGGTCAACCATCCCGGCGTGGTGTCGTTGCACCGCTTCGGACCGACCGGCGACGGCGCGCTGCTCATCGACATGGAATATATCGACGGCGAGACCGTCCGCGAGCGCGTGCTCCGGGTCGGCGGCGGCGTCGACATGGAGATCGGCCTGCGGGTGCTGGACGGCTTGCTCGCGGCGCTGGCGGCCTGCCACGACGCCGGCCTGGTCCACCTCGACGTCAAGCCCGAGAACGTGATGCTGCACACGGCGGTGCACGAGGGCACGGTCAAGCTGGTCGACTTTGGCATCGCGCAGCCGATTGGCCCCATCGAGCACGGTGAGGACTTCGTCGTCCTCGGCACGCCGGCGTTCATGAGCCCGGAGCAGGTCCGCGGCGTCCCGGTCGACGCACGTACCGACCTCTACCTGGTCGGCTGCGTCGCTTTCGAGTTGCTGACGGGTGAGCCGCCCTTCCGCGGCGACAAGCCCTTCGAGCTCTGCCAGGCGCAGGTGCTGACCGCACCGCCGACGCTCGCCGAGCGGATGCCGGGCAAGAAGCTGCCCGACGGGCTGGATCGTTGGGTCGCGGCGTTGCTGGAGAAGAACCCGGACAACCGGCCGCGCTCTGCCCGGGTCGCGCGCGAGGCGTTGCGGCAGATTCGGCTGCGCCACCGCGAGGCCTCGCTGCCGCGTGCGCACTCGCCGCGGCCAGCCTCGATCAGCCGCTTGATGCACGCAGATCCGGCGCGGATCCAGATCGCCAACAGCCAGGGCGCGGTGCGGGCCCTGCGGGCGCTGGTGGAGGTCCGCCAGATCGGCGACGGCGGCACGCTCTACGGCCCGAAGGCGCTCGAAGAGATGGCGAAGCACCTGCTGGCCGGCGCAGTGGCGGAGCTGCGCGACTGCGGCGCGACCGTCCTCGGCCCCGAGGGCGCCTTCCTCGACATTCGCATGGCCTGCGACGACGACGAGCGCGGCGCCATCCACCACCTGCTCGACATGCTCGGCAAGATGCACGCTGACGTCGGCCGGATCCCCGAACCACGGCTGGAGGTCCGCGCCGCTGTGCTGGCGGATAGCCCGGACGCCCCTGGCTTCCTGCAGTCGCGGCCGCAGCACGAGCTCGCCGCGCTGCTGCATATCGGACCCGATACGCACGTGCGCGTCGACGAGCACGTCGCGCGCTGGGCCGGACGGCGGCCGATCGTGCGCCTCGCGTCATTCCGCGAGGCCGGGATCTCGGGCCTGACGACGCTCTACGCGACGACGCTGCAGCAAGCCGTCTAGGCCTGCGCGCCGCCGCACCGCCGCCGCGCCGCCGCGCCACGCTCGATCACGCTTTGGGCAAAAACGCCGAAGGCGCCAACCCCGCGAGGAGATTGGCGCCTTCTTGGCGGAGTGGACGGGACTTGAACCGCCACACCCGCCAGCGCGGCAGTTGGCGCAAGAGACGAGCATGATCCGCCGCCCCATCTCCAACGCCCCGCACTTCGACCAGAGCTTCCTGTTCTGGTGGAGGCCGGATGCGGCTCCTTCACATCGTCATCGCCGAGGCCGAGAACGCGCCTTGTCCCGCTGATCCCCTGGCGGCCGTCGCCGAGGCCGTGCTCGAACTGGTCGACACCGCGAGGGGCGACGAGCAAAGCTTCGCAGCGGCAACGCTGCTCATGCAGCTCCCTGCGGCGCGTGCCCGCCTTGACGCGATGTGGCAAGACCACGACCGGCGCCGGAAGGTCTGCATCGGCGCTTATCAGCTGATCGTCGCTGCCGACCAGCTCCGCCTCGCGCATCGACTACCGCCGCGCCAGGCAGCCATGATGGAGGCGCTCCGCGCCGCGGCCGAGCGGGCAGATGGCTAGCCCGGCCGCCCACGAGCGAAGGGGCGAGCCGCATCCGCCGCATCGGCGATGCGTCCGACCTGCATCCGTCGGATGCAGGCGACATGCTTGCAGTTGCGCATTCACGCATCGCCGGATGCGCGCACCAGGCACGCATCGAGACGCATCCGCGGGTCGCATTCGCCTGCATGTCACGCCGCATCCGGACGCATTCTGCGCATCGCGGATCGGCCGAAGACGTGATCACGGGCGATCGCGCCCGAAATCAGTCCCGCTCGGCCCGCATACCGTCCGCATCAGCCATGCATCCCGGCGATGCGCGGAGGATGCTCGCGGTTGCGCATTCACGCATCACCGAATGCACGCAACAAGCCCGCATCGAGACGCATCCGCGGGTCGCATTCGGAGGCTTCGAATGTCGCATCGGTCCGCATCAGCGACGCATCGACGGTCTCAAGTTTTTTGCTCTTTCGTTTCAATGGGTCATGCGACGGGAGTGCGACGGCCGCATTTTCCGCAGTTGCGCCCATGCGAGCGACTGGGGCAGGCCAAGACGAGATGAGCGCGACCTTCCACCAAATGATGCCGATCGACTCGTTCTTCGACCAGATGGTCGAGAACGGGTCGAGCCGCACCCGCGGAATGCTCTGGATGGTCTTCAGCATCATCAAGAACGACGCTCACCAGAAGACCGGCAACGCCGGCGTCCGCTCTGCCCGCTGGCTGGCGGGTCGCGCCGGTATCCATGTCAGCACGTTCTGGCGTGCGGTCGCCAAGCTGACGGAGGCTGGCTGGCTGCGCCGCGAGCCGACCTGGAGCTGCGTCGACTACGGGATGCGCGGCCCGAATCGATGGTGGGTGCCGGCAATGGAGGCCGGCCGTCCCGTGGAGCTGTTCGGGGAGGTAGCTGAGTCGACGCCGGCTGCCGAGCCTCCCGCTGCACCGGTGGCAGGTCCTGCCGGACCGCGAGCCGTGGATGCGTTCTTCCGCGACCCTCTGGCCAGCTTCGACGCTCAGGCTCCGGCGACGAGACGGACCCAGGAGTTGCCGAGTCGCGCTGAGCTGTCACTCCTGGGTACCTATCGCAGTGGCGAGTCGGTCGAGAAGTACGAGCGCAACCGCTGGGACCGCATCCTCGGCACCAGCAAGATCGACCCCGCGGACCGCAAGTCGCTTCGGAGCGCAACGGTCCTGCGCCAAGTTGGCCGCTCCGCCCGTTCCGACGGCCTGACCGAGTACGTGGTCGAGGTCCCAGAGAACCTGGTCCCCGTCGCTGAGCGCTGTTGGAGTTCAGTGCTCGAGCACGCGCGAGAGAGCAGCATCGCGCTAGTTCTCTATCGCGCCCAGCCGCCACCCGGCTAGCACCAATCCTTCCCAGCACGACAATCGCGAGGGCCACCGGCTCATGGGCCGGTGTGTCCTCTGTTCGCATTTTTGGGCCGAGAACGGCTTCGCGCTGGCGCGACGGTCCCTCTGCCGTCGGCGCTGGCTGTGCTCGAGCCGTCGCAGTCGGCCGGGACCGACGCGTTCTGCAGAATCCTCAATTATTTCCGGTGTCGCGTATCAAGCACCACGTTGTCGCTGATCAGCATCGACACCTGTCGCAAGTGCGCACCGGCGGGTGCCGCGCAGCAGCGAGACATGATCAGAGTGTTTTCAAAGTCTTCTACAGATGAATTTCAGAACCGCCCGCTCCGCGGTCGCGCCCTCCGGGCGGGTGAAACACTGGCAATGGGTGACTGCACGGCTGGCTTGCGGGACGATCGCGATCGCGAGGAGGCGCGGATGTCCAAGTGCAAGGAGTGCGGCCACGAGGCTCGGTCGACGCAAGCGCTCGCAGCTCACGTCCGGTGGCACTGCCCGGCGAGGAAGGAGCGGCCGGTCGAGCCCGTCGACGAGTACCCGACATTCGTCGCGCCGGTGGAGAAGCCGGCGGCCGGCAGCTCTGCGACGATGCCGGCGGCGATAGGGGCGCCTCTGGCCGCTGCTCCGGATGCCACCGCGAAGACTCGACCGCCCGAGACGCAACCATCCGAGCCGAACCGCCCCGAGCCGGAACCGGTGCCGCGGCCACGCCGACTCGGATGGTCGGTCGGAGAGCCAGTCCGGACGCAGAAGCCCCCGGCCGCGCCCGAGACACCGAGCTACCTGCAGAGGATGCCCCCGCCACCGGCAACCGGGCTCGCTCCGGCGGCGCCGCGCCGCCTCGAGGACGAGCTCGCTGGCGGCGCCTCCCAAGCCTCACCCCCGGCCAGTCCGCCGGCGCAAGCCGGACCGTCCGCAGCCGCCTCCGCGGCCGAGACGGCGCCGAACGGAGAGAGCGCGCCGCAGCCCTCGAGCGCGCCAGGAGCTGCGCCGGCGCAGTCGGCCGTCGCTGCGGCCAAGCTCATCGAGCTCGTGCTCAACAAGATCTTCCCAGAGTCCAAGTTGAGTGCCGACGAGAGCAAGATTCTTCGCGACGCACTGCCTGACCTGCTGCCGAAGCGAGGCGCAGTGATCATGGTGCTATTCGCGCTGATCGTGCCGCGTGTGGTGATGAAGCCAGCGGTTCTCGCCAAACTCTCGCGAGTCGCCGATAGGCTTGGTGGCGACGACAAGCCGGCGGCCGTCGAGTCGCCGCATGCGGCCGCCGAACCTGCCGCTGCGCCTGCGCCGTCGGCTACGCCCGAGTCCACGCCTGCGCCTGCGCCGTCGGCCACGCCGGATCCGGCGCCCCGACGGTCACCTCCGACCGAAGCAGAGATCGCTCGCTCGTGGGGCGAGGCATGAGCAACTCGCCCTTCGAGCTCGTGCCATTCGGGACCGTGGCCCACGGCTCGTTGCGAGAGCACGAGCTGCACCTGGTGGTTGGGATGCCCGGCCACGGCAAGACGGTCTACATGCTCAACTTCATGGCGGAGTGGAGAGCGCGCAATCTCGGCAAGAGCCTCGCGGTCGACCTCGAGGCGCGCGAGCCGATCGGCGACGGCTACCTCGCGCGCTGGGCCGACGTGTGGTGCCGGGAGCCTCCTGAGGAGCTGCCCGACTGGGTGCGACTGATGGTGTGCGACGAGGCGCACGAGTACGTCGGCACCCAGGCGGTGAAGTATCCAGGCATGGAAAGCCTGGCGTCGTCGCACCGGCACAAGCCGGTGATGCTCCTATGGGGGACCCAACGCCCGAACCAGATCAAGCGCGACGTCTGGGCCAAGGCCAAGCGGGTCGTCATCTTCCGCGTCATCGACTCCAGCGACCACAGGCGCCTCCTCGAACTGCCCGGGCTCGAGCGCAAGCACATCGACGTCATCAGCCGACTCCCGCCGGGCTTTGCGGCGGTCTGGGACCTGCACGAGACCGGCATTTGGCTGCCATGGGTACCGCAATGGGAGTCGTGATTGACTGGCTCGAGCTAGGGGGCGCCTGCAAGCGCATCCGCAAGGAGCGCGGCTGGTCTGCCGACCTGCTCGCGGCGAAAGCGGGCTGCCATAGGACCACGGTCTACCGCCTCGAGCGTTGCGAGCCAGTCAGCATGGCGTCGCTCCAGCTCGTCTTCGTCGCGCTCGGCATCGAACTGCGGGTCGACGCGCGAATGTCGGTTTTGAGCGACGTCGCTCCAAACTGACTTCCAGAGCCGGATCGGCCTCTCCAGCATGAACCCCTGCGGCGCGACCGCCAGAGGAGAGCGACATGTTCGAGAAGCAGATCATGAAGGCCGAGCAGGCGGGCAACTCCGCGATCTACGTCCGGCCGCCCCCGCGCCTGTATGGCCATCGCGCCGACCGCCTCTGCGTCGAGCTCCGGCTGACGTTCAACAACGGCACTGGTGCTCTTGCCGACCTGACCGAGGCGTTCTTCACCGGCAGCAAGCTGAAGTGGAACTACCGCGACAATTCGCCCTTCATCGTCGACACGCCGCTGGCGCCCGCCGAGTGGGCCAACCAGATCATGCAGCGACGCTGGGCCGGCGGGCTGGTGCAGTGCGACGGCGGCATCCAGGTGGCCATCGGCGCCACCGAGACCCACAGCTTCTACCTCGACATCGACCTGGCGATCCCGCTCGCCGAGCGTCCGGTCGACTTCTCGCAGGACATCTCGGAGCTGGGTGCGCTCACCTTCACGCCCGACATGTCGAACGAGGCCGCGTCGCTCTCGCTCACCAACGTCGAGGTCATCGTCACGGCGTACGGCAAGCGCACGGACGCCCTGTACAGCGGCTCGCGCCTGCGGATCAGCACGCAGAACAGCCTCGCGCCGATCAGCAGCGACGAGCTGGCCCTCGAGGGCAAGCTCATCGCGCTCTTCATCTTCACCAAGGACGGGACGGTGCCCATCGCGTCGACCGTGCCGCAGGTCAAGGTCGGCAACCAGCAGCTGCTCGAGACCGTCGATACCAATACCCTCGACGTCGTCAAGCACCTCGGTGCGTCGCGCTGGACTCTCTTCCCCCAGCGTCCGAGCGACGGCGCCCCGAGCGCCGACTTCCCCGACGACATCGGCCACCTGGTGATGCCGGAGGAGGGCTTCCGGATCAGTGCGCTGCCGGGCAACAAGGGCGACGTCGTCAACGTCTCCTACGCCACCGCGCCTTCCGCCAGCACCGGCAAGCACGTCTATGTGCTGGTCGAGCTCGTCCCGCGCCAGACCTGCTTCAAGCGCGAGATCCCGGGCGCGGTGGAGATGAAGCGCGAGGACTTCGAGCGCTACGTCGAGTACCCGACCATCGGGGCCGGGATCCTCACCGACGAGCTGAAGGACGTCCTGCCGCAGGTCATCCGGACGCCGCAGGTGCTCCAGCGCATCGGCTGCTGATCAGTACGCAGGGAGGATGAAGCCTTGGGCACCCCGTCCGCCAACCAGGTCCTCGAGATCCTGACCTCGACGTTCGGCAGCGGTCCGGCGCAGTGCGTCTGGGACCAGGTCAACACTGTGACGCTGGTCCCGGCGCTCATTGCGGCCGTGCCCACTGGCGGCGCCAGCCTGGTCGGCTACCTCGGCCCGATCGTCACGAGCTGCGGCGTCGGCTCGGTCGAGGAGCTGGCCATGGCGATCGCGAATGCGTTCGTCACTGGCGGCGGCTCCGGCGAGAAGGCCGAGACAGGTGGCGCAAAGGAGTGCTACTGGACCAAGCCGGGCAAGGACGGCCTGGACGAGTATTGGGACCCGGTCTGTATCCAACTGACCAAGGCCGGGTGGCGACAAAAGAGCATCGGCGGCTGGGGCAGCAAGACCGTGGTCGACTATGTCACGCCCGCCGGTTGGCAGGTCCAGTTCCTCTGGGACATGAAGTTGGGGAGCAAGGGCAACGGCCAGACTGGCGTCTTCTACGTCAACAATCCCGACCTGGTCGTCACCGCCGGCGCCGCAGGCCTGCCGACACAGAGCAATCCGGGGACAGCCCGCTTCGAGAAAGGTGGGGTTGCCAAGGCCATCGAGGTCTTCGGCTCCGCTCCGACGCCCGAGGCGGTGCTCGCGAAGTACAGCAACAAGAAGCTGCCCCCGGGCGTCCGCAAGATCTGGCCCACCGGGGCCTGTCTCAACACAGCCAACCAGCGCGTCGACTGCCAGACCGGCGCCATCTTGAGCCCGACGGTCCTCATCCCGCCGACCAAGACCGACGGCGACGACCATGACGACGAAGGTGGCATCCAGGCGTGGCATATCGGCGCCGTGGTCGCGGTGCTCGCCATCCTCGCCGCACTGGCCTGGTGGCTCTGGGGCGACGCATGAGCGACAACCCCACCACCTTGCACAACGCTCGTTCGCTCGAGGTCAAGTACGGCTTCGGCGAGGTCAAGTCCGGCGCCGAGGCCGCGGACTTCAAGTCCGCCATGCGTGAGGCCGGCCTCGAGGACGGGTCGGCCTGCGTGCTCACCGCCTGGGCGGGCGGCGCTCCGGCCGACAAGAGCTGGATCAACCCCTCTGGCTGGTTCGACAAGCGCGAGACCGCCGAGGACGCCTGCGGGCGCGACTTCCCCGACGTCCCCGACGTCGAGGACGCCCTCGAGGAGCTGCGGAGCGCCAGCCCGGCGCTCGCTCAGCTGGTCGAGGTCAAGGCCGGACGGAAGCAGCGCAGCGAGTACCGCTCGCTGGTCGAAAACGCCAATCAGGACGCAGTGAAGCTCGGCAAGGACGCCATCGTGAAGGTGAAGGAGGTGCTCAAGGACACCGCCGACACCGCGGGCGACGTCCTCGATGCCGCGCTGCCGTGGAAGCTGGTGATCGCGATCGTCGTGGTCCTGATCGCCATTGGAGCCGTCTGGGTGCTCGCGAAGAAGTAGCCCAGCAGGAGTGCGTGATGAAGCAGTGGTTTCAAAGCATCGATTGGGTTGCGCTGGGCATCACCGGCGTCGTGGCGGTGGTCGCCGCCGTGGCCTATGCCTTCATCGTCGACGACGCCGACATGCTGACCGCGATCATCATCGGTCTGCTCGCAGGCGTCGGCACGCCGCTGGCCTACCACACCGCCGACCGGGCGATCAGCTTCGCCTAGTCGATGCGCACTTGGCCCGCCGACGCTTGCCCTCCGGTCGCCGCGCGCTACGGCACCTGGCGCCTCGCCGCGAATGGCTCGAGCTCGACCCCGGTCGAGATCAGTCACAATCGCTGGCGGCTCTCGGTGCAATACGCTTCGACGGTCAGCGCCGGCGACGTCACCGCGTTCACCGGCGTCGCGCCGGGCGACGGCGGCGGCGGGATGGTGCGGGCCAAGGCCGGCGCGGTCGCGTACGCAGCGGACGGCGGCCAGCTCGAAGGCCAATGGGCGCCGGGGGTCGAGCGTGAGTTTTCGATCTCGCTTGCAGGCTATGCCGGCGCCGGCGACGTGACCGTGCAGCTCGAGACGTGGAGCGACCTGCCATGGCGCTGAGCCCCCAAACCAGGCGCAAGCTCGTCGACTACGGCGCAGCGCTCGGCCTGCTCGGCTTCGGCGCGCTCGGGGCACACGGCGTGCAGTGGCAGGTCGGCGTCGCGGAGGCGCGGACGGCGGACCACGCGGCGGACGCGGTACGCCGAGCGATGGCGGACGCGGTGCATGCCGAGATGGCGCCGCTGCAGTTCACCGTCGGGCGGCTGGTCCGCGTGACCGAGGACCTGGCGTTTCGGGTCGGCCGCAACGAGGGCGCCATCGCGGGTCTGCCGTCGCCGGCGACGCGGAGCGCGCCATGATGCCGACCGCCAACCCATGGCCGATCGACGACGCGCGCCACAACGTGTGGCAGCTCTGCCGTGAGCTCGCCAACCTCGAGGGCCACCTCGACGACCCCGGCCGCAACTGCGTCAAGTGCATCACCAAGCACCTCGCTTGCATCGAGGGCCTGGCGCAAGAGGGCATCGGCCTGGACCACAGCGCCGCGCTGCAGCCGCTGTTCCGGCAGGTCATCGACGCCGTCGCTTCGGCTGGCTGGGCGCCAGGTGTCCCCCCGGAGGCGGCGCGCGAGCTGATCCGCCAGGCGCGACGTGCGTGTTGCACAGCGCAGCTCCGCAACGCCGGCGCTCCCAACATCCTCCCGAGGAGATCCTGATGAGCAAGCAACCCGTCGCCGGCTCACTGCTGGGCATCGACGTCTCGCATTGGCAAGGCAAGATCGACTGGAACGCCGTCGCCGGCAGCTCCACCCCCTGGGGCGCCGTCGAATTTGCCTACGCCAAGGCGAGCACCGGCAAGGGCGGTCGCGACAAGCGCTTCGTCGAGAACGCGGTTGCCGCGGCGAAGGCCGGCCTGCCGTTCGGCGCCTACCACTGGCTCAAGCCGGGGCAGTATCTGCCCACCGAAGAGGCCGCCAACTTCGTCGCAGCGATCCAAGCCGCCCGCGCCGCCGGCGCCAAGGTCGAGCTCGCGCCGATGATCGACCTCGAGGACAAACCGGCGTCGACGATGGGCAACGATCCGCAGGCCGTCGTCGACTACGCCGACGAATTCGCCAAGGCGGTCAAGGCGGCACTCGGCCAGACGCCGATCTTGTACGTCGGCAGCAACTACGCGAAGCAGTACATGGGCACCAAGGTGCCGCCGGGCCTGCCGATCTGGGTGCCGCAGTACAACAAGCCGAGCTGCAACTACGATCCCACGGTCGCGGGCCCGAACAAGCTCAACGCCGCCACCGCGAACTGGGCGGTCTGGCAGTACTGCTCGAAGGGCAAGATCCCGGGCATCAGCGGCGACGTCGACCTGAACGCGCTGCGCAGCGACCGCATCGACGCCGTCGGCCTCAAGGGTCGACGCGTCGCCCTGCCGTCGACGACCCGCGGCGGCGCAGGCGCAGACGACAAGAAGAAGGCAGACGACGCCGGCGGCAGCACCACGCTCTACGCCGTCGGGGGCGCGCTGCTGCTGCTGATCATCATCATCATCCTCGCGCTGCAGGCGGGGTAGGAGGTTCCCATGTCCGGCAAGTACTTCGACAAGAAGACCAAGCGCTGGCGCGACCGCGACACCAAGGCCTTCGTCAAGGCACCGCGCGACGGCAAGCCCACGCCGAGCCGCAGCAGCGGCAAGGGCGGCAAGGGCGGCAAGAAGGGCAAGAAATGAGCCAGGCCTCGCTCCCGATCCCGACCCGCGGCAACGTCCAGGACGCCGTCGACCAGGCCCGCTTCTGGCTCCGTACGGCGATCAAGGAAGGAAGCGGCTACGCCTTTCCTCTGGCCGTCGGCGGTACCGTCATCGCGGCGCTGCTCGTCGCCTGGGTCGCCGGCGTCCTGCTCGACGGCCTCTGGGCTGCGCTGGTCGCCGCTGCGCTCGCCGCGCTCTTCGCTCCGGCGCTCTTCAACTCCCTGCTGACGAGCTTGCTCGCCTCGATGAAGTGAGGCTCCGATGCTCGAGTTGCTAGCCTGGCTGCTGGCCCACGGGTCGGACATCGGCAAGGCACTTCTTGCGCTGGCCCTGATCTTCACCCAGCTCGTCGGTGTCGCGAGCGTCGTGGTTCGATGGACCCCGACGCCGACCGACGACAAGTGGTTGGCACCGGTGATGCGGGTCGCCGAGTGGGTCAGCCTGGCGCTCAAGCGGCCCGCAGTCGTCGGCAAGGGCACCAAGACCGACCAGCTCGACGTGCTGGTGGACGCCCTGCAGCGCGGCGACACCGGCGAGCTGCAGGCCATCGTCGAAGCCGTGCAGAGCTACAAGCCTCCTGCGCCCCCCCACGACACCCTCCCCGAGCACTGATGGACCCGCGCCTCGAGCTCGCCGTCGTGCTGCTCGTGGCGCTCGGTGTCGGCGCCGGCGCTGGCTTCGCGGCCGTCGTCGGCGAGCTGCTGGGCTGGTGGTGAGCGCCTGCAGGAGGCCCGGGCCGTGAGCGTTTTCTGGACAGAGAGGGCTGGCAAGCAACTCGCGGCTATTCAGCGCAGTGACGCGAAGCTCGCGGGCCAAGTGAAGCTCGCCGTCGAGAAGCTCCACGATACTGGACACGGCGACGTGAAGATGCTCAAGGGGGCGCCCGGCGAGTTTCGCGTGCGGGTCCGGAAGTATCGGATCAAGGGGTACTGGGACGGCGACGTGCTCGTGGTCCTCGAGGTCGGCCACCGGAGCTCGATCTACCGCTAGCTACAGGCCGAGCTCCTTCATGAGCTCGTCGTGCGGGATCAGCTTCTTCGGCTTGCGCCGCGGCGGCGCGACCTCGACGAACTCCACGATGACGAGCTCGTTGAGACGTGGCTCCGGTTTCTTCTGCCGAGCGGCCTTCTCGCT
Source organism: Deltaproteobacteria bacterium (assembly GCA_020632665.1). Classification (GTDB taxonomy): domain Bacteria; phylum Myxococcota_A; class UBA9042; order UBA9042; family UBA9042; genus JACKFC01. Next base: position 45,848 of record JACKFC010000015.1, read on the forward strand.
CTTCGCCTTCCTCGGTGTCTCTCGCATGGGGTCGTCCTCCGCGACAATCTGGCCGGTCGAAGACTAGCAGGCGCCCCGAGGCGTGCCAAGAACCGTCGCCCTCGGCCGACGACGACGCGTAGCTCAGGACCTCGCGCGACCCGTCGACGACGCCTCGAGGCCGCGCTTGTCGCGGTGCGGTTCTTGATGGAATGGCGAGTGGATCCTACCCTTCCCTCCGAGGAGGCCAGAGGGCCAAGGTGACGCATGGAAAGCAGGCTCGAGATCGAAGACATGCTCTCTTTGCTGGCGACCTTCGATGCGCCAACGCACGCACCGGAGGCGGCGGCCAAGGTCCACCCGACGCAACGTGCAATCGTGGAAATGGCCGAGAGCACGGCACTCAAGGTCGTCCGCGAACTCCTGAAGTGGAGGACGGAGGAAGATCTCGAGGACGCCCTCGACATTCTCTCGCGGTCTGACCAGGTCCTCGCCTTGCGGGACGAGAGCTTCGCCAACATGGGGCGCAGCGCGGCGCTCGGGCTACCGATGGAATGGCGGACCGAGGAAGATTTCGCGCACGCGCTTCGGCAGGCCTTCGGCGGCTGGCGGCTACGCGGACTCCGCGCGAAAGTGGCGGCGCTTGCAGCGACGCAGCTTTCGGGAGCGCAGCCGATGCTCGAGCAAGCCGTGGCGAACTGCGAGGAGCTACCGCAGCAGCGTGAGATCCTGGAGATGATGCTGGATTGGCGGACACCCAAGACGATACGCGATGGCTACCTCGCGCAGTTGCAGTGCGAAGCGTTTTGGCTCGCCGCCTATGGCTTGAACTTCGGCGGCAAGCGCACTCCTTCCGAAGCATGGAGTAGGGTGCTGCTCGAGCGATTCATCGCGATTGCACCGGCCCAGCTGCGGCTCCTCGCCACTGCCCGCGGAGAGGCAATCGTTCTTGCCGATGGCGGACGCGTCGAGCCGGCGACCATGGACGAGCTGGGACGCGAGGTCCTGCTGCAGGCGGCTGAGATGGTACAACTCGGTGGTAGCCCGACCCCGCCATGACCAGCCCAGGCCGCGCCTACTTTCGGTCGCGATACGGCGCGCATCGCGCAGTCGTTCTATCGGCCTTCCGCGAAGAGACCGAAGATGGACAAGCCCTCACCTCACGCATCCTCGTGATTCACGGGACAAGCAACGCGGAGCTCGAGGGGCCGAGCGTGGTCGTCGAGCCAAAGACGGCCAACGGTGAGCAGCTCGGGCTAACGCAGCGGACGTACTTCTACCCGGGAGATGCGTGCTGGGTCTGGGGAGACGAGCTCGAGCGCAAGTCGCCGATCGGCACCGTGTCGCTACGCCTGGTGGCACGCCTGCGCCAAATGGTGCTCGAGTCGAGCGTAAGGCCAACGGAGTGCGGCGGCCAGGGTGAGCCCCCTCGGACCCGGACCGAGATCGAACAGAACGCCGGCGGCGGTTGAGCCCGCGGCCGCGCACACTCGACCCGAGCCACCATCAACCGGCCTGGTCATCCGTCGCAGCCTGGCGTCGGCGACACACGGCCGCATGGCCGCAACGCCGCGCTCGATGCAGGAAACGCATACTGCGACGCATCGCACGCATCCGAGCACGCATCGTCGGCGAGCAAGTCCGGAGCGGCCGGATCGACCCCCAAAATCCCGCATCCCGTCGACGCATGAAACGCATACCGCGACGCATCGGCCGCATCCGCGGACGCATCGCCGGCGAGCAGATCCGGAGCGGCCGGATCGACCCCCAAAATCCCGCGTCCCGCCAGTCCGTGAAACGCATACCGCGACGCATCGACCGCATCCGAGGACGCATCGCGACGCATGGGGCCACGCATCGCGCGCGAAGCCCCCCTAGCGCCCTGGCCGATCTGGACCAAGCGCCACGCCGCCCACCCCACGCCGGCGGCGCCGCCAACGCCGGCGACAACTGCGGCTACATCTCCTGCTGTCCATGCCATCGCCCTCTCCCTCGAGGGCGCCTACTGCCGATGGAGCTATGCGGCGGACTTCTTCGACCGCTCGAGCTGCTCGAGCTGGGTGAGGAAGCCTTTTTCGCGGGCGATGCGGCGGGCTTCGTCCCAACGCATGCACCATTGTCCGCGCACCTTCACGCCCTCTGCCTGTCCGCGCCTGATCCAGTTCCGCACCGCTGCATCCGTGACACCGGCGATCTCGGCAATCTCGGCACCAGCAACCAGGTCGCTGTCCGGATTGTCGATCCGGTTGCCGGCCTCGAGCCGCTGTGCGACCCAGGCCTTCAGCGCCGATTCGGTGAACACGACCTGGGGCCCCGGGATGTCGAGCGTCTCGATTTCGCCCAACCGCACGGCCTTCCAGACCGTGTGCGGTGAGATCCCGAGCTGCTCGGCAGCGGTGACGGCGGTCAACAAGGTCTCCTTCTCCATCGACGCCAATCCTTGGCGGCGCCCTGCACGCCAGCCAGCTTCGGGGCTTGGTGTTCTTGCGTCAAGTCGCTTGACAGACGAAACACGAGCCCCTACGTTCGCCCCAGGACCCACCCGGAGGCGGACCCATGAGCGACCAACCAGCCCCAGCGCCGCAGGGAACGCCGGGGAACAACAAGGCAAGCAGCAGCGCGGTACAGCTCACCGCCATCGTCACCACCGCTGCGCCCGACCAAGCGGAGCACCCCGCCGTCACGGCGTGGCGCGCGCTGGTCGCCAGCACGAAACCCGGCAACGACGCCACACCCGCGGCCCTCGCGCTGTACCGGCAGGTGCGCGCCGCCGGCCTGGACGAAGAGGCCGCGCGGCAGCTCCTGAAATTCGCGGCGCTCGCCGCTGATCCGCAGTAGCCGCCCTCGAGCGGCGTTGGAGGTCCCATGGACGGCAACCCCACCATCATCGGCGCCGGCGACGCTGCGCCCAACCAGCCGTCCGACGTCGTCGACGTCCGTCGCGCCTGGCTCGAAGAACTCGCGCCGTCAAAGCGTCCCGAGCTCCCCAGCCTCGCCGAGGTCGACCGCGGAACGATCCTGGTCGTGTCGGCGCGCCTCTGCGATGCCGTCGTCGCTGACGCCGCCGAGCACGCGCACCAGGCGATGTTCGACCTGAAAGCCGGCCTCGCCTCGGTGCTGCAAGTCGGCCGTGACGAGCTCGACGCCGTAGGTCCGGACCGCGCCGTCCGCGCACGCGAGGTCGACGCCAGGCAGCGAGACCTCTCGCTCATCGGCGTGCTCGCGGAAGAGCACCACCGGGCCATCGACGGCAGCTTCGGGCCGCGATCCCACTTCCACGCCGGCGCATTCGCCGCGCAGCGGGACCGAGCGCTGCGCGACGCCATGCGCGCGCTCAAGCGCGCGGCCTGCCGCGACGTCGCGGCATCCGCCGGCGCCGCTGCGCGGCCGTCGCCGGCGACGGCGACCCTGGTACAGGCGATCGCCGCCTGGTGGCCGCGGCAGGAGCTGAGCTCCGACGTCGTCGGCGTCCTCGCGGCCGACGGCCGATTCGACGCAGAGCTCCAGGCACGCGGCGAGCAACTCGGTGTCCCGGCCGAGCTCTTCGCCGCGCCTGGCAGGCTGGGCGACGACCTGCTCACAGCCATCGACGCCGGCACGACAGAGGCCGTGCAGGACGCTTTCGTGGCTCTGCTCGCGCAGGTCTGCACCGACGCCGGGGTGCCGGTGCGCGGTGCGCGCGACCTGGCCGACGTCGTCGGCGAGCGCATCGATCGCATCGCCGGCGCGATGGCGAACGACCAGGCCCGCGACCTCGGCAACGGCCAATAGCCCGACGCCGCTGGCAGGAGACCGCCGATGCAATCCATCCGACTCGACCGGCTCGACAAATCCAGCAAGCAACGCCTGGAGCGAGTCCTCAATGCGTATGCCCGCGCCGCCGAGGCGGAGGTTGCCGCCATCGAGGCGTCCGGTCTCGCGGCCATCGATGCTCGGCATACAGAGCTCGGAGACGCCCACGAGGCGTTCCTCGATGAGCTGTGCGCGGCAGAAGAACGGTTGGGCGATGCGCTGGATGCCGTCCACGGCGACTGGGAGTCGGGACCACCGATCGCCGGCGACGTCCTGCCTGACCTGGCCGCCGCGGCAGAGGAACTGCTCGAGCGCCGCCGCGAGGACCGTGAGATGCTTGCGCGCTGCAAGGCAGCCCTAGCTTGGACCGTACAGGCCCGCAAGCCGCTCGAGCGCGCCACCCGCCGCAGGCTCAAGGCTCGTGGGCGCCTGATCGACCTTGTCGCCGAGCTCGCGGACGTGCAGCACGTCAACCCCAGTCGACCGACCAACGTGCTGCACGTCACCGTTGCGGCGGGCCTGCCAGCTCCGCACAACAGCGAAGTGGTGGCCATCAACCGCCAAACCGGCGAGCTCGAGGCTTGATGCTTCACTCCGCCGACCCACAGGCCAGGAGGTAGGCCGATGGCGCGCGCCCGTAGCCATGGCACATATGCCGGCCCAATCCGCGACCTCGGCCGCGCGTCCCCGCATCGGTGGGCGCGTCGGGTCGTCGCCCAGGACGGCCAGCACGAAGACATCCACGGCCAGCTGCAGGCCGAAGTTTGGGACCGCTCCGAGGCCAGATTGCTGCACCTCGGTGCGCGCGTGGCTGCGCCCAACCTCACGGTCAGTGCCGCCGCGGCGCTCTTCGTCGCCGAACGCCGCGCGTTGGACGTTTGGAGCGATGCCACGGTGCTGCGGATGCGCCAGGACCTCGCCTGGCTGTGGTGTGCCAAGCCCAGCACGACCGTACGCGCCTGGTCGAAGGCGGATACCCACGCCTGGCTGGCGAGGCTCGCCTCGATGCGTTTCGCGTCGCAACGGACCCGGTGGGGCTCGGCCGTCAGCTTCTGGCAGTGGTGCGTGACCCGCGACATCGTCCAAGCGTCGCCGCTGCGACTGGTCGACCGCTTCGACAAGCCTTGGCTGTCCAAGCGCGCGAAGCGGCAAATGGGACGCGGCAAGCCACAGCTGCGCAACCTCGAGGAGGCGCAGGCGTACCTCGCCGCGGCGCTGGCCTGGCCGTCGCCGACCGATCGCGTCGGTGCGCTGTTGCCGCTGCTCTGTGGGATGCGTTCGGGGGAGGTTCGGCACCTGCAGGTGGCCGATATCGACCTGTTGGCAGGAAAGATTTGGATCCGTGACGACGGCGGCGACCAGGCCGGCGAAGGTTGGTCCGTCAAGACCGCCGCATCGTCGCGTGTCGTGGCCCTGCCCGCCGAGCTGCGGGACGACCTCGAGCAGCTCTGCTCCGGCTGGAAGGTGGGGCCCGACAGCTTCGTCCTACGGTCGCTGCGCGCTGCGGGCGGCCCGTACAACGTGGAGTGGCTGCGGCGATTGGTCGTACGGACCTGCCGCGCCGCAGACGTGCGCGTGATCTCAGCCCACGGATTGCGAGGGACGTACGCGTCCATCCTCGCCTCTCACGACCAAGCAGCTCCCGACATTGGGCGCTACCTGGGCCACGCTGACGGCGGAAAGACCGCCGCTCGGCACTACATCGGCGCCGAAGCGACGAAGCCCGCCCTCCAGGTGATCCCAGGGGGCGGGCTCCATCGGCTTCCAGGTGTCGGTGCCTCTCACGAGGAAAACACCCTTTGGCGGAGTGGACGGGACTTGAACCCGCGGCCTCCGGCTTGACAGGCCGGCGTTCTAACCGACTGAACTACCACTCCAGTCTTGTGCAGGCACCGGGCGCTCTCGTCGCGGTGGGCGAAACAGGGATCGAACCTGCGACCATCGGCGTGTAAAGCCGTTGCTCTACCGCTGAGCTATTCGCCCTTGGGGGCCTGACTCACATCGGTCTGGGACCGTTGCCGATGCGGTTCGGGCGCGCAGCCCGTCGTCCCCGGCGGAGGCGGAAACTACGAGAGCACCCGGAGGGTGTCAAGCACACCGCGTCGCTTTTTTGCCCGCGTCTGCGCTTTTTTCTGCCGGTCTGCAGAGGTGGTCGAAAAGGGCCCAAAACGGCCGAGGGCGGGCCGGCCGAAGCCGCCCCGCCCTCGGGTCGCAAGCGCGAGAGGTCGGCTACTTCGCCGCGGTGAAGCCGGTGACCTCGGCGTTGAAGGTCTCGAGGCTCAGGCCGACCGAGATGGCGTCGTTGGTGCCATCACCGTCGGTGTCGATGTCCGACTTGAGCAGGCTCGAGATGAGGCCCTTGATGGTCGCCTTGTCGAAGCCGGTCTCGGCGAGGAGCTCGTCCGGAACGGCGTCGATGGCGGCGTTGAGGTCGTCCTCCGAGATGACGCCACAGAGCATGCCCTTGGTGGTGTCCTTCCAGGTGGTGGCGTCGCTCTGGTCACCCGAGAGCTGCGCACGGCTGATGCGGAGCTTCAGGTTGATGCCGACGACCGGCAGGTTCAGGTCGAAGTTCTGCTTGTCGCCGCCGGCCTTGAGCTTGCCGTCCTTGACGGTCACCGGGTCGAAGGTGACCAGGGCGGGGCACTTGCCGGTGCCGGCGAAGAGCTGGTTGTAGCTCGACTCGGCGACGGTGTACTTGCAGGCGCCGGCCGCGGTGGCGTCGCAGTCCTTGGTCGACGGGTCGATATCGCCGAGGAGCAGGTCGCAGGTGAACTCGGTGCCGTCGGTCTTGAACTCCTGCGGGGCGAGCAGGATGACGATCGAGCCGTCCTTGACCGCGCCGCTGATGGTGTCGTTCACCTGGGCGTAGAGGCCGACGATCTTGCCGAGGACGTTGTTCGGCACGCCGTCATCGTCGAGGTCGCAGCCGGTCTTGTCGTCGAGAAGGGCGAGCTTGCTGACCTTGTTGATGTTCTTGTTGCCGGTCAGGGCCGCGGCGTCGGGCAGCTGGCAGGTCGGAGCCACGCACTTGTCGGTGACGGTGTCGCAGATCTCGCCGGTGGCGCACGGACCACCGCACGGCGGCTTCTTGTCCTCGCACTTCTTGCCGCCCGCGCCGTCGTCGACGCAGTTCTGGTTGTCGGCGCACTTGCTGCAGGGATCGACCGCGGTGTCGGTGGTGTCGGCGTCGGTGGTGTCGCTGCCACCGCCGGTGGAGTCGCTGCCGCCGCCGCCGCCCGCGGTGTCGGTGGTGCCGCCGGTGTCGGTGCCGGTGGTGTCGGTGGTGCCGGTGGTGCCGTTACCGTTGCCGGCGTCGCTGCCGCAACCGGCGAGGACGAGGCCAGCCGAGAGACCGGCGGCCACGAGGCTCTTGCTGAGAATGCGATTCATCTTGAGAACTCCTGTGCCCGCGTCGCGGGCCTCGCATCGCTGGCGCCACATGGCAACCAGGTCGGGCATGACGTGTCGCACCGGGGATCTCTGAGGCATGTGATTCGAGAGCTCGGCCGCAGCCAGGATCCCGAAACCCCACCCGGAAGCGGCGGCACGGTAGCAGCGGCCTGCGGGAGCGTCAACGTTCCCGTCAAGAGAGACGCGGGCTTGCGGTCCAACTCCATTGACGGCCCGTGATGAGCGCGCCTAAGCTTTCCGGGCTTGCGCGACAGCGCGCGCTGCTACATGCGCCCATGGCGGCGTGGAGGTGTCGATGGCGACCTGGAAATGCGAAGTGAAGATGAAGTTCGGTAAGTACTCGGCCCACGTCTGGAAGGCCACCGAGCGCGCGGGCGTGCCGGTCGCCGACGGTCTGGGCAGCAGCAAGGCTGCGGTGGAGCAGGTGCTCGAGGCGGTGCAGAAGGCCGGCTTCAGCGAGGGGGATGACGAGATCATCTTCCGCGATAGCGCCTACGGCTCGCTCTCCGAGCTCCGTCACGTGATGAGCCGCGCCCCGTACTAGCAGTGGCGCGACCCGACGACGACGGGCGCCCGGGCGATGGTCCGGGTGCCCGTTTTCGTTTTGGCGGCGCTAGCGTCGGGTCCAGACCAGGACGTCTGCGCTCGCTCCGGCCTCTGCGCCGGGATCGAGCGGCGCCTGCCGAATCAGCACATCGGAGTCGGCCCAGCCGGCGAGATCGGCCGACCCGGCGGTGCGCACGGGTTCGACGCCGAGGCTCCCGTCGGCGGTCGCCACCCAGCGCCCGGGCAGGAAGGCCTCACGGGGGCCATTGCTGTGCAGCGGCGCGGTCAGCGGCACCGCGACGCTGCGCCAGCCGGCGCCTGCCTCGCCTTCGAGCCAGCACAACGCAGGCCGCAGGAAGAGGTGCGCCGCGACGACGCTGCTGACCGGGTTGCCGGGCAGGCCCAAGATCAGCGTCTCGCCGATGAAGGCGCAGAGCACCGGCTTGCCGGGGCGCATCTTCACCCGATGGAAGACGACCTCGGCGCCGAGGCTGGCGAGCGCGCCGCCGACCAGGTCGTAGTCGCCCATCGAGACGCCGCCGGAGAGGACGACGATATCGCAGAGCCCGGCGAGGTGGCGGACGGCGTCGGCGACCGCGTCCTTGCGGTCGACGGCCACTTCGCCGTGCATCACCTCTGCGCCCCATGCGTCGAGCAGCGCGGCGAGTGACCAGCGGTTCGAGTCGCGGACCTGACCGGGTGCGGGCTGCTGATCGACCCGGACGATCTCGTCGCCTGTGGGCAGCAGCCCGACGCGCGGCCGGCGAACGACCTCGGGACGGGCGACACCGAAACTGGCGAGAACCCCGAGCCGGGCGCCATCGACACGCTGACCCGCGGCGAGGACACGGGCGCCAGCCACGACCTCGCTGCCTTTGCGGGCGATGTGCTGCTCGGCGTGGACCGGGCCTTCGACGATCAGCGTCGCGCCGGCAAGGACGCCGCCGTCGATCTCGGCGGAGCGGGTCCGCTCGACCGGAACGACCGCGTCGGCCCCGGGGGGAACGACGCCGCCGGTCATCACCCGCACCGCCGTGCCGGCTTCGACCGCGGCGGCATAGGGTGCTCCGGCGGGCGACTCACCGACGACACGGAGGCGATTCTCTGCGGCGGCGCACTCGACGCTGCGGACCGCGACACCGTCCATCATGCTGCGGTCGAAGTCGGGCTGGTCCCGATCGGCGCGAACGTCGACGGCGAGGACGCGGCGGGCCGCGTCGGGCAGCGCCACGCGTTCGGTGGTGCGCAACGGTCGCAGCCGCTCGCGCAACAGGGCGAGGGCGTCGTCAACCGGCAGCAGGGGCGTGCGCGGCGTCGCCTTGGGTTCGGCGTGCATCGGGATCCCCGCTCGGTCAGGCTATTTGTCGGTGAAGCAGTTCTGCGACTGGTTGCCGCAGAACTGGCCCTTGATGACGGGCAGGCAGGTGGCCTGGTCGTAGGGGAACGCACAGCCCGCGATCTCGGCTTCCTTGGTGTCCATATTCTTCGCGACGCAGCCCTCGTATTGCAGGAAGGCGTCCTTGCTGCCGGCCTTGCCCTTGTCGAGGCAGGTCTTGATGCAGCTGTAGGCGCCGCCGACGCCTTCGCAATTCTGCGAGACGCAGTTGTCGATCTCCTGACAGGTCGTGCTGCCACCGGCGCCGAAGCACGCGGTGAGCTCGGCGCTGCACTTCTCCGACCAGCACGCGACGGGGTTGATCGCCTTGACGCATTGCTCACGGCAGGTGGCCAGGTCGGCCGAGGCCTTGCGCGCGGCCGAGGTCGCCATCGCGTCGCAGTGCGAGGCGCAGGTATTGGGCTTATTCGGCAGCGACTCCGGGCAGTGCGCGGTGCAGTAGCTGCTGCCGACGCAAGTGAAGGCTTCGCCGTCGGTGCAGGTGTCGAGCGCTGTGCCGCACTTCTCGGCGATGCAGGCGGCGCGGGCAACCGTGCCCATCTTGGCGTCACAGCTGGCGTCGGCGCAGATGCGCAGCGCCTTGGCCGGAGCGAGCGCGCCCTTGTCCGCGGCGACGTAGCAGCCGAGCTTGCAGACGGCGTCGCCGTTGTCGCAGGCGCCGACGCAGGTGAACGTTGTCATGCAGGTCGCATCACCGGCGCCGAACGCGGCGCAGGCGTCGATCTTGTCGAAGCACTCGGCGAAGTCGCAGTTCAGCTCGGCGACCGCGCCCTCGGTGACGGCGCCGCAGAGGTCGACGTGGCAAGCGCCAATCGCGCCGAGCTTGGGCACGTCGGCCGAGTCCAGGCCCTTGGCGCAGGCGTCCTGGCAGGCCTTGTCGCCGTCGGGGCAACCCATGCCGCAGAAGAGCGCCTCGCCGCAGGTCGGCGCCGGCGCGGCGGTATCCTTGCTGCCGCCGGTGTCGTTGGTGCCGCCGGTATCCTTGCTGCCAGCGGTGTCCTTGCTGCCGGCGTCCTTGCTGCCGCCGGTGTCGGCGCCGGCGTCGGTCAAAGCGTCGGTCACTCCGGTGGCGTCGGTCGCCGCGGCATCCGATTCGCTCTTGCTCTCCTCACCGCCACAGGCCGGCAGGGCGAAGGTGAGAGCCGCGATCAGCAGCCAAGCTTTCGGGGACGTGGGCAGACGCATGGAAACCTCCGACGGCCGCGCTCTCGCAGCGCGGGGGGCGTGAGGCTAGAGAGATCGCCCGATGTGTCAAGGTCTGCAAAGGCTGCAAACACGCCACAATTGCAGACGCCGCCGGCGTGGGAGAGCCCCGCGCCGGCGGCGTCGACAGCGGTCGAAACCGCCGCAGTCTGCTAGACGAGTTCGAAGGCGGCGCTGAAGAAGAACGCCACTTCGCGCGCGGCCGAAGCCGGGCTGTCCGAGCCGTGGACCGTATTCTTGCCCTTGGACTCGGCGTAGAGCTTGCGGATGGTGCCCTCGTCGGCCTGCGCCGGATCGGTGGCGCCCATCAGCTTGCGGTTCTGCGCGATGGCGTCCTCGCCCTCGAGGACCATGAGCATCACGGCGCCCGAGGTCATGTACTCGACGAGCTCACCGTAGAACGGGCGCTCCTTGTGCTCGGCGTAGAACGCACCGGCCTGGCCGGCGGTGAGGTGGACCAGCTTGGCCGCGGCGATGCGCAGGCCGGCGCCCTCGAAGATCGAGATGACGTGGCCGATGTGACCGTTCTGGACGCCGTCCGGCTTGATGATGGAGAGGGTCTGCTCGATGGCCATGGGAAGCTCCGATTGCTGCGCGCGGCGCAGCGGAAGAGGTCGAGAATCGAGTGTCGAGGGTGGTCGTGCGGTGCGTGGCGGATTGTGCCGTGCGCCGTCATCGGCCTCAGGCCAGCGTGATGCCGCGGGTCTTGGCGGAAGCGACCAGGGTCGTGGCCATATCGCCCGGGGTCGGCGCGACGGCGATGCCGGCGGCCTCGAAGGCTGCGACCTTGCCCTGGCCCGAGCCGGTGCCGCCCGAGATGATGGCGCCGGCGTGGCCCATGCGACGGCCGGGAGGCGCGGTGAGACCGGCGATGAACGCGGCGACCGGCTTGTCCATATTGGCCTGGATCCAGGCCGCGGCCTCTTCCTCGGCCGAGCCGCCGATCTCGCCAATCAGGATCACGGCGTGGGTGTCGGGGTCGGCGTTGAAGAGCTCGAGCGCGTCGATGAAGTCGGTGCCCTTGATCGGGTCGCCGCCGATGCCGATGCAGGTCGACTGGCCGATGCCGAGCGCCGAGAGTTGGCCGACGGCCTCGTAGGTCAGCGTGCCGGAGCGCGAGACCACGCCGACGTGGCCGGCCTTGTGGATATGACCGGGCATGATGCCGATCTTGCAGGCGTCGGGCGTGATGATGCCGGGGCAGTTCGGGCCGATGAGGCGGCTGCTCTTGCCCTGCAGGTAGGTCTTGGCGCGCAGCATATCGAGCACCGGGATGCCCTCGGTGATGCAGACGATGAGCGCCACGCCGGCATCGGCGGCTTCCATGATCGCGTCGGCCGCGAAGGGCGGCGGGACGAAGATCATCGAGGCGTTGGCGCCCGTCTTGCTGACCGCCTCGGCGACGGTGTCGAAGATCGGCACGACGTCGTCGAAGACCTGGCCGCCCTTGCCGGGCGTGACGCCGGCGACGACGTTGGTGCCGTAGGCCATGCACTGGCGGGTGTGAAAGCCGCCGGCGCTGCCGGTGATGCCTTGCACGAGCAGGCGGGTGTTCTTGTCGACGAGGACGGACATGGTGCCTCCCTGGTTCCGGGACTGGGTGTCGTGTTGCGGTGCTACAGGCTCGCGGCGTAGGCGCGCGCGGCGGCGACGGCCTTCTCGGCGCCGTCCTTCATATCGTCGGCGGCGGTGATGGCGAGGCCGGACTCGGCGAGCATCTTGCGGCCGAGCTCGACGTTGGTGCCCTCGAGGCGGACGACCAGCGGACGGTCGATGCCGACCTGCTTGGCGGCCTCGATGATGCCCGCGGCGATCGTGTCGCACTTCATGATGCCGCCGAAGATATTGACGAAGATCGCGTGCACGCGGGCGTCGCCGAGGATGATGCGGAAGGCTGCCGTCACCCGCTCGGCGGTGGCGGAACCGCCGACGTCGAGGAAGTTGGCCGGCTCGGCGCCGTAGTGCTTCAGGATGTCCATCGTGGCCATGGCGAGGCCGGCGCCGTTGACCAGGCAGCCGACGTTGCCGTCGAGGTGGACGTAGTTCAGGTCCCAGCGGCTGGCCTCGACCTCGCGCGGGTCCTCTTCGTCGAGGTCGCGGAATGCTTCGATCTCCTTCTGCCGGTCGAGCGCGTTGTCGTCGAAGGTGATCTTGCCGTCGAGCGCGATGAGGTCACCGCTGCCGGTCACGACCAGCGGGTTGATCTCGACCAGGCTGCAATCCTTCGCCATGTAGAGCGCGTAGAGCGCGTGGAAGAATTTGCCGGCCTGGCGGACGGTCTTGCCGGTGAGGCCGAGCGCGAAGGCGACCTTGCGGCATTGGAAGTCCTGCAGGCCGACCTTCGGATCGACCCAGACCTTGACGATCTTCTCGGGGGTGTCGCGGGCGACGTCCTCGATGTTCATGCCGCCTTCGGTCGAGGCCATCAGCACGATCTGGCCGCTATCGCGGTCGAGCAACATGCCGAGGTAGAGCTCGCGGGCGATGTCGGCGCCGCCCTCGATATAGAGGCGACGGACCGTCTGGCCTTCCGGGCCGGTCTGGTGCGTGACCAGCTGCATGCCCATGATCTGCTGGGCGCGCTGCTGCACTTCCTCGAGGGTCTTGCAGACCTTGACGCCGCCACCGAGGCCGCGACCACCGGCGTGGATCTGCGCCTTGACGACACGGATCGGGCCGGGGAGGCGCTTGGCGGCCTCGACTGCCTCGGCGACCGAGAAGGCCGGGTAGCCTTCGGGCGTCGGCACGCCGAACTCGCGGAATAGTTGCTTGGCCTGGTACTCGTGAATCTTCATGCCATCCTCTCCGCGGCGCCGAATCCCGATCGGCGTCGAGCCGGCGGCGACGTACCACGCGCCCCCGCGCGAGGCAACCGAGAGGCGGTCGACTGCGCCGCCGTGACGAGGGTCGATGGCGGCGTGGCTGCAGGCGATGGTGGCGAAGTTGCGGGAGGTGGCGGAACGCCGTGCGCCCGTGCTCTCGGCAGCGGTGGCGCGGGCGCTCGAGGTCGAACTCTTCGATCGTGCCGCGGCGCTGGCGCTCTTCACGATGCTCGCCGCGGTTCCCGGGCTGCTCGGCGCGCTCTCGGTCGCCGGCTTGGTCTTCTCGCGCGTCGGCGAGGTGGCCGAACTCGCCGGATGGGCGGCGCCAGACGACGCCGCGGCGCGGGCACAGCTGCTGCGGGTGATCCGCGAGGCCCTGCCGGGCGTGACCTGGGACCCCGCCTCGCTGGCGGACGCGCTGGCGGAGCACCGCACCGCCAACGGCGTGATCGGCACGATCGGCACGCTGATCGTCGGCGCGAACCTGATGGCCCGGCTCGACGCGGCGGTGCGCGCCGTCCTCGGCCGGCAACGACGATCGTTCTGGCAGGCGGCCGGCGCGCTCTCGATCGCCTTCGTCGCCGGGGCGCTGATCGCGCTGCTGCTGACCTTCTTGATGCCGCTGCTGGAGTGGGGCCTGCGGGTGGCGACGGGCGGGCTGGAGGCGCTCGCGTTCGGCTGGATCGACGCCGTCTCGCTCGCGGTCGCCGCTGGCCAATTGCTGCCGATCGCGGTCGGATTCGCGGTGCTGGTGCGCTGGTCGGCGGGGCGCCGGCGCCTGGGCCGTCGGCGGCTCTGGGGCGTGGCCATGGTCTTCGGCGCGCTGTGGTTCCTCGGCCAGCGCGCGTTCTCGATCTACGTGCAAGAGATCGCGTTGATGAGCGCCATCTACGGCGCGCTGACCGGCGTCGTCGCGTTGATGCTCTGGCTCTACTACGCCACCAGCGCCCTGTTGATGGCCGTCGCCGTGCTCGACGCCTGGGAGCGGCATGCACGCAAACGCGGGGACGTTGCCGGGTTCCGGACCCGCCGCTACCCTGCCGCCGCCCGCCGCCGACGTCGCCACCGCGACGTGACCGAGCGGCAAGGGAGGCAGCCTTGAGCGAGACGGCCCGAGCAACCACCGAGGAGAGCGGCAGCCAGCCGTGGCACGACGACGCATCGGGTCGCGACCGCTGGGGCATCCTGCTCGACAAACAATACTTCAACTTCGGTTCGGCCCACTTCCTGATCTTCGCCGACGGCACGCGGGAAGAGCTGCACGGCCACAACTACCGCGCGACGCTCGAGCTCGACGCCGACCTCGACGAGGCGTGGCTGGTCGCCGATTTCTTGGTCGTCAAGCCGATCTTTCGCCGGGTCTGCGACAGCCTCGACCACCGCACGCTGCTGCCGCTGCACAACCCCCACCTGCGGGTCGAGGTCGGCGAGCGCGAGGTCGTGGCTTGGTACGGCGAGGGCGATCGCTACGTCGTGCCGCTGCGCGACTGCAAGCTGCTCGAGATCGAGAATACCTCGAGTGAGCTGCTCGCCCGCTGGATCGCCCGGCAATTCCTCGCTGGCTTGCGGGAGGCGCTGCCGGCACTGCCGCTGCGCCGCATCGCCGTCTCGGTGCAGGAGTCCCCGGGCCAGAACGCGCGCTACGAGCGCAGCTGGGACGCTCGTTGAGCCCAGCCACCCGCAACGCCGCCTGGTGGATCGGCGGCCTCGGCGCCGCCCTGCTGGGGGCGTTCGCCGCGCCCGTTCCTGGCTTTCTCGACGCCGGCGAGTTCATCGCCGCGGCGCGCGAATTGGGCGTCATCCATCCGCCCGGCCATTCGGCCTGGCTCTCGCTGGCCGGCCTCGCCGAGTTGCTGCCCTTCGGCCCCGTCTCGGCGCGCGTGGCGTGGCTGAGCGCTGCCTTCGCCGGCGTCGCTGCGGCGCTCTTGGTGCGCCTCGCCGGGCGCATCTTCTCTGCCCGCGAGCCGGACGCGCTCTCGGTCACCTTCGGCGCGGTCGCCACGGGCCTGACCCTGCTCGCCAGCGGCTCGCTGTGGCTGGTCGCGACGCGCGCCGAGGTCTACACGCTGGCGCTGCTGACCAACCTCTGGGCGCTCGATGCGGCGCTGCGGGCCGGCGACGAAGCCGAGACCGGAGACGCCGGCGCGGCCCCGCGTGCCGCTGTGGAGGTCGCCATCGCCGTGGCGTTGGGCCTGCTGAACCACCACTACGTCACGCTCTTCGCCTTGCCCGCCGTGCTCGCCGCAGGATGGCCGGCGCTGCTAGGCCCGGTCGGCAGGCCGCGGACGCTCGCGGTGCTGATCGGCGCCGCCGTCTTCCTCGGCCTCGGCTACCTCGCCCTGCCCTTGCGCGCGGCGTCGGAGACGGGCGTCCGCTGGGGCGACCCGCTCAGCCTGCAGGGGTTGTGGGACCACCTGACGGCGGCGCATTTCCAGCGCTCGGTCACCGAGACCGGCAGCGGCGGCGGGATGGCCACGCTCGACAGCGCGGGCTTGTTGCTCTTCGGCCTGGTTCGCGAGCTCGGCGTGCCGCTCGGCACGATCGGGCTGGCCGGCGTGGTGTTGCTCGGGCTGCGGCCGAACCGGCGCGCGTTCACCGTGTGGCTGGCGCTGATCGGCGGGCTCCTCGGCAAGGCGCTGATGCAGGTCGACCTGCGCAACCCCGATGACCACGGCTACGCGCTGCTCGCGGTCGCGGCGATCGCGCTGGGTGCCGGCTCATTGACCACGACGGTGGCCGCGGCCCTGCGACGGGCCCACCCGCGCAACGGCTTCCTCGCGGTGGCGACGATGGCGCTGCTCGTCATCGGCAACGTCGCGACCTTGGTCGCCTCGCCCGACCACGCGCCGTGGCAGCAGCGCGCGCCCGACCGCCTCGACGACGCCTTGCGCGAGCCCACGATGCCCGGCGGGCTGCTGCTCTCGACCTACTACGCGACGCACTTCGGTGAGTTGGCCTTCCGCGCCGCGGAGGGCCGGCGCCCCGACCTCTGCGCCACCCACCTCTCGCTGCGCAGCGGCGACACCGACGGCGGCCGCGGCTATGCCCGCTACTTCGTGCAGCGCTATCCCGAGTACGCCGCCTTGGCCAAGGGCGCGGTCGCCAACGGGCGGGCGCCGATCGGCAACGTCCTGCAGGGCGCCGAGCAGCATCGCGTGGTCGCCGAGCTCGACCCGGACAACCAGATCCCACCGGCGTTCTACGACGTCGGGCCGGTCGGCCATCGGCTGCTCTCGGATCGCGAGCGACGGCTGGACTACGTCCCCGGCCACCTGCGCGAGAAGGCGAACCGCGGCTGGGAGGCGCTCTACGGCGTGATCGGCAGCGTCGATCGGCTCGACCACCCGACCCGCGCCTACCTGCTCTGGCAGCATACGTTGGAGACGGCGCACGCGCTGCGTCGCGGCTGGATCGGCCCGGCCGAGGACGCCCTCGCCCGGGCCAAGGCGATCGCGCCCGCCGACGCAAGCCTCGGCATCCTCGAAGCGCGGCTGGCGAAGCTGCGGGACGCCTGGAAGCGGGGTGACGCGCGGGCCTACGCAGACCTCTGGCGCGGCTGGGCGAAGCTGGATCTCAGCGCGATGTTGCGTCCGCCGGCACCGTAGCGCCGTGGCGCACGACCCAGCCGCGGCTGACTTCGCCGCGGAAGGGCGCGTCGATCACGTCGAAGGCGCGGCCCGGCGGCTCGATCTCGACGAAGAAGGGCACCGCCCGCGAGAGGGCGTTGAGCGCCGGATCGCCGCCCTCGGGGGCCGGCTCGTCGGGGTCGCCGGCGGCGTCGGGGTCGGTCTCCGAGAGCGCCAGCAGCGAGAGTCGATAGGCCGACTCCGCCCATGACCGGCCGGGGACGATCTCGCTGAGGCGGAAGGTGCCACCGCCTTCGGCGAGCGCCCCCATATCGGCGACGAAGGCGTCGAGCGCGGTGAACTCGGGGAGCTCGGGCTCGCCGGGGAGCGCGTCTTCCGGCGCGCCGTCGGTCCAGCCGTAGAGGCTCGGTCCCTCTTCCCGCTCGGGCGCGTGGACGAGCTCGTATTCGGCTTCGCTGAGCAGGTTGTCGACGATGCCGAAGATGGGCGAGAGCGGCACGGCGACCAGCTCGCCACCGAAATCCGCCAGCATGTCGACGTCGCAGCGCATCAGGAATTGCGTCATGTCGACGATCGAGAGGCCCGATTCGCCGAGCGCGACGCGCTTGTCGGCGAGGTCGCCGAGCGCCCGATACAGCGCCGCGTGCCAGCGATGCAGCTCCGAGAGCTGCTGGCCGACCTGCTGCGCGACGCGGTAGGCCTCGGTCTCGGAGAGGTCGATCTCCTCGATGGCGACGCGGGCGCGGCGGGCCCAAGCGAGGTTGCGGTCGATGCGCTCGCGGGTCTCGAGGATGCGGACCTCGGAGTGGCTCTCGAGCGCCGACTCAGCTTCGAGCGCGATGCGGCAGAGGTTGTGCCGCAGGTGGCGCAACGCCGGCGTCGCCTCGGTGCCGAGATCGCGGGAGAGCTGCACGTTGAGCACGCCGAGCGCGAGGTCGCCCTGGTCGGCGCGGACGTCGAGGACCCGGCGGATGATCGGGAAGAGCGCCTCGCCCCGCTCGGTGAGCCGGTGGTCGCGGACCTCGAGCTCGAGCCAGCCGGAGCGGCGCAGGTTGCGCAGCACCATCGAGAGGGCCTCGGGCGCCAGCCAGACGAAGTGGCGCAGCAGCGCGTCCGGCTCCCAGACGGCGCGATCGGATTCGGCGATCTCGGCGAGGACCGCCATCCGCACGACGAAGTCGGCCTCACCGAGGCGGAAGAGCTCGCGCAGCATCGTGAAGAAGTCGAGGCCGCCGGCCGCGGTCTCGAGCGCCGGGATGTCGCCGGCCGCAAAGCGCGACGAGAGCAACGATTCCAGGGCCCGGGTCGGGCGCTCTTGGACCTCGTCGGTCTCGGGCAGCAATAGGGCGTGGGCGCTCTGGCTCATGCGCGGCTGGGTAGCACGAAGGCGAGGACGGGGGAAGGCCGATCGCGCGTCTACGGCGTGCGCTGCGACCAGGTGATCCGCGGCAAGGTCGGGGGCGTCGCGAGCCACGCGCTGGCGGTCGCGTCTTGCTGCAGATGGCTGCGGAAGAAGGCCGCCAGCCACGGCGCGAGCGCGAGCTGGACCTCGGCCGGAGGCGGATAGACGAACGCGCTGCCGTCCTTCATCCGCTTGCCGGCGCCGCAGCCGGGCGCGAAGGCGTCGGTCATCCCGGCGATATCGCTGACCGACCAATGCCCGGCGTCGGCGACCTCGAGCAGCCACGCCGGCGCCGTCGCCGCCTCGTAGTTCGACCGCAGAAAATCGTCGCCGATGGTGCCGATCGAGTTGTCCTCGGCCAGCAGGACGTAGAGCTGCGGCTGCTTCAGCTTCGGCACGTCGACCCCGGGCAGCAGCGGGTTCTGCATCGGCGCGCCGAGGGCCGCGACGGCACGGATGCGCGGCTCGATCGTGGCCAGCCGCCCGACGGTCACCGCGCCGAAGCTGTGGCCGATCGCGCCGACCCTTTCGGGATCGATCGCGGCGGTGACGGCGGCGGGGAAGGCCGCGTCGCCGGCGAGCAGGCGGTCGACGACGAAGGCGACGTCCTGCTCGCGGGTGAGCAGCGTCTTCGGCCCGAGCGGCAGCGGATTGCCGGCGATCGTGTCGAAGACGGTATTGCCGACGTGGTCGACCGCGGCCACGACGAAGCCCTGCGCGGCGAGGTGCTCGGCGAGGCTGAACGCCCACCAGCGGACGCAGCCGTGGCAATGCGAGAGCACCAGCAGCGGCAACCCGGTGGCGACCAGCTCACCTTGGGCCAGCGCCCGCGTCCCCCACGAGGTCGTGCAGGTCGGGGCCTCGGCCAGCAGCGTCGCGAGGGCTGGTCCGTTGTCTCCGGGCTCGAACGCGCTGACCGGATCGGGGGTCGAACCGGGGACCTGGGCGATCGGCAGCCAGAGCTCGACCGGCAGTGAGCGGCTGCGCGCGGCGTCTTCGATCACGACCCGGCGGTGCGCGACGGCATGGGGGCCGAAGGTCGCGGGGTCTCCGGCAATGGGGACCGTCCCTGAATCCATGGCGTCGGCGGCGTCGGCGGCGGAGGACGACGAACCCGAGCCGTCGCCGCCGCATCCGACGAGCGGCAGGAGCAGGCCGAAGGCGAGGAAGAACGTGCGGCCGAGAGAAGACGACATGGAGGCTCCGCTTCGCGCCGCGCACGTGTGGCGGCGACTGCTGCGGCCGGACGGTGGCAAGCCGAGATCCGAGGGTCAAGCGCGCCGCCAGCGTTGGCAGCCGGGCGACGGGCGGGCATGATCGGCGGCGCGAACGAAGGGGTAGCGATGGACCACGAGATCGAGCAAGCACGCAGGCGCAAAGACGAGCACCTGCGGATCGCCGCAGACGAGCCTTCGGTGCAGCGCCCCGGCGTCGGGACGGGCCTCTCGTCGCTCGATTTCGAGATGCACTCGCTGCCGGAGCTGGATCTCGACGCGGTCGACACGCGCGTCACCCTGCTCGGCATGGACCTCGCCGCGCCGCTGCTGGTCGGCGCGATGACCGGCGGAACGGCCGAAGCCGGCGCGGTGAACCGCATCTTGGCGGAGGCCGCCGAGCGCACCGGCGTCGGATTCTGCCTCGGCAGCCAGCGGCCGATGCTCGACGGCGACCCCGAGGCACGCCGCAGCTTCGAGCTGCGCGACGTCGCGCCGACCACGCTGATCTGCGGCAATATCGGAGCGATTCAGCTGCGCGACGCGCCGCCGGGGGCGCTCGACATGCTGGCCGAGACGACGCGGGCCAACGCGATGTTCGTCCACCTGAACCCCCTGCAGGAGGCCGTGCAGCCCGAGGGCGATCGCGATTGGCGCGGCGTCTACGAGGCGATCGCCAAGGCCGTTTCGCACTCGACCACGCCGGTGCTGGTCAAGGAGGTCGGCGCGGGCCTCTCCAACGCGACCTTGCAGGCCTTGGCGCTGACCGGCATCGCCGGTGTCGAGACGGCGGGCGTCGGCGGCACGAGCTGGTCGCAGATCGAGGCGCTGCGCCACGGCGGCCGCACGCCGCGGGCGATCGCGGGCTCGGTCCTCGCCGGCTTCGGCACACCGACGGCCCGCAGCGTTCGGCTGGCGCGGGCCGCCTTCCCGGGCCGCGTCGTGATCGCCTCGGGCGGCCTGCGCGACGGCCTGCAGGCGGCAAAGTGCATCGCGCTCGGCGCCGACGCGGTGGCGATGGCGTGGCCCTTCTTGATCGCCGCGCGCAGCGGGCGCGATCCGGCGCGCGCGGTCGACGCCGTGGTCACCGAGATCGAGGGTGTGATCGAGACCCTGCGGATCACGATGTTCCTGATCGGCGCGCCGACGGTCTCGCATCTGGCCCGCGCGCAGCTGCAGCCCGTGCCAGGGCTCGGCTAGGCCGACATGGCGGACGGCACCGCACACGCCAAGGCGATCCTGATCGGTGAGCATTTCGTCCTCGACGGCGTGCCGGCGATCGCGCTCTCGCTGCCGGGGATGCAGACGCGGGTGCGTTGGCGCGACGACGGCGCCACGCTCCACCTCTCGCAGCGCCTACGGGCGGCGCTCGGACCGGCGCAGGAGCAGACGCTCGTGATGCTGCGGTTGGCGGCGGAGCTGGCAGGTGCGCCGGCGCGGGGCGAAGTCGACGTCCGCAGCACGGTGCCGATCGGCCGCGGCTTCGGCAGCTCGGGGGCGCTCGCGGTCGCGGCACTGCGGGCGTTCGGCGGCAGCGATTGGCCGGCGCAGAAGCTGCTCGACGCGGCGCGGCAGATCGAGGCGGTGGTGCACGGCCATTCGTCGGGTCTGGACCCGGCGACGGCGATGGCGGACGGCGCGGCGATCGCCTTCCGCGACGGCACGGTGCAACGACGGATCGCGCCGCACGCGAGCCCCGCCTTGCAGCGCGCGCGCTGGCTGCTGACCGACGTGGGCGAGGCCCCCTCGACCGGCGCGGCGATCGCCAGGGCCCGCGCGGCGCGTGAAAGGCTCGGCCCTCGAGCCACGGGCGCGCTGCGCGATCGCGTCGCGGCAGCGGCGGCGGAGGCCGAGCGTGGCCTGCGCGAGGGCGCGCCGGAGGCCATCGCCGCCGCGATGCGCGACAACGACGCCGCCCTGCGCGACCTCGACGTCGTCGACGACCGCATGGCGCGCCGCATCGCGACGCTGCAATCCCTCGGTGCGCTGGCGGCGAAGCAGAGTGGCGCCGGCCTCGGCGGGCTCATCCTCGGCCTTGCGCCAAACCCCGCTGTGGCCACACTCTTGCGCGACCGGCTCGCCGACGACGGCGCCACCAGCTGGATTCTGGAGATCTGCCCATGAGCTTCGAGCGCGCAGCCGCCTTCGCCCCGATCAACATCGCCCTCTCGAAATATTGGGGCAAACGCGACCATGAGCGGAACCTGCCGCTGGCGCCGTCGGTCTCGGTGACCCTGGCCGAGCTGGGGACGCTCTCGGTCGTCGCGCCCTCCGAGGAGCTCGAGGGCAATATGATGGTCATCAACGACAAGGCCGCCGACGCCAAGGCGTTGGTCCGGGTCGGCCGCGTGATGCGGACGGTGCGCGAGATGGCCGGGACCGAGGTGCGGGCCGGCATCCGCTCGGTCAATACCGTCCCGACCGCGCAGGGCCTGGCGAGCTCGGCGTCGGCGTTCGCGGCGCTCGCAAAGGCCGCGACCACGGCCTACGGCCTCGAGCTCGACGACCAGGAGCTCTCGAAGATCGCCCGCCTGGGCAGCGGCTCGGCGACCCGCTCGGTGCACGGCGGCTTCGTGCTCTGGCGCCGCGGGGAAGAGGACGACGGCAGCGACAGCCTGGCCGAGCAGCTCGCCTCGGCCGAGGATTGGCCGCTCCGCGCGGTGATCGCCCACATCGGCGTCGGCCCGAAGAAGGTCCCCTCCGGTGACGGGATGCGCCTCTCGGCCGATACCTCGCCCTTCTTCTCGGCCTGGATCGACACCTGCTTCACCGACGTCGCCGAGTGCCTCGCCGCCATCGCCGCGCGCGACTTCGAGCGGCTCGCCGACGTGACCGAGTCGAACTGCCTGGCGATGCACGCGACGATGTTGGCGACCCGCCCGGGGCTGATCTATTGGCAACCGGCGACGGTCGCGGTGATGCACGCCGTGCGGGCGTTGCGCGCCGCCGGCCACGCCGCCTTCTTCACCATTGACGCCGGCCCGTCGGTCGTCGTGCTGTGCGAGGCGGGCGAGGTCGAGACCGTCTCGCGGACGCTCGGCGGCATCGAGGGCGTGGTCAAGCTGACCCGCACCCGCATCGGTGGTGGTGCCCATATCGTCCCGAACGGCTAGGGCGGCGAGATGCGGTCGAGCAGCGTCCCCGGCAAGTTGATGCTGGCCGGCGAGTACGCGGTGCTCGCCCCCGGTGGTTGCGCGATCGCGGCGGCGACGGTGCCGCTGGTCGATTGGTGGCTGCCGACCGACGCGACGCCGGGCGTGCAGCTGCAGGCCTTCGGTCGCACCTTCGCTTGGCACGATCACGACGCGGCTCCCGAGGGCATCGCGCGATTCGTCGCGGCCACGGCGCAGGCGATGCAGCGCGAGGGCGTCCCCGGCGACGCGGCGATCGCGTTGCGCGTGCGGGCAGACCACGGCGGCCGCAAACTCGGCCTCGGCAGCAGCGCGGCGGTCTGCGTCGCGACCGGCCGGGCCCTCGCCAGCGCCGCCGGCCGCCCCTTCGATTTGGCGTTGTTGCGCGCCTGCGAGCGGGCCCATTTCGCAGCGCAGGGAGGTCGCGGCAGCGGCTACGACATCTTCACCGTCGGTGCAGGCGGCGTGGTCCGCTACGACCGAGAGAACAAGGCGGTGCAGCCGCTGCGTTGGCCGGACGGGCTGTGCGCGGTCGCCTTCTTCGCCGGCGAGAGCGCAGATACCCGCGAGGCGATCGGCGGACGCATCCGCCCAGCTCCCGACGACATCCAACGCATCAGCGCGGCGGAAGCGGCCTTGGCCTCGGCCTTGGCGCAGGGAGACCGCGACGCGACGATGGCGGCGATCGCCGGCGCCGAGCGGGCCTTCGTCGCCATGGCGGAACGCTTCCCCTGGCTGCTGCCCACGGGCCTGCGCCAGATCGCGGCTTGCGTCGCCGACGCAGGCGGGGTCTACCGCACCTCTGGCGCGGGGGGCGGCGACTGCGGCCTCGGCTTCTTCGCCGACGCGGCGCAGGCGGAAGCGGCCGAGCAGGCGTGGCGGGCGGCGGGTGGATGGGTGGTATGTCGTTGGCCAGAGGCGCTCTGGCCGTCCGAGGAGGCCCTTTGATGATCGACCTACGTGCCGCGCTACAAGCCGAACGCCCCGGATTGGACGACGCCATCGCGCGCGTCGTGGCGTATCGGCCGGGGCAGCCGCTGGCGCCGGCGTCGGCGGACGCGCGGCTGCGGGCGATGATCGACGAGCACCTCGAGACCGGCGGCAAGCGGCTGCGGGGCCTGCTCCCTGCCGCGTTGGTGCGGGCGGAAGGTGGGCCGGTCGAGGCGGCGGCCACGCTCGGCGCATGCCTGGAGTTGCTGCACAACGGCACCTTGGTCCACGACGATATCCAAGACGGCGACCAGATGCGCCGTGGGCGGCCGACGCTCTGGAAGGTCCATGGCGTGCCGCAAGCGATCAACGTCGGCGACGCGCTCTACGCCGCGCCGCTCGCGGTGATCGCGGCCGATCCGAGCGTTCCGACCCGGCACCGCGGCGCGCTCGCGGCGTTGCTGGCCGGCGCGCTGCTCGAGACGATCCGCGGCCAGGTCGCCGACCTCGATCTGCACGGCGACGAGGAGCCACCACGCGCCCAGCTCGAGGCGGTCGCGGTCGCCAAGACGGCGCCCTTCTTCGCTGCGGCGATCCACGGCGCCGCGCTGCTCCTCGATCACGACGGCGGCGACGCAGCACACGTCGCGGGGCGGGCCCTGGGGCTCGGATTCCAGCTCCGCGACGACCTGCTCGACTTGGTCGGCAGCAAGGGTCGCGGCGCCGCCGGTGCCGATCTGCGCGAAGGCAAGCTCACGCTGCCCGGCCGCCTCGCCCTCGAGGGCGCCAGCGAGGCCGAGGAATTCGCCCTGCGCGCGCTGCTGTCGCGGGCGGCGGCGGGCGATGTGCCGAGCGACGAGGAGGTCGCGCATTGGGTGGCGTGGATCCACGCCCGTGGCGGCGTCGAGGGCGGTCGCATCGCGCTCGACGAGCTGCTGGCCGAGGCCGAAGACGCCGGTCGCCGCGCCCTGCCCGCAGCGGCCGCCGAGGTCTTCGCCGCTTTCGTCAGCCGGCTCGGCGCGTTGGACGGCTGACCATGCACGATGCCCCGAGCGTCACGCTCCGCTTCCCCGAGCTCGACTTTCACCTGGTAGGCTGGAGCGTCGCCGGCATCGAGACCTGGCTGCGGGTGCCGGAATGGTCGTTGACCATCGACTGCGGCCGGCCTGCGATGCAGGCGATCGCGAGCCGCCATCTGGCCCTGACCCACGCCCATCTCGACCACGCTGGCGGCGTCGCCGGCTGGCTCGGCCTGCGCTCGATGCTGAAGATGGGCCACGCCGACGTCTACGCGCCGGCTGCCGTCTGCGACGCGCTGCGCGCGGTCTGCGCCGCCTGGGCTGAGCTGCAGCGGGTGCGCTTCGCGTGGACGCTGCACCCGGTGCAGGCCGGCGACCGCTTCGAGATCGGCGGCGGCCGCGTGCTCGAGGCGCTGCCTGCGCACCACAATGACGTGCCGGCCGTGGGCTGGGCGGTCTACGCTCGGCGGCAGCGGCTGCGTCCCGAGTTGGTCGGCCTCGCCGGGGCAGAGATCGCGCGACGCAAGCGCGCCGGCGCGGTCATCTCGGACGCGTTCCTGCACCCGCTCCTCGCCATCAGCGGCGATACCCGGAGCACCATCGCCGCCGAGGTGTCAGCGCTGCGCGAGGCCGAGGTCGTGCTGCACGAGACGACGCTCTTGGACGACGCCCACCCGGCGGCCAAGGCGCATCAGGGCGGCCATACCCACCTGCGCGATCTCGACGAGAGCCCAGTGGCCGAGTCTGCGCGCTTTTTCGTGCCCTACCACGTGAGTCAGCGCTACGACACGGCCACCGCACGCGAGCTGCTGCACGCGGCGCTGGGTGGTCGATTCGGCGCGCGCTGCGTGCCGCTGCTACCGGAAGTGGATCGCGGGGAACGCTAGCCGCGCCAACGGACGACGCGGCGCGGGGCGACCATGTCGATGATGCCCTTGAGCTTGATCGGGTCGAGGACCTCGACGTCGACCTTGTCCTGGACGTGCTCCCAGGTCGCCGGCGCGAGCAGCACTTCACCAGGTCCGGCCATGCCGCAGAGGCGGGCCGAGAGGTTCACGCCTCGACCGAGGACGGTGTAGCTCAGCGTCTGCGTGCTGCCCATATAGCCGGCGATGAGCTGGCCGGTGGCGATGCCGATGCCGACGCCGATCGGGACTTCGCCGCGAGCCTCACGCTCTTCGTTGAAGTCGTTGACGATCTGCTGCATCTCGATCGCGCAGTGGACCGCGCGGGCCTCGTCCTCGTCGCTCGCCACGGGAGCGCCCCAGAGGGCCATGACCGCGTCGCCGATGTATTTGTCGAGCGTACCTTGGTGCTTGAAGACCGCGTTGGTCACGCGCTCGAAGTAATCGTTCATCATGGCGACCATCTCGGCCGGCGGGGTCCGCTCGGTGAGGTTGGTGAAGCCACGGACGTCGGAGAAGAGGACGGAGACGCGCCGGAGCGAGCCGCCCTTCTCCATCGGCAGCTCGCCCGAGACGATCTGGTCGACCAGGTTCGGACTCAACATGCGCGAGAGCGACTCGCGCGCCGCGGTCTCCTCGCGGATCTTTCGCTGCATGAGCACGTTGTCGATGCCGATGCTGGCCTGACGCGCAACCGCGCCGAGGGCCGAGAGATCCTTCTCGGTGAACAGACCGGTCGAGATCAGCGAGTCGACGTGCAACACTCCGAGGACGCGCTCGTTGGCGATCAACGGCACCGTCATCGACGAGCGGATGCCCTGCAGCACGACGGACTGGCCGGAGAAACGCGCGTCCATGCGGGCGTCGGTCGAGAGCACGGCCTCGCGCCGGCCGACGGCCTGACGCAGGATCGAGGACGGCACACGGACTTCTTCGGTCGTGCCTTCCCAGCCGACACCCGGGCGGACGCGGACGGCGAAATTCTTCAACCGATCGACGACTTCGTAATCGCCCTTCATGGACGAGTCGATCATCATCACCACGCCACGGTCGACCGGCAGCCACTCGAAGATGCGGCCGAGGATCTTGTCGACCATCGACTCGATATCTTTGAGCGCGTGCAGGTCGCCGGAGAGCGTGTAGGCGAGGCGGAGCTTCTCGTAGTCGAGCTTCAGCGTCGTGACGTCGGCGACCAGCTCGGCAGGCGCGAAATCACGGAGCAGATCGAGCTGAACGGTCGCGTGGATCGAAGCCGGCGGCTCCTCTTCGACCGGCGGTGCGGCGGCAGGGGCCTGCGCGACGGGCTCTTCCGGCGCGACGTAGCGCCACGACGTGGAGCCGATGCGCACGGTGTCGCCGTCGCCCAGGGTCATCGAGCCTTCGACCAGGACGTCGTTGCAGTACGTGCCGTTGCGGCTGTCGAGGTCGCGTAGGACGTAGGCATTCGAGCCCGGCTTGCGGGAGAAGACCGCGTGCTCCTTGCTGACCAGTCGATCGACGATCTGCAAGGTATTGGTCGGCTGGCGACCGACCGTGGTCAGGTCGCCGAGTTCGATCTCCTGCTGTCCGGGTCCGCCTCCGAGTCGAACCAGTCGAGCGCTCCGATTCGCCATGCCGCGGTGCCTCTTCGTCGTCTTGCCCGTAGGGGCGTTCCAAGGTCGACCCCCGGGCCTGGGAGTCGTGCTCAGCCTCCTTGGCAAGGGGCTTCGCGGAGTGACGCTCCCGTGTGACGAAGCAGCAGGAGAGCGAGTCGGTGGGAATCTAACATCCGACGTCACGCTTGTCATGCACCGCACGCGATCCTCGCCGACCTCGCGGGTACCCAGTTGCACGCACCGCCGGCGGCTGCGACGCTCGAGGGCGGAAAACGGCGCACTGCGGCGGGATCGGGAGTTCGCGTTGACGTCTTCGAAGCGCGCAGATCAAGCGAATACGATGATCGCGCGGGGCGCTCGACTGCTCTCCTGGTGGCCGATTTGGCTGCCCTGGTCGGTCGCGCTGGCCACCCTCGCCGTGGCGCCGGGCGTCGCGATCCTGGACGCGCACGCCGCCTTGTTGCTCGCGCCGATCATCGGGATTTGCTCCGGAGCATGGACGCGGCGCGCGTTGCGCGACCCGGCGCTCCCGGGCCAGCGCGTCGCTGCCGGCCTGGTGCTGATCATCCTCGCGCCGGCGTTGCAGCTCGCGCTGCACGGGCTCTGGTTGCCGTGGTGCGATCCGCTCGGCGGTGCCCTGCTCTGGATCGGCGGCCCGGTCTTTGCGGCATTGGTCGGCGGCTGTATGGCGCTGCTGGCTGCCGGGCTGTGGCCGACGCGACCGTTGCTGACCTGGACGCTGATCGCCAGCGCGAGCGCGCTGCCCCCGATCGCTCGCTTCCTGCTCGAGCCGACCGTCGCCTCCTGGCACGAGCTCTTCGGCATGATCCCGGGCTCGCTCTACGAGGACGCGCTCGCCGCAGATGACCGGCTGTGGCTGTTTCGGGCGAGCACGACGCCGTTCTGGCTGGGGCTCGGCGCATGGGGATGGTCGCGACGGCGCGGCGGCGGAGCCAGCGCGCAACGGATCGCGCTCGCCGTCGCTTTCGCCGCATGGGGCGTGGGCTGGCAGCTGGGCGCGACCCAGGGTTGGCGGGTCGACCGGGACGCGGTTCTGCGCGAGCTGCGGGTGACGCGCGCGGTCGCCGTCGGCGCCGGCGATCCGACCACCGCCGCGGTGATTCACCTCGCCGCGACGCCCGGCTGGCAGACCCGCGCGGCGCTGCTGGAGGAGGATATTCGCGTCGCCTGGCGTGGGCTCCGCGCCTTCTTCGGCGCCGCGCCGCAGCAGCCGGTCGAGATCTTCGTCTACGCCGACGACCGGCAGAAGACGCGGCTCATGGGCGCCGACGCGGTCGAGATGGCGAAACCCTGGCTGCACCAGGCGCATCTGGTCCAACCAGGCTTCGGCGAGTCGATCCTGGTCCACGAGATGGCGCACGTCTTCGGCGCGGCGCTGGCCGACCATCCGCTGGGCGTGCCGATGCGGGCCGGATTGCTGCCGGACGCGGTGCGAATCGAGGGCCTGGCGGTGGCTGCCGAATGGCCGAGTCGTGGCGGGCTCGATCCGGACGCCGAGGCCGCCGCGATGCGCAAGCTCGGGCTGGCGCCGCCGATCGCCGCGCTGATGTCGCCGACCGGATTCGCCAGCGAGAGTTCGGCCCGCGCCTACGTGCTCGCCGGCTCGCTGCTGCGCTGGGTCTGGCGGCGCTGCGGACGGCAGGCCCTCGCCGAGGTCTATCGCGGTGCCGAGCTCGACGTCGCCTGCCGCCTCGAGCCCGGTGAGGCCGTGCGCCGCTGGGAGGCCGCGCTCGACCGGCCGCTGACCCCAGCTCTGACCGCGACCCAGCTCGCCTACGCCGAGGCGCGCTTCGAATCGCCCGGCATCTTGCGGCGCCCCTGCGCGCTGGCGATCGGCCGCTGCCGCCAAGCCAGCAACGCCGACTTCCGCGCTGGCCGTCACACCGCCGCACGAGGGCGGTGGCACGCGCTGCACGCCGCGCTCTCGCCGCACCTCGACTCAGCGCAACTGCCGCTCTGGCTGGACCTGGTGCGTGCGGCCGCCGAAGTTCGCGCCGGCGACCTCGACGCGGCGCGCCGGATCATCGACGCGCGCCTGGCGATCGAGCCGCCGCCACGGGCGTTGGACCGGGCGGCGCTGCTGACGGCGCGCGGTGATCTGGCGCTGCGCCGTGGCGACGCCGAGGGAGCCCGCAGCGATTGGCGTGCCGCGGCGCAGCTCCCGCGCAGCGAGCCGGGCGAGCGGACGCTCTTGGTGAAGGACCTGCTGAGTCGCTTCCCCAGCGGTGCCGCCGCCGCCCTCGATCTCCTGGCGCTCGGCGGCGACGGTGACGACGTTCGCGCCCGCTGGCACGCCCTGGCGCAGGAGCGTCCGGAGCAGGTGGTGACGCGCTACCTCGACGGCCGGATGCAGATCCTCGGCGGAGGTATCGACGAGGCAGACGAGGACCGCGACCGCGCCCGGGATGGCTTGCGGTCCGTGGCAGGTGAACGCGAGGCGCCTCGGCTGCTGCGGCGCGAAGCCCGACGACTGCTCGCGCTCGACGCGGCACGCCGCGGCGCGTGTGCGGAGATCGACGTTCACGCCGCAGCTGCGGGCGACGATCGGGTGGTGCAGGCGTGGCGCGAGCGGTTCAAGGCGCGCTGCGCGGAGATGCGACGCTCAGGCGAAGTTGGCCAAGCGATCCAGCAATGATTCGAGCGCTGCGCCGAGTTGCGGGCCGAGGTCGTTGGTCGCCATCGGGAACATGAACGAAGCGAGCGGCATGCCGTCTGGGTCGCCGCTCTGCTCCTGCCAATCCGAGAGGGCGTCGTCGTCGGCGAAGAGCGCGCCGGCCGAGATCGCGGCGCCCGGCGCCATGGCGCCGTCCCATCGCGGCAAGAACATGGCCACCGTCTCGGGGGATCGGGTGTGGATGCCGGTCTCGTCGCAGTCGAGGCGAAAGGCGTCGCCGCCGCCGCCGGCACAGACGCCGACGATTCGCCCTGGGCGGCCCAAGCCACGCGGCACGGCGAGCGCGGCGATCGGCCCGATCAGATGGACGTTGCCACCTTCGGCGATCTCGTAGCGCAACGTGCCGGCACGTGTCGTGAAGGTCCCGGCGAATTCGAGGACCTTGCCGTCGTCGACGACGATCAGCCCGAGTCCGGCCAACGCCGGGACCGAGGCGTGGATCTCTGCCGCCGCGACGCCGCCGTGTTCGGCCGCCAGATCGATCAAGCTGTCGAGGGACGGGAGCCAGCCGCGCGTCACCAGGGACGACGCGGCCTGACTCAGCAGGATTCGACCCGGCTCGGGCGCCTCGCGCGCCGCCTGCAACAGCCAAGCGACGGGTTCGAGCCCCGGGGAAGCGGCGTCGATCGCCGCGCGAAAGCCGGTCGGGTCGAAGGACACGCCGGGAGGCTAGCCTTGGGTCTGGGCCTTGTGCAGGGCCTTGGCCAGACGGCTGACGATGCGGCTGGCGCGCTTCTTCGGGATGATGCCCTTGGCGCCGGCACCGGCGATCGACTCCATCGTGCCGGCGAGATCGGCGGAGCCGTCCTCGAGACCGGTGCGGAACGTCTTGACGGTGGTGCGGACGACAGCACGGCCGGCGCGGTTGCGCAGGCGACGCTTCTCGTTCTGGCGGGCGCGCTTCAGCGCAGACTTGTGGTTCGCCACGTTCTCTCTCCAGCGCCACCGCTTCGCGTGTGGCAGGGCCGCTCTGGCGGCCGGATGACTCGTCGCGCGCGGGCCGAAGCCGCATGCGGGGCGGCGTAGATACCCGCGGCGAAGCGTTGCGTCAAGGACGAAAACACACAGTCCGGACGGCTCCGCTCAGGGGGCCGCGTCCAGGGCCGTGCGCGTGCCGTCGGCGCCATAGCGGGTGCCGCCCGCCGAGCTCGCCCGCTCGGGCAGAACGCAGCGCGCTGCGTCGCAAACCAGATCGGCTGGGCAAGCCTCCGCACCGGCACAGGCCAGGGCCAAGCAGGCGCCATCCTGGCAGCGTGCCGAATCGCAGAGCGCGACGTCGCCCGCGGCGCAGGTGGTGCCGAGCCCCTCGGTGATGCGGATGCTGGAGCTGACTTCGCTGCTGCGGCCGAGATCGTCGACCACCCGCAGCTGCACGGCGAAGGTCCCCGGCGAGGAGAAGGTGTGGCGGAGCGAAGGCGCAGCGGTCGACTGCAGCGGGCTGCCGTCGGCGACGGTGAAGTCGAAGCGGACGATCTGGGTCCCGGGCGTCGGCGCGTCACCGGCAGCGGCGACCGCCGTATTCGCGGCCGAGAAGAAGACTTCGCTGCCCGCGACCGCGATCTCGGCGTGCTGCAGACCGGCGACCGGCGCGGGCGGCGTCGGCGTCGACTCGGTGCCGCAGCCGAGCGCGACGAGCGGCACGGTCCACGCGGCGAGCGCGGCGCGCAGCGTCTCTCCCCCCCTGCGTTCGTTCGGCTTTCGCGCGGCCATCGCCTGCTCCTCGATCGGCGGTTGTGCGGAGTGTCCGAGCCCGCCGCGGCGGCGTCAACTTCGCGGCGCTCGGCTCAGCTGACGACGTGCCCGACCAGATCGTAGTCGTGCGATTCGGTGATCTCGACCATGCGGATCTGGCCGCGGCCGATATCGTCCGGTGCGTCGTTGATGTAGACGACGCCGTCGATCTCGGGCGCCTGTCCGGCGTGGCGGCCCTCGAGCAGCAGATCCGTCTCTTCCGAGAGGCCGTGGACCAGCACCGGGAGGGTCTGCCCGACGCGATCGGCGTTGCGGGCGCGGGCGATCTTGCGTTGCACGTCGAGCAGCGTCTTCTGCCGGTAGTCCTTGACCGGATCCGGCACCTGATCGGCCTGACGTGCGCTCGCGGTGCCCTCTTCCTGGCTGTAGGCGAAGGCGCCCATATGGTCGAAGCGCCAGCGCTCGACAAAGCGGACCAGGTCGAGGAAATCGTCCTCGGTCTCGCCCGGATGGCCGACCAGCAGCGTGGTGCGCAGCGTGATGTCGGGCATCGCGACGCGCAGGGCGTCGAGCAGCGTCTCCATCTCCAGCCGCGAGGTCCGCCGGTTCATCCGCTCGAGCACGCGATCGCTGCAGTGCTGCAGCGGCATGTCGACGTAGTTGCAGCAGTTGTCGGTCTCGGCCATCGCCGCGATCAGCTCCGGCGTGAAATTGTGCGGGTAGGCGTACATCAGCCGCACCCAACCCAGGCCGTCGACCTTGCCGAGCTCACGGACCAAGCGCGCGAGGGCCTGCGGCTCGGCGATATCCTCGCCGTAGTGGGTCAGATCCTGCGCGACGAGGCAGATCTCGACCGTGCCTTGCTCGACCAAGTGACGCGCTTCGGCGACGCAATCCTCGACCGTGCGGGAGCGCTGCCGGCCGCGCAGCTTCGGGATGATGCAGAACGAGCAGCCCTGCGAGCAGCCCTCGGCGATCTTCAGGTAGTTCGAGAACGAGCCCTGCTGCACCCAGCGCGGCTCGAGGTGGTCGGCGATGAACTCGGGCCGGCCCTTCTTGTCGCCGCGGGCGAAGGCGTGGCCGGGCTGCGACTCGAGCGAGAGGACCTCGAGCAGCCGCTGGTACTCGCCGGTGCCGATGAAGAAGTCGACCTCGGGCATCTCGGCGCGCAGCTCCGGCGCGTGGCGCTGGCTCAGGCAGCCGGCGACGACCAGGCGCGCCGAGGGGTTGCGCTCCTTGACCTCGGCGAGCTCGAGGATCGCGTCGACGCTCTCGACCTTGCTCTCCTCGATGAAGGCGCAGGTGTTGACGAGCAGGACGTCGGCCGCGTCGGGATCGGCCACCATCGAGAGCCCGGCCGAAGCCAATCCGCCGACCATCAGCTCGGTGTCGACGCGGTTCTTCGGGCAGCCGAGGCTGACGACGTGGACGGTGCGTGGGGGTTGCATCACGGGCTCACGGGCCGGCCGGACAGCGCCGGCGGGCTAGAAGTCGATCGAGCTCTCGCCGGCGCGCTCGAAGATCAGATCGAGGTCGGCAGAATCGACGGTGAAGCTGCCGTCGCCGTCGAAGAGCTCGTCCCAGAGGGTGTTCGGGAAGAAGCTCTTCTTCCAGACGATGGTCCGGCGCTGGCGGAAGGCGCTCTCGATCAGGTCGACGCCGTCGACCATGCCGTCGAGGCTGACGTCGGCGCCGTCGAGGATGCGGAAGCGGCGGAGCAGGTGCCGGCTCACGTCGGGGCGGACGATGAGCGGCCGCGCCGTGGTCTCGAAGCTGACCACGCTGACCCAGCCGGTGTCGGGCGACAGGACGTCGACCGAGCGGGTCTCGACCTCGCCGCCGGCGTAGGTGATGCGCAGCGGCAGCTTGAAGCGCAGCGGCTTGGCGCCGAGCTGGGCCATCCGCAGTCGAACCTCGTAGCCGCCGCCTTCCTTTTCGACGACGCGCGCCGCGAATTCGACGTCGATCCGGCCCTTGCTGCCCCACCATTGGTCGAAGAACCAGCCGAGGTCGCGCCCCGACGACTTCTCCATCGCAGCGCGCAGATCGGCGACCTTGGCGTAGTCGCGATCGAAGGCCTTGGCGTAGATGGCGAGGCCCTCGAGCATCGTCTCTTCGCCGAGCTCGTAGCGCAGCATGTCCAGCACCACGGCACCCTTGTGGTAGACGATCGGCACGTACGCGGGCGAGGTATAGACGGTGGCCGAGCCGAGCGGGCGATCGTCGTTCTCGCCGACGGTATAGACGTAGCTGAGGTTGTCCTCGATCAGCTGGCTGCGGCTCTCGAGCGTCTTCTCGGTGTAGAGGCAGCTCGAGAATTCCGCGAGCGACTCGGAGAGGCTGACATCGGCCGTGCCCATCGGCCGCGCGAGGTTGCCCCACCATTGGTGCGCGATCTCGTGTGCCGTCAGCTCGTTCCAGCTGGTCCAGCCCTGGGCGCCGGCCTGCGCGCCGAAGACGTTGCGCAGCATGAAGATGCCGGCGAGCGGGGCGTAGCCGCCGCCGAAGTTGTTCGCGACCTGGATCAGCGAGAGCCCGCTCCACGGGAAGGGCACGAAGCGCTCACCATAGAACGCCAGGATATCCTTTGCCGAGGCGAGCAGGCCGGTGGCAGCGCCCTTGTAGTCCTCCAGGGTCACGAGGCGCAGCCAGGGCTCGCCGGGCTTGTTCTGCCCCGGATCGGTGCCGGTGAAGGCGTAGGCGGCGATCGAGAAGCCGCCGTTCTCGGTCCGCTCGTTCTGCACGAAGGTCCAGCGCAGGCGCCCGTCCGGCTCCCACGTGAAGCCCTTGGGCTCGCCCGGAGCGGCCGCGGCGCGATCGGCCGGCGTCAGCACGTGCAGCGTCGAGGTATGCGGCGCGTGCAGGGCCTTGGCGTGGTCGGCGAAGACGCGGAAGAAGAGGACCTGCGAGAATTGATCGTCGAAGGTGCAGGTCCGCAGCAGCGTCGTCTTGGCGTTGCAGTCCAGGGTCGCGCCGTAGCGAATGGCGATCTTGCGGCTCTCACCGGGCTGCAGCGGCGGATCGAGCGTGACGTCGACGACGGTGATCTGGCCAAAGGGCGTATCGCTGCTCCAGGTGACCGTCGCGCCGTCCGCCAAGTGGACCGCCTCGATCGTGACGATGGGCAGCCGCAGGGCCACGCTGCCGGTGGCCTCGATCGCCTCCACCGTCACGGTCAATTCGACCGCGAGCCCGGGCACCGTCGGGTCGACGTCGACGGTCGCCTCTTGGTGACCGAGGCGCCAGCCCTGCTCGAGCAGCGCGCCGAACGAGGCGGAGACCGCCCCCCAGCCGAGCGCCGCGTTGGGATCGGGCAGTGGCTGCTCGCCGCGGGCGTCCGCCTCGTGCTGGTGATGCTGGGCGCGCGTCGCGAACGCCGAGCCGGGCAGCGGCGGCAAATCGAGGACGGGCAGCGGACCGGGCACGCTCGGCGCGGCGGCGGCGGGCGCGACCAGCAGCGCGAGGAGGGCGCAAACCAGGAGCGAGAGGGCGGCCTTCATCGCGCACCTCCCGCGGCCGGACGAACCTCGAGGGCGGCCCAATCGAGCGCAAGCACCGTGTAGTCGGCCGAGCGGGCGAGCGTCCGCGCGGGATCGAAGGCGAGCGTCGTCGGCAGCGCACCGATCACGCGGAAGCGCAACGTCGCCCAGACCTGCTTGCCGACCTTCGCTCCCTCGAGCGGCGAATAGGGGCTGCCCCCTTCGCGGACGCGGGCGGCGCCGAGCAGGACGCGATCCTTGCCCGCGTGGACCAAGGCGCGCGGCGCCCAGCCGTCCCCGGCCAAGACGGCGTGCTCCTTCGTGTCGATCAGCTCGAGCGCCGCGGGATCGAAGCGCAGGTGGCTCGCCGCGCCGAAGAGATCCGGGATGTCCAGGAGCAGCACCCGCACCTCGACTTCGACCGCGGCGTCGGCCTCGAAGACGGTGGCTTCCAGCCCGACCCGTGGGCCGCTGGCTGCGCCGGTGACGATAGCCGTCGTCGACGCCGCGCCGGCGCCGTCGACCGTGCCCGCGTCGGCGCCGACGTCGAGCGAGGCCGTGGCGTCGTCGTCGCCGGCTGGGGCGGCGTCACGGCAGCTCGTCAGCAGCAGGGCCGCTCCGAGCGCGATCACTGCGATCAGGGGCGTGGCGGTGGGTCGAGCGTGGCGAACCATGGCGATGCTGCCTCCTCTGGCTGCGAATCGGCGGCCCTTCGGGCCGGAGCGGCGCGGACCGTACACGCGCCTTCGACGAGCGGCCAGCGAAAATCTCAGGACCGTTGATCTTCCGTGGGGGTGTCGGCAACCCAATGGTACGATGCGCGTCTACGCGTAGACGGAGGCGAGAATGGCGAGCCTGCAAGTCAGCGACGAACGAGCAAGAGAGGACGCGATCGACGAACGGCTCGTCGCGTCCTTTCAGCGGGGCAACTCGCACGCGCTCAGTGAGCTCTACCGCCGGCACGGCCGACGGGTCGAGTCGGTGGCCCGCAACGTCATCGGCCCGAGCGACGAGCTCGAGGACGTGGTGCAGGACGTCTTCATCGAGCTGCACCGCTCGCTGCACCGCTTCCGCGGCGACGCCCGCTTCACGACCTGGCTGCACCGGGTGACGGTCAACGTCGCGCTGCAGCACCTGCGGCGTGGCAAGCGCAAGGGCTGGCTGCGCTGGCTCGGCCTCGATCAGATCACCCAGGGGCAGACCGCGCGCGTGCCGGCCGGCGATCGCCAGGTCGAAGCCCGCGAGACGGTGCGCGCGCTCTACGGCGCGCTCGACCAAGTCAGCGAAAAGAAGCGCGTGGTCTTCACGCTCTACGAACTCGAGGGGATGTCGCTCGAAGACATCGCCGCAACCGTCGGCACCTCGATCAACACGGTCAAGAGCCGCCTGCATCACGCGAGGCGGGAGATCTTCGGCGAGCTGGACAGCAAGGGCCTCTTGCCCACGCACACGCTCTCGGTGGTGAAGTGATGATGACGCACGACGAAACGATGGGCGTCTGCCTGGACGAAGAGCTCCTCTTCGCGCTCGGCGACGAGCGGAGCGACCTCGACCCGGCCGTCCGTGAGGCAGCAACCGAGCATGCCGCGCGGTGCGCACATTGCGCTGCGCAGATGCAGGAGCAGCGGCGGTTCCGCACCCTGCTGCTGCGGGCCCGGGTGCCCGGGCTCGGCGCCGAGCAATGGCGTGCCCTGGACCAGCGCATCGGCATGTTGGGGACCGAGCCGCAGCCGCGGCGGGTCTCGATCGGCGCGCGGACGTATTGGGGCCTGACCCTCGCCGCCGCCGCGGTGGCTGTGGTGGTCGGGGTCGGTCGCTTCCTCGATCAGCAGGCTGCAGAGGCGAGCGCGGCCTCGGTTGCATCGACTGCGCCGGATCGTGCGGTGGCGGTCACGCCGACAGGCGCGATCGCGCCGGCGCTCGGGGTGGTGCGGGTGGACGGCACGGTCGCGGTGATCGACGGCGCCGGTCTGGAGGCCGGTGCCTTGCAGCCGGGCGCGAACCTGGCGGTGGGGTCGACCTTGCGCGCCGATGCGCCGGCACGGATCGCGCTGGCCGGGACGGCGGTGCTGGACCTCGCGGCCGGCACCGAAGTCCGTGTCGACGCGGCGAATACACGCGACTTCTTCGTCCGCATTCGACACGGCGAGGTTGGGCTGCAGGTCGACAAGCGTGCGCCGGAGCAGCGCTTCGCCGTGCTGGCCGGCTCGTACCGCGCCGCGGTGGTCGGTACGCAGTTCCGGGTGCGGCTCGGCGAGGACGCCAGCGTCGAGGTCGAGGTCCGTGAGGGCGCCGTGCGGGTGGACGAGGCAGCACAGGGCGATTCGGTGCGGGCCGAGACGACCGTGGTCGTCCGCGCCGGCCGACGCTGGCAGGCGCGTGGCGGCCAGATCTTGGTCGGCCCGATCCCGTCTGCCGACGCACCCACGGCGATTCCGGGGTCCGCTGCGAACCACGTGCAGGCCGAGTCGAGCGATCCGGAGGCAGGCGATGGCGAAGAGACGCCGAACCGGGCGAGCCAGCGTTCTGCCGGCGAGCGACGCGCCGTCATGGGCGCGCGCGCCATCGGTGGTGTGCACAGCGACGGGACGGTCTTCGCGGCCGACGGCCTGCCGATGGCACCGACGCCCGCGCCGGCGCCGAAGCATCGCGTGCTGATCGAGGTTCCGCCGCAGGCCATGACGGCCGAGGAGATCCGGCGCGCGAAGGCTGCCGAACACCGTTGATGGCGGACCGCGCAGACCGAGGCTTCAGAAGTCGAGGGTGCCGGCGCCGCCGCGATGCCACGCGAAGCCGATGCAGAGTTGCAGCGTATCGCCCCCCCGGTTGACGGCGAGGCGCTCCCACGCGACGCGGGCCTGCCACGAGAAAGCGCGGCTGCTGCGATAGGCCACGCCGGCGCCCGCGCGCAGCAGCAGCCCGCCACTCCAGACTTCTGGATGGACGCCGTAGCCGGCGCCCAGCTCGAGCCATGGCACCCAGGTCAGCGCGTCGATCGCGACCCGGACCTCGCCCCGTGCCGCGAGGCGGTGCGGCAGGGTGGCGTCGGTGACGGTGAAGCTGCCGTCGAGGGCAGCGCCGAACGCGACGAGATCGCTCCACCACCAAGCGGACGAGAGGGCGGCGCCGATCCGGCCCGAGCCGTCGAGCAGCAGCGACCCGGCGAGTTCGCGCTCGCCCGTGCTGGCCTGTGCGGGGGCGATCGTCATGGCGACGGCCGCGCACACCAGCGCAGCGGCGAGGCGGCGTCGCGTTGCCGGCCGGCTAGGACGCATCGCCCTGCACCTCGTCGAAGAAATCCGCCTCGGCGACGATCTTCAGCGTGCCGTTGGCCTCCGCCAGCTTGCGCGCCTTCTTCAGCTTCGACGACGGCGGGTCCGCGGTGAGCTCGTCGCCCCCGACGACGAGCAGCGTCGTCTCGGCGGTGACCGAGCTGCCGGCGACGCCCCCCATCCGGGTGACCAATTGCTGCGCGTCGCGGCGGCCCATGCGCTCCAGCTTACCGGTGAAGACGACGACTTCGCCGGCGAGCGCTCCCCCGGTCGCGGCGGCGGGCGCGTCGCGCACGATCTCGACATGGTGCAGCAAGCGATCGATCAGCGGCCCAGCGTCCTGCAGCCCATCGGCGATGCGCTCGGCGGTGAGCTCGCCGAGCGAGTGGATCGCGGCGAGCTCTTCGCGTGGCAGGGCGCGCAGCTCGGCGAGGGTGTAGCGCGAGGCGAGGAGTTGCGCCGCGTGGCGGCCCAGCGTCTCGATGCCGAGCGCGACGAGGAAGGTCGGTAGCGGCACCTGCCGCCGCGCCGCCACCTGGGCGACCAGCTTGTTCGCAGATGTCTCGGCCATCCGTGGCAGCACGAGGAGCGCCTCGGGACGCAGGCGATAGAGGTCGGCGGCGTCGTGGAGCAGCCCCGCGGCGAGCAGCGCGTCGAGGATCTTCGGCCCGAAACCGTCGATCTCGAGCGCCGCTGTATAGTGGAAGAGCTGCGCACGGAGCACCGGCGGGCAATCGCCCGGCGCGCTGCAATGCAGCGTTCGGGTCTCGACGTCCTCACCAGCGACGCGTCGCATGCTGCTGCGCACCTCGGTCGCGGCGCCGCAACCGGGACAGGCTGCCGGCGGCACGATCTCGGCGTCGCCGCCGCCGCGAGAGCCCTCGACGTGGGGGATCACGCCGCCGCGACGGGTCAGCAGCAGCGTGTCGCCGATTCGCAGCGTGAGTCGCTCGACGTTGGAGAGGTTGTGCAGCGTGGCGCGGCTGATCGTGGCGCCGGAGAGCGCGACCGGCTCGACCAGCGCGACCGGCGTGATCGTGCCGGTGCGGGAGACGCTCCACTCCACGCCGACCAACCTGCTCTCGCCAGAGTCGCCCTGGAACTTCCACGCGATCGCAAAGCGCGGATGGTGCCCGGTGACGCCGAGCCGGCGCTGCGTCGCGACGTCGTCGATCTTGAAGACGACGCCGTCGGTCTCGTAGTCGAGCGCGGCGCGGCGTTGCTCCCAATGCGTGAAGACGGCCTCGCTCGCGCCGGCGGAGCAGGTCTGGCTCGGTGCCGGCGTGAAGCCCAGCGCGTGCAGTCGCTCGGTCTTCTCGGCCTCGGAGGCGACTTCGACACCGAGCAAATCATAGGCGAAGAAGCGCAGCGATTCGGGCGGGACGCCGCCGCTCTCCTTCGCCTTCAGCGCGCCGGCGGCGACGTTGCGTGGGTTGGCAAAGAGCTCGGCCACCTCGGCGAAAGCGGAGAGCGGCATGTAGACCTCGCCGCGGACCTCGATCGGCGCGTCGCCGAGCAGCTCGGTGGGCAGCTGGGCAGGGACGCCGGGGATCCGCCGCACGTTGCGGCCGATGTCTTCACCGCGCCGTCCGTCGCCACGGGTCGCGGCCAGCTCGAAGCGGCCGGTGCCGTCGTAGCGAATCGAGACGGCGGCGCCGTCGATCTTCGGGCTCGCACGCAGCACGAGCGTTCCGTCCTTCGCCCACTCCATCAGCTCGGTGAAGCCGTAACATTTGTCGAGCGAGAGCATCGGCGCGCGGTGCTCGATCCGCTCACCGTCCGCGGTCCCGTCGCCGCCGCCGATGGCAGCCAGCACGGCGCTGGTCGGTCGCAGCGCGGCGAGCCGACGCACCAGCGCGTCGTAGACCTGGTCCGGGATCTCGGCGTCGTCGAGGTCGTGGTAGCGATGATCGTGGTAGCGGATCACCGCCTCGAGCTGGTCGGCGTCGAGGTCGGCGGCAGGCAGGTCGGCAAAGGAGGGGCGTTGCAAGGGCGGCTCCGGTCTGTGCGCGCGCGCTCGCGCGGCCAGCGCACCATGCCGCGACGGGCGCATACGCGCCAGCTTGCGCGCGATCGACCGCGCTGCTAGCCTCCCGCCGCTTTCGAGGTCCCCGTAGCTCAACCGGATAGAGCGTTCGCCTCCTAAGCGAAAGGCTACAGGTTCGATTCCTGTCGGGGACGCCTTGCCACCGCGCCGACACCTCGCACCTGCGGCGCGCACACCACCTGCGAGGAAACGCACAGCATGACCCCACCGAATCGTGGCGCCGACGCGCCGCAACAAGGCTCCCGAATCCCCGCCTTTGGCGCCATCATCGATCTGACGGCAGCCCTGCCGCCGCCGCCCGATCACGTCGAGCGGCTGGCGTTGGCCGAGGCGGAGATGAAGGAGATGCTCCCCTTCTCCGAGCTCCCGCTACCCGACGAGCTCCGCCGCGCGATCGACGACCTCGGCTTCGAGCGCACCACGCCGATCCAGTCGGTGGCGCTGCCCGAGGCGCTGCGTGGGCGTGACGTCCTCGGCCAGGCGCAGACCGGCACCGGCAAGACGGCGACCTTCCTGCTCGCCGTCTTCAAGGAGCTGCTCGAGACCGATCGCACCCACGCGACCGCTCCGCGCGCGATCGTGTTGGCGCCGACCCGCGAGCTCGCCTTCCAGATCACCGAGGACGCCGAGTCGCTCAGCCGCTACACCGATCTGACGACGGTCGCGGTCTTCGGTGGCATGGATTGGGAGAAGCAGGCCCGCAAGCTGGAAGATCCGATCGATCTGCTGGTGGCGACGCCCGGCCGCCTGATGGACTACATGAAGCGTGGGCTGGTGGATCTGCGCCACGTGCAGGTCGTCGTCATCGACGAGGCCGACCGCATGTTCGACATGGGCTTCATCAACGATATCAAGTGGCTGATGAGCCGCTGCGCCGAGGACCGGCAGACGCTGCTCTTCTCTGCGACCTTCCCCTTCGAGGTGACGCGCTTGGCGCAGCGCTTCCAGCGCAGGCCCTTCGAGGTGCGGATCCAGCCCGAGCAGGTCGCGGCGACGACGATCGAGCAGATCCTCTACCACGTCCCGGAGTTCGAGAAGCTGCAGTTCACCCTGTGGCTGCTCGAGGAGTACCGGCCCAAGCGCTGCCTGATCTTCGTGAACACCAAGCGAACCGGCGATTGGCTCAACTTCAAGCTGTGGAACAACGGCTGGGAGTCCGGCTACATGTCCGGCGATCTGCCGCAGCGCAAGCGCATGCAGCTGGTCGACCAGTTCCGCGAGGGCAAGAAGGAGATCGTGGTCGCGACCGACGTCGCGGCACGCGGCCTGCATATCGACGACGTCGACTTGGTGATCAACTTCGAGATCCCGACCGACGCCAACGATTACGTCCACCGCATCGGTCGTACCGGCCGCGCCGGCGCCGAGGGCCGCGCGATCACGCTGGCCGACGAGCGCCTGGTCCTGCACCTGCCCGAGATCGAGCGGCTGCTGGGCCACCAACTCGACGCGCGCGTGCCGGAGGACTCGATGTTCCTCTCGGACCACGCCCCCTCTTACCGCGCCACCGTGCTCTCCAAGCGGGACAAGGGTGGTGGTGGCCGCGGCAAGACGCGCAAGGTCGAGGTGTGGCAGCCGGAGAAGGAGCGCGGTGGTGCGTCCGCCGAGGCGAGCTCCGACGGCGGCGACGCTGCCGACGGTGGCGGCAAGCGCAAGCGCTCGCGGCGACGCAACGGCGACGAACCCGTTTCCGCCGAGGCTGGACAACCGGGCGACGAGGCACGAGCGGCGGGCGGCGACGACGCCGGCAAGCCCAAGCGCAAGCGACGGCGCGGCGGCCGCGGCCGTCGGCGCGGCGGTGAGCAGGGCGGCGGAGAGCAAAACGCCGACGCCGCGGGCGGTGACGCCTCGGGCGATTCGACGGCGGAAGGGGCTTGACAGCTTGGGCGTGCAGCAACAGACTGCGCGCCGCTTCGAAGGCCCCCGAGGAGCCGACGAGCCGACCCCCGCCGCGCGCGGATCAGGTCGAAAGCGAAACGCGAAAGTGGCGGAATTGGTAGACGCGCTAGATTCAGGTTCTAGTGAGCAATGCGCTCGTGGGGGTTCGAGTCCCCCCTTTCGCACCACCCTCAAACCCTCGATTTGCTTCGTGACAACATCGCCCGCGAGCTCCGTCGGTCCCTTTGTACGACGTTTGCTCGCGGGCGCCGTCGTTTTTGTCGCGCTCGCCGCATTCGCGGGCTGCAGCAAATCGCCAGCCGACCGTTTGGTCGACGAGAGCCTCTCGCACCTCGAGGCTGCAGCGACCATGCTCGAAGAGCACGCCGGCAAGACCCAGGAATTGGTCGTCGCGGTGATGCATTACCGCGTCGCGCACCACGAAGACTTCAAGCGCCTGCGCAGCGAAGGCGAGCGCCTGCTCGGTGAGATGGGCGACGTCGAGCGCCGCGACTTCTACGGACGGCATCGGCAGCGCGCCGCGGCCCTCTCGGGTCGGCTCGAGGCGCTTGCCAAGCGCTACGACGACCAGCGCCTGGTGATGCGGACGATCCGGCCCTTGATG
This sequence comes from Deltaproteobacteria bacterium, assembly GCA_020632665.1. Classification (GTDB taxonomy): domain Bacteria; phylum Myxococcota_A; class UBA9042; order UBA9042; family UBA9042; genus JACKFC01. The sequence goes on from JACKFC010000015.1 coordinate 88,471, forward strand.
ATCGTGGCCTCACCGCGAGCGGCCAAGTCGGCAGGTGGCGACCCGCCTTGGTTGCCGCCGGTGCCGCCACCGCCGACGCCACCGGCTGACGGCGCGACGGCGACGGCCCCATGAGCGGTGGCCGGGCAGCCGGCGCCCTGCCCCCCGCGGCGCAGCTCGCGCTCGCGACGCTCTCGGGCACGCTGGTCTTTCTCGCCTATCCGGATTGGGATCAGCATGGGCTGGTCTGGTTCGCCTACGCCCCGTTGCTGCTGGCAGCCGAGGGCGTCGGCGTTCGCCGTGGCTTCGTCCTCGGCCTGCTCTGCGGCACCGTCACCAATGCCGGCGGCTTCCACTGGATGACGCAGATGCTGCAGGACTTCGGCCATCTGCCGGCGCCGGTGACCTGGGCGATCCTCGCCTTGCAGGCGGTGACGCAGGGCCTCGCCACCGCGATCGGCATCGGCCTGTGGCGCTGGTTGGTCCGCCTCGGCGCGCCGGCGGCGAGCACCGCGTGGCTCGCCCTGTGGGCTGGTGAAGCGCTCGTCCCGATGATCTTCCCCTGGTTTCTCGGCAATGGCATCGCCCACGAGACGCGGATGGTGCAGATCGCCGACCTGGGCGGGGTGACGCTGGTCTCGGCGATGCTCTTCGCCAGCAACGCCGCGATCGGCGAGCTGTTGCGCGCCGCCTGGGGTCGACGGCGCCCAGCGCTGCGCTTTCTCGCTGGGGTGGCGATCGCCGTCGTCGCCGCAGCCGGCTACGGCACGCTGCGGATGGATCAGGTCCGCGCCGACGAGGCGGCGGCGCGCAAGCTGAAGATCGGCTTGGTCGAGGGCGACGTCGGGATCTGGGAAAAAGAGGCCCGCCACCTCGAACCGGGCGAGCGCATCCGCACCTTGCGCAAGACCTTGCTGAAGCACCAGCGGATGACGGCCGACCTCCAAGCGCAGGGCGCCGAGCTCGTGCTCTGGCCGGAGAGCGCCTACCAACCCTACGGCGCGGTGCCGGTGGTCTTCTCCGAAGATCGCTTCGTCGTCTTCGGCGCGGCCGGAACGGCGCTCCGCCACGACGGCAACGGCCTGGCAGCGCAGCCCCGCGCCGCGGGCTTCGAAGGCATGGGCCTGCTCACCGGCGCGAGCGCGCCACGCGCCGATATCTGGCGGCTGCTCGAAGACGGCCGCCGCGTCTGGACGCTGACGCCGTGGGGTCGCTTCTCCACCGAGCTGCCGGAAGACGCGGTCGGCGTCGACACCACCTCGCCCGAGATCGACCTGATGGGCCGGCTGAAGCCGGGCTACGTACTCGGCAATCGGGGTCGGATCTGGGTCCTCGCCCTACCGCCGGAGCCGGTGCGCCGGCAGCAGGGCGCGACGCGGTGGTCGGGCACCCTGCTCGAGCTGGAACAAGACGATCCGAACGCCTTCGCCGCGACCGCCATCGCGCATACCGGCACTGGCCAGGTGGTCGCGGTCGGCCGCGGCGGCGAGATCCGGGCCGAGCGCAACCGCCGCGTGACCAAGGTGAAGTCGCCGACCGACGCCGACCTCTGGGACGTCTGCGGCGATCCGGGCGGCTCGACCTTCGTCGCGGTCGGCGCGGGCGGCACGATCCTCCGCGGCCGTGGCAGCGGCTTCCAACGCGACCAGGTCGGCGGCGGCGACCTCTACGCCTGCTTCTTCGACGCCGACGGCACGGCGTGGGTGGTCGGCGCTGGCGGACGATTGCTGCGCCGGCGCGCCACGTCGAAGCTCGGGCCGAAATGGGAGCCGGTGCGCACCGGCCTCTCTGCCGATCTGGTCGGGGGCGCCGCGGACGCGCGCGGCCACCTGCTGCTGCTCGGGCGCGGCGGCAAGGCCTGGGAACGCGACGCGAAGGGGCGCATCCAGCCCGTGGCGACGGGCACCGAGCGCGAGCTGACCGCCGCGTTGGGCTTCCTGCCGCAGGCCTCGTGGATGATCCCGCGACGCGCCTCGCGCGTGCTGCCGAGCCGCGCCCCGCTGCCGGACCCGAAGCTGCGGTACCCCGCAGACGTGCTGGCCGACGAGGGCACCGGCGAGCTGGATCGCAGCACCCCGCTGCGCGGCTTCTCGGTCCCGCTCTTGATGGGCGCGATGACCTTCGGCGGCGAGCTGCCGATGCGCAACGCCGACTGCGAAGCCTGCTTCAACAGCGCGCTGCTGGTGCAGCCGGACGGACGGGTCAGCGGCCTCTACGACAAGGCCTTCCTGCTCGTCTTCGGCGAGTATATCCCCTTCGGCGAGCGCTTCCCCGAGCTCTACGACCTGCTGCCGGAGTCGTCGCGCTTTCAGCCCGGTACCCGCACCGAACCGCTGGCATTCGGCGACTTCCAGCTCGGCGTGCTCATCTGCTACGAGGACCTGCTGCCGAGCTTCGCCCGCCGCGTCGCCATCCACGATCCGCACGTCTTGCTGAACCTGACCAACGACGCCTGGTTCGGCCAGACCGCCGAGCCCTACCACCACTTGCAGCTGGCGCAGATGCGGGCGGTCGAGTACCGCCGCTGGCTGGTCCGCTCGACCAATACCGGCGTCTCGGTCTTCATCGACGCGCTGGGTGAGCGGCGCGTCGAGACCGTCCTCACCGGCGCCGAGACGCTGTTGCAGGACGTGCCGATGCTCGAGGGACGCACGGTCTACGCGCGCCTCGGCGATTGGCCGCTGTGGCTGCTCTGGATCGCGCTGCTGCTGACCTGGGCCCGCGCCGTTCGCGGTGCAGGCGACGCCGGCGGCGGCCGAAAGCGGACCAAGCCGAGCAGGCGCGCGCCGACGCGGAAGCCGAAGAAGGCGAGCCCGCCGAAGGTCGAGACGCTGGAACCTACGCGACTCGGCTGAGCCGGCGCCAGACCAGCAACAGCCCGGCGACCAGCAGGCCGAGCAAGGCGAAGGCGCGATCGGAGCCCTGCGCGGGCGCGGACACGGCGCTGCAGCCACCGCTGTCGCCACCGATCGGAGTGAGGGTCAGCGGCCCGCTGGAGCCGCCGGCGTCGCCCGCCTGCACGCCGTCCGCGCCGCCGTTGCCGGCGTCGACCGAACCGCCGCCGTCCGCGCCACCGCCGCCGCCGCCACCTCCGCAGGGCAACGTATCGGCGGTATTGGGATCGGACTCGCAGGTGTCGACCCGGCCGTTGCGGTTGTCGTCTTCCACACCGTCGAGCAGGCCGTCGCCGTCGGTATCGGCGAGCAACGGGTTGGTCGTGGTCGCAGGATCGGCGTCGGGGGTAAACCAGCCCTTGCTGACGTCGGTATCCGGTCCCGCGCTGGTGACGCCGGCCTCGAGCCCGTCGGGGAGGCCATCGCCGTCGCTATCGGGATCGCGGACGCCGGGCAGGCTGTCCTTGTCGAAATCGTCGCCCGGCTGCGGCTCGAGGCCGTCGGTCAAGCCGTCGTCGTCGGTGTCGGCGTCGAGCGGATTCGAGCCGAGCTTGGCCTCTTCGGTATTGCTGAGGCCGTCGTTGTCGGCGTCGGGATCGCAGGCGTCGCCCAGGCCGTCGCCGTCTTTGTCGGCCAGCTGTGGGTTGGCGATCGTCGGACAATTGTCCTTGTCGTCGGGCACGCCGTCGCCATCCTGATCCTTGCCGGTCCCGCCGCCGCCGCCGCCGCCGGTCGTGACGGTCTGCACGACGACGTCGTCGAACCAGCAGCCGCCCTGGTTGCACGGTGAGGTGGAGGTGCCGTTCTGGTAGGCGTAGAGCCCGATCGCGCCGGCGGCGTGGCTCGCATCCTGGGCGTTGAAGATGCGCTCCTCCGGGTCACTGATGGTCCCGTCGGCGTTGGCGTCGAAGAAGACCTGGATGCTGCTTCCGACCACGCGCACGCGGATCGCATGCTCTTTGCCCGGCGCGTAGGTCACCTTGCTATTGGCCAGCACGGTCGCCAGCGAGCCCTGCCCGTTGCTGCTGACGCGGACCAAGCGCGCGCCCTCGAAGCTGCTGTCGCAGACGCCGTCGGGCGAGGGCGCCGTATCGCGGGAGAACCAGACGGCGTAGTAGTTGGCCGTGTTCTTGTAGCGGAAGACCACGCCCATGGTGTCGTCGTCGAGGTTGCGCATCCGCGTCTCGAAGACGTAGTCGGTCCACGTGTCGCTGCCGTTGACGATGATATTGTCGACCGGCTCACTCTTGACGCAGGTATTGCTGCCTTGGTTGTAGACCGCGAAATCGCAGTTCTGGCCGCAAGCGCAGCCATCGTCGGTCTTCGCCATCGCCCGGCCGCTCTGCAGCACGCGCCAATTGTCGTTGCAGTATTTGCGGGCCCAGCCGTTCTTGCCGGAGAGGTTGTTGGTCGGATTGTCGAAATGATCTTCGAACAAGATCTCGGCCGAGGCGGGCGACGCGGTGAGGCCGAGGGCCACGACCAAGCCGAGTGCGACGTTGCGAACCATGTGCGGACTCCGAGCTACGGCAGGGGATGCAGGTCGAACCAGGCGACCTTGTTGATGGTCAGCGCCGTGGCCGGGTTGTCCTGCGGCGGCGTGACGCCGGAATCCGGCGCGACCGAGCCGTCGTTGTTGGTGACGACGGCGAAGAGGGCGACGCGCGTGCCCTTCGCCGGGACGCCGTTGGGGAAGAGCGTGGCGAGCGGGATCTCAGCCTCGAGGCCCTTATTCGCCAAGGCGAAGACCGTCGCGCCGAGCCAGGCGAAGTCATTGACGTTCTTCAGATCGCGCCAGCCCGCGCCGGTGGACTCGGCCGGGTTGCCGCTGGAGAACGACTGCAAGCCCAGCGTCGCCAGCGCGAAGTCGGCGCCGAACTGCGTGTCGTTGACCACGAAATTGCTGGCGATGGCGTCATCGAGCGCGCCGGTATTGTCCTTCAGATCGATCGGGCTCTTGGTGCCGGTCCCAGCGCCGTAGTCGACGTCGACGTAGACGACGATCGCGTTGTTCTTCTCCACGTTGCCGGTGACCCCGATGTAGAGGTTGGTCTTGTCGTAGGCGGCCCAGAGCTGGCCGACCGCGTTGTTGCTCCAGCTGGAAGAGCCTTCGTTCTGCGCCATGATCGAGAGGAAATGCCAATCGGTGCCGATATCGCCGTCGATGATCGGGGTGTCGATCGGGCAGACCGCGAGGCCGTCTTTCAGCTCGATCGCCGGCAGGCCGGGCGGCGTCACCTTCACCGTCGCCGGGCGAGGCGGCAGCGGCGCGCTCATCCCCGACTCGATGCTCACCGAGAGCCCCTTGCCGGTGACCTCCTTGATGTCCGTGCCGGTGATGGTCGGCGCCGGGACGCTGGAGATGATCTCGACCGTGCTGTTCACCGGCAGGTTCTTGCCGAGGACGGTGATGGTGCCGCCTTTGGTGCCGACGAAGGCGGGCTCGAGACCGGTGACCTTCGGCGTTAGGTCGGGCTCGCTGACCAAGATCGTGCCGAGCTTGTCGGTCGAGACGCCGTCCTCCGAGCCGTTGGTGTCGCCGTAGACGGCCTGCTCCAGCCAGGTGGCGCGCGCGCCCATGGCGTATTCGCCGAGCGGCAGGACGCCCAGATCGCCGCCCCAGGTCTCTTCTCCCTTGAGCGCGTCCTCGTTCTGGAAGGTCGCCTTGCTCCACGTCCACGCGTCCTCGGGCTTGGCCGGGGTCGCGTTGGGCAACGAGCCCTTCGGGCCGTAGCCGAACTCGACGACCAGGCCCTCGGTCGGGCCGCTCGCGTCGCTGACGCCGCTGATCTTGACGATCGCCTTCAGGCCGACGACGCCCTGCCCTTTCTCGACCACGAATTGCGCCGGATCGAGCAGGAGCACGGTCGGCTTCGGCGGGTTGTTGTAGGTGAAGGCGTCGGCGAGCTGGACCTTCTCGCCTCCGACCTCGACCTCCACCGCGACCTTGCCGGGCTTGCCGGCGGGTGTGAGCGCGGTGATCTGCTGGGCGGAGACGACGACCACGTCGGTCGCCTCGGCGCCGCCGACCAGGACCTTCGCCGGGGCCGCGAAGCCCTTGCCGTTGAGCGTGAGCTTGGTGCCACCGAACATCGGGCCCGACGCCGGTGCGACCTCGACCAGCTTCAGCTTGTCGACGCAGACGTCGACGACGCAGGTCTGGTCGCTGCCGCAGCCGGGATCGCAGAATTTGTCCTTGCAGGTGCCCTTGTCGCAGAACTGCGCCTCCGCGCACGCCGGATCGCAGACCTTGTCCTTGCAGGAGCCGGCCTCGCAGACCTGCCCCTCGCCGCATGCGGGCTCGCAGGGCTTGTCTTGGCAGCTACCGTCGACGCAGACCTTGCCCTCGCCACAGGCCGGCTCACAGGGCTTGGCGGCGTCCTTGCAGACGCCCGCGTCGCAGACTTGGCCCGCCGCGCAGGCCGGATCGCAGCCACCGCCGCCGCCGCCCGTGGGTACGATGATGGCGGTATTCTCGAACTTGCCCTTGCTGTCCTTGCGCAGGACCACGTCGGCAGGAACCCACGCGCCGTCGGTGCCGGTGGCGGTGTAGGCCTTGATCCCGGCGGAGAGCGCGGAGGTGCTGCCCTTGTACTCCTGACCGTCCTCGGGGAAGACGTCGCCGGTCGTGGTGACGAAGATGAACTGGACCTCGTCGCCGGCGTTGAGCAGGCCGTCGTGGCTGCCGAGGTTCTTCGACTGGACGAAGGTGAGCACGCCGTCGTTGGCCGTGGCGTCGCCCTTGTCGCCGTCGTCGAGCAACTGGACCGGGGTCCACAAATTCATCGTGCCCTTGACGAAGAATTTGTGCGTCGCGATCGCCCATTTCGCGAACTTCGGGTCGAGCGCGCCGGTGTCGAGCTCGATCTTGATATCGATCGCGCCGTGCTTCGGCAGCAGCAAGCCCTTGGCCGCGAGCGTCCCGGAGGCGCCCTTCTTCACCTCGAGCAGGCCGTTCGGCCCGATCCACATCCAATTGTCGAACTCGTTGAGCGCGCCGTACTCGAAGATCTGGTCCTCGTCGGCGGCATAGAAGACGGCGGTGCTGAAGATGTGGTCGCCCTTGGTCGCGCCCTCGTGCTCATGCCCACCGGCCGATAGCGGGCCGTCGTCGTAGAGCACCGGATAGGGCCCCTCGCTCGGCAGCCAGCTCGTCGCCGAGGTGATGCTGTTGCTCTTGCTGTCCCAGCTGAAGCTGCCGGTCCACTTGATGTCGCCGTCGGCGAAGGTCTTATTGGCGCTGTCGTCGACCTCGAAGGTCAGCCAGACGCCTGCGCCTGCGGTACCGTCGGCCCCGCCGCCGCCGTCACTGCCGCCGCCGCCGTCACCTCCGTTGCTGTCGAAGAGCGGCGAGACGTCGTTGGCTGCGTCGGTTGCAGAGCCAGTGTCCTTCTCGTCCTGTGGCGGATCGACGCAGCCTGCGAGCGGCGACGCCAGCAGCGCAACGAGCGCGACAACGGCGCAGGCCGGGCGAGAGAGGATATGCAAGAAGTGCGAGCGCAGGGCCATGGTGCCTCCACGTCGCCGCGGGCGACCTGGCGCCCGCGGCGCTATTCGATGGTGACTTCGTCGACCAAGACGGCGGTGTCGTAATTCGAGTCGCCGGTGTCGGTGACGAAGAACTTCAGGTCGACGCGCTTGCCAGCGAAGGGCGTGACCTCTTTGCAGTCCTGCAGCCAGGGCGTCATGAACACGCCGCCCTGGTCGAAGGAGACGTCGGCGTTGTCGAGCGTCTTCCACTGGCTGCCGCATTTGCACGACGGCGTGCCGGGCTGGCAGGGGTTCTTGCCGCCGCAATCGTAGGGGCAGAGCGGGTCGATCCAGACGTCGGTCACCGTGAGCTTGCCCTGCTTGCCGGTGATGGTCGCGGTGAAGCGGTCCATGTACGACGAGCCGCAGAACTCGATGAACTCCTCGGAGTAGAACTTCCACCAGAAGCAGAGCTTGGTGGCGCCGGGCGCGACGCAGAAAGGCTGCTCGAGGCTGCCGTTCTGGGCGGTGAAGCCGAGGCCGGTCGAGATGATGCCCATGAACTTGCCGGCGACCGGCACGGTGGCGCCGAGGCGCGAGATGACGCGGCCGTCGCCGACGGTGGTCCAGCCGGTCGGCTTGCCCTCGTCCCAGCCGGAATTGATGATATTGCCGTCCTTGGCGTTGGCCTTGCCGTTGCCGATCCAGCGCAGTCGGCCACCGGTCTTGCCGTCGACGACGCCGGTCTCGGCGCCCTGCAGCACGCTGCCGACCTCGTCGATCAGGGTCTGGAAGAGCTCGCGGCCGCGCAGCCAAGCGAACTCGTTGGTGACGTAGTTCGAGTAGCCGAGCACCGCCGACGCGCCGGCGCCGAAGAGCTGCACCGCCAGCGAGCCGTTCCACAGCGAGCGGCAGGCGCCGAGGTAGACGATGGCGTCCGGCAGGTCCTGCTTCGCGTGACGCTGCAAGAAGGCCGGCGTGATGCCGTAGCTGTCGGCGCCGATGACGACGCGGCCGGTCATGATGTCGCCCTGGGTGTGGTCGAGGCAGACACCGCTCGTCGCCGAGGTCTTGATGCACTCCTGCCCGGCGGGGCAATTCGCGTTGCTGCTGCAGGTCTTGGTGCTGCTCGAGAGCGCGCTGCAATCGGTCGCCTCACCGCTCCAGATCACCTCCTGCGCGCCGGGGTGCTCCCAGCCGTAAGCGGCGGCGTCGGCCTCGGCGAGGCCGTTGAAGTAGACGTCACCGTGGCCGGTGATGGCGACGAGGCCGTATTGCCAGATATTGCGGTAGTAGCGGAGCAGCGCCTTGTCGCCGGTCATCTTGTCGACGAAGAAGGGCGGGCACTCGCGCGCGGCGAGGCCGGCGGCGGCGAACTCGGCCTCGTCACCCTCGCCGGCGGGAAATCCGGCCTGGAACTCGGCGGCGGCGGGCGCCAATGTCAGCGCACGACGGGTACCGACCGAATAGGTGGGCAGCGCGGCCGTGCTCACCCCGGGAGCGGCTGCGCCGGCGCCGGCACGCATTCCGGAGGGAGCCAGGTTCAGCGCGCCGAGGCGACCGGTCTTGTAGCGGACCCAAACGCCATAGCCGCTCGGGCTGACGCCGGCGTCGGCGACGGTGGCGTCGGCCTTGAACGCGGTGACCGCGTCGGCCGCAGCCTGCTCGGGGGTCTTGCCGCCGGAGATGGCCGACTTCGCGTCGCCCTTGATCTTCTTCTGCAGGCCGACGATGGCCGAGCACTCGCTCTGGGTGAAGCGGTTGACCACGTCGACCACGCTGACCGGCGAGAGGGCGTTGTATTTCTTGTCGAAGATCTCGACGTCAGCGGTGACGCGGAAGAAGAGGCGCTTGGCGACGTTCGGCGTCAGCGAGAGGCAGGCCGAGAAGTAGCCGTCCTTCTGGATATCGTCGCAGGCCGAGGCGCTGCCGTTGTCGAGCAGCGCGCCGTGGTCCTTGACCAACTTGCCGTCGACGTCGACCTCGATCAGCTTCACCGTGGCGGCATTGACCGGGCCCTTGCCGGCGGCGCTCTCACCGGCGGCCGAGAGCGGCATCCGCACGACGAGCTTGGCGCTCTCGCCGACGAAGAGCAGGTCCGGCGCGATCTGTGGTGCGCCTTCGAAGGTGAAGAAGGGGTTGTAGACGATGTGCACCGTATCGACCGCGGTCGTGCCGCCCTGCTTGGCGGTGACGGTGATGGTGTTGTCGCCGGGCTGCAGCTTCACCACACCCGAGACCCAATAGGCGGCCACGTCGATCGTTCCGGTCTCGCCGCTGCTGCTCTTCCACTCGAGCGAATCGGCGGCGCCGAAGGTCACCCCGGCGAGCTGCGCGAACTCCGAGTCGCTCTGCACCCAATCGCGGCCGGAAGGGCCGAGGATCTTGACCAGGAGCTCCTCGGACTGCAGGCCCTTGGACTCGTCGACGTCGGGCGCGGTCACGGTATCGGTACCGCCGCCGGTATCGGCCGTCGCGTCACCGACCGTCGCGTCGTCGCCGGCGTCGGTGCTGGTGTCGTCGCCTCCACCGGTATCCAGGCCGGTCGCGTCGTCGGCGTCGGTCGCGGCGTCGGCCGTCGTGTCCTCGCCGCCGACGCTGTCGACCGCAGTGTCGCCGCCGCTGACGTCGCCGCCCGTGGCGTCGGTCCCGCCGGTGCCGCCGGCATCGGTGCCGCTGCTCACGTTCGAGGAGCAGCCGATGGCGAGCGCACCCGCGGCAAGGGCGATCAGGAGCGTGCGAACGCGCGGGTTCGCCTGGGTCATCGTCATCATCCTCGCCTCGTGTGTGGGCCGCGCGGCCGTGTGGTCAGGTGCCCCAGAATTCAAGCGCTGGAAGGTAGCGGAATGCGCCCGGACGACGCAAGCAAAGGCCGATTCTACCAGCGCATGGCGCCCAATTCGCCAGGCACTGCCGCCAGCACCGGCCCGGTCGTGACGGTCAGCTGGGCGCGGCCTTGGCCGTGTTCGGCGTCGAAGAGTTCGCCGTCGAGGGTATAGGGTCCGAAGAGTTCCATCGCATCGGCGAAGGGTCGGTCGACCACGCCCGGGTGGCCTCGTTCCCGCATCAGCGCTGGGATCATCGCCATGACCCGACGCGGATCGCACTCGACGATCGCCTTGGCGAAGAAGCCCGGCGCACCGAGCGGCCGGCGGATGGCGCGAACCCCGCCGACGGCCAAGGTCAGATCGACCGTGCTGGCGACGACTGCCGTATACGGCTCGAAGGTCGCGCCGTCGATCGTGAGCGGCAGGCCGAAGGGACCGAGGCGCCAGCCCTCGCGTCGCCACAGCGCGCTGCCGACGGTGATGCCGCGGCTCAACTCGAAGAGGAAGCGCGCCAGCCCTCCGTAGCCAGCACCGAACGCGACGTAGAGCGAGATGGCGTGAAACAGGACCTCGCTGCCGAAGACGAAGCCGTGCCGCGGCGGCTGATCGGCGCAGCGCACGACGAGCGACGGCAGCCCTCGGCCCGGCACCCGGGAGAGCCGCGCGTTCTGAAAATAGCGTAGGAAATGCCGTAGCCGCCGGCGCGGTCGACCATGGACGCCGAGCGTCCGGGCGACGATGTTGAGTGTGCCGCCGCCGAGGAGCAGCAAGCGCGGCAACGCGATCGGGCCGTTTGCCGCGGCGGACTGTCGCTCGAGCGCGAGCAGCGCGTTGACGGCGTGGTGGACGGTGCCGTCGCCACCGACGACCGCGAGCACGTTGACGCCACGCTCGACCAAGAGACGTCCGAGCGCGTCGGGCAGCTCGGCGAGGCTGCGGGTCGCGGCGAAGTCGGCCGGCTCCGGCAGCAACGCGGCGAGGCCGCGCAAGGTGGCGGCGCGGCCCTCCGCGGCCTGCCCGTTGAGCAAGAGCCCGACCCGCACGGCCGCTGCATCACGCATCGCGTCCCGGCGGGCTGCAGCTGCTGCGGCGGTGGTCCAGGTCGACTCCAGCATCGCCTCCATTGGCCGCTCGGATGCGACACTGGGGAGCTTGCCAGGACCCGGACGACGCGGTCGAGTGGCCTTCTTGTCCACCCTAGGGACGCGTGCTAGGGTCCGGGGCGCGTTGACCCCCCCGTGGTCCCGCAGGTGCACTTGGTGGCTTGCGGCTTGCGGGGGGTTCGTGTCAGTGGTGCGGCTGTTCCCTGGGAACGACAACCGCGCGGACGAAGCAGGTCGAGAGGAGTACAGCCCGCATCCATGCTGCAGCTTTCGATCAAAGACTACGAGGGCAAGAACACGGTCGTTCCGCTCGTCGACGGTGAGTTGACGATCGGCCGCGACGAGTCGAACGCGATCTGCCTCACCGAACGCAACGTCTCGCGACAGCATGCGCGCATCGTCCGCCAGGGCCATGTCGTCACCGTCGAGAATATCCGGGCGACCTGGGGCACGCGCCTCAATGCCACCCTCATCAAGGGACGCGCCGAGCTGCAGGCCGGCGATCTGATCCAGATCGGCGATTACACGATCGAGTTGGTCACCGACAGCACTGCGCCGCGCGATACCGCGCTGGTCGACGACGGCCGCGACGCGCCGAGCAGCAGGGCGCCGTCGGCAGCGCCGTCGCCGAACGCCGGTCTGCCGAACGACGGCAAGACGTCGGTGGTCAATTTGGCCGATATCCAGGCCGAACTCTCGACGCCGGTCGATCGCAGCGCGATTCCGGCCGGCGAGCAGCCACGTCTGGTGGTCGAGAGCGACAACCTGCGTGGGCTCGAGCTCCGCGTCACCCGCTCGCCGACCGTCATCGGTCGCGTGCAGGAGAGCGCGGACCTGGTCATCGACCACCGCTCGATCAGCAAGGAGCACGCGCGGCTGACCCGCAAGGCCGACGGAACCTGGGAGGTCCTCGACCTCGGCTCCTCGAACGGCATCCAGGTCAACAACGAGCCCTACAGCAAGACGGCGATCCGGTCGGGCGACCTGCTCATCCTCGGACACGTCGCGCTCCGTTTCCTCGCGCCCGGCGACCGCGCACCCGCGGCCAGCGGCGGGACCAGTGGTGGTGGCGGCAAGGGCCTGATCATCGCTGCGGTCGTGGTGGCGTTGCTGCTCGGCGGCGGCTTGGTGGCGTTCCTCGCGATGAGTGATTCGGGCAAGGGCACGACGACCTTGACGCCCGAGACGACGACGCCAACTCCGGAAGAGCCCAACGGCACCGACCAGGCCAGGGACGAGGCGCCGCCGGAGCCGGCCGCTGGGCGCGCCGCCGACGCCGGCGAGATGCTCCGCAAGGTCGAGAAACTGCGCCGCGCCGGCATGGTCCGTGAGGCATTGGAGGTCGCGCGGGCCGCGCTGAAGGACGCGCCTGGCAGCGCCTCGCTCGGCCTGGAGGTCAAACAACTCGAGGTCGAGGCAGCTGCGCTGGGCAAGATCGACGCTGCCGCGGCGGGCCTGGAGTCGGATCCGAAAGCGACGCTCGACGCCATGGTCGACCTGCGCGAGACCCTCAAGGACGACTCGCCGCTGGTCGAGAAGGTCGAGTCGCTGCGCGACAAGGCCCGCGCGATGACGGTGGCGACGCTGGTCTCGCAGGCGCAGGACGCGCTGAAGCGGCGCAAATACGACGACGCCATGGACCTCGCCGAGCAGGCGCAGGCCTACGACGCCGACAACGAAGACGCCGCGATGGTCATCGTCAAGGCCCGTGGCCATGCCCGCGCCAAAGCCGAGCCGCGCGCCAAGCCCGAGCCGCGCGCCAAGCCCGAGCCGCGCGCCAAGCCCGAGCCCAAGCCGGAGCCGAAGGCAGAGCCCAAGCCCGAGCCGAAGCCGAAGGCAGAGCCCAAGCCCGAGCCGAAGCCGAAGGCCGAGCCCAAGCCCGAGCCGAAGCCGACCGCGGGCGAGATGAGCGGTCCGGAGCACTACTCGGCCGGACGACGCGCCGCAGCAGGTGGCGACAAGAACGGCGCGATCGAGCACTTCCAGGCTGCCGTGAAGGGTGGCGTGAAGAAGGCGCACGGCCAGCTGGCGCGGCTCTACTTCCAGGTCGGCGACAAGGCGAATTGCCTCAAGCACGGCAATGCCTACATCCAGCGCTACCCCGACGCCGCCGACGCGCCGCAGATCGAGGGCATGCTCGAGAAGTGCCGCTGATCCTGCGCGCGACGGCGCAGGCCGTGGCGTGAGCGCCCGCCGACTCTCCACCGTCCTGCTCAGCATCGTCGGGCTCTGGCTCGCGGTCTTCCTCGCCATCCGCGTCGTGCCCGGTGATCCGGCGGCGATCTTGTTGGGCGAACGGGCGACGGCGGCCGACCAGGCCAGGCTCCGCGAGCGGATGCACCTCGCGGGTCCGCTGTGGCAGCAGCTGGCGGGCGCGGCGGGCGACGTCCTCGACGGCAGCATGGGCACCTCCTACGCGTTGGCGGGTCGCCCGCGTGCGGTCCGTGCCTTGCTCAGCGAGGCGATCGGTCCGACCGGCGTGCTCGCGTTCGCCGCGCTGCTGGTCGCGGTCGCGATCGCCATCCCCCTGGGTAGCCTCGCCGCCCGCAGCCGCGGTGGCCTCTTCGACGGCTTCGGCCGGGGAATTGCCCTGATCGCGATGTCGACCCCGGTCTTCGTCAGCGGGCCGCTGGCGATCGTGCTCTTCGCGGTGACGCTGCAGTGGGCGCCGACACCGGCGCATCCGCCCTCGGCGCTGCGCGAACTGGCCCTGCCAGCGCTCGTGCTCGGATTCGCCCTGGCGGCACGACTCTCGCGGCTGCTGCGCGCGACCTTGTTGGCCGAATTGGCTGGCCCGCTCGCCGACGCGTTGCGCGCGCGCGGTCACTCCGAGCCGCGGATCTGGATGCGGCACCTGCTGCCGAACGCCCTGGTGCCGCTGCTCGCCGTGATCGGCGGCCAGCTGGGCGCGCTGCTCGGCGGCGCGATCGTGACCGAGAAGATCTTCGGCCGACCCGGCCTCGGCACGCTGCTGCTCGACGCGATCGCGGCGCGCGACCCCGCGGTGGTGCAAGGCGCGGTCCTGGCGATCGCCGTCGCCTATGCCTTGGTCCTCGGCACCGTCGACGCGCTGGTGGCGCGCATCGATCCACGCACCCGCGCCCGGGCCGACGAGGCCACCGCGTGAACCTCGGACCCGCCGGGCGCGTGGGCGCCACCGCTGCCGGGCTCTGCCTGCTCGCGTTCTGGACCGCGCCGCTGTGGTGGGGGCTCGATCCCGAGCTCACCGACGCCGGCGCGATCTTCGCCGAGGCGAGCGCAGCGCACCCGCTCGGCACCGATCAAGAGGGTCGCGATGTGCTCGCACGCGTCCTCGCCGGCGGTCGCCTGGCCAGCCTCGTCGGCCTCGGGGTGGTGTTCGCAGCGGTCGGCGGCGGGGCGCTGCTCGGCCTGCTCGCCGGCTGGCGCGGAGGCTGGGTCGACGGCCTGGTCAGCCGCGTCTCCGACGTCGCGCTGGCCTTCCCGGGGCTGCTGCTGGCGCTGTTGGTGCTCTTCGTCAGCGAGCGGCCCGGCGTCATGACCGTGGTCCTGGCCCTCTCGGCGACCGGCTGGGCGAGCCACGCCCGCATCGTCCGCGGACTGGTGCTGGCGGTCCGACATCGCCCGGTGCTGCGCGCGGCACGGCTCTACGGCTGCTCGGAGGGTCGCCTATTGTGGCGTTTCGTCGTCCCGACGATCGCCGGGCCGGTTGCGGTTCAGGCGACCTTCGCCCTTGCCGGTGCCGTCTTGGGTGAAGCGAGCCTCTCCTTTCTCGGACTCGGTCCACAGGGCGCAGTCAGCTGGGGGGCGATGCTCTCCGATGGCGCGACGCTGATGTTGCGCAGCCCGGTCTTGCTGCTCGCGACAGGCAGCACCTTGTTGCTCTGGCAGACCGGCTTCATCCTGCTCGCCGACGGGCTACGTGACGGGCTCGACCCCGCCCTGCAGGTGGGGCCGATCGGCGCGGCCCGCGCGAGCCGAGGACGAGCCGAAGGAGGACGCGCGCGATGAAGAGAGCCGCAGCAATGGGAGCGATGCGACCGCCGCGGCCGAGGACCGAGCGCGAAGCCGTAGACCTCGGCCTGGAGCTCCTCGTCGCCGGCTACGAGGGCGACGACCTACCCGACGACTACGCCGAGCTGCTCGGCCGGGGGCTTGCGGGCGCCATCCTCTTCGCCCGCAACCTGCGGCGCACCGAGGGCAGCGGCGCCTCGGCAGCGATCGACGTCGCGGCGCTCACCGCCCAGACCGCGGCGATCCACGCGGCCGGCAGCGCGGCCGGATCGCTGCCGACGATCTGCTCGGTCGACCAGGAGGGCGGCCTCGTCGCGCGGCTGCGTCGTCCGTTCAGCCACTTCCCGACCATGCGCGACGTCGCCGATCGCGGCGACCTCGACCTGACCCGCGCGGTCGGCTGGCAGACCGGCGCCGAATGCCTTGCGGCGGGCTTCAACCTGGACTTCGCCCCGGTACTCGACATCGACACCAACCCGGCGAACCCGATCATCGGCAGGCGCGCCTTTGGCAGCGACCCGGAGACGGTGATCGCCCACGCCGAGGCGTTCCTCGACGGGCTGGAGGCAGCCGGCGTCCGGGGCTGCGGCAAGCATTTCCCGGGCCACGGCGACACCGACACCGACAGCCACCTCGCCCTGCCGCGGCTGCCTTTCGGGATCGATCGACTGCGCGAGGTCGAGCTGCGCCCCTTCGCGGCCCTCGCCGGACGCCTCTCGATGATCATGACTGCGCACGTGCTCTTCCCGGCACTCGACCCTGCACGGCCGGCGACCCTCTCGCCGGCGATCCTCCGCCCCCTGCTGCGACAGCATTGCGGCTTCGGCGGGGTGATCTGCAGCGACGACCTGGAAATGCAAGGCGTCGCTGCGGCGTTCTCGATGACGGAGAGGATCCGGTTCGGTTTGGATGCCGGAGTGGATCTTTTCCTCGTCTGCCGCGTCCGTGCAGGCCTGGAGGAAGCGATGCAGGAAGTCGCACGCATTCTGCTGCAGGACGAAACCCGCGGCGGGTTTGCCCTCGACGCGATCGCGCGGGTGCGGGCCTTCCGCGCCGGCCTGCAACGCCCCGAACCGAGTGAGGCAGCCGTCGCCGCCGCGCTCGCGTCGGAAACGTCCGCTCGCTTGCGCATCCTTTTCGGCCTTGGCACCGTCTGACGGGCATGGGCGAGCATCTCGTCTCACATCGAGGCGACACGGCCCGGCACCTCGTCGCGCTCATCTGGAGGACCTCGTGACCCAACCGACGGCACTACGCCACTGGGCGCTGATTGCGGCGATTTGGCTCTCCATCATCGGATGCAAGCAGGAGCCAACTGGCAGCGATGGACCGGTCGCCGGTGACTCGCCGACGCGCGGCGCAGCCCTCGCGGCCGCGGGCGACCAAGCCTTCTCACCGGAAGAGCCGACGGCGACCGCGGACGGCGACAAGACCGACGAGGATGAGGAGGACGACGAAGACGTCGACTATTGGAAGGGAGTCCGCTTCGATATCCACAACTTCGAGGAGGTGACGGACTACGTCACCACCTATTATATCGACGACAAGGTCGACCATCAGCGCGCCTGGGTCGCGGCCGCGAACAGCGCGCTGGGCGTGCTCGAGCAGGATTTCGAGGTCTTGCCGAAGAGCTTCCTCGACGGGCGCCGCGGCCATGCCGACGAGGAGGGCCGGCTGGACGGCGATACGCAGCCCTTCGTCTGTGCTGGCAAACCGCTCGACGGCGTGGTGCTGCACCGCATCCCGGGCTCGCTCTACCTCAAGCACAAGGCGAAGAAGCGGCCCGATCGCCGGCTCACCGACGAGGAGATCTTGGATCTGCGGCAGCGCGCCAAATCGCGCTACGCGGCGTACCGCAAGGGCTGGGATGCGATGAGCTTCGGTCGCGACGAATTTCTCTGCGCGATGGAGCTGGTCAAGGTGCGTCTCGGCGAGGAGCAACAGCGGCGCGCGGCCAAGGCTGCTGCCGACGCCAAGGCCGGCAAGACAGCCCCGGGCGACACCGCCAAGGCCGAGCCGAAGAAGAAAGGCGGCAGGGACGAGAAGGACCAGAAGGCCGCGGCGGTGCAGGCAACCAAGGCGGCCAAGGCAACCAAGACGGCCAAGACCGGCAAGGCCGGCGAAAAGGGTGACAAGGCCGCCAAGGTCGACGACGGAAAGGTGCCCGGTCTCTACGAGGAGACCCCGGACGTCGACAAGCGGCGTCGATTCGAGCCCGATATCCACCGCGCGTGGTTGGCGGCAGCCTCGGCCTACCTCTACGCCCTCGATCCCCACTCGGCGGTGATCGCCCGCAAACAATGGGACGAGTCGACCCGCAAGACGCAGGACAGCTCGTTCGAGGGCATCGGCGCGGTGCTGACCCAGCGGGAGAAGCGCACGATCGTCGAGAACCCGATGGAGGGCTTGCCCGCGTGGCGCGCCGGCGTCCGGGCCGGTGACGAGATCCAGAAAGTCGACGGCGTCGAGATCGGCGGCTGGATGCTGCACAAGGTCGTCGAGCGCATTCGCGGCAAGAAGAATACGACGGTCACCCTGACCATCGCCCGCGAGGGAGAGCCGCGCCCGATCGAAATCGCGATCGTCCGCGCCCACATCCCGATCAAGAACGTCACAGGCAAGATGGTGCCGGAGTATCCGGGGGTCGGCCACGTGAAGATGAGTGGCTTCGTGCCGCGTTCGGCGCGCGACCTGCGGGACGCCGTCGAGGACCTGGCCAAACAGGCCCCCGGTGGCAAGCTCGAGGGCCTGATCCTCGACCTGCGGCGAAACTCGGGCGGCCTGCTGAACCGCGCGATCGACGTCGCCGATATGTTCCTGCGCAGCGGCCGGATCGTCAGCGTGAAGAGCCGGCGCAAGGTCCGCGGCGGCGGCAACGAAGAGGTCTACACCGCGCACGACGACAAGAGCGACTACGACTTCCCGGTCGTCGTGCTGGTCGACGACGGCTCGGCTTCGGCGAGCGAGATCGTGGCCAGCGCGCTGCAGGAGAACGGCCGCGCGCTGGTCGTCGGCATGCGCACCTTCGGCAAGGCGAGCGTGCAGACGCTCTTCGAGCCGGCGCTGCACCTCGACTACTACATCAAGCTGACGGTCGCGCGGTACTACGGCCCGGCCGGGCAGACGATCCAAGTCACCGGCGTGCACCCCGACATCGAGGTGGCGCCCAAGGCGGACGGCAAGATGCCGGTCGGCTTCCGCGAGGAGAACCTGACCAACCACCTCGAGCCGATCAACGCGCCGCCGCCCTCGCCGATGGCGCCGATGGTGAAGAGCCTCGACAAATGCGTCGAGCGCGAGGGCAAGGCGATGAAGATCGCCAACCGCACACCGAAGCCGCAGATTCTCCCGGACTTCCAGATGCTCCGCGCGGCCGACTACCTGAAGTGCCTGGCGCGCTTGCAGGCAGGCCGCTGACGAGCGACCCTGCCGCGGCAACCGGGAGGGGAAGATGAGCGAAGCGAAGAAGAGCAGCGGCAAGCAGACGGTCGCCACGCTGGCAGCGACGGTGGCGGAGCTGCAGCAACGGGTCGCGGCGCTCGAGGCCGCTCTGGCCGGCCAATCGACAGCTGGCGCGGCCACGGCCGGCATCGCCGCAGTCGTGGAGGCTCCCGCCGAGGAGGCACCGGCCGCAGCGCCAAAGCCGCGTAAGCCGGATAGCGATCCGGTCGGTGCCGCGCATCGCCTGCTGCGCGACGTCCTGAAGCTGGCGATGGTGCCCGAGCCCGACGATCCGGAAGAGGCCGAACTGGTCTTCGTCCGCTTCCTCGATCATGTGCACAGCGAGCGAAAGGGCACCCCGATCCTGGAGAACAGCCTGCGCCAATACACTTGGCGCCAGCTGCGTCGCAACGCGCTCATCTACCTCCGCGACCCCGAGGACGCCGGCAGCTTCGACGTGACACGCCAAGATCCTGCGGCAATCGGCCCACGCACCGAGAGCGTCAAGCTCTTCCTCCGTGCGACGTCGCGGATGCCGACGCCGATCACCTTGCGCCGCGACGTGGCGGCCGAGGACGCTTGGCGGATCGAGTCCAGCTCCTTGTAGTGCACAGGGGCCTTGACCGCCCCCCTCGAATCGGCTACATCGTGCGCCGCCCGAGGGCGGCATGGCCAAGTGGTAAGGCAGAGGACTGCAAATCCTTTATCCCCGGTTCGAATCCGGGTGCCGCCTCCAAGCCCGCCGGGCGCAGGGACCGACCGGTCCCTGCCCGCGGGGGAGCGCCGGGCGACGGTTTCGTCGCCCGTGCGCTGCTCGACCTGCCTCATCCAACGTCAAGCTTTGGATCCGGCAGTCGACCTCGAACCTCGGGGTGGACCGCGCAACGCGCACCACCCTGGGGTCAAGAGGGGTCGACGCGGCAGGTCCAGCGGGCGTGCGTGATGGAGCGCGGAGCGGCGTCTCCGTGGCAGGAGAGACCCGAGCGTCGATGCAAGCAGGAATCCGCCAACAAGATCCGCGTGCCGGCCGCCTCGAGGCGAAGCTGCACGATCAGATCGGGCCGGTCGTCGAGGCAGCCGGGCTCGATCTGATCGAGATCCGCCTCGGCCGCGGCCATCGCGGGACCTTGGTCTCGGTCTTCGTTGACCGGCTCCCCGGCAACGGCGGCGTCACCATCGACGATTGCGCGAAAGTCAGCCGCCGGCTCTCGGCGCTCTTCGAGGTCGAGGACCCGATCGCGGGCGCCTGGGAACTCGAGGTCTCGAGCCCCGGCACCAAGCGCCGCGTGCGTCACGCCGAGGACGCCAAGCGCTTCGTCGGCATCCGTGCGCGCTGCACCCTGCGCGAAACGGCCGAACGCAACAAAGAGACGTGGATTGGCGACATCGTCGACGGCGACGCGCTGGGGCTGACGCTCCGGGTCGACGGCGGCGAGGAGCGCACGGTGCTGTGGGAGGAGGTCGCGCGGGCGGCTCTCGACCCGACGACGGAGCAGTGGCTCGAGCTCGGCCGACGTGCCGGGCAAGACCGCGAGGATCTCGAGCCCTAGGGCGGGATCGACAACCCATGGTCGGTGCGAGGATGCGCCGACCAGCAGGAGAGTGAGCGATGTTGGCTGGCAGCTTGAACCAGATCATCGACCAGGTCAGCAAGGAGAAGAGCATCGATCGTGCGGTGCTCGTCGAGGCCCTCGAGCAGGCCATTCTCTCCGCTGCGAAGAAGACCTTCGGCGCCGAGCGCGAGCTCGAGGCGACGCTGAACCCGGAGACCGGCGAGGTCGAGTTGATGATGTATCTCGTCGTCGTCCCGGATGACGAGTTGACCAACTTTTCCCGTGAATTGCCCTACAGCAAGGCGGCGCTGGTCGACCCGGACGTGCAGTTCGACGACGAGCTGGGCTTCCAGATCTTCTACCTCGACAAGGACCGCGAGCGCGCCGAGGCCGAGGACCAGAAGTACGGCGATCTGCTCAACGTGCGCACCGCGCGCCAGCAGTTCGGCCGCATCGCTGCGATGACCGCCAAGCAGGTCATCATGCAGCGCGTCCGCGACGCCGAGCGCGACGTGGTCTACAACGAGTACAAGGACCGCAAGGGCGAGCTCGTCACCGGCATCACCCGTCGCTTCGAGCGCGGCAACGTCATCGTCGACCTCGGCCGCGCCGAGGCGGTGCTGCCGCTGCGCGAGCAGATGCCGCGCGAGAGCTACCGCGCCGGCGATCGCGTCCAGGCCTACGTCAAGGACATCAAGCGCGAGAGCCGCGGCCCGCAGATCATCCTCAGCCGCACCGACGATCGCCTGATCGAGAAGCTCTTCGAGCTCGAGGTTCCGGAGATCTACGAGGGCATCGTGCGCCTCATGGCCGTCGCCCGCGAGCCGGGTGAGCGCGCCAAGATCGCGGTCGCGTCGCGTGATTCGGACGTCGACCCGGTCGGTGCTTGCGTCGGCATGAAGGGCTCGCGCGTGCAAGCCGTCGTGCAAGAGCTGCGTGGCGAGAAGATCGACATCGTGCCGTGGTCGCCCGATATCGCGAAGTTCGTCTGCAACGCGATCCAGCCCGCCGAGGTCAGCCGCGTGCTGATCGACGAGGACAACCAGACCATCGAGCTGATCGTCCCCGATGACCAGCTCAGCCTCGCCATCGGCCGCCGTGGTCAGAACGTCCGCCTCGCCAGCAAGCTGGTCGGCTGGCGGATCGACATCCACTCCGAGGGCAAGATCGAGCAGATGAAGCAGGTCCTGGGCGACGAGCTGCTCGCCGTGCCCGGCCTGGACGACTCGCTGATCGGCTACATGTTCAAGCTGGGCTACCACAGCCCGGAGAACCTGCTGAACGCACATGCCGAGGATCTGGAATCGATCCCCGGTATCAACGAGGACATGGCGCTGCAAATCCAGCAGATCGCCTACGAGGTCAAGGCGCGCCGCGAAGAGCAGCAGCGCAAAGCGAAAGAAGAAGAGGCTCGGGCGCAGGCAGCGGCCGAGGCTCTGGCGTCCGCGGTTGCGACGGCAGAGGCGAGCTCGCAGAGCTCCGCCGAGCCGGCGCAGTAGGCGCGAGGATGAGGAGGAACGGACAATGCCGACCCGCACCTGCCGGAGCTGCCGTCAGCGGCGCCCAGCGCACGAACTCGTGCGACTGGTCGTTGTTGACGGTGCGCTGACGGTTGGAGGGGTTGGCGGTGTCCGTGACAGCGGTGGTCGGGGCTTGTACACCTGCCCGACCTTGCGTTGCGCCCGGCGCGCAGCCAAGGCCCACCGCAGCGAGATCCGGGGCACCCCCGGGCTCGCAGAGGAGCTGTTGGTCACAGCCGGGCGCAAGGCGTCCGCCTGGCTGGACCGACGGCAGGCCGGACTGAAGCGACGCGGAATCGTCGCCGATGACGGTCGGACCGCCGCGCTCCGCGGTGCCCTCGAGCGGCTGACGGCCGCAAGCGACGACGCCGCAGATCGTGCCACCGGCACAAGGGAGACGAGACCGTGACGGTTTCGAATTCGACTCGACTCGAGGACCTCGCCAGCGAACTCGGCTTTGAGGGCCGAGAGCTCGTGGCCAAGCTTGCCGACCACGGCAAGACCTACACCCCCTTCAGCCGGCTGCAGCAGGCCGAGGTGGAGGAGATCCGCAAGCTCTTCCGCCCCCGCGTCACGCGGACGCGCGAGCGCCTGCCGACCCGTGAGGCCGCCGACGGCAACACGACGGTCGTGCGCCGCCGCGCCCGCCGCGGAGCCGAAGACCTGGCGCCGGAGCCTGCCGCCGCCGAAGCCCCGGCCGCGGCGGCAACTGCCGACACGACCCGGCCGGTGCGCCGCGTTGCTGGCGCGCGGACGCCGTCGTCGACGACCACACCGGTCGCGACCGATCGGCCACGTCTGCGCCGCGCGTCGGTCGATGATTTGGCGATGCCGCCGGAGCTGCAGCCGCGGACGATGATCTCGACGGACGAGCAGATCGCCGCCGCTGCGGCCGTGATCGCCGCCGAGCACGCTGCCGAGGCCGCCGCGCGAGCTGCGTCCGATGCCGCTGCTGCCGAGGCGGCCGCGGCCGCGGGCGAAGCCGTCGCCGAAGTCGTCGAGCAGGCCGTGGTCGAAGTGGCCACCGAGGCCCGGGCCGAAGCGGCGGAGGTCGCTCCCGAGCCCGCTCCGGTTGCGCCCGCCAATGTCGAAGCCGTGGCGGTCGAAGCCAGCCCGGCCGAAGCCATGGTGGTCGTCGAGGAGGAGGTCTCCGAGCTCGACGTCGACGTCACCGAGATCGGCAAGGCGCTCGACAACAGCGAGCCGCTGCCGAGCCAACGGAAAGTGCCGCGCCTGATCCGCACCAAGATGCCCGAGGTGCTGGTCAACATCCCGAAGCCCGCACCTCGCCCGGTCAGCACTGCGACGCCGGCAGAGAGCGGCACCGCCGCCGCCGCACCGGCTCGCTTCGGCGCCCCCGCGACGAGCACGGAAGACGATCGTCGCGGTCGCCGTGGCGCGTCTGCGTCCAATACCGGCCGCGGCCGCAAGCTGATCTACGATCGCCACCGTGATGGGGTCAGCGCGGACGATCGCCGCCGGGGCCGCAAGCGGACCAAGAACAAGGCGGCGACGCAGACCACGCAGCTCACCGTGCCGAAGGCCGAGAAGCGGATCATCCGCATCGAGGACACGATCACGGTCTCCAACCTTGCCCACCAGATGTCGGTCAAGGCGACCGAGGTGATCAAGAAGCTCTTCGAGCTCGGGATCATGGCGACGATCAACCACACCCTCGACCTGGACACGGTCGAGCTCGTCTCCGGCGAGTTCGGCTTCACCGTCGAGAATGTGGCGTTCGACCTCGAGACCTACCTCAACGCACCCGAGGGGCAGACCACCGAGCAGCTCGAGTCGCGGCCGCCGGTGATCACCGTCATGGGTCACGTCGACCACGGCAAGACGACGCTGCTCGACCGGATCCGCAAGGCCCGTGTCGCGGCCCGCGAGGCCGGTGGCATCACCCAGCACATCGGCGCCTACAAGGTGCGGACGCCGCAGGGTCGTGATGTCGTCTTCCTCGATACGCCCGGCCACGAGGCCTTCACCTCGATGCGCGCCCGTGGCGCCAAGGCGACCGACGTGGTCGTCCTGGTCGTCGCCGCGGACGACGGCGTGATGCCGCAGACCATCGAGGCCATCAACCACGCGCGTGCCGCCGAGGTGCCGATCATCGTCGCGATCAACAAGATCGACAAAGACGGTGCCGACGTCGAGCGCGTGCGTCGTGAGCTCGCCGAGCAGAACCTGGTTGTCGAGGAGTGGGGCGGCGACGTCACCGCGGTCGAGGTCTCGGCCAAGCAGGGCCTCGGCATCGAGGATCTGCTCGAGACGCTGGCGCTGCAGTCCGAGGTCATGGACCTGCGGGCGGATGCTGCCTGCGATGCGCGTGGCCTCATCGTCGAGGCGCGCCTCGAGCGCGGTCGTGGCGCGGTGGCGACCCTGCTCGTGCAGCAGGGTACGCTGAAGAAGGGCGACGTCGTCGTCGCGGGTCAGGTCTACGGCCGTGTCCGCGCGATGGCAGACGACGCCGGCGAGCAGCTCAACGAGGCCGGCCCGTCGACGCCGATCGAGATCATCGGTCTGAACGGCATCGCCAGTGCGGGTGAGGAGTTCTACGTCACGCCGGACGAGAAATCGGCCAAGGCGATCGTCGATCACCGCATCACCAAGGCGAAGGAGAAGCACGCCGCGCAGACCTCGAAGGTCAGCCTGGACCAGATGTTCGAGCATATGGAGGCGAGCCAGCTCAAGGAGCTCAACGTCATCATCAAGGCCGACGTCCATGGTTCTGCCGAAGCGCTCAAGGGCTCGCTGACCCGCATCGCGACCGAGGACGTCCGCGTCCGCGTGCTCCACGCCGCGGTGGGCGGCGTGACCGAGAGCGATATCCAGCTCGCGGCGGCCTCGAAGGCCATGATCCTGGCGTTCAACGTCAAGCCGGAAGCCAAGGGCAAGCGCTTGGCCGAAGACCTCGGCGTCGAGATCCTGCCTTTCTCGGTCATCTACGAGGCGATCGACACCGTCATGGCGGCGCTCGAGGGCCTGCTGGAGCCGATCGTCGAGGAGATCGAGCACGGCTCTGCCGAGGTTCGCGCGATCTTCCACATCGCCAAGACGGGTTCGGTCGCGGGTTGCTACGTCACCGACGGCAAGATGCTGCGCAACGGCAACTACCGCCTCCGCCGCGACGGCGAGGTGCTGTGGACCGGTCGTTGCACGACGCTCAAGCGCTTCAAGGACGACGTCTCCGACGTCGGCACGGGCTACGAGTGCGGTATCTCGCTCGACGGCTTCGGCAAGTTCCGCGAGGGCGACACCATCGAGTGCTTCGAGCTGAAGAAGACCCCGCGCAAGCTCGACATCGAGCGGGCCTACCGACCGGCGGGCGAGGACGCGTAGGTGCGACGCAGGCCGAGCTTCACCCGGGCCGACCGTCTCGGCTCGCTGATGCGGGAAGAGGTCGAGCGCATCCTCTCCTACGAGGTCCGCGCCGCGGTGGTCCGTCACGTCCAGGTGACCGAGACGGTCCTCTCGGGCGACCTCGGCCACCTGCGGATCCGTTACGTGATGCAAGGCTCCGAGCTGCCCTCGGACGCGGCGCAAGAAGCGCTCGACCGCGCCGCCGGCTTCGTCGCGCGGAACTTGGCCGAGGGCCTGCAGATGCACCGAGCGCCGAAGATCGTCTTCAGCTTCGACAAGGAGTACGCCCAGCTGCGCAAGCTGCAGGAGCTGCTCGTGCCGGCCGCCGCGGAGGCGTCTGGTACGGAGGCCACCACTGCCGCCGCAGAGCCGGACGACGACGTCGACGATTGGGACGACGACGCGGAGGTCTGAGTGGCCCGCCGCAAGCCGGCGCTGCGCCATGGCGTGCTGGCAATCGACAAGCCCGCGGGGATGACCTCGCGCACGTTGGTGAACCAGGTCGCACGGCTGCTGGGGGAGCGCCGTTGTGGCCACGCTGGCACCCTCGATCCCGACGCGACCGGCGTGTTGGTCATCTGCTTCGGCGAGGCCACCGGCGCCGTGCGCTGGTTGATGGGCGCCTCGAAGCGCTACGTCACGACCGCGCGCTTCGGCAGCGAGACCACGACCGACGACGCCGAGGGTGCCGTCAGGGTCGCTGCCGCGTCACCCGACCTGCGCGAGCCGACGACCTGCGCCGCGCTGATCACAGCTGCGACGCTGACCACCCCCCGATTGGTGCCGCAGATTCCGCCCGCTGTCAGCGCCTTGAAGCGTGACGGTGTCCGGGACCACGAGCGCGTGCGCCGCGGCGAGATCGTCGAGCGCGAGCCCCGACCGGTCTGGCTGCACGAGAGCGCGGTCTTGCAGCTCCGGGCCGAATCGGACGAGGCCGATATCGCCTTGGTGGTCGGCAGCGGCTTCTACGTCCGCGCCTTCTGCCGCGACCTCGGCCGGGAGCTCGGCAGCGCGGCGCATATGGCGCACCTCCGGCGAACCCGCTGCGGCGGATTCGCGACCCCGGACGATCCCGCTGTAGGCCCGGAGCTCGGCACCGCGATCGGCCTGGACGAGCTCGCGGCGCTGCCGGAGATCGCGCGGGTCGCGCTGCTCGAGAGCGTGGCGACGAGCGTCGGCCGGATCCTGCCGACGCTGAACGTCGGCGTACTGGATCCGGAACGGGCAGAGGCGCTGCAGACGGCACTCTTTCACGGCAAGCGTCCGGTGGTGCCCGCACACCTGGCGCCTTCGGTCACGGACGAGGACGACGAGGTGCTCTTGGTCGTCGCCGCGGACGGCGTCGCGATCGCTGTCGTCGCGGTCGAGGCCATCGACGATGCGTGGGAGCAGTCGGGCATGGAGCCAGACCTTCGCGCTACCGGGGAAACCGGAGCGGATGCGGGCCGCAAGCTCCGGGTCCTTCGCGGGTTCCGTGGCGTCGATAGTCCTTGACACCCCCCTCGCGCTTCCCTATGGTCGCGCGCCCGCAGGCCCCGCCTGCGACCCACATGCGGCAGCGCTCGAAAACGCGTTGCCCCCTTTCGACAGGACGAGCGAGATGGCGCTGTACGCACACCAGAAGGCCGACATCATCAAGAACCACGGTCTCCACGAGAACGATAGCGGATCGCCGGAGGTCCAGGTGGGCCTGCTGACCGAGCGCATCGTCGGCCTGACCGAGCACTTCAAGGTGCACGGCAAGGACCACCACAGCCGCCGCGGGCTGCTCAAGCTCGTCGCTCGCCGTCGCCGGCTGCTGGATTACGTCCGCCGCAAGGACAACGATCGCTACAAGGCGATCTTGCAGGCCTACGGGCTCCGCAAGTAGCAAAGACGCCAGCGCGGCGGTCCCGGTAGGGCCCGCCGCGCTGCTGCTTTGGGCCCTGTTCCGCGCCGTTCGCGGCAGGGCCCTTCCCAGACGACAGGGAGCATAGGAGCGCGCCAAAGCGCGCCCGGCACCCGACCACAATCGCAGACAACAACAAAGCACACGAGCGCCGCAGAGACTGCGAGGCGGCGCGAAGAGAGAGTCGGATGACGATCATCACCAAGGACATCGAGATCGGGGGCAAGACCCTCACCCTGGAGACGGGCCGGATCGCGAAGCAAGCGAACGGTTCGATCTACGCCACGATGGGCGGCAGCGCGGTCCTCGCGACGGCCTGCTCGACCAACAAGAACCGCCCCGGTGCGCCGTTCTTCCCCCTTTCCTGCGAGTACCAGGAGCGCTTCTACGCCGCTGGCCGCATCCCCGGCAGCTACTTCCGCCGTGAGGGTCGCCCGACCGAGAAGGAGATCCTGACCTCGCGCATGATCGACCGCCCGGCCCGCCCGCTCTTCCCCGAGGGCTTCATGGCGGACACGCAGGTCATCGCCACCGTGATGTCGTACGACCAGGTCAACGACAGCGACGTCGTCGCCATGGCCGCCAGCTTCGCCGCCCTCGCCATCTCGGACATCCCGTGGGACGGCCCGGTCGGTGCGGTCCGCGTCAGTCGCAACGGTGAGGGCTTCATCGCCAACCCGACGGTCGAAGAGCGCGCCGAGTCGGACCTCGACCTCGTCGTCGCGGTTGGCCCGAAGGGCGTCGTGATGGTCGAGGGTGAGGCGAAGTTCGTCTCGGAGTCGGTCCTGGTCGACGCCCTGCTCTTCGCGCAGCAGGCCTGCCAGCCGATCATCACGGCGGTCCGTGAGCTGCAGCAAGAGCTCGGCACGAAGAAGGTCGCGTTCGTCTCGCCCGAGCCGGACGCCGAGATCGTCGCCGCCGCCCGCGAGGTCGCCTTCGACAAGATGGCCGCCGCCTGCGCCATCCCGACCAAGCTCGAGCGCTACAGCGCCGTCGACAAGGTCAAGGCCGACGCGGTCGCCGCTCTCGCCGAGCGCTTCGCTGGTCGCGAGGGTGAGGTCAAGGAAGCCGTCAGCAACTTCAAGTCGGAGATCTGCCGCGAGCAGATCCTCTCGACCGGCAAGCGCATCGACGGCCGCGCCACCGACACCGTCCGCCCGATCACGATCGAGCTCGGCGTCCTGCCGCGCGCGCACGGCTCGGTGCTCTTCACCCGCGGTGAGACCCAGGCCATCGTCGCCATCACGCTCGGCACCGGCACCGACGACCAGCGGATGGAGTACCTGCACGGCATGGAGTCGCGCAAGTTCATGCTGCACTACAACTTCCCGCCCTTCTCGGTCGGCGAAGTGAAGATGCTGCGTGGCCCCGGCCGCCGCGAGATCGGTCACGGCAACCTCGCCCGTCGCGGCGTCGAGCCGATCCTCCCCTCCGAGGATATGTTCCCCTACGTCCTGCGTTCGGTCTCGGAGATCACCGAGTCCAACGGCAGCTCGTCGATGGCCACCGTCTGCGGCACCAGCCTCGGCCTGATGGACGCCGGCGTTCCGGTCAGCGACGCGGTCGCCGGTATCGCGATGGGTCTCATCTCGGACGGCAAGCGCACCGAGGTCCTCTCGGACATCCTCGGTGACGAGGACCACTTCGGCGACATGGACTTCAAGGTCGTCGGCTCGGCCAAGGGCGTCTCGGCGCTGCAGATGGACATCAAGATCGACGGCCTCGACCGCGCCACCATGGAGAAGGCGCTCGAGCAGGCTCGTCAGGGCCGGATGCACATCCTCGAGAAGATGAACGCCGCCATCGAAAAGCCGCGTGACGACATCTCGCCGTACGCGCCGCGCATCTTCACCATCCTCATCGATCCGGACCGCATCCGCGACCTGATCGGCCCTGGTGGCAAGCACATCAAGGGTATCGTCGCCGAGACCGGCGCCCAGGTGAACGTCAACGACGACGGCCGCGTGGACGTCGCCGCGGTCGACGCCGAGGTCGCGCAGAAGGCGATCGACCTGGTCCGCGCCTACACGGCGAGCGCCGAGGTCGGCAAGGACTACGACGGCAAGGTCGTCCGCTTGGCGGACTTCGGCGCCTTCGTGCAGATCGCCCCCGGCATGGACGGCCTCTGCCACATCTCGGAGCTGGCCGAGGGCCGCGTCGAGAAGGTCGAGGACGTCGTCAAGCTCGGCGATCCCCTCAAGGTCCGCGTCCTCGCGGTCGACAAGCAGAGCGGCAAGATCCGCCTCAGCCACCGTGAGGCCATGGGCTTCGCCCCGCGCGAGGGTGGTGGCGACCGCGGTGATCGCCGCGGCGGTGGCGGCCGTGACGGCGGCCGCAGCCGCTCGCCGCGCGGCGGTGACCGTGACGGTCGTCGCAGCCGCGGTCCGCGCGACGACGCGCCGCAGGCGTAGTCGAAGCCGACGCATCGCCAACGGCCGCGGGGGGCAACCCCCGCGGCCGTTGGTCGTTTTGGGGTCGGGCGTGAAGGGCGGCGAC
>JACKFC010000016.1 GCA_020632665.1 Deltaproteobacteria bacterium
CGACCGGCCTGAACTCCTCCTGCGCGCTGCGGGCCAGCGGCAAGATCACCTGCTGGGGCCTCAACGACCAGGGTCAGCTCGGCGCGGGCAACCTGGACGCCGGCAACTACGGACCGGTCGACGTCGCGCTGACCGACAAGTTCAAGGGCCTGACCGCAGGCTTCCGCCACTACTGCGGCCAGACGACCAGCAACGACGTCTGGTGCTGGGGCGACAACAGCTACGGCCAACTCGGCGACGGGACCAAGAACAACAGCAGCGTCCCGGTCAAGGTGATGACCGGCGCGAACAGCCGCGCCGTGCTCGGCGCTGGCGTCTACAACACCTGCGTGATGGACGGTGGCGAGTGGCTGCACTGCTGGGGCCGCGGCGGCGAAGGGCAGATCGGCGACGGCAACTTCACCGACGTGCTCGGCACCACGGTCAAGGTCGCGGGCAGCAAGCTGTGGATGCGGGCGGTGGCGAGCTTCGGCTACACCCCGTGCATGTTGCAGAAGGACGGCAATATCTACTGCTGGGGACCCAACAACTACGGCCAACTCGGTGATGGCACCTACGAGAGCCGCAACGTGCCGACCAAGGTGACGCTGCCGTAGCGGCTATTTCGCGGCGCGGCTGAAGCGGTAGACCGCTGGCACATCGAAGCCCGAGACCTTGCGGGTGCCGATGACGGTGAGCACGTCACCCTCGACGCCGACGCGCAGCGCCATCGCGGCCTCGGCGCCGCAGGTCGGCTCGAGCGAGAAGCCGTCCTTGGTCGGCACGAGCTTGCCGCTGCGCGAGAGCTTCTCGGTCGCGTCGAGGCCCTGGCCGCCCTTGAGCGCGACCATGGCGCGGCTGGTGGCGTCGAGCGTCAGCGTGCCGTCGGCGGTCGAGAAGGCCTGGCCACGGCCGAGGACGAAGCTCTCCGGGGCGATGTAGTTGAGGGTGATCTTCGGCAGGTAGAGCGTGGCCTCGGTGAGCTCCCAGCGGGCGTCCTCGGCGACGCCGCCCTCTGCTTTGGGCGCGGCCTCGAAGGAGAGCGGCGTCTTGACCTGCTTCGGGGCTGGATCTGCGCCCTCGGGGGCACAGGCGCCGACGCTGTAGTCAACCGAGGCGTTCGGATCGAGCTCGAAGTTGTCGCAATAGGGCTTGCCCGGCGGCGGCGTGGCGAAGAGGAAGTTGAAGCACATCTCGTCGGCGGTGCCCGAGCCGAAAGGCACCTGCTCTGCGCCGTCGTGCTGCCAGGTGCAGGTCGTCAGCAGGCGGTCGCCGACCTCGAGCACGGCGGGCGTGTGGTAGAAGGGCTGCAGCTCGAACGACCAACCGGTGATGGCGATCAACGGCTCGACGGTGCCGTCCTTGCGCACGACCTTCTGCTCGAAGGCGCGGCCGAGCTCGTGCATATGCGGCATACCGGCCAGCAGCTCGAGGCGCTCCTTCACCTTGCAGGTGCCGGTGGCGGCGAACTCGGGCCCAGGCGGGATGGCGAAAGCCAGCGGACCCGGCGCGAACATCCCGTATTCGGGCCCCTGCACCGGCCCGAGCCAGAGGCGGATGCCCGAAGAATCGGCGACGTTCTCGGCGCCGGCGCCGTTGTTGTAGTGGATCTGGACGATGTAGCGGTCGCCCGGCTTGATCCGCAGCCCGCCCTCGGGGAAGGCCACCGCGCCGGCGCCGGGGGCCCAGGCGTAGAGGTATTGGCTGTCCGCCGGCATGCCCTTGCAGACCTTCGGCCCGACGTCGAAGCGCTTCTTCGGGTCCTTCAGCAGCACGATGTGGTGGACCACGCGCGCGTCGTCGACCACCGCCTCGATCCGCTGCACGAAGGCGTCCTCGCTCACCGGCGCGTCGAAGCTGAAGCATTGGTAGAGGTCGAGGGTCTTCGGTCCGACCTCGAACTCCGGCGCCAAGAGATCTTCGGTCTTCGCCCCGGTCGGCGGCTGCTCGGGCGCCGCAAAGACGGGCGCCGAGGAGGTCAGCCCGACGCTGTGGTCCGGGTGCGCGGCGCCACAGGAGAGCCAAGTCGCGAGCGTGTCCTGCACCTCGTGCGGCGGCGCCGGCGTGCCGACCGGCGGCATCGTCTTGTTCACCACCTGCGTCAGCATTCGGTCGATGGCGCGCGAGCCCTCCTTGCCGGCGATCAGCGCGTCGTAGTCGCCGAAGGTCGTCGGCGCGCCGTAGGTCGGGGTCGCGCCGTGGCAGCTGCGGCAATGCGTCGTCAGCATCGCGTCGACGGCCTCGTCGTACATCTGCCGACTCGGCACGCAGAGGTCGTCGCCCGCCTTGGCGTTGCCGCCATCCTCGGCGGAACAGCCCAGCGCGCCGAGCGCGACGCCGAAAACACCCGCGTACCGAAGCGCGAGGCGCCGCACCCGGGCTCCCGCAACAAGAGCCGTCTCGGCCATCTCCGCCCCTCCAGGTTCTCTACTTGATGTTGGCGCACTTGCCCGGCGAATCGGGCAGCAGGCAATTCGCCCCGCACGGACAGATGCTCGCGCCGCTGCATTTGCTGCCGCCACATTGCGCGTCGGTCCAGCAATAGCCGGGCTTGAGATCGCCCAGGCTCTTGCACACCGAGTTCGCGCAGACGCCGCCCTTGCACTGCGAATCGTCCTTGCAGCAGCCGCCCCCGACCGGACCGCAGGCGCCCTTGCTGCCCCAGTTCTGGCCCGAAGATCCGGCCTCACAATCGTTGCCGTAGGTCTTGCCGTCGCAGCCGCAGACCGGCTCGTAGAGCATCATGCACGCCTGTGGCATCGGCTCGCAGCTGCCGAAGCCGGCGCACGAGCCCGCCGGCAGCTTGCAGTAGTTGCCCTTGCCGCAGTCGATCGTCGGCGCGCCCATGCCCTCGGAGCATTTTCCACCGCCGCCGCCGCCACAGCTCGGATCGGGGGTGATGTCGCAGTTGCCGGTCTTGGCGTTGCAGCTCACCAGCTCGCAGGGCGCCGGCGTCGGGCACGGCTTCTCCGTGCCGGCGTGGCAGAAGGCCTTGCCGTTTTCCTCGGCGCAGGCGTCGCCGGTGGTGCAGGCGTTGCCGTCGTCGCAGGTCGCGCCTGGGTTCGCGACGTAGCTGCACTGCCCGGTCAAGGGATCACAGGTATCGTCGGTGCAGGCGTTGCCGTCGCCGCACTTCACCGTCAGGCATTTGTTGACCTGGGTGCACTCGCCCTTGCCGACGATATTGGCGCCGGAGGAGGCCGCAGAGCAGGCGTTGCCGTAGTTCTTGCCGTCGCAACCGCAGACCGGATCGTATTGCATCGTGCACATGCCGCCGGTCGGCGCGCAGCTGCCCGCGCCGCTGCACTGCCCCACCGGCAGCGCGCAATATTCGCTCAGCGCACAGCCGATCGATTTGCCGTCGACCACGGTGCAGCCGCCGCTCGGCGGCTTGCAGGTGCCGGGCGCGTCCATCGCCTTGCAGAAGGCGTCGCAGCCGCACGCCATCGCGCCCTCGCAGGTGCCGCCGCCACATTGCGCGTCGGTCCAGCATTTGCCCTTGTCGAGGTTGTCGGTCTTCATGCACTTGCCGGCATTCCACGGGCCGAAGAAGCAGACCTCGCCGCTGTTGCAGTCGGCGTCGACCTTGCAGCAGCCGGGCGCCGGCACCGAGGTATCGGGCGTGGCGTCGGGGGCCGGCCCGGCGTCGGGAGCCGGCCCCCCATCCACCGGAGGCAAGGCGTCGGGAGTCCCAACGTCGTCCGGAGGCACGACGTCCGGTCCGGGGCCAGCGTCGGTCGGAGCGTCCGCATCGCTCGGCTCGGAAGCGTCCGGAACCGCGGTGTCGGGCTCGGTCGTATCGGGCTCGGAGGTATCGGGCTCGGTCGTGTCAGGCGTCCACGTATCGGGCGCGTTCACGTCCAGGTCGGGCGTCGCGTCGGACGCGCTGCCGCTGTCGCTGACACTGTCCGTGTCGCTGTCGCTGACACTGTCCGTGCCGCTGTCGCTGACACTGCTGCCGTCGCTGCCGCTGCCGCTGTCGCTGCCGCCGCTGCTGTCGCTGACGCCGCTGCTGTCCTCACCGCCACCGGTGCCGACCGTCACGTTGCCGCAACCAGCACCAAGCGCGAGCGCCAGCACCAGCGTCGTGACCAACCACCAAGTTCGAGCGATGCGCATCACGGACTCCTCCTGCCCGCGCGCAGTCTAGGGTCCACCCGAAGCCGCCGCAACAACGGTGTCAGGACCTGACACTTTCGCGAGAACACTTGAACATCTGTTCAGGCGATCGCAGAGTGAGCCGATGCCGAGCGAGCCCGTCCACCACCGCGAGATCCCCGAAGGCTTCGAGCCCGACGACATCCCTGCACCCTTGCGCGCGTTCCGTGGCCGCGGCGCGGTGCAGAACCCCACCGGCCGCTACGAAGCCGCTGAAGGAGAAGCTCGTGCGCGCGAGGTCGGCCCGCTCTTCGACGGCTGGCTGCAGGCCTGGCTGCCGGAACGGCGCGAACGTGTGCTCTCGCTGCTGCGCGGCGCGCGCGGTGGCGAGCTCTACGACAGCCGCTTCGGCGTGCGGATGCGCGGCGAAGGCCCCTACGCCGCCCTGCTCGCGCAGCGCTTCGAGCTCACCCGTCGCCGCCTCGGCCTGCCCAGCGAGGTCCCACCGCTGACGACCGCGCTCTTCCAGCATCTGCGCCCGGTCGCCACGGCAAGGGCGCCAGCGCGGCAGATGGAACTCATCTGACGGTCGAATGTTCGGCATGGCCAATCCATACCGTCCTGAACATGCGACGCGCGGCTGGCGCTTCGTCTTGCAGGCGTGCTGCCGACCGAGGTCGCGTCCCTACTGCTTGCCGTAGACTTCCATCGCCGTGACGCCGAACGTGCCGGGTTCAGAGAAGAGCGCCATGCACTGCTCAGGGGTCTTGTCGCCGGGGCACTGGTAGCTGGACAACAGCGACGTCGAAGCTTTGCAGTCGTACCAGCTCTTGTTGCAGTACAGGCTCGTGTTGCCCTCAGCGAAGACAAGATCACTGCCATAGTAGGAGCAGGGGACCTTGCCGTCGATCAGCGGATATTTGGTCATCGGCTCGGTCGAGAAGAGAAAGTCCCCGCCGGAATGGATCGTATTGCATTGGCTTTGTGCGCCAGAGCCGCCGACGAGTGCCCAGTGGTGCGAACCCCACACCGCGCCGCTCTTGTGGAGAACACGCACATAGATGAAATGATTTGTGAACTTGCATCCTTGGTAGCCCATGTTGCCCGGCACACCAACGTCGGCGGAAGCACAGCGCCGCGAATAGGGACCCGCAAGGGGCCCTGTCGCAAGGATCGGCGGTAGCCAATCGAGGACCTGCTGCTGCTCCTGAGCGGTCAGCAACATCGCGCCGGCGATTGGTTGTGTGAGCTGAGTCGAACCGCAACCACCGTAGATGTCGAAGCAGTTGATGCGCGCGGTGGCGTAGAGCGGCACATGGCAGATGGCCGTTCCGTTGAAGACCATCTGTGCCGGCTCGAGCGCACTCAAGGGCACGTTCAAACCGGAGACTTGTTTGCCGTTGGCGGTATCGACAGCCACCATGTGGAGTGCGCCCAGGCCGGACAACGGCGCGTGGTAGATGCGCGTGT
This sequence comes from Deltaproteobacteria bacterium, assembly GCA_020632665.1. Lineage (GTDB taxonomy): Bacteria > Myxococcota_A > UBA9042 > UBA9042 > UBA9042 > JACKFC01. The sequence goes on from JACKFC010000016.1 coordinate 5,548, forward strand.
CTACGAGCGAGAACGGCACCGTCACCGTCGTCGCCGATGGGCCGGAGAGGACCTTGCCGGTCGCCGCTTCGAGCAGCACGAGCGTGTTCTTGTTACTGGCGTCGAGCATCACCGCCGCGACGGTGTTGCCCCACGCCGCGACGCCCAGCACCGACTTTCCGCTCGGGTTCGCATAGGTCCACTTGCTCGTCGCCTTCATCGCGTCGAAGCGGCGAACCTCGCCAGCGCCGAACGAGACCGCATCGGCGTGGACCGCGCCGATGTAGTCGCCATCGTCCAGGCCCGCGCAGCCGAGCATATTCGCCCCAGTCGCGAAGGATTTGCTCAGCGGCGCGAAGTTGGCGTCGTAGCGCTGCATCACCCCGCCGGCCTTGGTCGTTGCCCAATACTCGCCGAATTTCGGCGCTCCGCACATGACCAAGCCGCCGTCCAGCGTCTGCTGGTCGAGCTTCATCGTGTAGACGTGATTGGTGAAGACCGGCTCCGACGCAAGCGCACAGCTGGACTTGCACTGACCCGCCTTGCAGGTCTTGGCCGCGCCACAAGTGGTGCCATCAACCACGTTGCTGGCCCCGCAAGTGCCGCTCTGCGGGTTGCAGCTGTCGGTGGTGCAAGGGTTGCCGTCGTCACACGCCTTCGCCGCGCCCGCGGTGCAGGTACCCGACTTGCAAGCATCGCCGCTGGTGCAAGCGTCGCCGTCGTCGCAGCTGGCCGCGTTGGCGTCGTGCGCGCACGCTCCCGTCTTGCTGTCGCAGCTATCGTCGGTGCAGGCGTTGCCGTCGTCGCAACTCTTGGCGCTGCCGCCGACACACGCGCCGCTGGCGCAGGCATCACCGCTGGTGCAGGCGTCGCCGTCGTCGCAGGGCTGGGTATTCGCCGTGTGGGTGCAGCCCGTCGCCTTGTCGCAGGCGTCGTCGGTGCATGCCTTGCCGTCGTCGCAATTCGGCGCCGCGCCGCCCTTGCAGGCCCCATCGGCACAGGCATCACCGCTGGTGCAGGCGTCGCCGTCGTCGCAGGGCTGGGTATTCGCCGTGTGGGTGCAGCCCGTCGCCTTGTCGCAGGCGTCGTCGGTGCATGCCTTGCCGTCGTCGCAATTCGGCGCCGCGCCGCCCTTGCAGGCCCCATCGGCACAGGCATCACCGCTGGTGCAGGCGTCGCCGTCGTCGCAGGGCTGGGTATTCGCCGTGTGGGTGCAGCCCGTCGCCTTGTCGCAGGCGTCGTCGGTGCATGCCTTGCCGTCGTCGCAATTCGGCGCCGCGCCGCCCTTGCAGGCCCCATCGGCACAGGCGTCGCCGCTGGTGCAGGCGTCGCCGTCGTCGCAAGGCTGGGTATTCACCGTGTGGGTGCAGCCCGTCGCCTTGTCGCAGGCGTCGTCGGTGCACGCCTTGCCGTCGTCGCAGCTCTCGGCCGGGGCGAAGCCCTTTGCGGGATCGCAGGCGAAATAGGAGCCGGACGCCGAACAGCTGGACTCGGCGCAGAGCTTCGGTGCGCAGACGCCGCCGGGTCCGCATACCTCGGCGGCATCGCAGTCGGCGTCGATGACGCACTCGGCGCAGGCCCCTTTGTCCTTGTTGCAGACACCGATCGGGCATTGCTTGCTCGAGGTGCAGGCCTTCGGTGTCACGCACGAACCGGCAACGCAGGCCTGCCCGCTGCTGCAGTCGCCGTCGCCAGCGCAGTCGACGCAGACGCCAGCGCCGCAGACTTGGCCGAGGTCCTTGCAATCCTTGTCGGAGGCACACCCCGTCCCCGGCGCACAGGTGCCGGCGATGCACGCGTAGCCAGCGTCGCAACCGAGCCCCTCGCCGCACGGTAGGCAGACGTTCCACGTCGGATGACACACGCCAGCGGCGCATGGATTCTTCGCGTCGCACGGCACCGGCGCCGCGGCGCAGAGCGCGTGCTTGACGTAGACGCAGCTTCCCGCCACGCATCGGTCGATCGTGCAGCCAATGCCATCGGTACAATCCAGGTCCGCCTTGCACCCGCCCGTGGCGTCGGCGTCCTGCGGCGTCGCGTCCGGTGTCGCATCCGGCGTCGAAGTGTCGGCGTCCTCGACCGTCGCGTCCGGCGTCGAAGTGTCGGCGTCCTCCGGCGTCGCGTCTGGTGTCGAAGCGTCGGCATCCTCGGCCGTCACGTCTGGCGTCGAAGCGTCGGTGTCCTCCGTCGTCACGTCCGGCGTCACGTCTGGCGTCGAAGCGTCGGCATCCTCGACCGTCGCGTCCGGCGTCACGTCTGGCGTCGAAGCGTCGGCGTCCTCGACCGTCGCGTCCGGCGTCACGTCTGGCGTCGAAGCGTCGGCGTCCTCGGCCGTCGCGTCCGGCGTCGAAGCGTCGGCGTCCTCGGCCGTCGCGTCCGGCGTCGCGTCCGGCGTCGAAGCGTCGGCGTCCTCGGCCGTCGCATCCGGCGTCACGTCTGGCGTCGAGGCGTCGGCGTCCTCGGCCGTCGCATCCGGCGTCGAGGCGTCGGCGTCCTCGGCCGTCGCATCCGGCGTCGAGGCGTCGGCGTCCTCGGCCGTCGCGTCCGGCGTCGAGGCGTCGGCGTCCTCGGCCGTCGCGTCCGGCGTCGAGGCGTCGGCGTCGGCGATTGCGGTCCCATCGTCGGCCGTGGACGCGTCGGCCGTCGGCTTGCCGTCGGTCCCTGGCTCCGCGGAGCAGCCTAGGGCGAGCGTGACGAACATCGCGGCGAGACATCCGAGCGTCGACGAGCGTGGCGGCAAGGGCGTTTTCATCGAATCCTCCCACTAGGTTGTGCGAAGGCTACGCATTGCGCGGGGCGGCGGCAAGGACCGCGGCGGCGAGGCGGCCGGCATCGCAGCCGAAGGCGGCCGAACCGAAGCGCGCGCGGAACTTGAACATCCGTTCAGGTCGAAGCAGACTCGCAGGCGATGCCGAACGAGCCCATCCACCACCGCGAGATCCCCGAAGGCTTCGAGCCCGACGACATCCCCGCGCCCCTGCGCGCGATCCGCGGCCGCGGCGCGGTGCAGAACCCCACCGGCCGCTACGAAGCCGCCAGCCGCGCCGGCGACGACCCGGACGAGCTCGCGGGCCGCCGCACCGTCATCCGCCCCCTCGCGGTGCGCGACGCGATGAGTCGCAACGACTCGCCGGACGTGCCCTTCGACCGCGCGGTGAACCCCTACCGCGGCTGCGAGCACGGCTGCATCTATTGCTTCGCCCGCCCGGACCACGCCTACCTCGGCCTCTCGCCGGGGCTGGACTTCGAGCAGGTCGTCTTCGCCAAGCACGACGTCGCCGCGGCGCTGCGGCGGCAGTGGGCGCGGCCGAGCTACGTGCCGGCGACGCTCGCCCTCGGCGCGAGCACCGATCCCTACCAGCCGGCCGAGAGCGAGCTGCGGCTGACCCGCTCGGTGCTCGCGTTGGCGCTGGAGTGTGGCCATCCGGTCGGCATCGTCACCAAATCGAATCGCGTCCTCGCCGACCTCGACCTGCTGCAGGCCTTGGCGGAGCGCGGTTTGGTCCGGGTGTTCCTCTCGGTGACCACGCTCGACGCCGGGCTGCAGCGCCGGCTGGAGCCGCGCGCGGCGGCTCCCCATGCGCGTATTGGCGCGATCGCGACGCTCGCCGAAGCCGGCGTCCCGGTGGGCGTACTGGCGGCGCCGATGATCCCTGCGGTCAACGACGCCGAGCTCGAAGCGATCCTGACCGCCGCGCACGAGGCGGGCGCCAGCTCGGCCGGATGGATCTTGCTGCGCCTGCCACGCGAGGTCGGCCCGCTCTTCGACGGCTGGCTGCAGGCCTGGCTGCCGGAGCGGCGCGAGCGGGTGCTCTCGCTGCTGCGCAGCGCGCGGGGCGGGGAGCTCTACGACAGCCGCTTCGGCGTGCGGATGCGCGGCGAGGGCCCCTATGCCGCTTTGCTCGCGCAACGCTTCGAGCTGACCCGGCGCCGACTCGGCCTGCCCAGCGAGGTCCCACCCCTGACGACCGCGCTCTTCCAGCATCCGCGCCCGGTCGCGTCGGCCCGGCCAGCCGTCCGCCAGCTCGAGCTCTTCTGAAGCCCGGGACCGCGCCCTCGCCCGGCGCACCGGCGCACGGTGTCGCTTGACCCAACCCCCGTGCGGTGACGATGCTGCAAAGGTGCGTCGCTCATCCGCCATCGCCCACGCCCTGCCCTCCGCCGCGCCGGTCGCCGTCGTGCTCGCGATCTTGGCCGGCTTGGCGGCCGCCGGATGCGGTGGCGATCCGGCCCATGAACCGGACGCGACCACAGCGCCCGACGGTACCGGTGCCAGCGACGCAGCGGCCGACAGCGACGCAGCGGACAACGACGCAGCCGACAAAGACGCAGCCGACAAAGACGCAGCCGACAAAGACGCAGCCGACGCCGAGGGCAGTGCCCACCCCGACGCGACCAGCGACGTCACCTCCGACGCCGGCAGCGACGCTTCGGACGCCCTCCTCGACGCGGTCGACGCAGCCTCTGACGCGACCGATACGAGCGACGTCTTCGACGCCATCGACGGCGCCGGCGACGCGGCCGAAGTCGTCGAAGATCCGTGCGCACCGATCGGCGCCTGCATCCGCTGCGCCCCGCCGGCCGCCGGCGATCCCATCACCCCGCTGCCCAAGCCGGCGCCGTGCAACTGCGACCACGGCGGGCCGAAATTCTTCGCCGGCCAGACGCCTCCTGCCCCGTCGTTGCAGCCGATCGTCGGCTACCAACGCTACGGCGAGCAAGCCTTCGTGACCTACGTCGACGGCGGCTGGGCGGGCCTGTGGAAAGGTCCGCAAGGGCAATTCCACATCTTCCTCGGCGTGCGCGTCGCGCTCCCCGGGCAGAGCGGCGACAAGGTCAAGCTGCAGCTCGAGGCGCAGGCATTCGAAGGCGAGGCCCTGGTCGCGGCCGGCCAGGCGCCGACGGTCTGGGCCAGCCGCGAGGCCGCCGGCAGCGACGTCTTCCGGACCACCAGCCCGACGACGCCCGGCGTCTGGGTCGTCTACCCACAGCCGAGCAGCAAGTCGCTCGACTTCTGCAACCATTGGGTCGAACTCGTGGCGCGCGTCCGCGTCCTCGGCCAGCCCGCGTGGGGGCAAACCTCCCTGCTGCTGCGGACCTATGGCGATGCGAAGCTCTAGCGCCCTCGCGTGGGCCGCGCTGCTCGGCACGCTCGTCGCCATGAGCGCCGCGTGTGGCTCCGGCGAAGGCCCTTCGGCGGATGGCCACCTCGACGTGGACGCCGCGCTCGAGGTCGCAGACGCCGCAGACGCCGCTGACATCGGAGACGACGCCGAAGACGCCGCAGACACCGAAGACGCCGCTGAAGACGCCAAAGACGCCGAAGACGCCGAAGACGACGCCAAAGACGCCGAAGACGACGCCGAAGACGCCGAAGACGCCGAAGACGACGCCGAAGACGCCGAAGACGACGCCGAAGACGCCGAGATCGACGCTCCAGAGTCGGAGGTCGCCGACACCGATGCGCTCGCCGACACCGACGACGCCGACACCGATGCGCTCGCCGACACCGACGACGCCGACACCGATGCGCTCGCCGACACCGACGACGCCGACATCGACGTGGGCCCGGACGTGCCAGTGCCGGCCATCGACGCGACCACGACGCTGTGGCCGATCACCCCGACCTCGCCGACGACGCTGCCGAAGGCGTCGATCACCGCGATCGGCTCTGCGACGCTGCTGCCGGGGGTGCCGAGCGGTGGCCTCTCTTTTTGCGTCGGCGTGGGCACGGTCGACGCCGACGCGACGCCCGATGTGGTCCTGCTCGCCGCCGCTCCGGGCACGACGGTGACGGTGCATACGGTGCTGCGCGGATCGGCGACGCCGAAGCACGTCGCGCAGCCGCTGCCGGGCACCCTGGTCGCGCCGGAGATGGCGTGCGCGCTGGTCGACCTCGACGGCGACGGCAACGACGAGCTGCTCTTCGGCGGTCCCTCGGGCCTCGCGATCTACCACGGCAACGGCGACGGCACCTGGATCGACAAGACGCTCGCCTGGGTGCCGCAGACGTTCGACGCCAACGTCACCTCGATCGCAGCCGCGGACTTCGACGGCGACGGCGACGTCGACCTCTACCTCGGCGCCGGCAGCCAGCCGACGCAATGCGAGGGGCTGGCGTGCAAGGCGCAGGGCAACGAGGACCTCCTCTGCCTCTTCGACAAGCCGCCGCTGAGCGCGCCGAACGAGCAGGACCGGCTGCTGCTCCGCCAGGCCGACGGCTCCTTTGCCGACGCCACCTCGGCGTGGAAGCTGCCCTCCGGCGGCATGATGACGACGGTCAGCGCCATCGACCTCGACGCCGACGGCTGGGTCGACGTCCTGCTCGGCAACGACTTCGGCGACCACGCCCTGCTGCACAACGAGGCCGGCAAGGGCTTCGTCGCGCAGACCAGCGGGATGGTGCCCTATGCCCACGCGATGGGTTGGGCGGTCGGTGATTGGAACGACGACGGCGTGTTGGACCTCGCGCTCGCCGACATCGGCCCCGCGTTGCTCTACCTGCGAAAAGCCGGAAGCGCAGCGTTCTTCCCGGGCAGCGAGCTCGCCAGCGCGCTCGGGGCTTTGACGTGGACGTCGGTGTCGTGGTCGCTCTTGGTGGGCGACTTCGACCACGACGGCAAGGAAGACCTCTGGCTGCCGCTGCTGATGAACAGCGCCTCGCTGGCGAAGGTCTCGGCCTCGGTCAGCTGTTCTGCCGACCCGAACGCGAAGGCCATCGAGCTCGTCGCCTTGCGGACCTCGGCGGGCTTCGGCTTCAGCGCCATCGAGGGGCCGAGCTGCGGCGCCATCGCGGCGTTGGCGGCCGCGGCGGTCGACCTCGATGGCGACGGCGACCTCGACGTCGTGCAGGCGGCGCGGGTCTGCGACACCGGCTTCCCAGCCGGGCTGCGCGTGCTGCGCAACGATATGCCGAAGCTGGGCGGCGCAGTGCAGCTCTTGTTGCGCGGGCCGCCGAGCAACCGCAGCGCGGTCGGCGCCTGGATCAGCGGCACCGTCGGCGGCCGCAAGGTGCGTCGCGACCTGATCGCCGGCGGTGGCGCCGGCAGCCCGCCGCAGCGGGTCCTGCACGTCGGCACCGGGAGCGCCGGCAAGCTCGAAGGCGCGACGGTGCACTGGCCCGACGGCAGCAGCAAGGCGCTCGGCGTCCTGTTGCCGGGTGCGCTGACCGAAGTGATGTGGCCGTAGCGCCGAGAGCGAGGGAGGTCGACGACGATGCGCGCTTTGCTCCTGCTCCGGGGGGTCAACGTCGGCGGCCACCGCAAGCTGCCCAGCAAGACGCTGCGGGCGCTGCTGCAAGAACTCGGGCTGCGCGATGTGCAGACCTACGTGCAGAGCGGAAACGCGGTCTTCTCGCTGCCCGCCGGCGCAACGCTCGCCGGCGCCGAGGACGAGGCCGCCCTGGCCGCGCGCTTCGTCGAGCGCCTCGAGGCGACCTTGGGATTCGACTGCGCCGCGTTGATCCGGGGCGCCACCGAGCTGGACGCCATCGTCGCGGCCAACCCCTACGCGGCGCAGGCCGCCGCTGACCCGACCCGCGTCCACGCCCTGTTCTGCGCCGAGCCGGTCGACGCCGACGCCGTCCACGCCGCCTTCCCCGACGACGAGGCGCCCCAGCAGGTCCGCGCCGTCGCGGGTGCTACGAACCGCGTGCTCTACTTCCACGCGCCCGGTGGCCTCGGCCGCGCCAAGCGGACCCCGGACAAGCTCGAGCGCCGGCTGAAGGTCGCCATCACGGCACGGAATTGGCGCACGGTGCTGGCGTTGCAGGCGCTGCTGCGGCAGGACGGCTGAGGTGCGCGTCCTGCTGACCGGCTTCGGCCCCTTCCCCGGCGTCGAGCAGAACCCGACCGCGGCGGTGGTCCACGCCTTGGCCGCCGAGCCGGCCCCACCCGGTTTGCAGTGGGCGGCGGAGGTGCTCCCGGTCTCGTGGCAGCACGGCGAGGACGCGCTGCGCGAGGCGCTCTCCAGCCATCGACCGGCGATCGCGCTCCACCTCGGCGTCGCCACGGCGGCCGACCGCCTGCGGGTCGAGCGATGTGCGGTCGCCGCGGCGCCGCCCCGCCCCGACGCGCTCGGCACGCTGCCGGAACGCCCGCCGCCGGCGGCACGCGTCGGCTTCGACACCGAGGCCGTCGCCGCGGCGCTCTGCGACGACGGCCTGCCGGCAGAGGCATCCGAAGACGCCGGCGCCTACCTCTGCAACGCGGTGCTCGGCTGGAGCCTGGTCCGCAGCGTCGAATTCGGCCACCGCGCGGCGTTTCTCCACGTACCGATGCCGGGGACGGCGCGACCCGATGGCGGCGCCTGGACCGAAAGCGATCTGCGGCGGGCGGCGCGGCGGGTGGTGGAGTTCCTCGCGGCGGTCGGCGCGGCTACTTCCTCGAGGCCTTGAGCCCCATCGCCTTGACCCAAGCCGCCTTGATTCGAGCCGCTTTGGCCCCAGCCGCCTGAACCTTCGCCGCCCCGACCTGCCTCCACCAAGGCCCGTCGCTTCCGACGCCCGGCTCGCTTGCTTGCTCCAGACGTTGGATGGAATGTCGCCGCGACACCGCGTCCTCTCTCCCCGGATTCCGGGGAGAGATGCCGGAGCCGAAGGCGGAGGCAGAGAGGGGGGCGCGGAAATCGCGCACCGACAAGGTGCCCTGCAAGATTTCCCGCCTGGGACTCGCGCTGTTTCGTGTGCCACCGGCGCGCTGCGCCGCCTAGCCCCTCTCTGGCCCTACGGGCCATCTCTCCCCGCCAGGCGGGGAGAGAGGTGCAAGGACGTGGAGATCGACCCGGACATCGGCGTGGACGACGACGGCGCGGGCCGACGGCGGTCGGCGCGGCTACTTCTTCTTCGCGGCCTTGACCTTCCGCGGCTTCGGCGGCAGCCCGGCGGTGAACTCCAGCGCGTCGGCGACCAACGTGCGGGCTTCGTCGGGGTCCATCGCGCGCGGGTCGAATTGCACGTATTCGCGCCACGGTCGCCCTGGCATCGGCTCGAATTGCGCGAGGCCCTCGGCGTCGAGCAGCTCTGGCACCCGATCTGGCCCGACCCGGGCGATCAAGGTCTGCGCGAAGGTGCCGAAGAACATGTGGCCGCCGGTGAAGGCGCAGACGTGGCCGAACATCTTGCCCGGCGCGACGCGTGGGTCGGCGGGCAGCAAGGCCTCGTAGTGCGCAACGGTCTCGGCGTTCGGCTTCTCCATGCGATCCTCCCTCTGCGATGAACCCTGCCGCCGAGCATCGCCGCGCGCGATGCGACCCGCAAGGCTGGAGTGCGGTCGGCGAATCGGGCAGGCTCGGGCCCGCATGACGCGACCGACCGAGCCACTGTCGACTCCAGCTTCGAAGGCGATGAGCCGCCGGGGCCTGCTGCGAGCTGCTGGCGCCACCGCGCTGCTCGCCGCCTGCGGTGGCAACAAGGCCGGGCCGACGGGCGCCTCCGCCTCCGACACCGACACCGGCACCGACGCTCTCACCGACGCTGACACTCTCACCGACGTCGACACCGCCGCCCATCCACCGGCCGGCTGGGCGAGCGGCGGCACCGCGGCGATGACCGGCAAAGCGAGCTATCCGGACCCCTTCGCCGGGTCGAGCGTCGGTGGCTGCGCGCTGGTCTGCGCCACGACCGACGGCCCGTGCACGACCGAGGCCAGCCCGCTGCGGGTCGACGTCAGCGAGGGCAAGCCGGGCCTGCCGGTGCGCCTGCTGCTGCGGCTATGGGACGATGGCTGCGCGCCGCTCGCCGGGGCCGAGGTGTGGATTTGGCATACCGACAGCCGCGGCGTGTATTCGGGGCCGACGCCCGACCCGCCGCGCTGCTACGGCGCCGATCCTGCCGCCCCCGAGGCCAACTACTTCCGCGGCCGGCAGCTCACCGACGAGGCCGGCCGGGTCGCCTTCGACACCTGTTTTCCGGGCTTCTACCCGAGCCGCGCGGTGCATATCCACGTGCAGGTGCGCCTCGCCGACGCGACGGTGCACACCGCGCAGGTCTTCTTCGACGACCCGCTGGTGACCGAGGTCTTCGACGCGCACCCGGACTACAGCCCGCACGGCCAGCCCAAGACCAAGCTCGACCGCGACGGCGTCCTGGCCGGAGAGCCAGATCGCGGCCCGATGTTGCTGCAGGTCGCAAAGATGAACGACGGCGCGATGCTCGCGTCGAAGACCCTGACGGTGCGCAGCAGCCTGCTCGCCGCCGACCCCCGCATCTGCGGCGGGTAGCCACCCCGACGAGGATCGCCATGAGCCACGAGCAAGCCGGCGCGCAGCCGATTCACCACGCCATCGACTATATCGAGCTGCCGGTACACGACATGGCCGCGGCGCGCGCCTTCTACGCCGCCGCCTTCGGTTGGCGCTTCAACGACTACGGCCCCGGCTACACGGGCATCGTCCGGCCGGGCGGCCAGGGTGAGGCCGGCGGGCTGCGGCTGCAGGCCGACCACGCGGGCAGCCGCGGTGGGCCGCTGGTCATCTTGTATTCGGCGGAGATCGACGCGACCGAGGCCGCGGTGCGCGCCGCCGGTGGCGAGGTCGTCGTGCCGATCTTCGCGTTCCCGGGCGGACGACGCTTCGCCTTCCTCGACCCGAGCGGCAACGAGCTCGCCGTCTGGACCCAGCCATGAAACATCCCGTTTTTGCCCTCTCCTCCGAGCTGGTCGACGCCTTCGCCGCCGCCTCGCCGATCCGCGCCACCTTCTGGGGCGTCGCCGGCCACGACGACCGCTGGGACGATCTCTCGCCCCTCGGCGACGCCGAACGCGCGGCGATCTTGCGGGAGTTCGCCGACCGCGCGGCGGCGCTGCCACCGGTCGAGAGCCACGACGAGCGCCTGGCCCACGAGGTCTTGCTCGACTTCCTCGCCCTGGAGCAGGACGCGCTCGACCACGACGACCCGGCCGTCGACCTGAACAACCTCGCCTCGCCGCCGCAGCTGCTGACGATGGCGCTCGACACGCAAGACACCGCCAGCGACGCCGGAGCCGCCGCAGCCGCCGCGCGCCGCGCAGCCCTGCCCGCGGCCCTGCGTGGCTACCAGCAGAACCTGCTCGCCGGGGCCGAGCGTGGCCAGCAGGTCGCGGCGCGGCAGGTCCGCCGCGTCATCGCGCAATGCGAAGCGATGCAGCCAGCCGCCGGCGGCGAGGTCGCGGCCGAAGTCGCGGCGGCCTACGCCGCGTTCGGCCGCTGGCTCGCGCAGACCTTCCTGCCGCGGACGACCGAGGTCGATGGCGTCGGCGAGGCCCGCTACCGCCGCGCGGTGCGGCGCTTCCTCGGCACCGACCTCGACCTGCGCGAGACCTACGCCTGGGGCTGGGAGCGGGTCGCGGCGCTGCGGGCCGAGCAGGAGCGCGAGGCGGCGCGGCTGGTGCCGAGCGGCGACGTCGAAGAGGCATTGCGGTTGGTGCAGCACGATCCGGCCTACGCCAGCCCCGACCGCGCGGCCTTCCTCGCGGAGATGCAGCGCGTGCAGGCGCAGGCGTTGGCGGCGATCGACGGCTCGACCGGCGGAACCATCGAATTCGAGGTGCCCGAGGCGCTGCGGACGCTGGAGATCCGCCTCGCCCCGCCCGGCAGCCCGCCCGGCGCGTACTATATGCCGCCTTCGGAGGACCTCTCCCGCCCGGGCGCCATCGTCTACGGCGAGCCCGAGGAGCGCGCCGTCCCGCTCTTCGATCAGATCAGCACCGCGTTCCACGAGGGCTTCCCCGGCCACCACCTGCAGGTCGGGCTGCAGGTCGCCATGGCGGATCGACTCTCCCGCCTGCACCGCGTCGCCTACGGCTACAGCGGCTTCGCCGAGGGATGGGCGCTCTACGCCGAGCAGCGGATGGACGAGCTCGGCCACTACCAGAGCGCCGCGGCGCGCCTGGGCTACCTCTGCAACCAGATGGCCCGCGCCTGCCGGGTCGTGGTCGATATCGGCCTGCACCTGGGGCTGCAGATCCCCCGCGACGCGCCGCTCCACGCCGGTCAACCCTGGAACTTCGACCGCGCCGTCGAGCTCATGGTCCGCTTCGCCGGGATGGAAGCCGAGCACGCCGACTCCGAGGTCACGCGCTACCTCGGCTGGCCCGGCCAAGCGATCAGCTACGCCGTCGGCCAGCGCGAAATCCTCCGCCTGCGCGAGCAGTGGCGGGCGCAACGCCGCGCAGCCGGAAAGGACGAAGACCTCGCCGGCTTCCACCGCCGCGTCCTCGCCTGCGGCAACGTCGCGCTCGACACCCTGCCGCGTTGGGTGCTCTAGCCGCGGTCGTCTGGGGGGCCCGCAGGCCGGCGACGAGATCGCTCCCGCCGCCGACCCACGGGCGATGGACCTCAGCCCGGCGCGAAGACGAAGGGCCAGCGCACCACGCAGATGCCGCCTTCCGGCACCTTGAAGCGCAGCCGCGAGATGGCGCGCATGACGCAATCCTCGACCGCGGCGTTCTTCAACGTCGTGGCCGCGATCTTCGCGTTCTGCACCTTGCCCTCGACGTCGATGGTCCACATCGCGTCGAGCTTGCCGGCGAGCGCGGGCCGACTCATCAGCTCACGCTCGTAGCAACCCCTCAGCGCCGCGGCCCGCCGCTTCACCTGCTTGACGATATCGCCGCGATCGCAATGCATCGGCGCGCGCATCGCCGAGGCGACCGCGATATTGCCCACGGAGCGCCGCCTCTTCCGCCCGGTCGAGACGTTCGAGCGCCGGCCGAGCTCGCCGCCGGTGTCGATCGGACCCAGGCCGCGAATCCGGCCCGTCCCTGCAGGATCACCACCGCCGCTGCCGGTACCGCGGAAGCCCATGCCGCCAGGGCCGTGGCCGATGACGAGCTCGGCGCCCTCGCCGGTGACCGCGACCGCGAGCTTGGACTGCAGCGAATCGGTCTCGCCGGCCATCACCGCGCCGAGCGCGCCCTCGAGCGCCTGCTGCCCACCGAGGACCTTGGCGATGCCGAGGTCCCGGACGTTGATCCTGTCGACCATCGCGGCGTCGAGCTTGGGCGTCTTGGACTCCCGACGCGGGTCGATGTCGGGGTCACCGAACTTGCCCTCTTCGCCCTCGGCGCGCTTGGCCGTGGTCTGATCTTCGGGCGGCGCGATGTCCTCGGGCATCTCTTCCGGCTCGGGCTCGAACTCGTCGGCCAGGGCGACCTCGATCAGCGCGCTGCGGCGCTGGGCGAGATCTTCTTCGATCGACGTGCGATCGTGCCGTCGCGACGTGAGCATGCCCGAGAGCAGCACGCCGAGCGCCAGCAACGAGACGGCCGAGAGCGGCGCGAGCAGCTCCCACCCGCCACCGTTTGCCCCGGTGAGCACAGCCGTCTCTGCGGCCATGAAGTCGAAGCTCAGGGTGAGGTCGTCGGCGAGCCGGAGGATGCCGCAGTCGCCGCGCTGGACGATCTGTGGCTCACCCGCCTCGCAGTGGACGATCTCGCCGCGCCGCAACAACTCGAGCTCACCGATGGCCGGTGCCACGAGCTGCCAACGGTCATCCGGCAAGGGCGAGAAGAGCGCATGCAGCCCGATTCCCGCGGCGGGGAGCTGGAAGGTCGCACCCTCCCGCTCGCCGACGCTGACCACGTCCCGCCGGAAGAGCACGCGCTCGGCCAACGTGCCGCCCTGCCACGCCATGCGGATGCGCAGGAAGCGCTCGTCGCGGCCGAATTCCGGATGCGCGAGCAGCACGATGAGGCCGCCGACGAAGGTCGCGATGGCGCCGGTGACGACCGCCGCCACGCCCCAGTCGAGGCGCACGAGCGTCTCGGCCATGAGCGTGCCGGTGCGCGGATCACAGAGCGCCAGCCCCGACTCTTCGCACGGCACCAAGGCCCAGACGTCGGCCCAGGTCCAGGCCATCAGGCCCAGCTCGCCGAGCGCGATGAGGCCGAGGACGCCGCCGAGCCCCTGCAGACGCCGCCGCTTGGCGACCAGGGCCGCGAGCGAGAGCGCCGAGAGCGCGAGGAGCAGCGCCGCGGCGCCGGGTGCGGTTTGCCACCCGGGCACGTTGGCCTCCTCTTCGATGATGGTGATGAAGGGCAACAACGCCGGCCCGAAGAGGCCGAGGATGCTGCCTGCCACCACGAGCAAAATACCCGTATTCATGGGAACACCTCCAAACCGCGCAGCGCCCGGACGCACCGCGCGCCAGAGGCGCCACGCGAAGATTCGAGGCAACGACGCACGAGACGGGAGCGAGATCTACGGAATTCTCGGCTTCCTGGCGCTGAACGTTCGGCTGGCTTAGGTTCGCCGCGTGATGACGTCCCGCGCCCAGCTTCGCCGCCGCACCCTGCCCGCTCCCCGCCAACTCGCCCGCGCGCTCGCCGCGCTCGCGATCGCCGGGGCCAGCGCCGTCTGCGCGGGCGAGACGGCGTGGGCCCAGCGGCCCGGCGACGTCGCGCCGCGAGACAGCGGCAGCGTCGCGCACGTCGTGGTCCCGCTGAACCTGCAGACGTCGTGGATCCGCTTCCAAGGCTGGAGCAGCGACAGCCGCCGCCTCGCCTACCGCCAGGGCGATTGGCATACGTCGAACCGCATCGGCGCGCCGCTCGATATCGTCCGCCTCTCGACCGAGGGCGCGGTGGAAGACCGGCTCCACGTCGCGACCGGGGTCAAGGCGGCGCTGGAGCAGCGCGGCATCATCGACCGCGGCGGCCTGGCGGTCGAAGTCGTCGGCCCCTCCGACCGCTTGGTGCAGACCCAGGGCGGCGCGCTCTTCGCCGTCGTGGTGCGCCCCACGCCGGCGATGATCGGCGTGCTGCGCCGCGCCGCCGACGGCGGCTACCGCCTCGTCCACCGCGAGGCGCTGCCCGCCGCGCTCGACGACCTGCGCCTCGACGCCCACGAATCACCCGACCGCCGCTGGCTGGCGCTGACGATCCACGTCGGCCACCGCGCGGCCCGGCGCGGGACGCTCTGGATCGTCTCCACCGCCCCGAATGGCGGCGACGTCGCCAGCGAGCCGCCGCGGGGCCGCACCGTCGATGGCCACGCGCGCCCCGGCGCCGACGAGTCGCCCGAGGCGCGGGCGCTCGTGCCGCGGCATCGGTATCGGCATCGGCGCCTCGGCCGCTTCGCTCCCGATCCGGACCGCATCCGCGCCGAAGCCGGCCTGCTCCGCCGCGCCCTGGACCGCGCGCTGCCGATGCCCGACAGCCGACGCCCTGCCCCCCGCGACAAGCCCGCCTTCCTGCGCTAGCCTCCCGCCGCGCGCAGCCGCGTTCTGCGCCGAAAAGGAGACGAGATGCGCAAGTTCCTCTTCACCGCCGGCCTCTGCGCCGCGCTGGCCACCACCCTCACCGGCTGCGAGAAGAAGCAGGCCGAGCCCGCCGCCAAGCCCGAAGCAGCCGCCGAGGAGGCCCCAGCTGCCGAAGCCGCCAAGGCCGAGGAGGCCCCAGCCGCCGAAGCCGCCAAGCCTGCCGCCCCGGCCGCCGAGAAGGCCCCCGCGGCGCCCGCCAAGGTCGAGGTCTCGGCCGAGGGCACCAACTTCGACCCGCCGGTGCAGAAGGCGCAGCTGCCGGACGACGTCTGGTACTGCGATATGGGCACCGTCCACTACGCCCGCAAGACCGAGGGTGACGGCACCTGCCCGCGCTGCAAGATGAAGCTGGTGCACAACGCCGCCGCCGCGCCGAAGGCCGAGGCCGCTCCCGCCGGTGAGGCTGCGCCCGCCGCCGAGGGCCACGAGGGCCACGGGCATTAGCAAAATGCCGGGGCCGTGGTCGGAGCTTTCGCGGGCGCTGTGCGCTGCCGTGGTCGCGTCGTAGCTCGCCTGCACCCGCGATCGGTTCGGCTTGCTCGTGCACAGCGCCGAGCGTAGCTTCGCCGGCCGAGGACTGCGGGCCAGCCGAGCGCCCCGAGACGAGCCAGATGTCGCCAATCCGTGACCCCGAACGCCGCTTCCACGGCCGCCGCAAGGGCAAGAACCTCTCGACCCGCAAGCAGGGCTTGATGGAGACCCTGCTGCCGCGCATCTCCGTGGGGCTGCCGGACGACGAGGCCATGCTCGACCCGCAGGCGTTGTTCCATCGCCCGAAGCGCGCGCTGTGGCTCGAGATCGGCTTCGGCAAGGGGGAGCATCTGGCCTGGCAGGCGCAGGCGCACCCCGACGTCGGCCTGATCGGCTGCGAGCCCTACCTGAACGGCATCGCCGGGCTGCTGACCCACGTCGAGGAAGGCGGCATCGAGAATATCCGGGTCTACGGCGACGACGCCCGCCACGTCATCTGGAAGCTGCCGGATGCCTCGGTCGAGCGCGTCTTCCTGCTGCATCCCGACCCGTGGCCGAAGGCGCGCCACGCCCGCCGGCGCTTCGTCGGCCCGAAGAACCTCGACGATCTCGCCCGCATCCTGGTCGATGGCGGCGAATTCCGGGTCGGCACCGACCACCCCATCTACCGCGAGTGGACGATCGAGCAGATGAACGCCTGCGCCGATTTCGCCTGGATCGGCGAGCGGCCAGAGGATTGGCTCGAGCGCCCGGACGACTGGCCCGAGACCCGCTACGAGGCCAAGGCGCTCGAAGGCCACGCCACCTATTTCCGCTTCCGCCGGTTGCCGCGCGGTTGACCGAGAATCCCGGCGTCCGCGCCCTCAGGGCACGCAATAGGTCGAGACGCAGCTGAGGCCGGCGGCGCAATCCGATTGCGAGGCGCACTCGACGCAGATGCCGAGGTCTTTGTCGCAGACTCCGCCGAGGCCGAGGCATTGCTTGCTGCTGGAGCAAGGCACCGACGGCGCGAGGCAATGCGCCAGCACGCAGGAGCGGAGCCCCGTACAATCGGCGTCGCTGACGCAATCGCCGCAGCGCCCCGCGACCTTGTCGCAGACCCCGCCGATGTCCGCGCACTCCTTGTCGCTCTTGCAGAGCCGCTCGTCGTAGCAGGTCCGCGCCACGCAGGTCTTCTTCGCGCCGCAGTGGTGATCGAGCAGGCACGCGACGCAGCGGCCTTCCTCGCGGTCGCACCAGCCCTCGGGCGCCGCGCAATCCAGGTTGGTCTCGCATTTGTCGACGGCGACGTCGCTCGTGTCCGGGCTGGCGTCGACGCTGGCGTCGCCTCCCCCCGCGCTGAAGACGACCTTCGGGCTCGACGACGTGCCACAGCCGGCGACGAGCCCGGTCAGCAGCAGGATTGTCGCGAGTCCGCATCCCGACGGCAGATTCGACATCGAAGACGGCTTGGCACTCGACACAGGCTCCTCCTCGGTGGTGCTGCGTGGTGTGGCGGACGATGACAAGCGGCCGTCGCGCATGCAAGTCGTGCCTGATGCGAAGCCCAAGATCCAATCTTGTTGCGCGGTCGCCCTGTGCGCACTACGTTGGTGCAGGTTGTGCGCACAACCTATGCGCACTTTGAGATGGGAGCCGATCCGATGACCTTCAGCTACGACCAGGGAGCCCCTCGGCGCGCCGCGAACCTGCGCGTCAATTCCGATCTGATCGATCGCGCCCGCGCCGCAGGCCTCAACCTCTCCCAGACGCTCGAGGCTGCGCTCGTCGTGCGGCTGCGCGAGCTGGAGGCCGAGCGTTGGCAGCGCGAGAACGCCGACGCCATCGACACCTACAACGAGCGGGTCGCGACGAACGGCAGCTTCGGCGCCCGGCACAAGCGCTTCTGATGCACTTCCTCGATGTCTGTCGCAACGCCGATCGGGATGGCGCAGCGGCCGTCCCCTACCTGCTCGTCGTGCAGGCCGACCTGCTCGCCGGCCTCGGCACCCGGGTCGTGGTGCCGCTCTATCGCGCCGAGCTGGTGCCCGGTCCGCGACTCGCGGGCTTGATGCCTGTCTTCGAGGTCGAGGGGATCGAGGTCGTGGCGGTCGTACCGGAGCTCGTCGGGCTGGAGACGCGTCTGCTCGGCGAGGAGGTGACGCGGCTCGACGCACACCGTGACGAGATCCTCGCCGCGCTCGATCTGCTGCTGACGGGGGTGTAGCGCCAGCTGTGCGGATTGGCGCACCGTCTCGCTCGATGCTAGCTTCGGGCAGGCGTGGCCGGGCGCCGACGGAGAGCGGGGACAGCATGTACGTTCGCAAGATCCGCATCCGAAACGCACGGCAGATTCGCGATCTGACGCTGGAATTGGCCACCGGCGACGAGCCGAGGATGCTCACGGTCCTCCTGGGACAGAACGGCACCGGCAAAACGACCCTCCTCCGGTCGATCGCTGCGACGCTGGCCGGGTCCAACGTCACCAACAAGCTCTGCACCGCCGACGAGATCCGCAGCATCGGGGCGAACGGCCCGCTGGAACTCACAGCCGAGGTCACGTTGGCCGAAGGCTCTGCCGCGAGCCGAGCCTACGGGGTGCAGGGTACGAACGATCACGCAACGTGGTCGCTGGATGGTGGCGAAAGCGGCGCTTTCTTCGGCTACCGAGAGCAGCGCCAGGGCCGATTGGCGATGCTCGGAGCGCCCGAACTCGACGATATCCGCAACGCCAGCCTTCCCGGCTGGTTCGTCGCCGGCTACGGCGTCAACCGCAGCCTGCCGGCACCGATGGCGTCGGTCTCGACGACGTTGCCGATCCTCGGCCAACTCGGCTCGCTCTTCGACAGCGTCGACCACGGACGGCTCGTCGCGACCAATTTCGCCGATATCCTCAAGGACACGAAAGGCTTCGCGCGTGCGCTGAGAACGGTGCTGCAGCAGCCGGGGTTGATGCCGGGATTCCAAAGCTTGGAGCTTCGCGGCCGCAACGGCGTCACCACGGCGGCGTCGCTTGTCGAATCGCGTCGGTTCCAGATTGGAGCAGATCGGCAGGCGAGCAAGGTGCCGGCGAGCTGGCTCTCGCACGGCTACCAATCGGTCATCGCGTTGGTGGCCGACGTGATTGGTCGTGCAGCACTGGCGGAGGGAGCCGGAAGCGTCATCGACCCAGCCGAGCTGCGCGGTGTCCTGCTGATCGACGAAGTCGACCTGCACCTCCACCCGGGATGGCAGCGTTCGGTAGTTCCAGCGCTCTCGAAGGCTTTTCCGCGACTGCAAATCATCGCCTCGACGCATTCGCCGATGGTCATCGCCGACTTGCGTCCCGAGCAGGTGGTCGTGCTCGAGATGGACGACGAGCGCGGCGTCCTCGCCTCGCAGCAGGGTGAGCCGGGTGAGCCGCCACAGCTCCTCACGGCGGCACAGCTGCTATCGACCTATTTCGGCGTGCAGAGCAGCAGAGCGGGAGAATTGCGCGGGAAGCTGCGCCAACTGCGCGATCTGCTGGCGATGGCCGGCGACGAGACGACAGCCACGAGGACACGCGGGCAGCCCTCGAAGAAGCAGCAGGGTCAGATCGACGCATTGCGCAATGAACTGCTGGCAGCCGGAATTGCCGAAGATCGCTGGACTGAGGCGAGCTCGTGATTCGCGTTGCACGCGGGGACGAGCCGGCCGCCCTGGCAGCGATCAGGCAGCAGGAAATCCAACGTGTGGGGGGCGCACTGGCAGGCGATCCGCACGCGATTCATGCCGTCGAACCGGTCCCGCTGACCGCGAAACTCGTCGGAAAGGCATACCAGGCGGTCGCCGGCGATCTGTGGCGGGCTCAATTCCGAAAGTGCTGCCATTGCGAGATGCGCGTTCCTCTGCGCTACAACGACGTCGAACACTTCCGCCCGAAAGCCAGCGTTCGGCAGCGCAGCGGCGGACGAGCTGACCCCGGCTATTGGTGGCTCGCCTGGACGTGGGAGAACCTCCTCTTCGCTTGTGCATCGTGCAACCGCAGCAGCAAGAACGACCAATTTCCGCTCGTCGACCCCACCAAGCGCCTTCGCGCCCAGGCACAGCCACCAGGCCACGAAAATCCTCTCCTCCTCGACCCAGCGGAGCCTACTGCGAATCCGGAAGCACACCTGCATTTCGATGTCGTCGGGGAGGCACGCGGTCACGTCTCCGGGAACACACCCAACGGCGCGTGTTCGGTCGAAGTCTATGGCCTGCACCGCGACGAACTGGTCGAGGTTCGCGCGCTCGAACTCGATTTCATCGACTCCGAGCTCGAGGCCGTGAGCAGGCTCCTCCGAACCGGAAGGATCGATTCCGCGCAGAAACGTTGGACCGAGCTTTTGGAGTCCATCAAGCCACAACGATCCTTCGCAGCACTTCGCCGCGCCGCTCTTGCGGCATTCCGGGCAAGCCGACCGGTCGAACACCAAGCCGCGCTCGCACAGGTACCCGCGAGCGTCTGGTAGTCACATCGCCGATAGCTGACGTTGAACTCGGTCTTGCCGTCCGCGAAGGCGGACGGCGCAATGATAGCCCGCCACTTCAGTGGCCGGGTTACCCAACAAATTCAGGCTCAACCCCCCGAACCGGCGCTGTCACCGACCGCGCTTCCAAGCACACCCCGGAACCTTCCGGCTCCAACACGCCCGCTTCTCCGGATGCTCGCGGAAATACGCCCGCGCATAGGCCATCGCCGCGTCGTGCGCGTCGGCCTCTTCCGCGTCGTCGTCGTCGAAATCCGCCAGGTCGCGCCGGCCGGGCGGCGGGGTCCACGGCTTCTCGCCCCGGATCATCGGCGCGATGCGCGATCCTTCGAGCACGCGGCCGAGGCGGTAATAGTGCAGCAGCGCGCCGAGGTCGGGGTTGCGGTCCGGGCCCGAGAAGTCCATCCACGCCGAGAGCCGGCTCATCCAATCGGCCTTGCCGCCGTTGAAGCGCACCGGCAGCGTCCGCGGCGCGTAGGCGTAGGGCTTGGGCTCGGGCTGCATCGTGAAGGCGTCGAAGAGCGGGGCGGCCAGCGCGTCGAAGCGGCTCATCGGCGGCAGCCCGAAGATCAGCTCGAAGGTTCGGAACAGCGAAGGGAACGAGGTGTGGACGTGGCTGATGTGGCCGCGCTTGGCCCACGGACTCGCCACGACCAGCAGCGAGCGGTGGTAGTCGACGTGGTCGCTGCCCGATTGGCTGTCGTCCTGGGTGATGAACACAGCCGTCTCGTTCCAATATTTGCTGTGGCTGATGGCGTCGACGATGCGGCCGGTGGCGACGTCGTTGTCGTGCACCATCGACTCGGGCGTCTTCTTGCCCTTCTTGGTGCCGTAGGTGTGGTCGCAAGGCAGCAGGATGTAGACGAAGGGCGGCCAATCGTCCTCGTCGATCAGCCGCTTGACCACGTGCTCGGCCTTGTCCACGTCGGGGATCTCGGTATTGTAGAAGATGCCCGGAAATTCGGCGTCGACGTGGCTCATCACGGTCTGCTGCACGCCGTCGGGGCCCTTCTCCTTGCCGCTGGTGCCGACCACCTCGCCGAAGATGCGGAAGTCGATCCCGCTGCGGATCAGCAGCGTGAAGAACGTCCCGAAGTCCGGCTGCGCCCGGTCCATCACCGGGTCGGTCTTGATCGCCGAGCCGTTGCGGCTGCCCTCGGTCCAGGTCCGCTCGACGTAATCGTTGACGAACGAAGACGTCAGCCAGAGGTGGCCCTGATGCGAGTTCTCCGAGTCGGCGTAGAAGTTGTCGTGCGCCGTATACGCCTTCGCCAGCGCGTGCAGGTTCGGCGTGATGGTCGGCCCGAACTCGACGATCTCCTTGTCGCCGTCGGCGCCCTCGAGGTCGCCGAGCACCGAGTCGTAGGTCTTGTTCTCCCGCACGATCAGCACGATCCGCTTGATCGGCGTCGGCCCACCCGGCGCGGTCGGCACCGGGAAGACGCCCTTGCAGTCGAAGGGCAACAAGCTCTCGGGCCGCCGCAGGTTGGTATCCGCCGCCGCCGTCGCCGCGGCCAGGTCGAGCCCGGCGCGGTCGACGATGGTCACCGCGCCCTTCATCGCCTTCTTGCCCGAGGTCTCGTAGACCGGCCCGGCGCCGATGCCCTTGCCCTCGGCGACCACCAACGTCTTGCCGCCATCGGCCAGCACCACGTCGGTCGGATACCAGCCGGTCGGGATGGCGCCCTTGCGGGCCAGCGTATCGGGGTCGCGGATGTCGATGGCGTTGTCCGCCGCGCGCACCACCAACAACTCGCCGCGCGCCTCGTCGAGCAGCAGCGTCGAGGGCGAAGACCCCGGCAGAATCGCGTCGGCAGCGAGTGAGCCCTTCGCGCCTGGCCCGACCGCGCCGCCCAGGCCCGCAGTCAGCCCCAGCCCCGGCTCGCCGATCAGCGTCCGCGCGAGCTCCTTGCCGGTCGCGCGGTCGAGGGTCACCACGACGTGCTCGTCCGAGAGCGCGACCCAGAGCCGGCTGCCGTCGCTGCTCACCGCCATCCCTTGCGGGTTGCTGCCGACCTCGAGCGCGGCGGTGACCTTGCGGGAGGCGAGGTCGATGCGCGAGAGCGAGCGCGTGCCGAAGCCGGCGACCACCAGCTCGGCGCCCTGCCCGTTGGCGTCGGCCGGCAGCTCGAGCAGGCCGTAGGCGCGGTGGCCGAGCTTGGTCTCGCCGCTGACGCTGCCCTTGGCGGTGTCGAGGTAGACGACCTTCTCGCCGTAGTAGGAGCCGACCCGTAGCTCGCCGCCGTCGGCCGAGAGCGAGAGGCCCGCGGGGTAGCCGCCGACAGGGATCTGCATGACGGGCTGCAGGACCTTGACCCCGGTCTCGGTCACGCTCTCGGCCAGCTGCCAGGCCTCGACCCGGTCGGCGTCGCCACCGGCGGCCCAGATGATGCCGCTCTTGCCGTCGACCGCGAGCCCGGCGAAGGCGTCTTCGAGCTCGACCTCGGCGGCGATGCTGGCGTCGTCCAAGCGCAGGACCTGGATCGCCCGCACCGCCGTGCCGGTGTTGAGCACCGCGACGTGCACCCCGTCCGGCAGCGCCTTCGCCGCGATCGGGAAGCCGACCATCGCGGTCTGCGTGCCCGCCGGCGTCACCATCCGCCCGCCGGGCAGCACCCGCGATCCCGCCGGCCAGGGCGTCGACGCGGTGTCCTTGCCGGCCTTGACCAGCGCCGCGGCGCTCGGCGTCGGGCCCTCGCAGGGCACGTCGGAGAATTGCAGCACGTCCGGGCCCGGATTCGCGGCGTCTGCGGCGCCATCCGCGGCGCCACGGCCGGCGGCGTCGGCATCGGCGACGGCGGTATCGGCCGCGGTCGCGGTGTCAGCGCCGGCATCGACGGCTGCGGCGGCGTCCGGCCCGGTGGGATCGTCGCTGCACGCGGCAAAAGCGAGCGAACCGACGACGGCCAGCAGCAGGCCGCGTCGAAGGAGGAGCGTGGGCATTGGGCTATCCCTTGCGGTTGGCGGCCTGCGAGGTCCAGACCACGGGGCTCTTGTTGGCCGGGATGGCGGCGGTCTTGTCGGCGTAGAATTCCGTCATGATCGCCATGAGCTCGTCGTCAGGGAGGTGGCAGTCGACCGCCGGGCCGATGCCGACCTGCTTGCGGGCGTAGTCGACGTAGCCCAGCGCGAGCGGGACGTCGGCCTCGCGCGCGATCTGCAAGAAGCCCGTGCGCCAATGGTCGGTGTGCTTGCGCGTGCCCGAGGCCGCGATCGAGAGCCGCATCCGCTCCTTGCCCTTGAACGCCTCGACCACCGAACGCACCGCACCGCCCTTGCCGCGCTCGACGAAGACCGCGCGCGTCTTGCGCAGCAAGTCGCCGATGACGCCGCGGTCGTGCTCGGCCTTGATCATCCAATGCGCTTCGAGGCCGAGCGCCAGGCTGCCGAGGACCATGTAGTAGCCGTCCCAGTTGCTGGTGTGCGGCTCGGCGACGACGACGCAGCGCTCGGGCAGGTCGTCTTGGACGTGGGCGGTCCAGCCGTGCAGGCGAAGGAGCATCCGGGCGGTCTGGGCGGGGGTCATGGCGGGCCTCCGGGCTTTTGCCGGGGGCAGTGTTGCAGACGGCGGGGGGTGGGGGAAGGGTCGGAGGTGTGACGATCGGTTCGTGGATCAAAGAGGGGTGGGCCCCTCTTTGAAACTCCCCCGTCCGAAGAGGGGGCCCGAGCCAAGCGCGTGCGGATTCGCAGACCGCAGGCGAGGGCCCAATCTACAACGCACACCGTCGCTCTCACGCCTCCAGAATCGTTCAATTCACTTCGAGCGCCATGAGTCGGCGTGCCCCCGCAAGGGACGGCGAGGTTGGGCGTGATGGGCTGCGCCGCCTTGGCGCTTCGCCTTCGCTCCGCTTCGGCTTCGACCTTGACGGCGGGATGGGGTTGGGTAGGGAGACGGTCGATGGTCGTGCGCAGTGCGAAATCCGCAAAGCTACTTCCATATCGACACCTGTCGCTTTCGACAGATCTACTTCGCAGCCGCCAGCTTCAAGGAATAGGCGATGGTGGTGGGGATCCCGAGTTCCGCGGCGGTGACTTCTTCGATTGCAACAAGGTTGGACGTTAAGTTGCCAAACGACACACAGCCGTTTGAGTTGAAGATGCTCAGCGGCTTGAGAGAATTCTTTGCAGAGCCGCCGGTGGCGCGAAATTGCCTCTGCTTGCCATTCTCCAAGACCACGAATGCCCGACCTGTACTACCATATCCTTCGTACACATAGGGATCGCCCGTACATCCACTGCCTGTGAAGTAGACAGCGGGGGAAAAAGGCGCCTGCAACTTCAAAATTAACACGTAGCCTGATGCCGTCACGACAGAGAGGCTATCGCCGGAGTCAGCGAACCCAAGAAACGTTCCAACCGTCACCCCATTCGCATCCTTGACCAACCACACCGTCCCGGCGGCCCCACCGCCACCGCTAGCCCCCTTCAACGCCGCAACATCCTTGTCCAACCCATCAACCTTCCCAGAAAGCCCAGAAATCTCGCTCGCCAGCGCCCCACCAGCCTTCTCCGCCACGCCAGCCACCGCAGCCTCCAGCGCATACGGCACCGCCGCCACCTTCACCCGCGGCAGCTTGGTCTTGCTCGGACCGACCACCGTCTCGCTCCACAAATCCGGGCTGTCGTGCACCGCCTTCGCGCACGCATCGGGCAGCACCACCGAGAAGCGACCGGTCTTGGCCTCGGCGTTGACCACCTTGCTCTCGCACACCGGCGTCGTCGCGGCCTGGCCGTCGTAGAACGCCACCGAGACCTCGACCGCCTTGTCGTAGGGCTTGCCGGCGTCGTCGGTCACCGTCCCGCCCCAGACCAGCGGTGAGCTCGTCGGCACCCCGGTCGCGACCGCCACGCCCACCGCGCCGCCGAGCAGCAGCACGCCGCCCAGCACGCCCAGCGCCATCCGCCGCGTCTTGTGCTCGTTCATCGGAACCCTCCCGTCTGGCAATAGCCGCCGCCGCAGCTCATCCCGCTGCGGAAGCCCTGGTCGATGACGCGGTAGCCGCCCGCCGCCGCCGTATCGGGCAGCGCGACGAACCCGCCGTGGCTGGCGAAGCCGCTCTGCTGCGCGACGCACGCGCCGGCGATGCAGGCCTTGCCGCTGGTGTCGCAGTCTTCACCCGGCTCCTGCGCCGTGCCGCTGGCGTTGCAGACGGCCACCTGCGCGCCGATGCAGCTCTTCGCGCCGGGCGTGCAGACCTGCTTGGTGCACGCGCCCTGGACGCAACCCTCGCCGGCGCCGCAGGACTGCTCCTTCCACGCCCCGCCGGCGCAGACCACCGCGGTCGCCGCGTCCTTGCAGCTCTTGTCGCCCGCCGAGCAGCTCGCGCTCTGGCAGCTGCCGCCGAGGCAGGTCGAGCCCGCCGTGGCGCCGCAATCCTCGAGCGTTGCGAGCGAGAGCCCGTCGGCGGCGCATTGCGTCACCTTGTCGCCGTCGCAGCCCTTGGTGCCCGGAACGCAGACCTGCGCCTGGCAAGCGCCGCCGCTGCAGACCTGCCCGCTCGGACACGCCGTCGCCGAAAAGCCCGTCCCGTCGGCCTTGCAGACGCCGAGCTGCCCGTCGGCCTCGCAGCGCGTCTCGCCCGCGGTGCAGACCTTGCCCGCGAGCTTCGGGTCGACGCAGACCGTCTCCAGGCACGCCTTGCCGCCGAGGCAGTCGTCGTCGGTCTCGCATTCGACGCAGAGCCCCGCGCCCTTGTGGCAGACCTGCTCGGGCGAGCACTCCTTGCTCGATTGACACGTTGCCGCCGGCGGCACGCAGCTGAAGCCCTTGCAGGCGTTGGGCGCGGGGCAGTCGGTGTCGGCGAGGCAGTCGACGCAGAGCCCGGCTGTGGTGTTGCAGACCTGGTCCTCGGCGATGCACTGCTTGTCGGATTGGCAGGGGGTGGGGCCGGTGGTCGTGGTGTCGGTCGTGGCGTCGCTGCTGCCGCTGTCGCCGGCGCTGTCGCTGCTGCTGCTGCTGCTGTCGCTGCCACTGTCGCTGCCGCCGTCGCTGCCACTGTCGCTGCCGCCGCCGCCGTCGCTGACCACCGCGTCGGCCTTGGCCTTGCCGTCGTCGGGCTTGTCTTCGCTGCCGCACGCCGGTAGCGCGAGGGCTACAAACAGGCCCACCAGCACTGCGATGCCGCGCCGTCGGATGCTCGGGTGCTGGCTCATCATGGCTTCCCCCAATACAACTCGCTGGGATGATTCACGCTAGGCAAGCCGACTTCGGAGAGCGTCAAGGGAACCACGTCGTTGACCTTGGCAGCGTAGGGCTTGTCAGCCTTCTTGCACGTTCCGTCAACAAGGAGGTAGGAGGCCACCAAGACATCGACCTTCGGCATCAACGCAGATCCTGGTGCAGGCTGCTTGAAGTGCTTCCAACTCGTCCCGTCAGAGTACGCTGTCATCTGACTCTCAGCCCAAAAGACATTCGGGCTCGCAATGTAGCCGGGGCCCGTGCAGTCCAGACTGGCATAGAGAATGGATGAAAAACGCTCGAATCTCGAGGGACTCCACTTGTACTTCAGCCACACCACCCACCCCTTCGGCGTGACCAATGCATCGTGGACCGATGCGCTCGAACTGGAGTAGACGAAAGCATGGTGTGTGCCCCATGCCACGCCATTTCCATCAACAAGGACCGGGCCACCGGGGCCGAGGGACGCATCCGGACCGCTCCCTCCAGCGCTTTTGAGCCCCGCAACGTCCTGCTCCAACTTCGCGAGCTTCCCCTCAACTCCCGAAACCTTCCCCGAAAGCCCAGAAATCTCGCCTGCCAGCGCCCCGCTAGCCTTCTCCGCCACGCCCGCCACGCCAGCAACCGCCGCCTCCAACGCATAGGGCACCGCCGCCACCTTCACCCGCGGCAGCTTCGTCTTGCTCGGCCCCACCACCGTCTCGCTCCACAGATCCGGGCTGTCGTGCACCGCCTTGGCGCACGCATCCGGCAACACCACCGAGAACCGCCCGGTCTTCGCCTCGGCGTTGACCACCTTGCTCTCGCAGACCGGCGTCGTCGCCGCCTGGCCGTCGTAGAACGCCACCGCGACCTCGACCGCTTTGTCGTAGGGCTTGCCGGCGTCGTCGGTGACCGTTCCGCCCCAGACCAGCGGCGAAGACGTCGGCGTACCCACGGCGACGGCCGCTCCGGCGGCGGCGAGGACCAACGCCAAGGCGGCGAGGGGGCGCCAGGAGCGCAGAAGCGCGCGTTGCTTGGGGCGTGTGGACACGGGGACCTCCGGTTTGCGACCGCCGGAGGCTGCCACATCCCGATGGTGCCGGGCAACGGGAGTGCGGCATCGCCACGCCGCACTACCCCCCAACCCACCACCGCAACACCGCCACCGCCGCCACCGCGACGAACGCGCCCTGCTCCAGCTGCCCCAGCGCCCCGCCGCCGACCCGGTCGCGCAGCCCGAGGCCGAGCCGATTGCCCAGCACCAGCGCACCGGCCAAGGGCAACGCCGCCGCCAACAACCCCGGCTCCAGCCCGCCGCCGGCGCCATAGCCGAGCACCCGGCCGATATGCATCGACACCGCCACCGCCGCCGCCGTGGCGACGAAGGGCGCACCCGAGAGGCCCAGCGCCATCAGCAGCGGCGCGACGAGCAGGCCGGCGCCGCCGCCGACCGCGCAGATGGCCCCGGTGGCGAAGGTCCAGAGCGGCAGCACGCGCCGCGGCGGGGTCGGCACCCGCAGGCCGAAGCGCTTGCCCAGCCCGAGCGCGGCCATCAGCAGCATCGCCGTGAGCAGCGCTCCATTCGGCACCCGCGTCGCCGCGACGCCGCCGAGCATGCTGCCGAGCAAGGCGCCCGCGCCGAGCCGCAGCGCGAGGTCGCGATCCAACGCCCGGCGCATCGCCCAGAGCCGGTGCGCGTTGCCGACCAGCAGCGCCGGCGCCGAGAGCTGCAGCGCGGCCAGCGGACCGAGCGCCGCGGTCAGGCAGAGCAACAAGAGCAGGCCGCCGCCCTGGCCCACCAAGGTCGTCAGCGCGCCGCAGCCGACCGCCAAGGTCAGCAGGCCCAACAGCACCGGCGTCGCCAGCGTCGTCCATTCCATCGCCATCGCGTCCTCCTTCGGCTCGTCCGGACGGCGCGAGGTGGCCGCCGGCGTCGGAGGTCACGCTGCGACGGCGGATCGAAGAAGAAAAATCGATTGTTCTTCTCGCAAGCATTCGTGCTACGAATCTTCGCGACGGCCGCGCGAGACTCGGCGGAGGGCGTGATGTTCGACGAGCTGCAGCACCTGATCTTGGTCCACGAGACGGGCTCGTTCACCGTGGCGGCGCGGCGGGCGCACTTGAGCCAGCCGGCGCTCTCGATGTCGGTGGCGCGGCTCGAGCAGGCGATGGACGCGCGGCTGGTCGACCGGACCCGCGGACAGATCGGCCTCACCGCCGAGGGGCAGGCGCTGCTACCGCACGCCCGGGCGGCGCTCGCCGCGGTCGAGACGGGACGCGCGGCGGTCGCTGCGCTCGCGGGGTTGCTCGCCGGAGAGGTGCGCATCGCCGCCGGCGCGACCGCCGCGACCTACCTGCTGCCGGCGACCTTGGCGCGTTTTCGGGCCGCGGCGCCCGGGGTGCGGCTGCGGCTACGGGAGGCGACGACCCGCGCCACGTTGAGCCTGCTCGCGGCGCACGAGGTCGACCTCGGCGTGGTGGTCGAGGGCGCGCGCCTGCCGCGGGGGGTGGTCGCCGAGCCCTTCGCCGACGATACGTTGGTGGTGGTCCGCGCGGCCGACTCGGACGAGGCCACCGCGCTGCCCTGGGTCGCCTTCCCGCCCGGGACGCCGACCCGCGCCGCGCTCGACGCGCACGAAGCCGAAGCGGAGATCGCCGTCGAGGCCAGCGAGATCGCCGCCATCGTCGCGGCCTGCGCCGCCGGCATGGGCCGGGCCCTGGTACCGGAGGTCGCGGTGGCCGCGGCGCTCGCAGCGGGCCGGTTGGTGCGCGCGCCGACGCCGTGGAGCCCGCTGCAGCGGCGGCTGATGCTGGTGCACCGCGGGGTGGAGGCGCTCTCGCCAGCGGCGGCGGCCCTTCGCCAGGCCATGATCACCGCCGCGGGCCCGAAGCAGCCGCACGGCACGCCCCTCGACAGTGCAGTAGCCGAGACCGCGGCAACCGAGCCAACCGACCGAGCCTAGGCGGGTTGTGGCAGGGGGCCAGCCCCGGCGGTCCGCGATGGCAAGGCTCCGAACGGCCAACAAACGGCCAGAAAAGCGACGCCGAAAGGTTGCGCACAGGTCCGAGGCGCCTAGGGTGCCGCCCGGACCGGCCGCCGCGACCTCACCCCGCGGCCGCCGAAGAGGGGACTCCTGATGCGCTGTTCTTCGATGCAATTCCACGCCTTCGCGGCCACGTTCGCGCTGCTCTTCGCCGCCGGCTGCGGCGACTCCTTCCCGAGCTTCGAGGACGCGATCAGCGGCCAAGCCGACGTGGTGGGCGACGGCGGCGCGTTCGGCGACGCCTCCGGCGACACCGCCGACGCAGGCGGCAACGGCGACGGCGGTGAGAGCGACGGCACCGACACCGGCGGCGGCAACATCGACGGCATCGGCGGCGACATCGATCCGACCGACGGCAACGACGGCGACGACACCAACGACGGCAACGACACACCCTGCAAAGTCGACGACGACTGCCCCGAGCTCGGCTCGGCCTGCCACGTCGCGAAGTGCAGCGACGCCGGCACCTGCGCGATGGTCCAGCTCGCCAAGGACGCCCCCTGCGAGGACGACGACGCCTGCACGGTCGGCGACCTCTGCGACGCGGACGGCGCCTGCCTGCCCGGCGAGGTCACGACCTGCAGCGACGGCAACCCCTGCACCGACGACGCCTGCGACAAGGCCACCGGCTGCAGCCACACCGCCAATACGGCGGCGTGCAGCGACGGCGACGCCTGCACCACCACCGACATCTGCGCCGCGGGGCTCTGCGTCGGCAGCGGCGCGGCCGACTGCGACGACGGCAATCCCTGCACCGACGACGCCTGTGACGCCGCCCTGGGCTGCCAACACAGCGACAATAGCGCCGCGTGCAGCGACGGTGACGCCTGCACCACGGGCGATGGCTGCAGCGGCGGCGCCTGCCAGCCCGGCGCGGCGGCGCTCTGCGACGACGGCAACCCCTGCACCGACGACGCCTGCGACAAGCTCAGCGGCTGCGTCACGCTGCCGAACCAGGCCAGCTGCACCGACGGCGACGCCTGCACCCTCGGCGACGGCTGCGGCCAGGGCGCCTGCCTGCCCGGCGGGGTGACCGATTGCGACGACGGCAACCCGTGCACCGACGACGCCTGCGACAGCGCGGCCGGCTGCGCGCACAAGGACAACGCGCTGCCCTGCAGCGACGGCGACGCCTGCACCGAGGGCGATACGTGCGCCGCGGGCGCCTGCGTCGCGGGCAACGCCCCCGATTGCGACGACGACAACGCCTGCACCGCCGACGGCTGCGACGCGCAGACGGGCTGCACCCACGAGGCGCTGACCGGCACCGCGTGTAGCGACGGCAACGTCTGCACCCTGGCCGACGCCTGCCAGGCCGGCGCCTGCCTGCCCGGCGCGGTGACGAGCTGCGACGACGACAACGTCTGCACCGACGACAGCTGCGACGCCATCGCCGGCTGCGCGCACTTGCCGAACGCCTCGACCTGCACCGACGACGACGTCTGCACGACCTTCGACGTCTGCGCCAAGGGCGACTGCCTGCCCGGTCCGGCGCTCGACTGCGACGACGACAACGCCTGCACCGCCGACGCCTGCGACCCAGAGAAGGGCTGCGGCAGCGTCCCGATGGCGACGGGCGCGACCTGCAGCGACGACAACGTCTGCACCACGATCGACGGCTGCGACGGCGCTGGCGGCTGCCTCGGCGCGGTGATCGACACCTGCGACGACGCCAACCCGTGCACGACCGACAGCTGCAACCCGAAGAGCGGCTGCCTGCACGCGGCCAATACCCTGCCGTGCACCGACGGCAGCGTCTGCAGCAAGGACGACGTCTGCGATAGCGGGGCCTGCAAGCCGGGCGCGGCGCTCGGCTGCGACGACGGCAACCCCTGCACCGACGACGGCTGCGACGGCAAGACCGGCTGCACCCACGCGGCGAATACGGCGCCGTGCAACGACAACAACTCCTGCACCGAGGACGAGTCGTGCAGCGGCGGCGCGTGCGTGGCGAGCAAGCCGAGCGACTGCGACGACGGCAACCTCTGCACCACCGAGAGCTGCGATCCGAAGAAGGGCTGCGCGAGCAAGCCGAATACGGCGCCGTGCAGCGACGGCGACGTCTGCACGGTCGACGACGTCTGCGCCGGCGGCAGCTGCAAGGCCGGGGCGCAGCAGAGCTGCGACGACGGCGAGGTCTGCACGGCCGATAGCTGCGACGCGAAGAAGGGCTGCCAGAGCGCGCCGACCAGCGCGAAATGCAGCGACGACAACGCCTGCACCTCGGACGACGCCTGCAAGGACGGCGTCTGCGTCGCGCAGCTGACCTTCTCCTGCGACGACGGCGAGACCTGCACCGCCGACAGCTGCGACCCGAAGAAGGGCTGCATCCACGAGGCGATCGACGTGCCCTGCACCGATGGCGACGCCTGCACGGCGGGCGACGCGTGTGCCGCCGGCACGTGCAAGCCGGGCGCGCCGGCGAATTGCGACGACGGCAACCCCTGCACGAGCGAGAGCTGCAACAAGGCGACGGGCTGCGTGACGCTGCCGACCGCGGCGACCTGCACCGACGGCGACGCTTGCACGACCGGCGACGCCTGCGTCGAGGGCCTCTGCGCCAGCAAGGGCACGCTCGACTGCGACGACAACGAGATCTGCACCGTCGACGCCTGCGACCCGGCAACGGGCTGCAGCCACAAGGCGGCCGAGGTCGTGCTCGGCGCGCCGGTGGCCTGCACCGACGGCGACGCCTGCACCACGGGCGACACCTGCAGCAAGGGCAGCTGCGCCGCGGGCGGCAAGACCGATTGCGACGACGGCAACGTCTGCACCGACGACGGCTGCGACAAGGCCACCGGCTGCAGCCACACGGCGAATACGGCCGGCTGCGACGACGGCAACGTCTGCACCACGACCGACCTCTGCGCGGCGACCAAGTGCACCGCGGGCGCGGCCAAGGATTGCGACGACGGCAACGGCTGCACGGCCGACCAATGCGTGCCGGGAACCGGCTGCGTGCACATCCAGGTGGCGGTGATCTGCGACGACGGCGACGCCTGCACCAGCGGCGACGTCTGCGCCGCGGGCAAGTGCAAGCCGGGCGCGGCGCTCGGCTGCGACGACGGCAACGTCTGCACCGACGATAGCTGTGACAAGGCCTCGGGCTGCAAGCACGCCGCGAATACGGCCAAATGCGACGACAACAACCCTTGCACCACGGGCGATCGCTGCGCCGGCAGCAAATGCGTGCCGAAAGCCGCGACCGATTGCGACGACGGCAACCCCTGCACGGACGATAGCTGCGCGCTCGACAAGGGTTGCCTGCACGTGGCCAATACCGCTGCCTGCGACGACGGCAGCGTCTGCACCGACGGCGACACCTGCGCCGCGAGCAAATGCGTGCCCGGCAAGGCCATCACCTGCGTCGACGGCAACGTCTGCACCGACGACAGCTGCGACAAGGTCGCGGGCTGCACCTTCACCGCGAATACGGCGAAGTGCGACGACAATGACGCCTGCACCACCATCGACGCATGCAAGGGCAAGGCCTGCGTCGGCACCACGGCGCCGAGCTGCGACGACAGCAACGTCTGCACCACCGACGCCTGCGAAAAGGTCAGCGGCTGCACGAATGCCGCGAATACGGCCAAGTGCGACGACGGCGACGCCTGCACCGCGACCGATGCCTGCAGCAACAAGACCTGCGTCGGCAGCGGCACGACCAACTGCGACGACGGCAACGCCTGCACGACCGATAGCTGCGACAAGGCGGCCGGCTGCAAGCACGTCGCGGCGGCCGACGGCACCAGCTGCGGCACGGGCTCGAGTTGCAAGTCGGGGACGTGCACGGTCAATCCGCTGACCAAGATCATCATCTCGGGGTTGAACAACGCCCACAACGGCAAGCTTGGCGGCATCGCCGGCGCCGACGCGCTCTGCGCCAAGGAGGCCGCGGATTCGGGCTACAAGCAGACGTGGAAGGCGTTCCTCTCGAGCTCCACGCAGAACGTGAAGGACCTGATCACGGGCAGCAACGCCACCTCGCTGGCCGTCTACAACACCAAGAACCAGAAACTCTTCAACAACTGGAACGATATCTTCGACGGCAGCTACAACACGTCCTACGACTATTGGACCTTCAACGGCCGCGAGATCGACGAGAACAAGGGCGCCAACCCGGAGTGGTCCGACGCCGACGGCTGGACCGGCACGCTGACCAACGGCAAGGTCGCCAGCGGCTACACCTGCTCGGATTGGACCAGCACCTCGGGCACCGGCCGCAACACCGAGCTCGACCTGTCGGGGCACGCGTTGCTACTGCAGGAGACCACGAGCTGCTCGACCACGCTGGCGGTGATCTGCTTCACGGTAACGGATTAGAGACGCGACCAGAAAATGCAGTCTCGCATTTTCTGGCCGAGTCTCTCTTCTGTTCTCTGGGGGGCTGGGCGCCCCCAGGTCGCGAGAAGCGTGGTTCTCGCGAACCTTCCCCCTCCACGAGCCGCGTCAAGAAGTCGCCCCGGGCGACTTCTTGATCGCGTCTCTAGCGCACCCGTCGGGCCCGCCTACTCGGGATCGCAGACGCCGTCGCAGGTGCTGACGACCTTGCCGCCCGGCTGCAAGAACGCGCTCGCCTGCGCCATCGAGGCCGCGAGGCCGCGCTGGTCGTTGTGCACCGGGTTCTCGCTCTTGTTCGGCACCGCCGTGAGGTCGGGCTGGGCGTAGCCGAAATCCCAGGCGCAGAGCGCGGAGCCGTCGATCGGCCCGGCCTGCTCGGGGATGCCGAAGAGCGGTCGCGGCGCCGGTCCGAGCTGCGGCAGGCCGAGCGCGCGGGCTTGGACGTGGGTGGCGATATTGGGCACCGAGGTATCGCCGACCGCGACGTGCATCAGCACGCGGCGCTGCGCCGGCGCCGGGGCGAACGAGGCTTGCAGGATATCGCCGGTCCAGGCGACCGGATCGATGCGGTCCATCAGGGTCTGCAGCTGCAGCGTCATGTCGAAGCTGGCGTCGGCGCCGGCCGAGACGATGTCGAACAGGCCGAGGAAGGGGCCGAAGGGCGCGGCGCGCGACATCATCAGGCCGAAGCTGACGCCACCGACGGCGAGCACGGCGCGCTCGATCTTGGGTGAGAGGGCGACGTAGGTCGAGCCGAGGATATGGCCTTGGCTGATGCCGTAGAAATAGACCTGCGTGGAATCGTAGAGCGGGCTGCCATCCGGGCGCTGCAGCTCCTTGCGCTGGGCGAGCGCGCCCTGCAGCGCCTCGGCAAAAGCGATCTGGTTGACCATCCCTTGGTGCAAGCGGTCGACGAAATCGAGCGCCGCGGCGGGGTCGTCGAGCACGGTGGTGATCAGCTTGGCGCGGTCGGTGACGCTCATCCCCCACCAATCGATGGCGCCGACGACAAAGCCGTGGGTGGCGGCGAACTTCAGGCCGAAGCCGCCGGCCTCGCTGCGGTCGCCGAAGAAGCCGTGACCGAATTGCAGCAGCCGAGCGGGGCCTTTGCCGGCGGGACCGGTGCCGTCGAGGACGTTGCGCGGGATCCAGATCGTCGCCGGCACGGTGGCGGTTCCGTTCTGCGCCGGCTTGCCGTCGGGGCCGCGGTGGATGCGGGCGCCGGCCTTATCGTGCGCGACGTAGAGCGGGACGGTGAATTCGACCTCGACCCGGCGGCCGAGGCTGCCGCTCTTCGGCTCGTCGACGGCGGTGACGGTCGCCTCGACCGGGGTCTGCACCATCGCGTCGAGGGCGGCGGCGCGGATCTGCAGCATCTCGCCGCGGGTGCTCTGGTCGGTCGCGGTGGTGAAGCTCCACGCCAGCAGCAGCCCGCTCCGCGCCACGCCGGCGGCCTTCAGCGGAGGGAAGACGTCCGCTTCGAGGGCGCAGCGCAGCGCGTCGTCGCCGGCCCCGTCACGCGCGGCGGCGAAACCGGCGGGGGCCTGCTGCGGCGCGCTGGCGGCGGTCATCAGCGCGCTGCCCTGCTGCAACGCGACGACGTAGCGGTGGCCGGGCTGCAAGATCGTCAGCGAGCGGAGGATGAGCGCCTGCCGCGCCGGTTCGGCGGCGCGCGGATCGAGCTCGACCCAATGCGGCAGCAGCGCGCCGGTCTCGGCGTCGAGCAGCAGCGTCGGATGCGTCGTCTGCGTCGAGAGCGCCGGATCCGCGGCGCCCGGAGCGAGCGGATAGCCGACCACCGCGGGGCCGAGCTTCCAGCCTTCGGCGGCGCGGACGGCGATGATCGGCAGGCGCGAGAAGCCGTCGGTGGGCACCCGGCCGAGGAAGTCGATGCGTCCGCCGTCCTTGCGCAGCGGCTGCGCCGCGGCAGGGATGACGACCGAGGCGGCGTCGCCGTCGACGCTGCGGAAGACGTCGCTCGGCCACGGCGTGGTGCAATCGCCCCACTCCGGCGCGAGCGGGTTGCAACCGGCCGGCGTGGGCGTCAGCGCGGTTGCGGCGGCACAGGCGGCGCCGGCGTCCTCCTCGCTGGTGCAGCCGAGGGGGCCGAGGTGGGCGAGCGCGACCAGCGCGGCGAGGCCGGAAATTCGGGCGAAGAGCGACGTTGGGTGGGGTTTCATGGCGACCTCCGGCTGGCTTCGGAACTTGGCGAACACGCCGCGGCAGGCTACGAAGGAAGCGCGCGGCTGCAAAGCGGGCCGGTGAAGGTGGGGCGGCATGGCACAGAAGCATTTCTCGTTGCTGCGGGAGTTCACGCTCGCCGACCTGCTGACCCTCGGCAACGCGACCTGCGGAACAGGCGCCATCTTCGTCTGCCTCTACGCCCTCGCCGAGCAGCAGCGCGGCAGCTTGTGGTGGGCGTTCGGCTTGTTGCCGGTGGCCTTCGTGCTCGACGCGCTCGACGGCTGGGTCGCGCGCAAGCTCGAGCGCGGCAGCCGCCTGGGTGCCGACCTGGACTCGCTCTCGGACGTGATCTCGTTCGGCGTCGCGCCGGCGGTCTTGGCGTTCACCCTGGGCGCCCGCGGGATGTGGGACACGGTGGTGCTGATCGGCTTCGTCTGCTGCGGCATCGCGCGCTTGGCCCGCTTCAACGTGACCGCCGCCGAGCTGGCGGACGCCACCACCGGCAAGGTCAAATACTTCGAGGGCGCGCCGATCCCGACCTCGCTGCTGCTGGTCGCGGTGTTGGCGGCGGCCTTCGCCGCGGGCGCGGTCGACGACGCGATGTGGGGCGGCGTGCTGCAGGTCGGCCCGGGCCGCTGGCATCCGCTGACGACGATCTACGGCCTGCTCGGCGCGGCGATGGTGTCGGGGACGCTGCGGATCCCGAAGCCCTAGCGGCTGCGGTAGGAGCGGCCGGGCTTGTCCTTGCCCTTGCCCTTGCACCAGCCCCAGCGGTCCTTCTCGTCGTCGTCCTTCTTGCTCTTCTTCGAGAGCCACTTGCGCGCCGAGCGCTTGGCCTTGGCCTGCCAGCGCTGCGCGCGCTCCTCGGCGATCTTCAGCTTGGCTTCCCACTTCTTGCAGCTCTTGGCCGCCTTGCCCTTGCCGCAGCCGTTCTCCCAGCCCGATTTGTCGCCGCCGTACCAGGAGCCGTCGTAGGTGCCGGTGATCGGGACCGGGGTGGCGTCGATGCCGCTGATGACGACCACGCCGTCCTTGACGTAGGCGACCGGGGCCTGGCCCTCGGGCAGCTTCCAGGCGGCGTCCCAGGCCTTCTGCTGCGCCAGGATCTCGGCCGACTCGGTCTGCGTCGGCTGGTAGAGCGGCACGGTCAGGAGGTTGTTGTAGCGGGCGATGACCTCACCGACCACGGCGTAGAAGATGCCCTCTTCGGCGAGGTTGGCCTCGTGGAAGTAGTGCGGCCGCGGGTCGTTGGTCAGCAGGTGACGCAGCATGATGGTCGCTTCGTTGTCGACGTATTGCGCCCAGGTGGCCGGCGCGCCGAAGCAGGTCGTGGTCGCGGTATTGGTGCAGTTCTCGAAGTAGATCCAGTTGTACTCGTCGAGCTGCTCGGCGAAGGTCCCGGTGTTGTAGTAGACGTTGGAGGGGTGCCGCGGGACGGTCATCGCGCCGCCGATGGCGTAGGGCTGCGGCTGCTT
The DNA here is from genome assembly GCA_020632665.1 of Deltaproteobacteria bacterium. Lineage (GTDB taxonomy): Bacteria > Myxococcota_A > UBA9042 > UBA9042 > UBA9042 > JACKFC01. The sequence continues at coordinate 42,909 of JACKFC010000016.1, forward strand.
CGAGTTGTCCGAACCGGTCTGCAGGATGCCCATCGCGTCGAGCGCGGCCGGCATCGCCGGGTTGGCGAGGCCGGAGTGTTCGCCGGTGACGAGCTCGGTCGGGTCGAGGGGGATCTTCTCGGCCTTGGCGAAGTCGAGGTTCTTGCTGATCTCGGCGACGATCTCCGAGGTGGTGAACAGGTCCAGGTTCGGGTGGCTGTAGGTGTGGTTGATCCAGCGGAATTCGGCCCGCTTCTTCAGCAGGTAGTCGCCCATCTCGTCCTTGCCGCCGTGCTCGGCCTTCCACTCGTCGTGGCCGCCGCCGTTGAAGACGAAGTCGAGCTTGAGGCCGGTCGCGGCCTGCCAGGCGATGGCGCGGTCGACGTCGGACTTGCTCATGCGGATGATCGGGTTGGTCTGGCCGCCGTCCTCGAAGGTCGTGTTGGCGTCCATGTCCCAGCGATCGTCGCCGAGGAAGATGTCGTCGATGTGCGCCATGAAGTAGTTGCGCTGCTGGCCGAGGTGCACGCCGGAGGTGGCCCACTCGAGCAGACCGTGGGCGAGCAGCATCGCGTGCAGCTGGTATTGGTTGCTGCCGACCGTCACCACGAGCTGCTCGAAGCCGGCCGGGTGGGTGTGCGCGCCGACCAGCGAGGACGGCGTGCCGGCGGCGTCGGCCGGGCCGGCGATGAGGGTCTGGAAGTCAGCGGCGAGCGGCGTGGCGAAGTAGCCCCAGGAGCTGACGTCGACCGGAACCGGGCCGGCGAGGTAGGCGAAGTCGTCACCGGCGTCGGCGGTCTTCTGCCCAACGGTGCCGGCCTGGTCGCCCGAAGCGAAGGGGTAGTTCAGGCCGTATTCCGGGGTCGGGTAGGCATAGGCGACCACGCGGCGGATCGAGAAGCGGGCCTGGTAGGCGTCGAGCGCGGCCCACTCGTCCAAGTCGAGCGCCGAGAAGCAACCGGCCGCCGAGCATTGGTAGAGGCCACCGCTGGCGAGGACGACCGCTTGGTAGCGGGCGTGGGCCTCGCTGGCCTGCAGCGTCGCGGCGGTGATCGGGGCCGACTCGGTGGCGACCAGCACGTCGTGCGGCACGCCCTCACGCGAGAGCGCGGCGGTCCACGCGCCGAGCGCCGGCTCGGTGCCGTCGGCAGAGAGGACCAGCACCCGCAGGTCGACGCGGTCGCCAGCCTGCAGCTCGGCGAGGGCCGGCGTGGCCAAGAGCAGCACCACCGCCGCAGAAAGCATCCGTCCAAAGAGTCCGCTTCGCATCTCTTCCTCCGCACCGAGGCGTTTGTCGTGCCTGGGATCGGGAAGGTAGGACGGTGCGCCCGGTTTTGTCAACATGTTATTGGAATCATTGACCATTTCACATGCCGAACGATTCCGATCCAAGTTTCCTTGCGATTGAACTCAATCCTCTGTTTTCAAACATGAAAGTGTTGTTGTTCGATCACCAAACGACCACGTCCGGAATCTGCGATCCGTGGCGCGATCGTGGCGAACGGATCGTCGTCCTTGCCGCGCTCTGGAGGTGGGGGCACCATCGCGCGGCCGGTGACGGCGAGGATGCGTCGCGATGGCGGAGGCGGTGATGCGAAAGAACTGCGGAAATTCGAGCTCGGCGGCGCGCCGGCGGCCCATCGCTGCGCTGCTCGCGATGAGCCTGGCGCTCGCCGGCTGTGGCACCGAGGAGACGGCGCCGGAGCCGAAATACGAGGCCGAGATCCGCTGGACCGAGGCCGGCGTGCCGCACATCACCGGCGCGACCTTCGCCGACGCCGGCTTCGGCGCCGGCTACGCCTTCGCGACGCTGAACGTCTGCCTGATGGCGGACCAGATCTTGAAGGTGAACAGCCGCCGCGCCGCGACCTTCGGCCCTGGCTCGCTGGACAAGAACGTCGAGAGCGACTTCTTCGAGCTCTTCCTCGGCGTGCGCGAAAAAGCCGAGCTGCACTGGGACAAGGTCCATCCCGACGTGCAGGCCCTGCTCGAGGGCTACGCCGCCGGCTACAACCACTACCTCGACGTGACGGGCAAGGACGCGCTGCCCGAGCGCTGCCGCGGCGCCGATTGGGTGCAGCCGATCACCGCGATGGACATGTTCACCTACGTCATGGACCTGGCGCTGGTGGCGAGCGCGCGGGCGTTGCCCTCGCTCGGGCCGGTGGTGATCTGGGCCAAGCCGCCGAAGCAGAGCGCCGCTGCCGAGCTGCAGGAGCGCTCGCCCGTCGTCGCGCTCGGTCCGCTCGGCGGTCGCGCGCCGATCGGCAGCAACGGCATCGCGATCGGCAAGGACAAATCCGAGACCGGCCACGGCCTGGTGCTCGGCAACCCGCACTTCCCCTGGGCCGGCGAGCTGCGCTTCTGGCAGCTCCACGTGACGGTTCCGGGCAAATACGACGTCGCCGGCGCCGGCCTCTCCGGCTCGCCGATCCCGAATATCGGCTACAACGAGGACCTGGCCTGGACCCACACCGTCAGCAAATCGATGAAGTTCACCGCCTACCGCCTGAAGTTGGTGCCCGGCAAGCCGACCTCCTACCTCTACGACGGGCAGGAGCGCGCGATGAGCGAGCACCTCTTCAAGGTCGAGGTGAAAAAGGACGACGGGACCACCGAGACCCGCGAGCGGACCTACTACCGCAGCCACTACGGCCCGGTCGTCGCGATCGCCGGCCTGGCGGATTGGAACAACCAGACCGCCTTCACCATCCGCGACGCCAACGCCGACAACCACGGCCTGCTCGAGCATTTCCTCCGCGTCGGCCAGGCGCATTCGGTCGCCGAGCTCGACGCGGTGATGTCGACGGTGCAGGCGAACCCCTGGGTCAACACGATCGCAGCGGACCGCGCCGGCAACGCCTTCTACGCCGAGAGCAACAGCGTGCCGAACCTCTCGGACGCGACCTACGCAGCGCACGGCAAGGCGGTCGACGACGGCGACACGCTGGCGCAGATCTTGGCCGGCTACGGCATCTTCGTGCTCGACGGCAGCGACTCGGCGAACGAGTGGGCGATCGAGGCCGGCAGCCGCGAGCCGGGCCTGGTGCCGTGGGCGAAGACCCCGCACGCGACGCGCACCGACTACCTCGCCAACGCCAACGAGAGCTATTGGCTGAGCAACGTCGAGGCGCCGCTGCCGCCGGCGGCGCCGATCTTCGGCGATCGCGAGACGGCCCGGACGCTGCGCACCCGCGTGATGCTGCACGAGGCGGTCGACAGCGGCGCCGGCAGCGCGGCGGGTGAAGACGGCAAGTTCAACGTCACCGAGCTCGGCTCGATCCCCTTCCGCTGCCGGGTGCTGAGCGCCGACCTCGCGCTCGAAGGCGCCAAGGCGTTCTGCAAGACGACGACCAAGGTCACGGTCGGCAGCGACGAGGTCGACATCAGCGCCTCGTGCGCCGCGCTGGCGGCCTGGGACGGCCGGGTCGCGGTGGCGAGCAAGGGCGCGATCGTCTGGCGCGAGACGATGGCCGCCTTCGTCACCTCGTTCTCGGAGCACCTGCTCTGGGACGAGGTCTTCACCGTGCCCTTCGACGTCGCGGCGCCGCTGACCACGCCGAACACCGCCGGTTGGACGAGCAGCAACGGCAAGCCGACCAAGCTCGCGGTGGCGCTGGCGAAGGCGACCCAACGCCTCGCCGCGGTCGGCATCGCGCCCGATGCCGCGCTCGGCGATTGGCAATTCCTGCCGCGCGGCAACGACAAGCTGCCCGTGCCCGGCGGCATGGGCCCACTCGGCTCGTTCAACATCGCCGGCTACTCGGGCGGCCGCGACAGCTCGCTCTTCCCGACCATCAAGCAGGGCAAGGTCGAGAACGGCACCACCGACCTCACCGAGGACGGCTACGTCGTCAACTACGGCAGCTCGTTCATGATGGCGGTGACCTTCGACGACAAGGGCCCGGTCGGCAGCCAGATCTTGACCTATTCGCAGTCGTCCGAGCCGGATTCGCCGCATTTCCGCGACCAGACCGAGCACTACGGTGCGGGCCAGTGGTACGCGATTCGCTTCTCGGACGCCGAGATCGCGGCCTCGCCGGGCTACGCCAAAGAGACCGTCTCGGTCGACGAATAGCTCAGCGCCGACGCCGATTGGCGGCTGACGATCGCCGGCACCTTGCGGACCAGCGCCTCGTCGGTCAGGGCGTGGACCATGAAGCGGGCGAAGTCGACCCGGCGGGTGCGGTTGCTGGCCAAGATCGGGTCGCCGACGTGTTCGCTCCAGACCGGTAGCCCCTCGCTCTCGCCTTCTTCGAGGTCGGAGCCGCGGACCACGGTCCAGTCGCGGTCGCTGGCGAAGATGCGGTCGCAGGCGCGGACCTGGTCGTCGATATCGGCGAAGCGGAGCAGCCGCGCGAGCCAGGTGAAGAACGTGAGCAGCAGGCGGAAGCCGAGGCTGTAGACGTCCTTGCCGTCGCGGGTGATGTGCCAGCCGCAGGAGAAGACCAGGCGCGCGCCGGGCTCGGCCAGGTCGAGGACCGCGCCGGCGGTGCCCGAGCTGTAGTCGCGGACGCCGAAGGGCACCAGCACGGTGAGCACGCCGTCGCAGCCGCGGACCGCGCGGGCGATGACCTCGCGGTCGTCGGTGCGGCCCGGCTCGATGCAGATCTGCCCCTCGAAATCGGCGAGTTTGCCGACGCTCTCGGGCCGGCAGACGCCGACGACCTCGTAGCCGCGGTCGAGGCAGTGGCGGATCATGTAGCGGCCGAGCTTGCCGGAGGCGCCGACGATGCAGACGCGCTTGGAGGTGGAGGTGGTCATGGCTGGGCTCCTCGTGGCTGGGTTGGTGTCGATTCGTTGGCCGAAGCTTACGCCGTAAGGCGCGTGACAGAGGTAGACTTACGGCATAAGGTTGTCAAGCGAATTGTCGCGCGGCGCGAGCGGAGATCTGCGATGGGCGAGGCGAAACGAGAGCGAGAGCGGCCGCCGCTGAGCCAGGAGCGGGTGCTGCAAGCCGCCCTCGCGCTATGTGACGCCGAGGGGATCGCGAAGCTCTCGATGCGGCGGATCGCGCAGCGGCTGGGGGTCGAGGCGATGTCGCTCTACCACCACGTCGCGAACAAGGACGCGATCTTGGACGGCCTGGTCGACGCGGTCTTCGCCGAGATCGCCCTGCCCCCGCGTGGCGGCGGTGATTGGCGGGCGGCGCTGGCGTTGCGCTGCCATTCGGCGCGGGCGGTGCTGCTGCGGCACGGCTGGGCCGTCGGCCTGCTCGACTCGCGGCGCAACCCCGGCCCGGCGACGATCCGCCACCACGACGCGGTGATCGGCTGCCTACGCGACGGCGGCTTCTCGCTGGTCGCGACGACCCACGCGTTCTCGATGATCGACAGCTACCTCTACGGCTTCGTGCTGCAAGAGCTGGCGCTGCCGATTCGGACGCCGGAAGACCTGGGCGAGGTCGCGAGTGATATCCTCGCGGCGCTCCCGGTCGACGTGTTTCCGGCGTTTTCGGAGCTTGCGCGGCATACGCTCTCGCATGGTTGGGACGCCGACCGCGAGTTCGAGGTTGGGCTCAGCGCGGTGCTGGGGGCGATCGCTTCGCTGGCGACGTGACCTCAGATTTCTGCGTCCGATCTGCGTCGGGATCCGTCTATCTTCTCGAACCCGCGGCGCGCCACGCGTCGCACCACCCAGGAGCCCGTGATGACCTCCCGCACCAGCGCGATCGCCTTCGCCCCGGCCATGCGGCCGCATATCGCCCTCGCCGTCTCGGACGTCGACGCCGCCCGCACCTTCTACGAGACCTTGCTGCAGACCGCTCCGAGCAAGGTCCGCCCCGGCTACGTCAAGTTCGAGCCGGAGCTGCCGGCGCTCAACCTCACGCTCAACCACGACCCCGAGCACGCCGGCCAGCGCGGCGCCGCCCACTTCGGTGTGCAGGTCCAATCGACCGACGCGGTCGCTGCGGCCACCGAGCGGCTGCAGGCCGCCGGGATGCAGGTCCTGGTCGAAGAGCAGACGACGTGCTGCTTCGCGGTGCAGGACAAGGTCTGGGCGATCGACCCGGACGGCCACCGCTGGGAGGTCTTCGTCGTGACCGACGCCGACGCGCCGGTCCACAGCCTGCCGGGCGCGGCGCGGCCGGACGCGTGCTGTGACACCGACCAAATGGCGGCGGCGAAGGCGGCGGCATGCTGCTAGGCGCCGCGGAAGACGCCTACCGCTCGTTCGGCGGCACGCTGCGCGGATGGATCCGCCGGCGTGTCGCCGACGACGCGACCGCCGACGACCTGCTGCAGACCGTGCTGCTGCGCGTCCACGAGCGGCAGGGGCAGCTCGATGATCGCGAGCGGCTCGCGCCGTGGGTCTTTCGCATCGCCCGCAACGTCGTCGCGGACCACCATCGCGGCGCCAGACCGATGCTGGCGCTGGACGACGCCGACCCGACCGCAACGGCGATCGAGCCGGACGAGCCGGACGAGCTCGCTGGGCTGGCGCTCTGGTTGGCGTGGCAGATCGACACCCTGCCCGAGCACTACCGCGACGCACTGCGCCGGACCGAGCTGCAGGGCCAGACGATGGCCGAAGCTGCCGCGGCGCTCGGCCTCTCGGTGAGCGGCACGAAATCCCGCGTCCAGCGTGGCCGCGCCCTGCTCGCCGGCAAGCTGCGTCGCTGCTGCGAGGTCGAGCTCGACCACGCCGGCCGACCCGTCGACTACCGCGCCCTGCCCGGCGGCTGCGCCGACTGCTGAGACTTCGCCGATTCTCGGACCCGCGTCGGTCGCGCTCGGCTTCGGTTCGCATTGCAGTTGCTCCACGCGGAAGCTAGGCTCGACGGCGACTTGCACCGATCGCACCGAGGACGCGCGATGAACTGGCCCCGCTCGAAGTCACAGGTGCGGGCGCTCGCCGGCTGGAGCCTCGTGCTCTTCGCTGCGGCCTGCAACGAAGAACCCGCGGGCGGCACCAACGCGGGCGGCAGCTCCGCGACCAGTGACGGCGCGGCAGCAGACGTCGGGACCGTGGCCGACACCGGCGGGGGCGATGGGGTCATCGTCGACGCGGGCGCGGACTGCCCCGGCGGCGCCGGCTGCCCGTGCGCGGCCCACGGCGACTGCGACCTGCCGCTGTGCATCGTCGCGCCGGAGGGCGCGCGCTGCGCCCGCGCCTGCGTCGAGGCGTGCCCGGGCGGTCAGCGATGCGTGCTCTACAACGGCGGCGGGGTCGACGGTGCAACGATCTGCGCGCCGGCACACGGCCTCTCCTGCCGGCCGTGCGAAGTCGACGCGCAGTGCCGCACCGTCGGCGCCGAGGACGCAGCCTGCGTCAGCCAAGGCGCGAACGGCTCGTTCTGCGGCGTAGCCTGCCAAGCCGACGGCGACTGTCCCGGCGAGATGGCCTGCAAGGACGCGCTCTCCTCGGCGGGCAAGCCGGTGCGCCAATGCGTGCCGGCCAAGGGTGCGTGCAGCTGCAGCAGCGGAGCGGTGGTCGACGGGGCGCAGACGGTGTGCTAGCTCGCCGACGCGCAGCACGCGGGGCGGCATTGCGCCGGTGTGCGGCGTTGTGGGCCGGCCGGGCTGGGCGCCTGTGAGAAGGCCGACGGCGCCGCGCAATGCGTCGACGAGGCGTGCTTGCAGGGCGCAAAGCCGGGGAATCCGCCGGTCGCGGACGGCAGCTCGTGCAGCGACGGGCAGATCTGCACCACGCCCGACGTGTGCAGCGGCGGCACCTGCACGCCCGGCGCCTGGCAATGCGAGTGCACCAAGAATTCGGATTGCAAGGACGATGGCGACCTCTGCAACGGCAAGCCGGCCTGCGACACCTCCTCGGGCGTCGGCGTCTGCAAGGTGCCTGCGGGCAGCGCCGTGGTCTGCGACACCAGCCTCGATGGGCCCTGCGTCGCCACGCTCTGCGACCCGGACACCGGCACCTGCAGCCAGACGCCGAAGAAGCTCGACACCCCATGCGACGACGGCCAGAACCGCACCGACGGTGACACCTGCGACGGCCTTGGGGTGTGCGTGCCGGGTACCGACGTCTGCTCGTGCCAGGTCGACGCCGACTGCAAGCAGGATGGCGACCTCTGCAACGGTTCGAAATATTGCGACAAGTCCGATTCTCCGCCGATCTGCAAGGTGAACCCCGCGACCGTCGTCGTCTGCGACACCAGCAAGGACACGCCCTGCCGCAGCACGAGCTGCATCCCGACCACCGGGCTGTGTGTCTCGATCGACGCCGACGACGGCGCCCTGTGTGACGACGGCGTCAACTGCACGGCCAACGACGCCTGCAAGGGCGGCCAGTGCACGCCGGGCAGCTATGTTTGCGGCTGCCAGCACGACGCCGATTGCGTCGCCAAAGACGACGGCAACCTCTGCAACGGCACGCTTTACTGCGACAAGGCGAGCGGCAGCTGCAAGCCCAACGCGTCGACGGTGGTGCAATGCCCGGCGGTCGACGACACCGCCTGCGCGCAGAACCTCTGCCAGCCCAAGACCGGCAGCTGCGTGGTGACCGAGCTCAACGCCGGCAAGGCGTGCGACGACGGCTCACCGTGCACCGTCGGCGAGGTGTGCGAAAAGGGCGTCTGTGGGCCGGGCGCGGAGGTCGGCTGCCCGTGCAAGAGCGATTTGGACTGCGCCGACAAGGAGGATGGCAACCTCTGCAACGGCACGCTGTTCTGCAACAAGGCCGCCGGCAAATGCGAGGTCGACCCGACCAGCGTGGTGAGCTGCCCGACCGCCGGCGACACCGCTTGCGCCAAGAACGTCTGCAACCCCAAGACCGGCGCGTGCGGCTTGGCCGCGGTGAAGGCGGGGGCGCCTTGCAGCGACGCGTCGGCTTGTACCGTGGGCGATGTCTGCGGCAAGGGCGCGTGCGTACCAGGGCCGAACGCCTGCCCGTGCCAGACCGACGGCGACTGCGCCGGTAAGGACGACGGCGACCTCTGCAACGGGACGCTGTTCTGCGACAAGGCCAACGCCTCGTGCGTGCTGAACCCGGCGACGGTGGTGAGTTGCCCGAGCGCGAACGACACCGCGTGCAGCAAGAACCGCTGCGCGCCGGCGACCGGGTTGTGCGCGATGACGGCCGAGCCCAACGCCAAGGCCTGCGACGACGGCAGCCCGTGCTCGACCGAGGCGGTCTGCGTCGACGGCGAGTGCAAGGCCAAGGGCCTGCTCGGCTGCGACGACGGCCAGGTCTGCACCGACGACAGCTGCGACCCGAAGATCGGCTGCGTCCACGTCGCCAATACCGCTCCCTGCCCCGACAACGAGGTCTGCACGATCGACGAGGTCTGCGTCGAGCTGGTCTGCACGACCAAGCAGAACCCGTGTGACGACGGCAACACCTGCACCACCGACAGCTGCAAGAACGGGGTCGGCTGCGAGCACGCGGCGGTGGGCGACGGCACCGGCTGCGACGACGGCGACGCCTGCACGAGCACGGACCTTTGCGCCGCGGGGGCGTGCAAGCCTGGCAAGGCGAAGGAGTGCGTCGACGACCGGGTCTGCACCGTCGATTCGTGCGATCCGAAGACCGGCAAATGTGTCTGGGCGACCCTGAACAAGAACGACCAATGTGGGCCGCAGGTCTTCGATCGCTGCTTCGGTACGACGTGCCTCAACGACATCAACGAGCGCCGGGTGGTCTGGGTTCCCGGCGGCAAGACGGCGGTCGGTGCCTCTTCGAAGAAGTATCCATACAACCAAGCGTGGCTGCAGCCCTCGTTCATCGCCACGGTCTCGGGCTACTACATCCTGCAGGCCGAGGTCGACATCGGCTGGTACAAGCTGTGCCAGGCGTCTGGAGCCTGCAGCGCGCCGAGCTGCAGCTGGGCGGCGTACAGCGACGCGCATCCGGCGCGCTGCATCAGCCGGGCGCAGGCCGAAGCGTTCTGTGCCTGCCAAGCGAGGTGCCGGGCACTTCGACGAAAACTCGACACCCCCCGCCGAAGCGCAAACCCCTCCGCCGGCGCCGCCCGTGGCGTGCCCAGCCTCCACGAATTCTCCCTCAACCCCCACGTCCAGCAAGACCGACCCGACCAGAGCGAGGCGCCCCCCGCCGTCAACAACGCAGCGAAGGGCTACAACGCCAACGTCCGCCAGAACATCGCCGGCAGCCGCCGATGCGCCTCACCCGCCTCGTCGGCCAACAACGCCATCGCCTCCGCAGCCGCCTCGCGCCACGCGATCTCCAGCGCCCGCAGCTTCGCCCGCAGCTCCTGCCGCGCCGGCTTGTCGACGCTGTGCACCGACGGCGCCCGCGACCGCTTGCCCTTCACCCGCCCGAACGGGTCCTGCGCCAGCACGGCCGCCACGCCCAGCGGTCGTCGGCCATGCTGACGGCGCTCCACGTCGGCTTCCGCCTCGACCTCCGCGATCATCTCCCGAACCTGCTGCCGCCACTCATGCTCCGGATCGTCCTGCCAGCACGGAAGCACCGTCATCTCGATCAGGTACGTCGTCGTGAAAGCGGCCAAATCCTCGACGAAGTTCTTCCGCCGGCGGGCGTAGTAAAGCTCGGTCCGCCGAATCCACTTGCCGAAGATCTGCTCGCCGTCCCGCAGCCACCGCAGCGACGACGCCCCCGGCCAATCCGCGACCTTCGCGACCAGATTCTCCTTGACCCCGTGCGCGATGATGTAGCGCAGGCGGAAGAGCTGCGACGCCCGATCAGCAGTGATCGGGATCGAGCGAAAGCGCCGCGACCACATCGCGCCGTCGCGGTCGTTGACGATGTTGAGCTCCCTCGAGACGTTGGTGTTGAGCAAGCACATGAACTTGCTCAGGGTCGGGCTATCCGGCACCGAGATGAGCAGGTGATAGTGGTACCACAGTCAACATCCCACAAGGCATGGAGCAAGGGCGAGCGGAGCCCATCGTGGGCTGCCAGATGGCTGCAAGGGGGCCGCAACGGTCTGCAATGGTTCGGGATCACGAGAGTATCCTCGATCGATCGCCCATGATCACCTCAGCACGATCATCATGACCGGGATCAGCCAAGTCACTGTTCATGCTTAGTTTCCTCTCTGCGTCGGCTAGGGTGGTGGTCACAGAGGCCAACTCGCCGTCAGGCACCGCTGGCAACTTTCTTCGCAGGGGAATTTCTGCACTCTTATGGATCAGCCACACCCCAGAAGCGCAACACTGCTCGCTGTTCCATTTTGGATCACGGGGGGTTACGGGGCAAGAAGCTTGGAGCCTAAGCAAATTTCCCTCTTGCCAAGGGGCGAAGGTGACCCCAGCGTTGGGTCATCACTCTTGGAGGAGAACTCCTCGCCGACGCAGGGCCGAGGGGCAGAGGAGGATCGAGATGGACATCAGGGATCAGCAAGCAGTGCTCTGGTTCGACGAGTGGATCTGGCTTGATGACCAGAGCACGAACACCTGGGCGCACACATGGCGGCTGCCGCCTGAGAAGTGGCTCAACTTGGGCAACTCGGTTCAAGCTCAGTTCATCTTCGACTACTGGGCCAGTGGCCCTGGCGCCGGCAACCTGAACATCGGCATCGAGCAGTCGCCTCATCGAACCTTGGACGACGACTGCTGGCATTGGCTGATCTACCCGTCGAACTTCGCCCTGAGTCGGATCGACGACTCGGTGGGGCGGATCGTGGGACAGGACGGTTCGCCCTACGACAACTACCCCCGTGGCTGGGGACGGGTGATGGTAAAGAACAGCGCCACGACCCCGAACGACTGGGCCGTGATCCGCCTACGTTGCTCCGTGCGGCTTCTCCCGGCCTGAGCGAGCACCTCAAACGACGCATTACCGAGAGGCAAAGGCATGAAGACCCTACTCTGGTTCGACCGCTACTTCCCATTGGACGACAACTCCACAGCGTCCGACGGCAACATCTTCAAGCTACCATCGTTCGAGTACCTCGATTTCGGTGACGCCAACCAAGCGTACATGACGATCGAGTACTGGGCGATGGGTATTGGAGCTGCGACCACGGAAGTCATGCTCCAGCGCTCCGCTGCCCGAGAGGACAACGACGACGCCTTCGAAGACATGATGACCACGGCGCTCGCTCTGACTCGGGGGCACGGTGTGCACAGCGTCTCCTTCGGTGCCGATGGTGCTGCGGGCAACAAGTATCCCCGAGGCATCGGGCGGTTCGTTGCGACCAATACCTCGACCACTCCCGGGGAGTTCGCAGGTGTCCGACTCCGCATCTCGGTGGCCATGGTGGACGGCTAGGCCGACCAGAGGAGAAAAGCGATGAACACTCAGTCCCGACTTCTCATGAACAACACGCCACCGATGTCTGGCCCGGGCAGTATGCAACTGTGGTTCGCCACGTCGATCTGCCTCGACTCCGACTCCGGCTACCAAGCCAACGAGTGGTTCAACCTCGAAGGCGAGTACATCGAGTTCGGCACGGCCAACCAGGCGTCGTTCTCCGTGGAAGTGATCGCCACTGGTGCCGGTGCACCGGATGTCGAACTCTACTTCGAGCGAACGCAGCTCGCAGAGGGCGACCAGGAAGAGTTCGAGTACATGAACCCGGCTGCGATCTCGCTCACGCAAGGTCACCAGTGGATCAAGCGGATCTTCGGGCGCACGCCCACGACCGCTGGCGACCTGAACCCCCGTGGTGCGGGTCGTATCCACCTGATCAACACTTCAGCCACGGATGCGGTGTTCATCACGATCCGGGTCTGGGTGGCGTTGTCCAAGTACGAGCGTCGTGGTGGTCGGTAGGGGGCCTCCTTGCCTCCCTACGGAAGCCAACTGCAAGTGAGAACGGAGTAAACGATGGGAAGAGGCGCACGAATTGGGGTGACTGTCGGTGAATCTCGTGGTTCTACGCCTGTGCAAGGATCTTCGGTCGGAATGCCACGGCAAGTCGATTTCAGGGGGCGCACTTCGCAGGAGGGTGCTCGGGGCGAGTACGAGCGGGCGATGACTGACCTGTTCAACCGTGCCTACCTTGGCAGAAGCCCAGAAGGACACATCCTCTACGATCCTTCCGTGCTACCGGATCACGGCCTTGGGCTCATGATGCCTCCTACGCCCGGAGTGCAGACCAACATCGCTGAAGACGGCTCTGATGATGAACTCATTCGGATGCTTTCCGGTGCAGATTCTCGGCCTCCTCTGAGTCAGGAGGAAGTTGATAGGCTTCTGGTTGACCAGGCTCGCTACGTTTCTGGCTCCTGGGAGCCTTCCTCCGCAAGACTAGATGCTCTCATGGGTGCCGACAACAGGCGGCCACTCACGTGGCAGGAGGCTTGGAGCAATAAATGGGCTCGGTGGACCGGATCGATCGCTGCTGGCAGTGGGTCGCTGGTGGCACCGAGAGTATTCATGACGAATGCTCATGTTTTGGCTCAAAGTACTCCAGGGTCAGTCACGGTGGATCTTGGGGACCACGCATGGCGAATTGTACCATCTGCGGGTGCTCCGTTTGGAGTCGGAGAAATCACTAGACTCCTTCATCCCCCAATTCCAGTTGTCGAAATCATTCGACCATCGTGGATGAACGGACTTAGTCATATCGACTTTGCATTTGCCGTATTGGAGTACGAGCCCACTGTGAGTACGATGCTGGCACGTGCGGAGGTGCCGATTGGTGTGGCAGCGAGCCATTTCAACTCCCAACTGTGGTCGAGCCTCCTAAGCAACGTGAACCCGTACGAGCGTTGGGGGCACTTCGGGCTAGCATCGTACACGCCCGCAATGACGGGCACGAGAGCAGCATTGCTGGGAGGCAGGGTCTGGAATCCGGCCGGCCCTAGTGAAGTTCGACCAGACGGTTCTGTCGGTGCGCCCGACTACCTGACCTTTCAGTGGTCGGGGCTAATTGGAGGCTTGCTAGGTGACCTGAACGGAGGGATGTTGGTTGGACATCAGTTCGATACGGTCGGAGGCATGTCAGGAGCATCACTGGTTAAATTGATCGATGGGAAGTTGACTGCAATTGGGGCGCATGTGGGAGCAGTCGGTTCGGCCAACGCATTCGCAAGTGGTCCTGCGATGATGCTAGGTGCGGTATTCGCAAGTGTCATTGCAGAAGGGAGCTAGGCATCATGCAGCCTCACAATCGGCTCTTTCTCTTGATGGCGGCAACCGCCGCAAGCATCTGCGGATGCTCACCGTCGACCGGAGGCGCAGTGGACGCAGTGGACGCAGTGGACGCAGTGGACGCAGTGGACGCAGTGGACGCAGTGGACGCAATGGACGCAGTGGATACTTCGTCGAATGTGGACAGCCTTGCTGATGACACGCAATACAATGACTGCCTTGAAAGCGGACCAACTCACCTCGCCCAGATATCACTTGCTCATGACTTCGTCGGCAAGTACGAGATTGAGGTCAAGCGTGGCTCCGAAAGTGCGATCTGTGCTTTCGAGGTGCCTTCCCCATGTACCGTTTTGCCGCAGTGCTCCCACATTGTCGAGTCTTCAGCTTCCGACATAGGCGCTGTCTCCATACGCAATTCGGCGTGCACGCCGACTTCGACGGACGTAGTTTGGAGAGATGTCATGCATCCTTGGAAGATCGTGCTTGGGCACACGGACCCCACACCTGTGAAGGTTGTCGTCAAGAAGGGCAGCGCAATTCTCTTTGGTGACACGGTTCCGCTCACGTTTCCTGGCGATGGCGATTGCGATTTTTCGCCGTATGCTAGTACTGCTCCATTCTAGCTCCACAAGCTCCGATCACGACCCCGTCAGATCCGCCACTCGCCTCAAACCTCCGCCCACCTGATCCCCCGCCGGATGTGCGAGATCGTCTCCCGACTGACGCCGAACTCCCGAGCAATGTCCTTGTTCGGACGGCTCGTCGTGCTGGTGATCCGCTTGATCTCCTTGACCTGATCGACGGTGAGCTTCTTCCGGATCGGCTTCCCCGTCCGGTTGCCTCGCCCGTCGTCTCGATGTTGACCCTTGTACGGATCTGGTCCCTTGGAGACATGTTGGTCCTGCTCACCACGAGGCTTCCGAGCCTTGGGTGACTGCTTCGCCTGCGCCTGCTGAACCTGGGCAGCGAAGCCCGGGCCGTAGAACAGTTCCCAGATCGTGAGCCCCTTCGGCTCCTCGACCAGCCGCTTCGCCATCTTCTTGTCGTGGACTGTGACCTCAACGTCCTTTGTGAGGGCCATGTCCTCGATGTGCTGCTTCAGGTCCTTCTTCTTGTCGACTGTCATCTTGACCTCCTGGGCGGGGCCAACATCGGCCTCCGCACCTACAAAGGCCGGCGTATAGAAGGATTACCGAGCTGTTCAGCCGCCTCATGGAAGCCCCGGATCGGCCCGATCGCCCGTGGAAGGCACAGGACGCCCGCTGCTGCGATCGAGGGTGCTAGGCATAGCTCGGGTCGTCTCTAGGCAAATTCGGCCAACAGTGGGCATCCTGTGGGGCCGAATTTGCCGAAATCATTAGAGTCAATGTGACTCAAACCCCGAGATCAGCCTCGCCAAGTGGCCCTGCGGCCCGAGCGGATGTCCGTGTGGACGAAGCGGGAGTAGAGCCCGAGCCCCCGGACGCCGAGGTCAACGCCCTTGGCCCGAAGGAGATCGGCAAGCTCGCTGACCGGTTTGTCCTTGGGGACGAGATCGGCGGCCTTGCCGAGGAGATGCTGCGAGCGAGGCACGCCTTTGCACTTCCGGTTCCATGAGGGGCACCGGACGCCGCTGTGGACGACCAGAGGCACGCCGATCTCGGCCCTGATGTCTTCGAGAACGACGACCAGGTCCTTGAGTGCGGCGACGATCTCGGGCTTCTGCTCCAGCTTGCAGCCACATGGGCACCGGAACTCATCGAGTTGGAAGTGCTCGGAGAGCTTCATCGAGCGCCCCCGACGGTGACGCCGGATGGAAGACCGACGGAGGCACGGCACTTGACCTCGCCCTCGACCGGCATCCAACCCCATGCCGTGCCCGAGCACTTGCCTGAAGCCTCGACGCTCGGACGCCCGTCCTTGCCGACGACAACTGCGGAGGCGTGCCACCGGCATGGACCAGTGCGGGTTTCAGCAGCGGAGCAGCCGAGGGTCAGGAGCAGAAGAGCGACTGCTGCTGCACGACGGAGCACGGACCAGCGTCCGGTCTGGAGCCACTGCTCGACTTCGATCGGATCTGCCGCAGGCAAATCGGAACAACGTGACCGGTCGGGTTGTCGTGCAGCCAAGAGTTCCCGGGTCCGATCGAGTTGCACATGGCACCGGCGGATCGTCTCCCGGCACTCGTCGATCTGGTCGTCGGTCATGTCGATGATCTCCATGATCAGACTCCAAAGGCGGCAACAAGCGCCCGGACGAGGGGAAGCCAGTGCTCCGAGGTGCCCCCGGCAACGGACGCAAGAGCGGCGGCACCGGCTACGGCGAGGCGACGCCGGGCCTTGGTCGTCTCCTTGGCTGCGGCCTCGGCTTCGAGGAGGCGATCGACATCGGCACGAAGGCTGGAGATCTGCGCCCTCGTCTCGTCGGAAGTGACCGTTGACGAGGCAAGAGCGTCGATCTTCTGGGCAAGTCCTTCGATCAGGGAGTGCAGGTCAGGCGGCTTCGCCGAAGTGGGTGCGGACATCAGAGTGTCTCCAGGTCGAGGGTCTGACCCTCCTTGGGAACGTGGAGCGACCAGCCGGCGGAGTTCTGAACCTCAAGCTCGATGACGCTCGGAGCGAGGGCTTCGGGCAAGGTCAGGTAGGACTCGGCACCAGACGTGGTGCTCGTGTCATTGCCCGACTCGACAACGGCGAGGTCGCCACCCTGCTGTTCGGCGGTGAGGTAGTAGCTCGTGCCACTGACGGGCGAGGAGATGTCGGAGTAGACCCCGAGTCCTCCCGTGGCCGTCGAAGCCCGAGTTGCCGATTGACTTGTGGAGCCGACGCCATACCTCGTGCTGCGGAATCGGGCCTTGTTGACGGCAACCGGGATCACGGCGCTCAACCGGCGTGTGCCCAACCCGGCGGTGACACCGTCGAAGAACTTGGCGCTGTTGGCGTAGGGAGCCGTGCAGACCGCTCGGCTGAACCACTCGACGTATGCAAGCAGCTCAAGAGCAGCCGGTGGCGTCGGGTCGGACGTGACCGGGCTGGTCAGGTCGAGTGCGTGCCAGTCTGGTCGGGAGGCGGGGATCATCTCACCCATGCCTTACCCGCCGACTTCAGCCCCCTCCGTGTTGATGCAGTTTTTGCAGTAAATTGTACTGAGGGTCGGAAAACTGCATCAGCTACCTGGTGTCCAGTAGCCGATCAAGGACTCCACGACAGCGGTTTCGGTGCCGGTCGTGTCGGGGTTCAGGAGCACGACCTCGATGTCCGGCTGCTCCCCGAGCACCGTCAAAGTCGAGGAAACGTGCCACGAGCCGTCCAAGTCGAAGGTCACGGAAGACCCCGAGTGCGTGGCTCCGACTTGCCTGACCACGCACTGGTAGCCGGTGCTCGAACTCGCTGACGTGTAGCCCCGAAGGTGCAACGAGATGTCCGTGGTGCCCTTGTTCCCGGGGAGCGAGGCAACGGCACGACCGACAGTCATACTCGGGCTGCCGCTGAAGATGCCGACGCTCGTGACCTGGCCTTTCTGAGCGGCACTGAACGTGTCCTGCGCCATCGACAACACCATGCTCTTTCGGTCGGTCAACACGGCGGCACATGATGCCTTGGCTCGGTTGAGCATCTCCGTGTTGAGCGGCGCACCGGAGGATCCCAAGAGGCCGTCATCGAAGGCCACGAAGCCCGAAGGCTGCTTCGCACTCGGGGTCGTAGTCGGGGCTGGGATCGCCAGAAGATGGCTCGGGAAGAACGCATCAACGCCGTGGTCATAGGTCACTCGGAGCCGAGTGGCCGAGGCACTGATCGTGGCCGAGTGGGTTCGGCTGTGCCAGGCGTTCGCACTCGTGGCTGTCGAGGTCGGGCCGTAGATTGTGGACCAGGAGCCGGCGTACTCCTCGACCTTGATCGACATCGAGCCCGCCGTGCCGCCAACCCACCACCGGTGCGTGAAGCTGTAAGACAAGGAGTCTGCCGAGGGCTCTAGGCCGAACTCGAAGACCTGAGCCCTCGTCATCGAAGCGCCGACAAGCCAAGCGATGTCCACGAGGGGCGGCTGATGATGCTGCCAAAGGTAGTTTGTTCGGGAGAGGATCGTGCTCAGGGGCTCGGAGGTGAGCCGGGCGGTCAGCAAGTCCTGTTGGGCAACCCTCGGAAATGTGCTCGGAGTCGAGATCGTCATGTCCACGGACCTCCACTGTCAGTATGTGCGTGCCCGGCCTGGAAGGCGGTCGATTCCGACGTGACCGGAAGAGTGAGCCAGGAGCCGGCACCAGATGTGGAAAGGGTCGGAGTGCCGTCGATCGAAGCCACGGTCAGGCGGCACACGCTTCCGGTGTCGGTGACGGTGCTGATCCAGTAGCCGTCAGAAGAAGAATCCTGACCGGGGACGTATACGATGACCTTGAAGCCCCCGGCCTCCAGCTCGGCGGTGCGGCTGAAGTGGTCGTAGTAGTCCCGATCCACGTCGATGGTCGTCGGAGCTGCGGCAGTTCCAGCCCATGCGCTGACAGCGACGGCTGGACAGAGCCCGGCTCCTTGGGCCGGGACCACGGTGATCACCGACTGGTAGGAGCCCAAGTCCAACGTGCGTCCGAGCACCCGAGCTGCACCAGTGAAACCGGTGGTTCCAGTGGCAAAGTCGTAGAGGCTCGGGTGGCGGAGGTCGAGGTCAACCAGATCGCCCGGCTCCCCGAGAACCCAAGGCGGAACTCGTAGGGACATCTTGCTGAGGGGTCGTGGACGGCTGAACCTTCCGGCGGCCCAGAGGCCGACGTAGGAGGTCGCCTGCGACACGTCCGTCAGTGGAATCGTGGCAGTGAGGGTCGAGGCTCCGGCTTGCTGGCGGCGGCCTTTGTCCTTGCGGAAGATGACCTTGTCGGGCGCTTCAACGAGGCCGTTCGACAACTCGACCTCGACGGAGGTCGGCACCGGACTTCCCCGGTCGATGGAGACGGGATCCGTCTGCTCGGAGACAAGAAGATCGGCGTCCGCAATTGTGGCAACCGAGGATGTGCCACTCGGGGATGTCCGCACCAACGACAACTTCTGCTTGCCGGTGCCGTCGTCCCTCAAGACCACGGCACGCTCGGCGAGTCCGAGAAGACCACCAAGGCCGTCCTCTAGCGATCGGTCGCTGAGAGCCAGGTCGAAGGAGATGCCGCCGACGGAACCACCGACCACGCTGCTGAAGGATGCCTCGTCAACGTCACCATCGGGGATCGAGTAGCCCGCCTCATTCGGGAGGGTGTCGTAGGTGCCTCGGAGAGCGGCAGAGCCCGACGACTCGATGACCCGTCGGAGGACATCCGCAAGGCTGCCGCTGCTGAACTGGATCAGCACGGCATCTTCGCCATCGAGGGCAACCAGCTCGGCCTCGGTCGGTGCCGGCTGGACGCCGTAGAGCCGGACAGAAGAGCCGAGGGCCGAAGCACCGCTGTAGCTGTAGAGCTTGCCCTTGAGCTTCAGCCCGCCCGAACTCGGGACATCGGCGGGATCGACTCCTTCGAGGGCCACAGTGACGCTTCCCTGCGAGAAGGCGGTGTCCGTGGCGTAGGGGGCGAGGTTCTGATTCGGGTGTAGGGGCGAGTCGAAGAAGGCCCAAGGAAGAGCCGTGCTCGAACTCACCGAGGGCAACGAGACATCGTAGGTGTACTTGTATGCCCCGGTCTCGATAGTCACCGAGTGCTGTGTCGGGGAGCCCGGAACAGTGGCACCGGGGAGCATGTGCCCACGCCAACCTTTGCCGACGTATTGGGTCCAGATGAGGTTGCCCATGTGGGCCGAGGCTCCGAGGGCGGATACCTCGGCATCCCAAGCCGTCTTGATGGCGGCTCGAAGTTCGGAGCCGGTCACGACCGTGAAACCGGAAGGGCCGGTGGCCGTGGAGTCGTACGGGATGACCACGATCTGTTCTGTGGTCGATCCGTACTTGAGAGTGCAGACGATCTTCTCCCCGGCCTGGACCGAGTAGTAGATCGTCTTGCTGTCGATGGTTCCGCTGATGCTTGCCGCCAAGGGCTCCGCCAACTTCCGGTCGAGGCTCAGGGCATCAAGTTGCCATGTAGCGTCGGCGGTTCGATACGGCCCCTCTCGAACGGTGCCGCACCAGATTTCGGACGAGATCGCTTCGAGCGTGCCGCTCGGGACGTAGCCCGTTGCGTCAACCGGAGCGGCGTAGAGCCTCACGGTTCGCCCACGCCAATCTGTGCTCGGGACGTTGGCGACCAGACCGGCGGCGGAATCCTTGGCGTGAGCGTAGGCCAGGCCCGCAACGCCACGGGAAAGGCCCGTGAACGAGGTGCTGGTCGTGCCCGTGTAGTTCACGCACTCGTTGCCGACGTAGAGCGTGCCAGCCGAAGCAAAGGACGAGGCATCCGCCACGGACATGCTCGAAGTCGTCGTGGCGAGCAGATCCGCCGACAAGCGAGTCACCCTCGAAGGGTTGGTCAGATAGGCGCTCAACTCGGTGCTGTCCTGCAACTGGAAGGACAGCGGGAGGCCCGTGCCGAGCCCAGCGTCGGGGTCGATGGTCGAGCCGATCTCGGAAGACTGATCCACGATCAGGGTTGCCGACTCCGCCGAGAAGCCGGTTGGCAACGTGGCTCCAAGGGCACGCTCGGTCCAGATCGTGGGGATGCCCTCGACCTTCAGCCAGTACACGACCGAGCAACCGTACTGGACGAGATCCCAAGGATGCCGGTAGCTGGTCATGTGGCCTCCGGGACTGCAATGCCGAGGTCAACCCGGACGTACTCCTCGGAATCGCCTTGCGTCTCACCGACCTTGGCCGAGAAGACGTAGCCGTCGATGTAGCCGTCGAGGTGCTCGGGGCTCTGAGCGTTGGCGTCGTCACCGAGGTGAAGGCGGACACGGCCACGAGTGCAGTAGCCCGACAACATGGCTTGGGCTGCTTCACCCGTCGTCCAGCAACTCACCAAGTAGCGGGTGTGATTGCTGTAGTGCAGCACGGATGCTCGACCGTGCCGATAGTCGAGGAGATCGACCTGAGCGCCGAGATCCGGCGGAGCTGCCTCGACCTCGGCGCTCAGAAGGGGCACGACTCCGAGAGGCGCACTAGTGCCGGTGTAGCTCGTGGCTCCCGTAGTAGTCGCAGCCAGGCCGAGGGCCGCTCGAAGATTGCCATCCGGTGTCAGGTCGAAAGTGCCACCGGAAGAGGAGATGGTGATCCGGTTGGTCGTGGGATCCCAGCTCCGGGTGTACGTCGAGGCAAGCACTGCACTGAACGTGTCGGTGTAGTTCTTGAGGGCGGTCAGGAACGGCGTCGGCGTCGAAACACGAGCAGTTGATGTCGTCGCCCCTTCGGTGGCCTGGCACCTCTGGAGGATGATCGGCTGCGGGACCAAATAGTCACCCCGAGCCCAGACGTACGACTCCAAGTAGAGGTTGCTCATCCTCGCACCTCAAGATCCGCCAACCAGTGGACCGGGGAGAGTCGGGAACGGGAGACGGGGCCGAGGGTCAGGGCACGCCATGTAGGAGAGGCCGCCCCGCCGTCGTCGGCGTAGTAGGCCGTCCTCGGGGATGCAGCTCGGGCAAGGATCTGCGTGAGCCTCGAAGCCTCGATGGCGTCGAGGGGCATCGAGAGCAGAGGCCGTCGGGCCGAGGTTCCGGGGACCGAGGCGATCAAGCCCGGCTCTCCTTCACCGTCGATGCTTCGCCACCAGCGCCGAAGAAGCTCCCCTTCCGTGGGCAGGGCACAGAAGATCGTGCCGACCACGGGGCCACATGTTGCAGCCACGGTCGGGCCTTGGCTTGCCGGGAAGCCGAACAGTGATTGCGCCGTCGAGTTCGCCGTCACCGTGTAGGCCGTGCCAGTGTAGATCGTGGCGTCCATGCCGGCCTCGGTGCTCGACCGGCTTGCCTGCCACCAGGTGCCACCGCCGACGGCGGCAACCAGTTCATCGAGTGCGCTCTTGGCGTCCTTGGCCGAGGCCGACGGCGACCAGACGATGGGCGGGTTGATCCCGTCATCGCACGTCACCTGAGCCTGCGACCAGGCGTCACGGGTCGAGAGAACAAGGAGTGCCATCACCAGCCTCCCGAGCCGGTGGCACTTGTTGGGTTGCTCTTACTAAAGGAACAAGTGCCACCCGAGGAAGTGGATCCACTTGTTGGGTTCCTCTTACTAAAGGAACAAGTGGATCCACCCGACCACGAGGTGGGCACACTTGTTCCCTTAAGAAGAAGACCGAAAGAAGTGTGCCCACCTGACATCACAGCCCCGTCCCCACCAGGCTTCGCTGGTCTCGCTTGATCTGCTTGGCGAGCTGGTGCTTCGTGGCGGTGACGCCGACGAACAAGTAGGTGTTGCCACCGGAGCTGCCGTTGCTCTGGTTCCCGCTCGGGGTCGAGGGCGTGAAGCCTCCTGAAGAAGTGCCACCACCGGAGGATCCGCCAACAGAAGGCGTCTTGCCGGTGGCCCCGCCGATCACTCCGCCGGCTGCGAGGCCATAGAGGGCGGCACTTGCACCGTGGGCTGCTGCCGAGGGGTAGTTCCCGGTGGCGATGCTTGCGAGGGCGGCTGCACCTTCGGTGATGGCCAAAATGGTGGCTTTCTCTCGTTCCCCATCCACGAAGGCGTTGGCGATCCCGCCGACGGCGGAGATCGCATCCGGGGCGCTGTTGGCGAGCCCTTCCCAAGAGCCGCTGATCTTCTGCACGGCACCAGCCGCACTCGAAGCTGCCTTGGCGAAGTCTCCATCGAGGGAGCCGGCAACCTGACCCACATACGACGCCGACTCGCCAATGCGAGCCCGAGCTGCGTCGGCTTCCTTCTTCCGAGCGTCGGCTTGGGCTTTGACGACAGCGGCGGCGTTGTCCTTGATGGACTTGATGCGGGTGCGGAGTTCGGCGTCGGCAAGGTCTTGGATCGCACGGATGCGCTTCTGCTTGTCGGCGGTGTCGAGCCCTGCCGTATTCTCGGTTTCGAGAACTTGCCGTTGGGTCTGGATGCCGATCAGCTTCCGTTCGGCGGCAACCTGAGCCTCAACTGAAGTAGCCGTTGCTCTCCGGGCACGGGCCAACAAGTCGAGGGTTTCGAGGTCTTGCCTCTGGTAGTCGAGGAGAGCCCGAGCACCGGCCTCGTTCTGCCGCAACCCGTAGGCGGCCTGCTTTGCTGCCTCTGCCTCTGCCCGTCGTGCTGCGGCGAGGGCTCGACTTGCGGCCTCCTGCCTCTTCTTCCTTGCGAGTTCGGCGTTGGCGGCCTTGGCGTCTTCCGCCTCCCGAGCTGCGTCCTCGACGGCAATTTGGCGTTCGACCTTTGCGGCATCGACGAGGGCTGCTTGCAGGCTGATGACTCGATTCTGCCTATCCCGGATCTTCCCGGTGATTGCCTCGACCTCTTTGCGTGCCGCCGCCACGGCCTCGGCCTGTGCCTTGGTGGCCGAGGCTTCAGCCTTGGCGTATCGAGACGATGAGTCGAAAGCGGCACCCAACTTCGCCGTCAGAGATTGATGTTCACGGAGTGCGGCAAGGGGACCACGATGGCCCGCTTCGAGGTCGGCCAACTTCTTCTTGGCCCCTTCGAGTTCCTTAGCGAACTTCGAGAACCCAGCAGCCGCCTCCTTGTCGGCATCCGAGCCCAAACCGGCCAGTGCCGTTCCGGCAACGGCGGCACTCAGGCTGATGGTCTGCATCTCGATGCCCAGGGCACGGAGCTTGTTCTTGAGCTTGTCCGACTCGGAAGCCGACGACGACAAGCTCTTGGCGAATTCCTCCACGGCCTTGCTGCCGTCGTCGCCGACCTCCTTGGCCTTGGCGACGACGGCTCGAAGGTCGTCTTGGACATCAGACGCACTCTTGCCCGACTCGATGAGGGCTTGCCCGAGGCTGACTGAAGCTTCGGCGGACAAGTCGAACTCGTTGCGAAGTGCACGGATGTCGTTGAGGACTTGGCCCGAGAAGGCCTGCTTGAGTCGGGCTTCGGCCTGTTGTGCGGCCTGTGCTTGGAGCACGAGGACCGTGGTGAGACCCGCTGCGGCTGCTCCAGCGAGGCCGATCGGCCCCGGGAGCAAAGTCAGTACGTCGTCGAACGCACCGGCGGCTTCGGATGCCGAACGGAATGCTCCTTCCGACCGACCGGCAAAGTCACCGAGCGAGGAGAGGGCCGTGCTGAGTTTGCCTGCCCGACCTGCGGCTTCGTCACCGGCCTTCGAGAACGACTTGCCAAAGTCCGTGGAAGAGTCAGCGGCTTCTCGGAGCTTGGCGTTGGCCCGTGCGAGTTCGCCCTGGACCTTGGCAATCTTCTTGCTCGCCTGATCGTCAGCACCGATGACGATCTTCGTTTCGACTCGGGCTGCGGCTGTGGTCATCTCTGGGCCTCGTGTGCGGCCTTCTTGCGGCGCTCGGCTTTCAGAGCGAGCAAGGCATAGGCCGTCCCTGCGCCATACCCGTTGGGCCACCCATCAAGAGGCTGAAGACCTGCGTAGGCTTCGAGGTGTTGGACTGCCGACCACCACGAGGACCGAAGGAGCGAGTAGGGACATATCTCGAAGACGTGGCCGTAGACCTCACCCTCGGGAGCGTTGTCGCACTCGCCGTGATGGCACCGACAGCGATGAACAACCGACCGAAGGAACGCCTCGTGGACCTCGATCTTGGCGAGGAGATCAATGAAGGCGTAGCCCTCAACCGCTACTCCGTCTCGGGCTCTTCGGACTCCGGGGCCGGGACGAAAGGGAGTTCACCGCCGAGGCTCAGATGCACGAGGGCTTGGCGGAGTGGGTGGGCCAGGTGCCAAGGCCACTTGGCGACCTCGGCGGCCTTCTTCTTGTCGCCATCCACGCTGACCACACAGGTGCTCAGGATGTAGGCCAGCTCGGAGGCGGAGTCTTCCGACGCCGATGCCTTGGCGAACTCGACGCCCGTCATGGGTCGGACCTCGACCACCGTTGCGCCGTCGCACTTGGCGACCTTGCCCTCGGGGATCCAACCGGATGCGGCCACGAGGCCGAGTTCAACGGAGGGGTCGTCAGCATGGACAAGGCGTGCGGTGTCGGAGCTGAGTACGAGTGCCATCTTCGGCCCCCTGAGCACACCCTATATATAGGGTGTAGGTGCGTGGTTCAGGCCAAGGCCAGACGGGCGACCGTGTTGCCGGGTGCAGTCGAGGAGCCGTCCCCGCTGTAGCTGCTCGCCTCCATCGAGACCTGATAGGCGAGGAGGCCGCCGGCCTCGGTGAGCTGCGGGACAGCCGTGAGCTTGCCGGCGGGCACGAGGGCCGAGAAGATCCGCCCGATGCCGGCTCCGGTGTAAATTCCGAACGACTGAGCCACCGATCGCTGGAGGTAACTTTGCCACTTGTGGCTGCCCTGGGTCGCACCGGCACCGACGGGATCATAGATGGCGTCCGTGCTGTCGTGAGGGATCGTGGCCGTGACGGAGATTCGGCGGCTGACGACGTCGATCGAGTAGATGCCCTGCGTAGCCGAGTGGCACTTGCGCTCCGCCAAGGTCGCCGAGAACTCCAGCGAGACGCCTTCGAGGCCACAGGCAAGCGAACCGGCGAGAGTTGCACGACCGTTGCTCGTGCCGACGATGGGGCTGACTCGGTTGTAGTCGTCGGGGACCACGAGTCCGCCGATCGTGCTGTCGGCCTCGAAATCGGCGAAGCGGAAGACGAACTCGATGATCGGGACCTCGGCGCTGTCCAAGGAGATCTTGAACGACTCACCGACCAAGCCGGTCAGGATGTAGCCGTAGGCTGCGCTCGAAGACCCAACATACCGAGCCGTCAGAGGGCGGGGCTGGTCGCTCGAAGCGTAGGCGGTCAGCGTGGCGAAAGTCTCCGCCGTGTTGCTGTTCTTTGTGTTGGCGCTCGCCTCGAAGAGGGTCAGGGCATCGGCGGCAATGCTCTTGATGAACCCCATCTGCGGGCTGGTCTCCGAGGTGCCTTCGCCACTCACGAGGAACTCGCCCTCGTGGTAGTTCGTGCCCGAGGCTGCATCGACGGTCACGACCGTCGAGGTGGCCGAGGCAACATCGTCGGCGGCGTAGCCTGAATTCTTGTGGGCAAAACTTCCGAGCCAGAAGTTGGCGTTGCGGTCCGAGAGGGTGGCTCCGGCCAGGTTGGAAACGTCACTGCCGAGCATGTTCGCTGCGAGACAGAACCAAGGCGACACGACGCCGGTGGTCACACCCGGTTGCTCCGTCACGGGGGCGTAGGTTGAGGCGAGCCCTTCCATCGGGACGCTGAAGGTGATCTTCCCGCTCCGGCCACCGACTACACGCTCCGGCGCTGCGCCGGGCTGACCGGTCAAGAGGGCCAACTCATCCACCCGAGTGTCGAAGCTGATCTTGGGCGTCTCGCACTTGAGCGCCACGAAGTCCCCGCTCGTGGTGTTCGGCGTGGTCAAGTCGTCTTGGATGGCGAGAAGGAGGCTCGATTCGCTAGTGCTCCAGGGGTTGCCCATGATTCACGCTCCGTACTTGAAGACCACCCGACAGGTGCGGGTGGACACGAGGGTCGTTTCATCGAGGTCGGAGATGTCCCCGACCTCGACCTGCACACTGACGAGGTCGGCGTGCAGATTCGGCAAAGTCAGCAAGGCCACTGCGATGGCGGCTGCGTCGTCTGCTGCTGTCGCCATACCCGTGGCGGAGTCGGTGTAGGCCACGGCGAGTTCGAGGTAGACCTCGTGCTCTGGTTTGAGGCACGGCGTTTGTCCCGGGAGTTGTCGAGAGCCGCCGATGCCGACCTCGACGATGCGACCAGCTCGCCGCACCCGAGAGGGGTTGGAGGCAACTCGGAGCTTGTCGTCGGGGCTTACACCCTCGGGCTCGGGGATCGCCTCGATGGCGGTCTGAACGGCGGTGAGAATCTCCGAGGGCTTCATCGAGACACCTTGAAGGACCAGAGGTGCCCCTTCTTCTCGTCCTCGCTGATCGCTCCATCGGCGTTGGCGTCGTAGCCGAGCAAGGACTTCACGACCTCGGCAACGGCGTCCGTGAACGAGTAGCGGGCGTCCTTCGTGTAGGTCGAAACATCGGCCCCGGAAGGGACGTAGCCCTGCTCGGCGAGGAGCCAGTGGACCGCTTGCCAGGTCGGCTCTTCCAGCACGGAGGGATCGGGGTAGAGATGTGCACGACGGCCCGAGGCTCGAAGAGCCTGGGCAACCTTGTCACTCGCCCTCTTGGCGATCTGCTCACAGAAGTCGTCGGTGCGGGTCTCAGCGTAGCTGGTCGAGATGTAGTCCCGTACGTCGTCGGCTGACACGGGGCTGACCCAAGGCCAACGAACTACGCTTACACCCTCGGTGTGATAGCCGCTGGTCGTGCCATCGCTGTACGACCACTCCAACCTGAAGTCGGAGCCGAGGAGAGCAAGACCAGGTGCCGAGAGGGTGGCGGTCAACCTGATCTTGGCGACTGTCGATCCCGTATCGGGAACGTCGCTGAGTGCAGCTCGAAGATGGAGGTTGTCCCCGTTAATCCGAGCGACGGTCGGCATGTAGGTCACGCCGTCAGACTCGATGCGGATCTTCTCACCGACGGCGAAGTTCGCCGCCTCTCCAACGTCGAGGGCGAGAACGAGAGCCGTGCTACCGGCCTGCACCGTGCCGGTAGCTGTGGGCTTGCTGACCGTTGGAGATTCGACCGTGCTCCCGTCGGCTGCGAACAACGACAAAGTAGCCGTGGACGCAACGATCCCTTCGGCGGGGTCGAGGTAGACGGCTCGGCTCTGGTCGTAGCGGATTTCGAGCATCCGGTGGCGGCTCCGTCGAGGTCGAGGGGTCGGGTGAGGCGAACCGTGGGAGGAAGGGCACGGTTCGCCTCACCCTACGGGGCTTAGAAGTTCGCCCCGACGATGCCGGCCTCAGATGCGGTCACGCCGAACGTGAACGTGGCGGTTCCGGCCAGAGTCACACCGAGGCCGGTCGCCGACTCACGCACGTCGATCTGCGGCATCTTCCGCATCCATGCGATGAGCGGGTTGTTGACCTCGTCAGCCATGAACCACTTGGTCGAGAGGCCAGGGATCACCACGACATCGGACACACCGGCCTTGTTGGCGCTCGCCTGGAGAGCAGCCGAGGTGACGCCCGAGTTGGCGATTTCGTAGGCGACATCGGCGTGGTCCTCACCGACGATCAGCTTGACCCGCTCACCCATACCGAGCACCACGCCGTCCTGTCCCTTGTAGCCCCGGAGGGTCTTCCGGGCCGTGGCAAAGGTCGATTGGCTGAGGGCTGCGGCACCGAGGAGGTTGCTCTGGGTCGCCGGGCCACCGTCAAACTCAATCGAGCCGTCGATGTACTTGGTGCCGGCGAGGATGCCTCGATCAAGCTCCATCGGGTGAGCCAAGGTGAAGAGACCGAGAATCCCCGTACTCACCGCATCACGGATGGTTGCAGCGCCACGGTTGGCGAGGAGAGCTGCACGCTGCGCCACGATGTCCGGGTTGTCGTTGATGTCGTGCCACTTGATCATCTCCACGATCTCGAAGTTGACCGAAGCCAACTCGACCTTGACCGTGTCGATGTCCGTGGGGCTCGCCTCGGTCGCACCCGCAACCGACCAGGTCCCCGTGCCGATGCCGGTGCCAAGCGAGAGGTTGGCCGTGTCCGTGGTGATGAGACGGCACGCTGCAAGCGCACCGAGAGGAGCGGCGGCCAGCGCCTCTGAGAAGGAGGTGAAGGCGGTAGTCTTCACCTTTGCGAGATCGTTTGCCATTGGTCAGTTCTCCGGGCCGGGTTCTATCCGGCAAGTGGATGGTTGAGGGGCCGGTTAGAGCATTCGCACCGGCTTGCCCTTCGTCTTCATTCGGTTCTGCTGGTCACGCTCGACCTGAGCGGCCCAAAGAGTTGTCTCGTAGACATCCCGTGGCATCGCCCAAACCTCGCTGCGGCTGATGCCGGCCACAGCCGGGCTCGGGTCGAGCCGAATCCAGCCTTCCCGGTCGAGCCGGTCACGTTGGGCGATCAGGCGGCCTTCAGGTTGAGCGAGGTCGAGGATTCGATACTCAAGCTCCGGGTCGGGATTCACGACGCCGCTGTGGTTGGTCGTCGGCGGGGCCGCAGCAGCCGCAGTCGCCTTCGCCTTGCTTGCCTCGATCTGTGCCTTCGTCAGCTTGCTCACGTTGAGCCTCCGTTGTTCTGGTTCGCCATACCCACGAGTGATCAGTTCAGGCCCAACTTCTTCGCCATGTCGGAGAACGACTTCGGCGAGATGAACGGGTTGCCCTTGCCGGACTCGCCAAAGATCGAGGAGCTATCGACATCCACCTTCGGAGCCTCGACTCCTCGACGGCTCAGGATGGCGGGACGCTTCGAGGCCCACTCTTCGAGTGCAGCCTTCCCCTCGGCAGTGCGGGGATCCGCATCAGCAGGAGCGAACTCTCGGTATTCGGCCAAGACGCCAAGGGCATCGAGTGCGGTGCTCCGGGCATGTGCGAGGGCATCGGCCTTCGTGGCGTTCAGATCCGTCTTCAGGTTCTCGATCTGCTCCCGCATCTTGTCGGCGTCGGACATACCGTCCTTGGCCTTGGCGAGTTCAGCCTTGGCGGCTTCCAGCTCGGCCTTGAGGGCGGCCAAATCGGAACCGGAGTGCCGATTTGAAACCTGGGTTTCGTTTTCCTTGCCGCCCTCGGGCGTAGAAGCGGGAGCGGGAGCCGGAGCCGGCTCGGGCGTCTGGTTGTCGGTCTTCACGGGCTCGGTCATCGCATCCTCTCCAATTCAGCCTTCAGCTTCCTCAACAGGCGGGCATCACCACGGTTGGGTGACGACTCGACGGTGGCACCGAACAGATCGGCAACCTCCTGGTGCGCCATACCCGCCACCGCCGAAACGATGGCGTCGGTCTCGGTGTCCGTCGGTTGCACGAGGTTCGTTCCGAGCTGCTTCCAGACCGTGCTCAACTTCTCTCGGTTCTGAACCGTGCGAGGGCGGCCTTCCTTCAGCTTGGCGAGCTTGGCGTCACGGCGTTCCCGCACTTTCTGCTTGGCGGCTTCGGTCTTCCGGTTCTTGATCTGCTCTTTGGCGTGTTCACGGACCGCCCTGATCTTGTCCTTCAGTCCCTTCGGGAGTTTCCTCGACCTGGCCAGGGAGCTACCCGATGCCTCGATCACGGCGGCATCCCGGCCCCGGTTGCGAACTCGGATGCTCTTGAGCAGACCACCTGTCACGACGCCGGGCTTCGCTCCGGCGGCGGCGGCGTGGAATTCACGGCTGCTGGCGAATCGAGTGCCCTCGACACCTGCTCTGTCGGCGTACTCCTTCGAGACTCGATAGCCCTTGTCCCCTTTGTAGGACTTCGCCGGAGTGGCCGTGTCGCCGTGGGCAAGACGCTCCTGAATGTGCCGGGCGAGCACACGAGCCACGGCAAGAGTCGGGCGGAGTCGTTCGAGGGCCGCCGGGTCCTTGCGGATCGACTCGGAGAGGTGGACGCCTTCGAGGTCCCACGAGATCACGGCGTCACCGGAGCAGGCTGTGCCTTGGCTTGCGAGTCGAGGTTGTCAGCAACCCGCTGCTTGGCGGCGTCGAGGGTGATGTGGTCCCTCCGGCTGACGAACTCCGCCGGAGACGACTCGCCCGTCTGATAGCTGGTCATTCGGGCCTGAGCTGCGTCTTGTCCGCCTTCGGCCACCAGTTCGCCGTAGGCCACGACCACCGAGACGGTCTCGGGGAGGGGCTGGACATCGGTGAGATTGCAGACACGGGCGATGGTCTGCGCCACCTCTGTCTCCGCCTCCCGCATCACGTTCTGATAGCGGATCCGGCCCACCTTCCGATCATGGTCGGCAAGCCCGATGGCGGTGATGCTCTGGTAGGTGCGGGTGAACGTGTCCGAGGGCAGACCACGAAGAGCAGCGAACTGCTTGAGCCTCTGCTCGATGTGGGAGAGCCCTTCGGCAACCTGAGCTTGCGAATGGACCGTGGCGAGCGATGCCCCAGGCGGCAAGGACACCCAGTTGTCTACACCAGTCGGGAGATTCTGCTGATCATCCGCCGATGCGGGAGACTCGGCATCGAACGTCACCACACGCTGAGGCTGTGTGTGGCGCACAACGTGTTCGAGATCGGTCATCGCAAGCGACAAGCCGATGGCCTCTGCCAAGAGCCCCTGATCCACCGGGGCGAAGAACTGCCCCTTGGGGGCATCGCACGACCGGAGCACAACCAGCGGATACGGCTGGTAGGCAGGGAACGGGTTCCGGGTGCTGTTGCCGTAGAGAGGTGTCTTCCGACCGCCGGCCTCGACGTAGATTTCGTTGGGCGTCATCACGACGAAGCCGTAGACAACCTGATCATCCGAGGCACCGACCGGAATGCGGAGGCGAACTTCGGAGGCTTGCTGGATGTCGTCGGCTGCGAGCGGGTTCCCCGGAGTGATCTCCACCTCGAAGGGGCACCAGCTTTCGAGCCGAACCTTGCGGAGCCGATCAGGAAGGACGCCGACAACTACCGTGTCCTGCGGGACCAGCTTCTCCTCTGCGAGCTTGAGGGCGGCGTCGATCCCCGAGGCCGAGTAAATCGCCCGAAACTTGTCCGTTGCAGACGGAGTCGTGTTGGCGAAGTGGCGGCGGGGGCGGAGCATGTAGCTCGTTGCCCTCTCTGCCACCATGCGCTCGACCAACGGCAAGAACCGGGGCTCCACGCTCGAATGCGGAAGGATCCTCGTGATCTCATCGATCACGCTGCTGTAGTCGCCTTGCCTCAACTCATCGAGGGCTCGGCTTTGACGCCGGAGGTCGCCGTGCCCAGTCGAGGTCCAGGTTTCCCACCTCAGCCTCGAAGTGCCCAGCGGCAAGGATGTCGTCACTGTGCTCATGCGGCCTCCGACTCCAGTTCCCCGACGCCGACCCAGCGGGGCAGCACCGACCAGAGGTGACGGACATTTCGGCAGCCGACGACGGCGTAGCGGAGAGCGTCCGTGCTATCCCGCCATACCTGCATGTCCGGGACGTAGTTCATCGGACGGCCCAGCTTGTCGGTGGCCCACGACAGGTTGGTCATCGAGGAGACGACCCCAGGCGTGCCACCGTCCGAAGCGCCTACAGCGTTGCGGTCGAGGCTGCTGGAGAAGAGAAGTCGAGGCCGATCACCGACCGCCGGATCCAACAAGTCCCTGATGGCCTCGGTTCCATTGAACCGGGCCTGCTCCTCCCGGGTGACGAGGGTTCGGACACTGGTGGAAGGCGAGTGCTTTGCGGCGAGATTCCGCAGCCACATGTTCTCGCTGACGATCGCCCGGTCCGAGACGATGATCTCGGGGTAGCCCCGGTTCTTCTCACTCCACCAAGCCTTGAGTGCGTCACGGAAGCGTTGGCGATTTACCACGCCGTCCTTGTAGTCCTCCGGGCGTGGGATCAGCTCATCGACGACGACCCATTGGCGTGTTTGCGGATGCACCCTGACTTCGAGCGCCACCGAGCCTCGGGTCGCTCCCCAGTCGAGCCCGCAAACGTGGTGCCAGGTCTTGAACTCGGCTCGCTTCACGTCGATGCAGTGGACTCGGGGATCGAACTCGGGCCACACAGCCGTCTGTGGGCGAAGCAGCACACAGTAGATTTCCTGCTTCACCCGGCGGGCCGACATCGAGGCAACCCAAGCTTCCAAGTCTTCTCGGGGCGTGTACGGGTTGCTGTAGCTGGTGGCCTTGACCACGAAGTGACGAGGATCTTGCCGGCGCTGGGCGTCCTGGAAGCGAGCAGCCACGGGATCGAGCCCTCGGGCGGTCATCGAGATGAGGATCTGCTTGTTCTTGCCGGCCACTCCACGGAGGCGACCGTCGATCAGATCGAGGACGTAGAGAGGATCCACGCTCTCACCAGCGGCGCTCAACTCGTCGATCCAGGCCCACGCATACTCGTGCCCGAGCAACTTGTCCGGCTGCGAGTAGGCCCGGAAAGAGATGGTGCTCCCGTTGAGCAGCGTGAGTCGGTTGTTCTGGGCGTCCCACTTGCGGATCCAGTTCACGCCCGTCTGATCACTCAGCTTGGTCAGGAGCGCACGGATGCGAGCCCACAACAGGCCGATGGCGTCATTTCTCTCAGTTCGCCCGACGACCAAGCCGTCCGTTTCCGCTTCCCCGAGCGCCTTGGCGAGTGCCCACATGGCCCCACAGGAAGTCTTGCCGGCGGCGATCCCGCCCAAGAACAACAAGTAGCGTTGCCGAGCTGCAAGCACTCGGGCCTGAGCCTCGTAGGGTGCGAACACCTCCATGAGATCGACGGCCAACTCCGCCACGGGGCTACTCCGTCTCGATGGTGTCTCCGCCGACGGCGGAGGAGTGTAGTTCGGGGGCATCTTCCGGCTGCTCTCCAGCAGCCACGGCACCGGCCAGGTCGAGGCGGAAGACAATCTGGTCGGGCAGGCTTCGGCCTTGCTCCCGGTAAGCAGCCGCAAGCTCGGCCAGTTCCCGGTTGCAGCGCCCGAGTTCCGTCAGCCCCTTCTCAGCCGAGATGGCGTCGTGCTCGATGGCGTCTTCAACGATGACCATCCTTGCGATCAGGAGACCGGCAACGTCATCGAGGGTGACGCCCTGTGCCCGGACCTTGCGGAGTGCGGCGGCATAGGACTTCGAGGCGGCGTCGCTGCTGGTGGCGACCTTGACCAAGCTGCTGACCAGGGAGCCGAGGGCCGGAGGCTTCGCCCGTGCTGCCTTGCTCTCCCTGTCGGCCTTGGCGGTCTTGCCGTCGAAAGCCGTGGCGGTGGACGACTGCCGCTTGTGCGACCGGGAGTCAGGGCCGGTCGTGTTCGCCTTGGCCTTCCGTCCTCGCACTGTCGGCTAACTCCTTGATCCCTCGTACAAATGAATTCTTGGCACTTTTCCGGGGGGGTAGGTCCGGGCTGATCCGCCCCCGGCGTCGAAAAAAGACCCGGGTGCCTTACGTCCCCGAGACGGCAAGCCACACATCGAGGCTTGCGCCTACGTCGATGGAGTCCACGACGACGGCCAAGCGGTCGTAGGCGTAGGCAGCCTCAACGGTGTCCATTCCCGAGGGAGCCGTCGTCGTGTTGAGGCTTCGAGTTCCCGCTGTGCCGACTGCTTCGAGGACAACCCAAGTGTCGGATGCGGTGACATAGCCCATGACGAAGTAGGAGCAGGCCAGAGCGGCAGCACCACTCACAGCTCCAACGACGTGAACCCATCGGGCCTGCGGACACGGTGTGCCGTCAGCCGAGGTGCTCGGAGGCGTAGTTGTCGCCACCGCTGCGGCGATGACTCGCCGGTCTGCTGCGGTGCTCCCGCTCTTGATGGACACGATGCTGTTGCTTGCGCTCATGGGTCAGACCTCTCCCCGGTCATCCGGGCGTACAGGTCGCCATACCCGTGAGAGCAAGTTCCTGATGCGGAGAATGAGACGGTCGAGCCATGTCAGCCGGATCGGTTCCCAGTGGCCTCGGGTCTTGCGGATGTGCAGGAGGTTGTGGTGGGTGGCGTCGTTCACATTGACGCTCTACCCTCGACAGCCGAGTTCGCATGACAGCGACCACGACAGCGAGGGAAGATGTTCGTCGTCCTCGACACCTGCATCCTGCACAAGCAGTCGAATCTTCGAGCGCCAAGAGTCCAACTGCTCTTGGATATTCTGTCTCACTCGGGTGGAACCCTCGTGATCCCCGACGTGGTCGTGCGAGAGCTAGCCCATCAGCTCGAAGACGACGTAGCCAAAGCCTGTGCCGAGGTTCGGGACGGGATGTCCACGCTGAATCGTAGACTCCGACGTGTGCCAACGTTCCGGTGTCCCAGACTTCCCGACCCCGCCATGGAACGAGACCGCTTCCTTGAGACGTTCACCAAGGAAGTGAAGGACGCCAAGGGATTGATCACGTCTTCCGACGATGTTGTGGGCACTCGGCTCCTTGACCGTGCCGTGGCTGGGATGAAGCCCTTCAACGGCGAGGGAAAGAAGGGGCTCCGGGATGCACTCATCTGGGAGCACGTCCTTGACCTAGCCCGCAAGAACGAAGTCAAGGTCGTATTCGTCACCGACAACCACAAGGACTACTGCGAGGACAAGAAGCTACATCCCAACCTGGTTCAAGACCTTGAGCGGTTGGGGATCGAGGCTGGTCGAGTCGAGATAGTTGTTGGGCTCGACACTTACACTGAGCGGGAAGCGCTCCGCCACCTGAAGCGGTTGGTAAAGTACGAACGGCAGCTAGTGCAAGGGAAGCATCCGAAGCTCTCGTTGCATGACTTGGTGATGGAGCACTCGGAGTTTATCGAGGCAACGCTCCTCGACGGGTCTTGGATCTACTCCGGGCACAACTATGACCGGGTGAGGCAGATGTTGACTGGCCACAGAGTAGACATTCTCGTGTGGGAAGCCTCCATCGAGGATGTGATGTTCGCTGACGACTGCGTGAAGGCTATCGAACTGGATGCCCACGATGTGCTCGTAGAGGTTTCCTGCGAGATCCACGTCGGCCTCGTCGTCAAGTCGAACCCGGATCTGATGTCGAAGATTGAGTTCTACGACCTAGACCGTATGGACGTTGTTCACGTCCATGTTCCCATGCGACTCGAATTCCTGATCGACCCCAAGACTTCTGAGGTGAACGAGTTCTCTTGCCACTGGTAGCCCCTACAGCCGACCTTCCTCGACCAGTTCCTCGTAGCTCTCCTGTCGCCCCAACAGCTTCGTGCGCCGGGTCGCCTTGGCGAGCCTGTTCTTCCAGGTCGAGGTTGCAAGGAGGTAGACCCACGAGGGCCAAGAGCGTCCATCCTTCATCTCGGCGTCGTGTGGGTTGTTCCAGAGGCGAACGGTCACGTCGGCCTCGAAGTCCTCGACCGAGTAGCCAGGCGGGAGCCCCCACTTCGAGACGATCGATCGACAGATCCGAGGGATGTGCCGCTCGGGGTCCCAGTTTCGCCCACGTTCGGCAGCGTGCTCCTTGACCCACTCCTCCCGAGCCCGGCGCTTGTTCTCTTTCTCTACCCGCTTCTGGTCCCGCTCAAGGCGCTTGGCTTCCCGGGCTTCCCTCTTTGCCTGCTTCTCGGCCAGTTCCCGGTCTTCCTCGTCTTGGGCCAACTGGAAGAACTCGATGATGTCGATGGCCTGGTTGTTGTCGGTGTCGTCCATGCTTGCTCTGCTCGTGACGGTCCCCAAGGCTCGGGGCGTAGTCTCGGATGGGGATGGCAGCGCAAGCAGTCCAGGCAGGACGGGGAGATTGTAGCAGATCTCCCTACATGTGGGTGTTGATAGACGAACTACCGAGGCGGAGGCGGCACTGGAGGTGGGATGAGATCGTCGCCCCTTGGCCCTTGCTGATGTCCACGAACCGGTCGCCGGCATTCCCTTCTTTCGACATTTCCACCCTCCAGAGTAGTTGAGCCAGCAAGGTAGGGTGCAGCCGAGGCAGGTCAAGGAGCACTGGCCGGATGAATGGGAGCAGTTCCGCCCAACTCCTCCTCGGCCAGCCGCTCCAGCTCCGCTGCCACGTCGTCGCTGATGATGGGCCCGACCGGGCCAGCCGGGACGACGGTCACGCCCCCCGAACTCGACGGCACCCGCACTGTCCAGCAGTCCACGTCGATCTCCGGCTCATCAGCCCACGCCTCGGGATCCCGACCATTTCGGTGATCGACGATGATCGCAGCCGTGGCGAGGTCGAGCACCTCGTGTCCAAGGTGCCGTCGCCACGCCCGGGAGTTCGCCCGTGCCCACGCCGTGCAGGCGTCGAGGTCGAGGGTGTAGGCATCAACTCGTGAACCGTCCGAACGAGAGCCTGCCTTGGTTCGGCGGGTCCGAAGACCGAGTGCCCGCAAGCAGGCCGAGATCATCCGGGTCGGTGCCACCGACATGTGCCGGATGCCGGGGACATCGGCGGCCTGCGCCTGTTTGCCCGCTGAAGACCATCGGGCGACTGCTGGGGCGACCGTCAACGACCCTTCAGACCACGATGGAGAGGTCTGAAGTGACGCAGTTTTTGCCTCCGTACTACAATTTACTGCAAAAACTGCGTCCACTCCGTCGGCCTCAACCTGGTCTCCTGCGGTCACCTCGGCCAGCGCAACGAGCGTCGGGCCGAGATCAACGCCGAGGTCACGGAGCACTCGGAGCATCGTCCGGGCCCGGCGCTCATCACCTGCGTAGTGCGAGGTGTAGCGGCCTTCGCCCTCGACATCGGCCCGGGCACGCTCGACCCGGCGGAGCGAGAGGAGAGCGTCCCCGCCGACGGCAACGGCCATTGCGGCTCGGAGCATCCGGCCCTGCCGCCACAGCTTGCTGTCCCGGTTTGCCCAGTCGGCGGCCCCCTGAGCCATCTGCAAGCCGTCCACGCCCCAGCGGTCGAGGCACAGCATCCGACCGAGGCTCCAGTGCTCCGCCTGTGTTCTTGCCCCACGGGCTGCACGCAAGCGGGCCAGGTCGTCTCCGACCACGGCCTCGGCGTCTACGACGGCGTTGGTTCGAGCCTCTTCCAGTGCTGACCGGAGGTCGGTGAGCATGTCTCCGACGACTTCCCGCTCATCCTCGTCCAGAGGCTCGGCCTCGACGACAGAGACGCCCATTGCACGGACTGCTCCGTAGTAGTCGGTGGAGAGGTCGTGCTTGCGGGCGGCGGTGAGCCACTGCTCCCAAGCCCACGAGTGGCGGACATCGGCGTCGGCGGAAGCCACGCCGGGGGCCGACTTGCCCCCCTTGTCGTCGGTTCCCTGCTGGGCGAGCCGGTCATCGAGGGCTGACCGCACATGTCCGACGCCAAGCCAGTGCTCGACCGTGCGGCACGGGGCAGCGGGCCGACCAGCCGGGATGTAGCTGTGGACATGCGTTGCCGGGCGGCATCGGCCTCGGAGCTGGATCAAGTGGTCCCAGCCGAGCCATGAACTCGACAACACCCACACGGTGCGGTGTCGGGTGCCCTCATAGCTGACGCCCTGACCACAGGCGGAATTGTAGACGACAACGTCGTAGTCATCCCACGACTTGCACTTGGCGCTGAAGAAGTCGTCGGGTGTGGCGAACTCGGCTGTGACGCAGACGGTCTTGGGTGGCTGTCCCGAGGGCAACCGCCATGTCGAGGCCAGCATTTCGAGCGTCTGAGCCATCGCCCGAGTGTCACAAGCAATGACAGCGGGAGTTCCGGCCTCGACGCTGAGTTCCAGCGCCACGACCAGATCTTCGACCTCGGCGTAGGCGGTCTCGGTGACATCAGGCGAGTGCCGACGGCGCTCCTGCTCCATGGGGCCGATGATGGTGATCGGAGCGATGGTGGCATCGGGCTGCTCGGCGTCCTCAGCCTCGATGTCATCGAGGATCTCGCCGACGGATGACGTCGAGGCGGTGTCCGAAGGTGCAAGGATGCGGTCGAGGATCGCAGTCGTCCGAGGGCTGAGGTTGGCGTCGGCGGCAATGACTCGACCGCCACGCAGCACGACGGCTCGGATCAGCCCTGCCATTTTGCGGTAGGTCGGGCCGGTGATGCTGTGACTTCGACCGGGACCTCGGCGGCCCATGATCTGCTGACTGTGGAGCAACCCGAAGAGGCTCTCGATTTCGTCGAGGACC
The DNA here is from genome assembly GCA_020632665.1 of Deltaproteobacteria bacterium. Lineage (GTDB taxonomy): Bacteria > Myxococcota_A > UBA9042 > UBA9042 > UBA9042 > JACKFC01. Next base: position 81,312 of record JACKFC010000016.1, read on the forward strand.
AAGAGATCGGGCACGCCACCGACCCAACGCCCGAGGCTCGGGAGGCATACGGCGGCGCTCGGTCCGTAGATGTCACCGTCGGAGTCGCCGTAGAAATCGATGCCCAGGTCGTCAGCTTGTGCACGGACAAGGCGAGTTGTCGGCCCCAGGGCCAGAGTCGAGGAGACCGACGCCGAAGCAGCTTTGATGGCGGTGCTCTTGCCGCAGCCGGTCGGGCCGCTCAAGAGGTAGACGCCTGGCTCGTTCGGGATCGGCGTTTGCCACCAGCGCCCCGGCTCGTTGCCGTCGAGTTCGGTGAGATCGACCTCGGCGGCCACCGACGGAGTCACGACCGTGACCGGGGCAACGAACTCGGTGAGCGCCGTCTTGTCGCACCGGTGGCAAAAGACTCGGGGCTCCTCGCTAGGCTGCGACATCACCGTGCCAGCAGGACCAGAAGAGCCCGGACCACCGTCACCACAGCAGGGTGCAGCGACCCGAGTTCCGTAGGCCAATCCTGCAAACTGCTGCATGACGCTTGCGGGGTAGCGTACGGCGTTGCCCTTTGCGGTCCCGCTTGCGCTCACCTTGCCGCCGATAGGTGGCCGAGAATGCGTCCCCACCATGGCGTGAGCGAGATCTAGATCGTCTGGTGCGGGAGCGCCCCGAGTCGCACGAAGGCGGGCGGCTACTTCAAGAAGTTCCTCGGCGGCCTCTCCGATCTGCTTCCGGGCCTCAACTTCGAGTCGTTCCGCCAACTGTAGGGCCGAGAGCGCCTCGGCAACGTCCGTGATGCCCATGCTCAGTGCGTACTTCACGAGGCGGTCACGGACATCCTCGGGTGCGTAGCGAGCCTCGGGCGAGTCGTCGAGGTGAAGGATGGGCTGCTTGCGGGAATCGAGGTCCCAGCCGGGAAGGCGCATCAGGCGGCGTGCGTCGAGGGCACGGGTGTCACCTTCGACAACTGCACAGAGCAGGTTGGCGATCTGCTGACGCAGTTCGGCGTCAGCCGGGAGACCCAAGTCGAGCGCCCGGTCAAAGATGAGGTAGGCGTGAACGCTCTTGCCACCGGAGGAGACCCACAGCCCCCAACGGAGCCCGGTAGCAGCCGACAGAGCTTCGTACTTGCTGATCTGCTCGGCTTTGCCAACGTGGTCGATCTCGACGGCTGCAACGAGAGCGAGAGCCACCACGTCCTTGGTGATCCCAGCAGCCGACTTCTGCATGGCACGGGCCGCACCATCTGTGTCCATGCCGTTCTTGGCGGCGAAGGAGTCGATGCCACTCTGAAGGTCGGAGCAACGGATAGGGGCGGGGAGCCACATACCGCCAGCGGAGCCACCACGGGCGGAGCCCCGCCAGATGAAGTAGTCCGCAGCGCCATTGAGGGCGTCTGCCAAGTCTGAGGTGATGCTGAGGTTGTGGTGCCCGAAGAGCGTTTGGGCAGCAGCCGCTACGGCATTCGTGCCAAGCGGCGGCACACGGGGGAGGCTCTCACCCGTGGGTGAGAGTGCCGCCCCAGCAGGCGGACACGAAGAAGAAGTTCCTGCTGGGGCAGGGAGGCGAGAGCCTCCCCCGTATGTCGTCGTCTTAGCCATCTTCGTCTCCTTCGGGCCGGCTCTCACCCCGGCTCTCCTTAGCTCTACCCATCTGGAGCGGGAAACCGACCCACCCCTCTACACATATGTGGGGAGCTATAGGCGGATTACCGAGCCGGGAACCCGACCCCAGTTTTTGCGGCGTCAACCTCCTCGGGCGTCCAGCGGTAGAGGCGTCCACACTTCTCGGCGGGGCGGGCAATCTCGCATCGCTGCATGGCTCGGTTGAGTTGCCAGAGCGGCATCCCGAGCTGCTCGGCAACCTGGCTGGTGGTGTAGCGGACGGGCTGGGCGGGGAGCAGGTCGGCCCAGGAGACGGAGCCGATGCCACCCGTGAAGGTCACCGAGCCGTCAGCAGCCGGGATCCGCAACGTGACGTGCTCCACGTTCTCTCGGCTGATGGTGACGTTAGCGAGGTAGCGCCGGATCCAGTCTCGTTTACGATCGAGGCTCCAATTCGGATCGTACGTCCAGGTCGAAGCCAAGGTGTTGATGTCGGCTGCACTCGGCATCAGCGGAGCATCATCCAACTTGGCGATCTCTGCCTGGATCGAAGCCACCTCAGCGTCGATTTCGGTAACCTTGCCCGTGTAGATCGTCTTCTCCAAGTTCCCGTCGAGGTAGAGGTCAAGGAGACGACTACGCTTGCTCTCAGCCTTCTGCTTGCGAGTGTGCAACGAGGCCCGGATCGCATCCCGGCTCTTGGTGTCATTGCCCTCGGCACTCAGGGTGGCCTTGAGCACGTCAAGGAACTCGGAAGAGCCAGTCAGCCGGGCCAAGTAGTTGTCGATGCCGACGTTGATCTGATCAGCCGTCGGGCACCCGATCTTGCAGCGGCCAATCTCCTTCTTGATCTTGGGGTCACAGCAGACGCAACGGTAGCGGTAGCCGTCGGTGGCCTTGCTGACGTAGAGCCGGTGCCGAGTGCTTTCGAGGCCGAGGAGACGGAATCCGTTGCCGAGGTCTTCGCCCTGCACGTCCGGCGCTCCGTGAACTTCGACCAGGCCGCTGAACCAGCCGTGCTGTGAAGTCTCTCGGGCGGATCGGGTGTGCCGCTTGGCGCTTGCGGTGCGACGGGCACGGACGGTGGCCCAGAGAGCCTCGGAGACGATCGGCTCTTCTTGCCCGGGCAAGCCATAGACTTGCGTCCGAATCACCTCATCAGCCTTGCGCTTGCGAGGCTTCCGATGCCCTTGGCGACCATCGGCACCGGCAACGTACTCACCGTCACAGCGGTGGTCGTAGACCAGCCAACCCGAGTAGATGTCGTGATCGAGAACTCCGCCAACGGTCTGTCGGCTCCAGCCGGTTTGCCGCACGAGATCCGCAACGGAGGCTCCGTCAGCATAGGCCCGGAAGATGTGGCGCACGGTGTCAACATCTTCCGAGTAGCCCCACTTGCCGTCGAAGGTCGTGCCTCGTGGCGTGGGAGCACCGCAAACCCATCGACCAGCCTTGCGCCCGGCTTCCTTAGCGGCGGCGGCCCGGCGCACGATTTCCTTCTTCTCTCGGCCGGCGAGGAGGGCGAGAAGGCTGGTCACGAGGGCATCATCGGTGTTGCCGAGGTCACGAACCTGGCCGGGGCTGTAGATGCGAGCACCGGCGGCGGCAACGTCACGGAGCACGGAGAGATCGAGGCCACTGGCACGGCTGAGGCGATCGATCGAGTCAACGGCGAGGTGAGCACCTGAGCGGAGTGCAGGGAGGATCACATCCCGCCACTCCGGGGTCTCCCCGACATCAGAGCCGCTGACGTTGGCGATCTGCACGACTTGCAGGGATGCCTTGTGCTGGTTGGCGATGGCTTCCAGTGAGGCGATTTGGCGTGGGAGGCCAAGGCGGTCATCTGCTGCTTGGCCGATGCCGGAAACTCGGGCCAGGCCGATGAGTCGGAGGTTGATGGTGGGTTGTCCGTCGAACATGGTGGCTTGTCTCCCGAGCCGTGGGTGGCTCGGGGACTACTACCCCTTGCTCCACGAACTTGGGGCTACCGTAGGTGGTAGTGGTTCGACATGAACACGAACGCGTGGAGTTTGACGTCGTGCGCCCGCATCGCGTGACCGACGACGCCGAGGATGAGGTCATGGATCTCGCGGGTCGGCGTGGCGAGCAGTTGGCCGTTGGCGACGCGGGTGGTGATCTCGTAGAGGCCGGCGGGCAGGGAACGACGCAAGGGACGCATGTTGAAACTCCAGGTGGACGCGGCCCGGCATGGACCGCGTGCGACCTGGTGATCATCGGGAGTTGACGGGAAATGCGTCGGTGCCGCCGAGCCCGGAGCTCACAACGCAGCCTCGCCGGCGCAGGCGCTCGAGCGATGGAGACAGTTATCGCGCGACAACTGTTCCGGTAAGTTGCTGAAATCACGACGCCGCGATCTGCCTGCGAGGTAACGAGCATTTGGACAGCGGGTGGCAGAGTCGCCCCCTCGTCGAAGTGCCCCTCGTCGAAGTGCCCGGCACCTACGCAGCGGGCCCCCGGATCCTAGGGCTCTGGGCGCGCCGCAGGCCGTCGATGCGGCGGTTTGTTGGCGACAATGGCCGGAATCGCGCCGCGTCGGCGAATCGCGTCGTCGAAATCAGGCCGTCGCTACTCGGTGGGCTGTGGGGGTTGGTTAGTGATAGAGGCTTGCGCGGGCTTGTTGCACGAGGATCAAGAATATCAACAGTTTACCGCAGACAACCGGAAGGCAGGCACGCGAAATCAAGCAAGACACACTGACTTGTCTGTCCTGAGATACTATGGCGAGTAGGGGCCTTCATAGTTGCCTTGAAAGTACTCCCCTTCCCAGCTTCCGAAGTTGTGGATCGAATGGGCGACCTGAAGCTCCGAGGTACCCGCCGACTGGGCGAGCACGAAGGCAAGCTTCCAGAGGGCGGCGACGCTGGCGCGTAGCTCCGCGATCTCGTTGACCAGGTCGACGTCTTGCTCGACGACGAGCGTTTGAGAATTAGGTCCGCCCACGTCTGGCACCAGCGGGGTCAGGCCGACGGTGGTGCGGACAACGAGGAGGCCGTCGACCTTGGTGCCGGCTGGATAGTCTTGGGCGTAGTTGATGGTGAGTCGATCGCCGTCGTCGTGGACGAGGGCGCGTCGGAAAGGGCTTTGGTTGGCGCGTCGGTCTGGGTGGACCAGTTCGAGGTCCCAGGCTTGCACCGTGACGCGGTCCGGGGCGAGGCGGATGTCGGAGTTCATTGGTAGTGCTCCTTCAGCAAGCAAGCAGTGAAGAATCCAGGTCCCGGGCAACCCGTGCCGGGCAGGTTCTCACAGTCGTCATCGTGCTGGCATTGTTGTACGATGAAGCGTCCGTCTACAATCGGATACCAAGCGCAAGCGCAAAGGTTGTCCACATGCAGGCCGTGCGCCGCAGTGCACTCATCGTACAGGTCCGCGGGAACAGGAGCAGTTGCACCTTGGCAGAACTCGCACTGTTCCTGATCGGCGGACGTTGAACAGTCGTAGCAGACGGGCGTCGTGCAAGCACCACCATGGTAGCAAGAGGTCAGTCCACCGGCTACTCCTAAGAGGGAGAGGAAGTGTTGCAATATCGATCGAATTGCGCGTTCCATCCAACTACTCCGCACCCGCGACAGCCGTACAACCGGCTTCAATCCTACATCGCATTGAGCACAGCGTTGCGGCGGAGCAACGTCCCAGCGACTGCGTCGGCAAGGTCAAAGCCTGGCAGACCAATTCCCACCCCAGACAGGCTGCATCCAATGCGCGACGCCACAGATGCAAAGTACCGTGCCGGAAACACGGCACCTGGGTGCAGCGAGCGCATAATCGTCTCTTGCTGAAACGTGAACGTCTCTCCCATGCAGTCAAGTGGCAATCGATTGTCGGTGATAATTGACTTGAGAAAGGCGTTGTCGGTCCCACAGAACCATGGATTGCCATACTCGTCACGCAAGCCCAACATGTGACCAACTTCGTGCGGAGGGGTCAGGGCGTACCACCAGAAGGCACTAAAACCGATACCCACCTCGGGGTCGCTCAGCGCCTCCGGCGACCAGTACCAACTGAGGACATCGCTTCGATCATTTTCCAAAAACCAAGCTTGCACCGAATCCAAAACGCCTCGCTTCGGATCTTCGACATCTACATCCCAATCATGGTCCGCATCACCGAACACGAGTCGCAACTCGATCGGACAGGGAAGCTCGTCGCCGAACGCCACGGCGAATCGGCCAGACCACCAAGTCTCTACGCAGTAGCGCCAAAACGACCGCAGCGGGGTCCGAATCGCAATGGGCACATCGTCATCGAAGTCGAAGTGGATGCGGACCACGATCGTCGACCAGATCTGCTGAAAGTCATAGGAGACAGCATTCCACAGCGGTGCCGCGCCTTCGCACATGTTCCATCCATCCACCCAAAACGGAAACGTCAACCTCTCGCGCAACGAGAGATCAGGCAGCACCTTACGCACCTTGGGAAAGAAGAGTCCAGCCACCTGCTCGCCCCATGCACCCGCGAGCTTCGCTCCATGGTCCCCACCAAAGAGCCCCGTCCCCAACAGCCAACCGTTAATGGCGGCAGCTAGCTCCGCCTCCGACTCCAACTGTGCCGCCGCCTGCAGCTCGCCGGCCGGCAGCGAGTCTGGATCGAACCACGTCGCATTCGGCAGAAAGATCTCGTCAACCAGGTTTCGCAGCCACTCGGTGCGCTTCTCCGGCGTCCACACGAACTGGAAGACATCGCGCACAGAGAACGCCGTCGCGTTGAACCCGAGGTGCGCGCGCAGCGACCCACGCAGCGTCAGCCACGTCACGACCGCCCCCCACCCTCGGTCCGCACCACGACCCGGTTGCGCAACAAGGCCCTGTGGGCAGGCGTCAGGCCAAAATACCGCTCCCGAAACCGGCCTGCGCCCGTCGAGAATGAGCACTCGACGCCAGGGAAGCCGTCATCGGCTGGCGACGGCAAGGCCGGCGGCGAGAACTGTCGAAGGTCCTCGCCGCGCCCTACGGCGGTTCCAACCCTCGGACGATCGTCACCGCTTCCCGGTCCAACGCCGGCGCCTCGCTCTGCCACCACCTCGAGCGCGTCGCCGATCTGGCGTACCGCCAAGCCGAGCCCACCGTACTCGAACACGAGGTCGGCGAGGGGCACCGACCGCCCAGCTCCGCGTGGTCGTGCGAATTCGAAGCTTCCGTCGGCCGCGGTCTCGATCCAGGTCGCCTTGCCTCGATCACGACGACTCGAAACCTGAAGCCGCGCCCCTGCCACCGGGCGGCCGCTCGGGTCGCGGACCACTCCCCGCAAGGTCGGCACGGCGGCGGTGTCGGCGCGGACGGGTCGAGTCATCGGCGCTCCCCCAGTCGATTTCCCGCCGAACTGCCGAAGATCTCGATGACGGTCAAACGCATGCCCGCGGCCGATCCCGTAGCGAACAGCGGAACCTGGGCCAGGCTGCCATGCTCTGCCGCACACAACTCGAGCAGACCGCTCTCGGCCTCGAGGAAAAGGCCCGTGCCTGCTATCAGCGCGGGCTCGGGCGAAAGGCTGGCATAGCCAGCAACGCCCGGGCTGAGGCTCAGCAGCAGGCGACTGCGCGTCGAAGAGGCCGCAGCGACCTGCACCGCCGCCGCCGGCGAGAGCGGCAAGGCAAAGGTTTGCGAACGGAAGCCGGGCAGCGCCATCGCCATCACCCCTTTCGGCCGCAAGCGCCGCAGGCACAGCCGCCCGGGTGCTGCGTGAACGCCGATGTGGCCCGCGCGCCCTTGAAGTCGAGCGGCGCCACCCGCATCCAGCCACGCACCAGCGCAGACGCCGGGTTGGCGACCGCAAGCGTCTCGAGCGTCGGCGGAGCGAACGCGTCGAACTCGCCCAGCACGCCGAGATGCATCGACTCGAAGATGCGCGCCTGGCGGAAAGACGTCGCGTTGGTGCCCGTGGCCGTGAGCACCCCTGGCTTCAGCGGCGACCCCGGCAGCGCGAGACGCGCTGCCAGCAGGCCGAGGCTGGCGACGACCTCAAGCTCCAAAATGGCGAAGCGGGTGCCCGGCAGCGGGCGAAGGAAGCGGATCGCGCTCGCCACCCAGGCGTGCGTGGTCGCCGGCAGCGCCGAGCCGAGGACGAACGGCACGATCAAAGAAGGCACGTCGGGGACGGGCTGACAGCCTTCGGTGAGCCAGATCAGCGCCTGGGCCTCGATGGAAGGAGCAGACCCCTGGGGGGCGATCGTGCCGACGATGGAGAGCGGATCTCCCGCGCGCAGAGGCAAAGGGTTGCAGGCGTAGTCGGTCACCCGCAGACCGTCAGTCGGCACGCCAGCCGTGAGCGGCGCGAGCGGTCGAATGGAGGCCGGGTTGATCTCTGCCAATGCAGGCGTCTCGAGCCGCACGTCCGCGAGGGAGTCCAGGGTGGCGGCGGGGAAGAGTGAGGCCGCCTCGGCGCCGGCCCAAGCGGCAGCGACGCGCAGATCGCGCGGCACCTGGTAGGCGTTGCCGACCACCGGGAGGAGACCGTCGGGTGTCGGCGTGAATGGCGCGTCGGTGTCCACCGTGACGTCGGTGCTGAACGAAAGACTGGCGTGGGCAAGGTGCAGCGACATCCGAAACCTCCGCGCAGGCACTGGCACCCGCTACGGCAGATGGTAGTATCGCTCGCTCGCTCGCTCGCGCAAGCGTCTTTTTTTTGCGAGCCCTAAGAGGGTGTGGCTGAAAACTGGACAGCCGATCGCGTCGTGCGAAGAAGGCCGCCAACCACGCGGGAGGCGGTCATGGTGGATGCGTACTCGGAGGCACAGCGGGAAGCGGTCAGAGCAGCGATCGCGGCGGGCGCAAGCCCGTGCTCGACGACGCGGATCGGCAAGTCCTGCGCGAGTGGGTGCGCGTCTCGCCCGGCATCACCGCGCAGGAGTTGATCACCAAGCTCGCCGAGCGCACCGGCAAGACCGTCAGCGTGCCGACGATCGGCAAGGCGATGAAGTCGATGGGGCTGACGCGGACGCGGCTGTCGCGGCCGGCCAGCGAGCCGTCGCCGCAGACGCCACCGCGTTACGGTGCGCAACACCGGCGCCAACCCGAGGCGGGCAAGTACCCGTCCAGCCTGACGGATGCGGAGTGGGCGGTGACCGAGCCGCTGCTGAACAAACTGCGGGACCCGCGCGGTCGCAAGCCCAAGCATGACAAGCGCTTGATGATGGACGCAGTGTTCTACATCGTGCGCACCGGCTGCCAGTGGCGACAGTTGCCGTTGGGCTTCCCGCCCTGGCAGGCGGTCTGGAGCACGTTCCGGCGCTACCGAGACTCCGGTTTGCTCGAGCGGCTCTACGACGCACTTCACGCACTGTGGCGCCAGGCGGCGCAACGGGCCGAATCGCCGACCGCGGGCATCGTCGACAGCCAGACTGTCAAGACGACGGAAAAAGGGGGCCTTGCGGCTACGACGCCGGCAAGAAGACCAAGGGTCGCAAGAGGCATCTGGTCATCGATGTCCTAGGACTTCCTTGCGCTATCGTTATTCATTCCGCCGATATCCAGGATCGAGACGGTGGCCTCGACGTGATCGCGCTCGCTGTCGCCAAGTACCCGACGCTTCGCAAGATGTGGGCGGATGGCGGCTACTCGGGCCAGTGCGTCGTCCAGGCCCGCGACAAGTCCGGCGTCGACTTGGAGATCGTCAAGCGCAGCGACGACGCGACGGGCGCTGTCTGGCTGGAGGAAGGACAGGAGCCGCCGGTCGCCGTCGGCTTCAAGGTCATCCGCTGGCGCTGGCTCGTCGAGCGCACCTTCGGCTGGCTCGGACGCAACCGGCGTCTCAGCAAGGACTACGAGCAGAACACGGCCAGTTCGCTGGCCTGGGTTCGCCTCGCCCTTGTCTGGCTGCTGGCGCGGCGCCTGGGCGCAGAGTGACTATTCAGCCACACCCTCTAAGGTCAGTCCGGCCTCGCCTCCAGCCCGCGATCGCCGGACCCAATCACGACCCCCAACGGCTGGCGCCATCCGCCACCCACCACGTGCTTCGACGGCTCGTGGTCACTCCACCCGCACCCCGAGCACTCAGCAGACGTAGATCGCCACGGTGGAGACCGCCAGGTAGATCGCCGCCGTCGTCTGCAGCACGCGGTCGCGCAGTATTAGTAGCGTCGGCGTGCCGCCCTCGCCGCGGTGCACCTGGTACAAATAGCGCGGCACTCCGAAGAGCACGAGCGGCACCCTCAGCAGGAGTGTGTCGGTGGTGAGGCGGGCGATGACGTCACGGTCGATGGTGTACGGGGCGTAGCTCATCACCGTCATCGCCATCAGCGCCCCGAGGCCCATTTCGGTGAAGGTGACGATGTATTTTGTCAGTGTCGTTTGGTGGTTGCTCGTCGTGTCGCAGAGCTTTCCAACTTTGCGCGGCGCTTGCCGAATGCCATGAGGCGCCACGAAGAACGTGTAGATCAGGGGTCATGAGCTGATGCCGGCGCCGACGGCCGGCGCCCCGGCGACGACGCGCAGCAGAAAGCCGCGCAGTCGGGCAGCCGGTCAGCCGGTGTCAGGACTTGACATTCCTCCCGCGGCGACCGCGGAGATCTGCTGCCGTAGCCAGGCGTGGCCGGGATCGCGGTGGTGTCGCTCGTGCCAGCGCATCACGATCCGAAAGCCCGGCAGCGGCACCGGCGGCTCGACGATCTGCAACGGCAGCGCGTGTGCGAAGGCGTCCGCGAGGCGCGCGGCAAGCGTCACGACCAGATCCGACGCCGCCACGACGTGCGGAACCACCAGAAAGCTCGGCAACATCATCGCCACGCGTCGCTGCCGGCCGCGCGCGGCGAGCGCCTGATCGACGACCCCTCCCGGCGTGCCGCGCGGCGCGACGAAGGCATGCGGCAAGGCACAGAAATCCTCGAGCGTGAGCGTGCCGCGCACCTGCGGATGGTCACGACGCAACGCGCAGACGAAGCGCTCCTCGAAGAGCACACGCTGATGCAACGCGGTGGAGCCGGCGCCGTCGCGCCGCGGCACACCGATGACGAGGTCGCAACCGCCGTCAGCGAGGGCGGCGTCTTCGTCCTCCGCGCCGGTCGGCGGCAACCAGAGGTCGATGCCCGGCGCCTGCTCCTGCAAGACGGCCGTCAGCCGCGGCAAGAGCACGAATTGGCCGTAGTCGGCGGCGGAGATGCGAAAGGTGCGGCGCGCGCTCCGCGGATCGAAGTCCAGCGGCTGCAGCGCCGACTCGAGCTGCAGCAAGGCGTCGCGCAGCGGGCCCGCCATCGCGTCGGCCCGCGCGGTCGGCACCATCTCGGCGCCGCGGCGGACCAGCAGCGGGTCAGCGAAGAGCGTGCGCAACTTGGCGAGCGCGTGGCTCACCGCGCTCTGCGTCAGGCCCAAGCGCTCGGCGGCGCGGGTCGGGCTGCGGGTCTGCAGCAAGGCGTCCAGCACCCGGAGCTGATTCCAATTCAGCGATTCGAGCTCGATGCCGGCCATGCGCGCCTCCGTTGCTGCCCGCCCGACGTCATGTATCAGATACATGATGACAATGAAAACCATGCTCTTGTTGCATGACCCTGGTGGCGGCAGGTTGCCCAGGAGCCCGCGAGACGGGCGAACGACGCGCCGACGAGCGGCGCCTGGAGGACGAGCGATGTATGCAGTGGCAGGAGTGACGGGACATACGGGCAAGGTCGTGGCGGAGACGCTGCTGGCGGCGGGCAAGTCGGTCCGCGTGGTGGTGCGTGACGCCGCCAAGGGTGCCGAGTGGGCCGCGCGCGGCGCGGAAGTGGCGGTCGCCGACCTCGGCGATCCGGCGGCTCTCGGCGCGGCGCTGCAGGGCACCGAGGGCGCGTGGCTGCTGCTGCCGCCGCGCATCGCGCCCGGATTCGCGGCCTACCAGCGCGAGCTCGGCGCGGCCCTGGTCGAGGGCGTGCGCCGTGGCCGGCCGGGGCACGTGGTCTTCCTCTCCTCGATCGGTGCGCAGCTGCCCGCGGGCACCGGCCCGATCGCCGGCCTGCATCCGGTCGAGAAGGGGCTGCGCGCGGTCGCGGCCGAGACCGGCATCGCGGTGACGCTGCTGCGCGCCGGCTATTTCATGGAGAACCTCGGCGGCTCACTCGGCGCGCTGGCGCAGGGCGTGCTGCCGGGCTTCGTGCCGACAGATCTGCCGATCGACATGATCGCGACGCAGGATATCGGCGCCCAGGCGGCGAAGCTGCTGCTCGCCGGCGGCGCGGGCGTGCAGGTGGTCGAGCTCGGCGGCGGGCCCGGCTACTCGATGGACGATTGCGCCGTGGCGCTCAGCGAGCTGATGGGCAAGCAAGTGGCGGCGATCGAGGCCCCGCTCGACAGCATGGTCGAGACGCTGACCGGCTTCGGCATGCCGGCCGACGTGGCCGAGATGTACCGCGAGATGAACGCGGGCTTCGTCGCCGGCACCATCGTCTGGGAGGGCGGCCACCAGCGGGTCCCGTCGACCACGCCGCCCAAGGCGGTGCTGGCGGGCTTGCTCGGCGCCTGACGCGACCGGCCTATTTGCCGAACGCCGCCTTGGTCCGAGCGTATTCGGCCGCCAGCTCGGCGTCACTGAGCAAGCGATCGTAGAAGCGCACCGCCGAGATCCCGCCCTTCCAGAAGCTGCCGCTGCCGCTGTGGCCCCAGCCGATGGTCGAGACCGCCGAGGTCTGCGAATTCGGCCGCGCGGTGAGCGTCGCGGTGGCGACGTTGGCGCCGTCGACGCCCCACTTCCAGCCGTTGCTCACGCCGACGCCGAAGGCGAAGTGGACCATCCGCCACTGCCCGTTCGGCACCTTCGCGGTGAAGCCGCCGGTGCCCGACCCCGGCAGGTCGCCACAGCACTGGCCGTTGTTGACGCGGAAATACCAGTTGTCGTTGTCCCATTTGCCGAACCAGACCCAGTCGGAGGAATTCGGCTCGGTGCTGTCGCGGTTGACGTAGAGCCCGCCCTGGTTGGCGTTGCCGGCCGGCACCTCGCTCCAGACCCAGTAGACCGCGGTGAATTGCTGCTTGCCGAGGTTCTTGTTGGCGAATTGCGCCGCCGCGCCGCTGCCGTTGAAGATCATCGCCGGCCGATTGCCGCGGCTGCCGCCGACCAGGCCGTTGATCATGCTCGCGTGGGTGGCGTTGCCGGAGAGATCTTTCCACTGCGTGCCGTTGCCCGGCCAGCTCGCGGTCTGCGCGGCGTCGAACCAGGCGACCAGCCCTTCGTGCTCGTAGCTGTAGGCGGCGGCGAGGGTGCTGTCCTCGCCGGCGCCGAGCGAGACGGTGACGTCGACCACCGCCGGTGCCGAGACGGCCGGAGCGACCGCCGTGACCTTCTCCGGCGAGACGAAGGTGACCTTCGACGACGCCACCGATCCGAAGCGGACCTCCATATTGTCGGTAAAGTCGGTGCCGTGCAGGGTCACCACCGTGCCGCCCTTGTAGCTGCCGCCCGGTGGGTCGAGGGAGGTCAGCGTCGGCGGGGCGTTGTCGACCCTGCGCCAAGCCTTGCCGGTACAGACCTGCAGGTCTTTGCCGGTCCAGCGCAGCGCGCCGGCGAGCGCGGCCGTGCACGGGGCGGTGGTGTTGCCGACCTTGACGGCGCCCTTGGCGAGGAGATCGCCGCCGACCGCGACCTTCTGCGACGAGACGACGTCGGCCACGATGCTGAACGAGAGCAGGTTGCCGTCGGTCTTGCCGCTGAGGTCGCAGAGCGTGGCGTTGCCGGCGGCTTGCTTGATGCAGAACGAGCTGTCGGTGACCTTGAGCGTCCACGTCCCGGCAAGCGATTTGCCGAGGAACGCGCCGAGATCTCCGGTCTTGGGCGCGACGACGGCCGACCACGTTTTGTCGAGCGCCTTCTCGTCCTTGTTGCCGCAGGGATCGCAGAGGACCAGGCCGACCTTCTTGTCATCCGGCGGCAGGAGCACGATGGCCACCGTCGAGAGGTCGGTATTCTCGGCCTTGACGGTGATCTCGACCGCTTTGGTCACACCCCACGCCGGCACCTCGAGGTTCGCGGCGGCGGCGGCGCCGGTGTTGTCGGGGATCGCGGTGGCGGTGGTGAAGGCCGCGGTCTCGGAGAATTCGGTCGAGACCATCCCCCCCGAAATCTCGTCGAGGCCGTCGGAGGGCAGCGCCGCGGCGACGCTGCTGCAGACGATCTTGCCGTCGCTGGCGATCCCCGTGACGACGGTGCCCTTGGCGCAGGTCCCGGCCGGGACGCCGACGCCGGTGAGCTTGCTGCCGTCGCCGACGAACGCGGCGGCCGACACGCTCTTCGCCACGACGTCGCCGGAGAAGGTCGCGTTCTTCGCCTTGACGCTATTGCCGCCGAAGTCGAGGTCGGCGTCGAATTGGAGCTCCGCGACCGAGACGCAGCCGGTGCAAGAAAGGTCGAGCGCAGGGCCACCCTTGGTCGCCGCGCCGGCGTAGTTCACCGCCAGCTGCGCGCCGCTGATGCAGCCCGTGCAGGAGAGGCCGCCGGCGACCACGGCGTAGGGCGCGGCGTGCAGCGGCTGGCGCGGCAACTCGGGGTCCGTGCCGACGGTGACGCCGACGTAGGGGGACGCGAGCCCCGCCAGCGTCGCCGGGTCGAGGGGCGTTTTGCTGCCGAGCGCCAGACTGAAGCGGCCGCCCTGGACCTGGACGTCGAGCGGACCCTCGCTCCAGACCGCGGATTGCGCCTTCTCGCTCGGGTAGATCGCGACGGTGAGCTTGTACGCGCCGTCGGCGACAGGGCCCGAACCCGCGAGGAGCGCGCCCTCGAGCTGGGTCGTCGCAGGCGCCGAGAGCGCGGGTGCGGCGATGAGCGCCGAGAGCAGCGCGAGCGCCACGAGGGCCCGGATGCGGGGCGAGAAGCGTGGCGGATGGTGGGCGGCGTGTAGCGAAGTCGACATGCGGAACTCCAGGGCGAGACTCCCCCGAGCTTGCCAAGCGCGGCGTCAGACGCAAGGGCGCGCGGAGACGGAGAAGCTGCTATCCTCGGGGCCTCGCTCGAGAGGAGTTCAGCCATGACCCACCGCCACCGCGCCTCGTGCTCTACCGCGACGCCGACCCGCGTCGCGGCCCTCGCCGCCGTGCTCGCCCTCATCTGGACGGGCACGGCCTTCGCCGCCACGCCGACGACGATCTTGCTCGAGGGCGTGCTGCAGGCTGCCGCAGGGCCGGCGAGCGACGGTGCCTATGACGTCACGATTCGCCTCTGGGCGGCCGAGACGGGCGGGACGGCGCTGTGGACCGAGGGGCCGAATTCGGTGCAGGTCACAGGCGGGCGCTTCGCTTGGGCGATGGGCGGCAAGACCGCGCTCGACGCCGCGGCGCTGGGCCAGGCGCAGTGGATCTCGGTCCAGGTCGGCGGTGACCCGGAGCTGCCGCGGCGTCCGCTGCACGCGGCGCCCTTCGCTCGGCAGGCGGCGCTAGCCGAGGTCGCCACGACCGCGAAGAGCGCAGACACCGCCAAGAGCGCAGACACCGCGAAGGCGCTCGCCTGCACCGGTTGCGTCGCGGTCGGCGCGCTGAAGTTCGACGGCGACCTCGACCTCGGCGGCAACAGCGTCAAGGCGAAGAACGGCACGTTTTCGGGCGATGTGGTGGCGAAGAGCGTCGCCGCGACGACGCTGCTCGGCGACGGCAGCAAGCTGACCGGGGTGCAGATCGCCGGCGGCAGCTGCAAGGCGGGCGAGGTCGTGACCTCCGTGAAGGCCGACGGCAGCGTCACCTGCGGCAAGGCGACCGCGGGCGGGACCAGCGCGCTCGGTGGCTTGTTGACGCAGATCTTCAGCGAGAGCGCGGTGGCGCCCGGCCTGCCCGGCGCCATCCCCGACAATACGGGCGCGACGGCGACGGCCCAGCTCGCCTTCGAGAAGGTCGGCGACGCGCTCTCGTTGCTGGTCGAGGTCGAGGCAGGCAATACCGACCTCTCGACGGTCTCGGTCGTGCTGCTGCCGCCGTGGGACAAGGCCAAGGGCTTCGTCCTCTGTGATCCCTGCGGCGACACGGACAGCAAGGCGCTGAAGCTGGCGCTCAAAGACTCCGACAGCATCAAGACGGGCAACCTCGCCGACGCGGTCGGCAAGCCGCTCGAGGGCACCTGGACGCTCAAGGTCACCGACACCTCGTTCTGCATCCCACAAGCGCCGGGCAACGCGACGCTCTGTGACCCCTCGGCGAAGACCGACGGCGCGATCTCTCTCTTCCGCATCACCGGCACGGTGGAGTCGGCCGGCTCGGTGCTGCTCAAGGGCACGATGCAATTCCAGCCGATGGATACGCCGCCCTTCACCTGCACCGCCGCCCGCGCCGGCCACGCCTACTTCGACGCCAAGGGCAAGCGGCTGCGCTTCTGCGACGGCACGGTCTGGCGCTCGCTCTCGGACGGCTGCGGCAACGGCGTGCTGGAGCTGGGCGAGGACTGCGACGACGGCAACAACAAGGGCGGCGACGGCTGCTCGGAGACCTGTGAGCTCGTCTGCGGCGACGGCTTCCAGCTCGGCAACGAGACCTGCGACGACAACAACACCAAGGACGGCGACGGCTGTTCGTCGAGCTGCGCCCTGGAGTCGGGGCTGGAGGCGAGCAAGCCGGCGACGAGCTGCAAGGCGCTGCGCGCTGCTGGCGCGGGCAAGGACGGCAGCTATTGGATCGATCCCGACGGCAACGGCGCGCTGGCGGCGCAGCAGCTCTGGTGCGATATGACGACGGCCGGCGGCGGCTGGACCATCGTCTACGCCGCGACCGGCGCGGACGGTGAGCAACCGGCGACCGGCAATGGCGCCAAGACCGGCAAGCCGTTCGCGCTCGAGCACTACAACCTGCCGCGGGCCGAGAAGCTCGCCATCTCCGGCACCGGCACCGAGACCCTGCTCTGGCGCGGCAAGGACGTCTGGCTGCGGGTCGGCCACGTGCCCTTCGACGGCAAATTGGTCAGCGGCGGCAGCAGCCAATGGTCGGCGCTGGTGATCGCGCCCGGCGGGCAGAATACCGGCGGGTACATCGGCTTCTCGACGACCAATATCAACGGCGGCGGTGACTTCGGCGTCACCAACGGCGCCGGCTTCGACCACCACAGCGGCAACTACTGGATGCTCAACGGCGGCTGCGTCAACCACTTCCTCTACAGCTACAGCAGCGCGAGCAACGACGGCGACGCGGGCTACGACGTCAACACGGGCCTGGGTGCGTGGACGGCGACGACGAGCTGCGCCGGCGACGAGGGCGGGCAGCTGAAGTTCTACATGGCGGTGCGCTGAACGTGGCTCGTTCGGTGGCGGCGGCGCTGCTCCTCGTCTGGCTGGGGTTCGCGTGTTCCGGTCCCGGCCCCGTTGGCGATTCGATCGACGCCGGCGTCGACGCCCAAGCCGATGGCGATGGCGATGCCGATGCCGACGCTGCCGATGCTGCCATCGCTCCTTCGACCCTCGGTCAGCACCCGGCCGCGTGTGGCGCAGCGGACTACGTCTGGCTGCCGCGCGACGGCACCACGACCGCACCCGGGACGCTGCTGGCGCAGGAGGAGGTGACCTCCTTCGATTGGAGCGCGAAGAACCTCGACTTCTTGCTCGGCACGCTCGGGGTGAAGCTGCCCGTCGCCTACGCCTACGACGTGCGGGTCTTCCGCATCCGCTACCGCACGCAGGACCGCGGCGAGCTCACCGAGGCGACCGCTGCGGTGGCGCTGCCGATCCCGAAGCAGGGCGCGCTCGAGGTCGACCTGATGGCCTACCTGCACGGCACGGCCGGCTTCAGCGACGGCTGCGCGCCATCGGCCAAGGTCATCGATCCGGTCGCGGCGGCGGCGCTGGCGTCGTTCGGGCACGTCGTGGTGGCGCCCGATTACCTCGGCATGAAGGCGAGCGGGTCGGCCTCGCCGCAGCTGCACCCCTACGTCATCGCCGAGCCGACGGCGATCGCGAGCTTCGACGCCGCCCGCGCCACCCGCGCGCTGCTGGCGCAGCAGCTCGAGCCGGAGCTGACCGCGCGCCCGGGCCTGATGGTGCTCGGCGGCTCGCAGGGCGGCCACGCGGCGATGGCGATGGGCGCCTACGGCTGGCATTACGCGCCGGACGAGCCGCTGGTCGGGGTAACGGCCTCGGTGCCGCTGATCGACGTCGTCGGCGAGGCGCTGATCGCGACGCAGAGCAAGACGTTGGGCACCGAGAACCTGGTCGCGATCTTGGTCGCCGCGGCGCAGTGGTACGGCCTCGACATCTCGACTGCGCTGCTCGGCGACCTGCCCGCCCACGCCGCCGCGCACATGGCGAGCTCCTGCACGCTCGGCGGGATCTTGGGCAAGGCCAAGACGCCCGAGGCCATCTTCACGCCGGCGTTGCTGCAGGCCGCGGCCAACGGCTTCGCGGGCGACGACCCATGGAGCTGCGTGCTGCGGCGCAACTCGATGGCCCACGAGGTGGTGCAGACGCCCAAGCCGCCGCCGACGCTGGTCGCGCTGGCCGAGAACGACGAGCTCCTCGACGGCCCGACGCAGCAGGCGGCCTACGACGCGCTCTGCGCCGCCGGGCTGCCTTTGCGCTTTCTGAGCTGCGCCGGGCTGAGCCACACCCAGGGCGCGCTGGCGTCGCTGCCCGAGCAGATCGCGTTCCTGCACGACCGCCGCGCCGGCAAGCCGCTGGCGGGGAGCTGCGCGCGCACGCCGCCGCAGACGTGTCTCGGGGTGGTCGCGTTGCCTTGATTGGGCAGGTCCTTGGTCGCCCGGGCGTGGCCATGCACCGCGACGGCATAGCCACCGACGACGAGGAAGCGCGCGTCAGCGCCGAGGAGAGAGCGGATCAGATCGACGAAGTCCTTGTTCACCGTCCCCCCAACCGGCCAAACGCCCGGCCTCGACGCTCAACTGCCACGCCAACGCGAGGCGTTCGGCAGCGTCCATCGGCGTCGTCGCGTCGAACGCGGCCTCGGCGGCTGCTCGATCCTCGCTTGGCCGCACCACCACCAGCTTCCAGTCCTCGCGTCGAACGTTCGGCATCGCAGCCTCCTCGCAGTCCGAAGTCTAGCAGACACCGGTGGGTTGCCAATGCGACGCGCCAGAGACGACCAGGCCAAAGGCGGCCTCGACGCGCTCAAGCCGCCCGGATCGAGCCGCCGTCGGGCGCGGCAGCACGGCTCCGCGCCTGCCGCCTCGCCTGCTCCCGCCGCAGCTCCCATGGCCCGAGAAACAAGCCATACGGGGCGCGGTGCGGATCGCCGGCGCCGTCGTCTCGGGCGTGGTGGGCGCGGTGGGCGTTGCGGACCTTGCGCAGCCACGGCCACGCCGCCAACCAGCCCACCGGCAGCCGGCCGTGGACCAAGCCGTCGTGGACGATGGCGTAGCAGGCGCCGAAGGCCGTCATGCCGAAGCCGACACCGGTCGCGAGGGTCCAGCCCTCCCGCAGGCCGAAGTAGATCAACGGCGCGGCGATCGCGGCGTGGACCAGCGCGAAGCTGTCGTTCTTCTCGAAGAAGCCGTCGCGGTGTTCGTGGTGGCTGCGGTGGCCCCACCACAGCGGGCCGTGCCAGAGCCAGCGATGCACGACGAGGCTCCAGACCTCCATCGCGACGAAGGCCACGGCGAAAGCCAGCCAGAATTGCAGACGCTGCTCCATCACACCCTCGCTGTGAGGACCCCACCCTCGTGGCATGCGATGCAACCGGGCCCGCCGAGGTGCGCCGGCTTCCCACAACGCCGCCGACGGGCGATGCTCGC
Source organism: Deltaproteobacteria bacterium (assembly GCA_020632665.1). Classification (GTDB taxonomy): domain Bacteria; phylum Myxococcota_A; class UBA9042; order UBA9042; family UBA9042; genus JACKFC01. Next base: position 100,517 of record JACKFC010000016.1, read on the forward strand.
GGCCGCAACGCAGGAGCCCGATGAGCACCACGCCCCGCCCACAGCCCCGGCCACAGACCGAAGCCGCCGCCGCCGGCGCGACGCGCGCGCTCGTCGTGCTGACGGCGATGAACCTGCTCAACTACGTCGACCGCTACGTGCCGAGCGCGGTGAAGGACCTCTTCAAGGCCGACCTCGGCCTGACCGACGCCGAGACCTCGTATCCGCTCACCGCCTTCGTGGTGGTCTACATGCTGGCGAGCCCAGTCTTCGGCGCGCTGGCCGACAAGGTGCCGCGCCGGGTGGTCATCGCCGCCGGTGTGGCGCTGTGGTCGTTGGCGACAGGGCTCGCCGCCTTCGCCGAGGGCTTCTGGACCTTCTTGCTCGCCCGCGCGCTGGTCGGCGTCGGCGAGGCGGCCTACGCCACGATCAGCCCCGCCCTGCTGGCCGACTTCTACCCCGAGTCCAAGCGCAACCGGGCGCTGACCGCCTTCTACGTCGCGATCCCGCTCGGCGCGGCGCTCGGCTTCATCCTCGGCGGCTGGCTCGGCAAGGCCTTCGGTTGGCGCACGGCCTTCATGGCGGTCGGCTTCCCCGGCCTGCTCGCGGCGGGCGCGGTGCTGCTGGTGCCCGAGCCCGAGCGCGGCGCCTTCGACAGCGAACAGGAGCGCAACGCGACGCCGCCGGGTTGGGCCGAGGCACTGCGCACGTTGCGGGCGACGCCGGAATACGTCGTCGCGGTCGCCGGCTACGTGCTGGTCACCTTCGCCTCGGGCGCGCTGGCGGATTGGATGCCGGCCTACCTCTCCCGCCTGCGCGGCCTGGACCTCGCCGAGGCGGGCAGCCTGGTCGGCACCGCGACCGTCGTCGGCGGCTTGGGTGGCACGCTGCTCGGCGGCTGGGCCGGCGACGCGCTGCGCAAGCGCGGCGTGCGCTCGCCCTACCTGACGCTCTCGGGCGCGACGATGCTGGGCGCGGCGGTCGTGGCGGCCATCGCGCTGTTGGCGACCTCGACCGCGGCGATCACCGCGGCGATGATCGGCGCGCAGCTGCTGCTCTGGTGCTACAACGGGCCGATCAACGCGGTCTTGGTCAGCAGCGTGCCGGCGCAGATGCGGGCGCGGGCCTTCTCGCTCTCGATTTTGCTGATCCATCTGCTCGGCGACGCGATCAGCCCGCCGATCGTCGGCGTCATCGCGGATACGACGGGATCGCTGGCCCTGGGCATGACGTTGGTGCCGGTGACGCTCTTTGCCGGCGCGCTGGTCTGGCTGGTCGGGGCGCGGCGGCTGGCGGCGAGCGACGCGGCGGAGGGCTAGCCGCCCTTGGTGGCGCTGAACGGGTAGCCCGTGATCTTCCACTTCAGGAAGCCCTCGGGCAGGTCGAGCAGGTTCCAATAGCCGAGCGAGACGAGTTTATTGACCGCCTGCAGGCTCATCGGCCCGGTCTTGCAGTAGAGGATGGCCCAGCGGGCCGATGGTCGCGGCGCCTGCTTGCTGCTATGCCGTCTGCGACGACGCGGACGGCGGAGCGCCGGAGCATAGCCACGGAGTGCACACGATGCGAACGCGAATCGCCCCTGGGGCGCTGGCCCTTGCCCTATTCTTCGGGTCCGTCGGCTGCGGCAAGGAGGCTCCGCCGCCGCCTTCAGCTGCCGCCGAGGGACCGCCCACCATCGCCGAGAAGCCCGAGAATCCTGCGCCGACGGTGGAGGAGGCGCTCGCCTTCTTGCAGCGCACCGAGGCCGAGCTGCTGCGGTTGTGGATCGCCCGCGAGCGCACCGATTGGGTGAAGTCGACCCACATCACCCACGACACCGAGCTGCTCGCCGCCGCCGCGGAGGAGCGGGTGATGGCCTTCGCCGGCGAGGCGGCGGCCGAAGCGCAGCGCTACGCCGGGCTCCCGCTGCCGGAAGACGCCACCCGCAAGCTCGGGCTGCTGCGCACCACGCAGACCTTGCCGAGCCCCGCCGATCCGGAGCAGCGCGCCGAGTTGGCCCAGGTCGCCACCGCGCTCGGCTCGCACTACGGCAAAGCCAAGGTCTGCATCGCCGAGGACGAGAAGTCGACGCTGCCGGCCGGCTGCCACACCCTCGGTGAGCTCTCGAGCCGGCTCGCCAAATCCGAGAACGAGGCCGAGCAGCGCGAGATCTGGCTGCGCTGGCGCGAGACCGCCGCCAGCCAACGCGAGCCCTTCGCCCGCTACGTCGCGCTCGGCAACGCCGGCGCCAAGGCGATGGGTTTCGCCGACCTCGGTGCGCTCTGGCGCTCGGGCTACGATATGGCCCCGGACGCCTTCGCCGCCGAGCTGGAGCGGCTCTGGCAGCAGGTCCTGCCGCTCTATCGCGAGCTGCACTGCTTCGCCCGCGCCCGGCTGCACGCCCGTTACCCCGAGAAGATGCCGCCGACCGGCCCGATCCCGGCCCACCTGCTCGGCAATATGTGGGCCCAGGATTGGCTCTGGCGGCTGCCGCTGCTGCTCCCCGAGCCGGAGAACAGCGAAAAGCCCGAGCATCCAGGCGAAAAGCCCCGCACGCTCACCGACGTGCTGCTCGACAAACACACCACGCCGGAGCAGATGGTGCGCCACGGCGAGGCCTTCTTCGTCTCGCTCGGCCTGCCGCCGCTGCCCGAGACCTTCTGGCAGCGCTCGATGCTGCAGCGCCCCGCCGACCGCGAAGTCGAGTGCCACGCCAGCGCCTGGGACGTCGACTGGCAGGACGACCTGCGCATCAAGATGTGCGTCGAGATCACCGACGAGGACTTCGTCACCGTCCACCACGAGCTCGGCCACAACTACTACCAGCGCGCCTACAAGGCCCAGCCGCCGCTCTTCGCCGATAGCGCCAACGACGGCTTCCACGAAGCCCTCGGCGACACCATCGCCCTGTCGGTCACCCCCGCCTACCTCGAAAAGATCGGCCTCTCGCCCGGCGGCGAGCGCAGCGAGTTGAACTTCCTCATGCAGCGCGCCGCCGAAAAGGTCGCCTTCCTGCCCTTCGGCCTGCTGGTCGACCGCTGGCGCTGGCAGGTCTTCTCCGGCGAGACCCCCAAGGCGCAATGGAACGAGGCCTGGTGGCGGCTGCGCGAGCAGGTCCAGGGCGTCGCGGCTCCGGAAGCGCGCGACGAGTCGCACTTCGACCCGGCCGGCAAATACCACGTCGCGGCCGGCGTCCCCTACGCTCGCTACTTCCTCGCCCACATCCTGCAGTTCCAATTCCACCGCGCGCTCTGCAAGGCCGCGGGCCACCAGGGTCCGCTGCACCTCTGCTCGATCCACGGCTCCAAGGCCGCGGGCGACAAGCTCGCCGCGATGATGGCGATGGGGCAGAGCAAGCCGTGGCCCGAGGCGCTCTTCGCCGCGACTGGCGAGCGCGACATGGACGCCAGCGCGCTGGTCGACTACTTCGCGCCGCTCTACGACTGGCTGAAGAAGGAGAACGCCGGCCGGCAGTGTGGGTGGTAGCTGCGGTTGGTAGTGGGGCGAAGGCTGCGGCAAGCCCAATCAGCGCAGGTGCGTCGCGAAAAACGCCAGGACCTGATCCAGCGCTGCGCGGGTCGGATGCCCCGGCGCATCGACCAGATGCTCGGTCAGCACCGAGTGGGCGTCGCGCGGGATGCCGTGCGGATTGCCGCGCGAAGAGTCGATGTCGACGCGGAGGAACGCGGGCCCGAGCGCCTGCTGCAGGGCGTCGAAGCGGGCGGCGGGCACGGTCGGGTCGCTGGTGAAGCGCAGGCCGAGGACCTGCAGGCCGTCGCGGGCGCAGCGGCCTTGGACGATGGCGAGGTCTTCGTCGCGGATGTGGATGCCGCGACGGTGCGCTGCGCTGACGGGAAAGGGCAGCGAGGGCTGGCTCAGGACCGGCGCCATCAGCGCGTCGTCGACGGCCATCGCGAGGGCGAAGTTCCCGGTGAGGCACATGCCGAGCGCGCCGACGCCGCGCCCGCCGAGCTCGGCGTGCAGTGAGCGGGCCAGCGCGCGCAACCAATCGACGACGGGGCTGCTGCCGCGGGCCGCGAGGACGTGGAATTCGCGGCTGACGCAGGCGCGGGCGATCTGCTGCACGACGTAGCCACCGGTCTTGGGCCGGCCGACCTCGCCGAAGAGCGACGGCAGCAAGACCGTGAAGCCGGCCTCGACCACGCGGTCGGCGAAGGCGGCGACGGTCGGGGTGATCCCCGGAATCTCGTGGATGACGAGCACGCCCGGGCCGCTGCCGCGGCGGAAGAAGACGTGCTCGACGCCGTCGTGGGCGAAGCGCCCCTCGCTCCATCCGGCGAGGACCTCGCTCATGGCCGCAGCTCGCCGCTCCAGCCCTGGCCCATGAGCATCCGCCACCACATCCGGAAGTCCGAGACGAGCGACCACAGCGGGTATTTGAACGTCGCCGGGCGGTTGTGCTCGACCAGGAAATGCCCCGCCCAGGCGAAGCCGTAGCCGGCCAGCGGCATCCACGCGAAGTAGAGTGGCCGGTGCAGCGCCACCGCCGCGATCGCCAGCGCGATGACCAGCGTGGTGCCGGCGAAGTGCAGCCGTCGATTGGTCGCGTTGGTGTGTTCCTTCAGATAGAAGGGCCAGAATTCCGCGTAGGTCGCGATGCGGGCTTTGTTTTCCGGCTCCCGCGTCATCGCGACCTCTGAGTTCGCTCTCTCCATCTCGGCCTCCCTTCGGTCCCGCCCGAGGTCGCACGATCGACCATCGGTGGCTTGACATACTTCCCTACTCGACGCCAAGCACCAAGAACCCCACGGAGCGCGCCGCTTGGGCCAAGTCGCGGTCGTGGGTTGCCATCACCAGCGGTTCTGCGAGTCGCGCGCGGGCCGCGAGAGCTGTCGCCAGGTGCAGGGCGTCGAGCGTCCCCAGCGGCGTCGGAAACGGCTCAGCGGCACGCTCCAGCACGGCAGGGCTGAGCGCGATCCTGTCGACGCGGCCGAGGAGATCCAGCGCGCTGGCGCGTGCGGCGCTGAACGTCTGGATGTCGAGCAAGCCGCGTTGAAAGTGCCGGTCGAGCGTCCGTAGCGCTTCCACCCGCGTCAACGCGCTCGTCTCCGCCCGCTTTGCCTGCGCAAACGCAGCCAGCCGATTCGGCTGACCCAGGACGACACGCAGCAAGACAGAGGTGTCGAGGTACAGACGCATCAGCCGCGCTCTGCCCGCGTCGCAGCCAAGGTGTCGACGATGTCGCACGCCGTGACCTCGCGGATCGCCGGCAGCACATAGGCCGAAAGTGGTTGCGTCGCCGCTTCCACGGGCACGCAGTCGGCAGCACCGTCGAACGCCGTCACACGCGCGATCGGCCTGTCGCGGTCGCAAATCACCAGGTCTTCGCCGCCGCGAACGTGGCGGAGGTGCTCGCTGAGCCTGGACTTGAATTCGGCGACGCCGATGCGCTCCATCTTGCGCTCTCCGTGTGTTGCATCGTGCAAGCCGTCGCCCAGATGGCAACGTGACTATGATTCTAGTCATCGTTGGTCATGATGCAAGGCGTCTGAATGCGGTCGACGACAAGGCGCGACGGCTGACAGCACCCACGCACCCCGGCATGGACTTCAATCGCGGGCGTACCGGTTTGGGCCCAGTCGGGCCCGGCAACGTCGGCGACGCAGCTCCGATTGGCAGGACAGCGGGGCGCGCGCTACGATCCCACATCGCCAGCCAACACGCTGGCCCGTGGAGTGCGTCGATGTCCGAGCCACCCTCCTCCGCCGCCGAGCGAGCAGCCCTGCGGCGCCGCACGTGGCAAGGCGAGATCGTCGAGACCGGCGACAAGGGCTCACTCTACGCGACCCTGACGTTTCAGGAGCGTCTCGCTGCGTTCGCGGCGCTGAATCGGCGCGTGCACGGCTGGACCGATGCGCAACTCTCGCACCGCACGCCGCTGACCTTGGCAGACGTCGAGATCATCCCACCCGGCGAGACGTGGACCCCGACGGAGACGTGATGCGCCTCGAGTTGCCGCAGGACTACGAAGACCTGCTCACGGCCTTGGTCGCGGAGGCGGTCGACTTCGTCCTCATCGGCGGCTGGGCGGTCGCTGTCCACGGGCATGGTCGCGCCACAGACGACCTCGACCTGCTGGTCCGCGCCAATGCTGCGAACGCCGAGGCAATCTTGCGGGCGCTCCACGCTTTCGGGGCGCCGATCGAGCAGCACGGCGTGGACGCGACGCTCTTCGCCACCGAGGGGCCCGGCTACCGGATGGGCCGGCGGCCCGTATTGGTCGAAATCTTGACCAAGATCAGCGGCATCGACTACGCCGAGGCGACCCGGGACACGGTCCCCGTCCAAGTCGGTGCCGTCACCGTGCGCGTCATCGGACGTGCGGCCCTGCTGCGCAACAAGCGAGCCGCCGGCCGACTGAAGGACCTCGCCGACATCGAAGCGCTCGGCACCAAGCGCCACGGCTGACAGCACCCACGCACCCCGGCATGCTCACCGCCCAGGAGCCCGCCGCCGATGCCCCAACCTCCGACAAGCAACGCCCCACACAAGGCCTTCCGCAGCCTCTGCCTCGGCCTGGTGCGGCTCTACCACCCGGAGATCGCCGCAGCCGGCGCGTCGCTCCCGCCCGGGCCGTGCATCGTCGTCGCCAACCACCCGAGCGGCCTCATCGATCCCCTGGTCCTGCAGCTCGCCCTGGGCCGCCCGCTCGCCTTCCTCGGCAAGGCAACCCTCTTCGCCAACCCGGTCGGCGCCTTCGCGATGGCTTCGTTCTCGGCGATCCCCGTCGCGCGGCGGCAGGACGGCGGCGACGAGCAGGCCGCCAAGGCGCGCAACGACGCCACCTTCTCGGCCTGCCGCGGGTTGCTGGCCGGTGGCGGCGACCTCGCCCTCTTCCCCGAAGGGATCAGCCACGACCGCCCTGGGCTCGCCCCGTTGAAGACCGGCGCGGCGCGCATCGCGCTCTCGGCGGTGGCGGCCGAAGACGGGCCACAGAGCCTGCACATCGTCCCGGTCGGCCTGCTCTACCGCAGCAAGCAGACCTTCCGCAGCCAGGTCTCGGCCCAGATCGGCGCGGCGATCGACGTCCGCGCCTTCTTCGCGGCCCACGGCGACGACCCCGACGCGGTGCGCGCGCTGACCGCCGAGGTCGACGCGGCGCTCTCGGCCGTGGTGCTCGCCGCCGAATCGGTCGCGGTGCAGAACGGCCTGCGCCTGGTCGCGGCGCTGACCAGCCCGGGCCAAGACGCCGCCGCCGTGCACGCCCACGCGCTGAAGCTGGCGCGGGCCTTCACCGCCCTCTCGCAGCGCGACCCGGGGCGCGCCGCGGCGCTGCGCGAACGAGCCGAGGCATACCTCGCGATGTCCGGCGAGCTCGGCCTGCTCGCCGCCGAGGACGAGCGCGCCGCCTTGGTCCTCGAGCGCCCCTCGCGCGGACCGCTGGGCGTATTGAGCGCCGGCCTCTCGCTGCTGCTGCTGGCGCCCTTCGCCGGCCTCGGCGCGCTGCTCAACTGGCCGACCTACCGCGGCATCGGGCTGCTCGCCGAGCGGCTGGCCGGCGACGAAGCCGACGTCGTCGCGACCTACAAGCTGCTCGGCGGGATGCTGCTCTTCCCCGCCGGTTGGCTGCTCTCGGCGCTGCTCGTCGGGGCGCTGAGCGACGCCACCTTCGGCTTCGCGGCGCTGCTGCTGGCGCCGCTGACGGGTGCGGTGGCGCTGCGCTTCTCCGAGCGCTTGGCGGTGCGTCGGCGGGCGCTGCGCGCGGCGTGGCTGCGGCTCGGTCGGGCGCCGCTGGCCTTCGCGTTGGCGGCGCGGCGGCGCGAGCTGGCGATGGCCGTGGGCGCGGCGCTGGCCGACGGCGGGAGGGATTGACGATGCAGAACGCTGGACAGATGGCATCTCCCACGCGGCGGCGACGCACCCCTGCGCTGCTGCTGCTGGGCACAGCGACCGCCCTGCTCCTCGGCGGCTGCGCCGGCCGAACCCAGCTCGTCCGCGCCGGCGCCATCGAGGTGATCACGCTGCGGCAATCGCACAACAACGCCCACGTCGTGCGGCAGGGCGAGGCGATGTTCCTGGTCGACGCCGGCCTGCAACGCGACGCCGCTGCGCTGGAAGAGCGGATGCGCGACGCCGGGATCGACCCAGCCAAGGTCCGCGCCGTCGTCGTCACCCACGGCCACGCCGACCACGTCGGTGGCGCGAGCCACTTCCGCAGCCGCTACGGGGCCCGGATCATCGCCGGCGCCGGCGACCGCGCGATGCTCGCCGCGGGCCGCCACGAGGCGCCCCTCTGCCCGACGGACTTCCTCGCCCGGCAGCGGCTCGAGCAGGACCAGGGCCAGCGCTACACGCCCCTGCAAGCTGACGTCTGGGTCGACAGCGACCCGCGCGAGACGGTCGCCTTGGACCTGCGCCCGCTGACCGGCGTCGACGCCCGCGTCATCGCGATGCCCGGCCACACCGAAGGCTCGCTGATCGTGGTGGCGGGGACCTTCGCGCTGGTCGGTGACCTCTTCCGCGGCTCGATCCCGGGCTGGTCCGCCACGACCCACTTCTACATGTGCGATCTGGCCGACAACAAACGCGATCTCCGCGAGCTGCTGGAGGTTCACGCGAAAGACGCGACGACCTTCTTCCCCGGCCACTTCGGCCCAATCGAGCGCGCCTCGGTCGAAGCGCTCGCAGCCGAAGAGCCCCCCGGAAAATGAAGGTCGCCGAACGCGCCCTCCCCCCAGCCCTCGGCCTCGCCGGCGTCGCGGCGGTGCTCGGCGCGTTGCAGGCCGAGGCGCTGCTGGTCTTCGCCGACCCGTGGCTGGCGTGGTGGCCGCGGGCGGCCGGCCTGCTGGGCGTCGTCGCGATCGTGGCCAGCGTCCGCATGGTCGCGCTCCGCCCCGGCGCGCGGGCGCTGGCCCTCGCGGCGCTGCTGCCCATCGCAATCGGTGGGCCGCCCTTCGCCTGGGCGCTGCTCGGTCGTGGCATCATCACCGGGATGGCGTGGCTGGGTCCGCTCTTCGCGACGACGGCGACGCTGCTGCTGGCGCTCGGTTGGCGCGACCACGGCGCGCGCCTGGCCACCGCGACCCAGCTCCGCGCCGACGCCGCCGAGTGGGGCCGCGGCCCGCGCGATGCGGACGACCTCGGCGAGCCGCCGCCGCCGCCGGGGCTGCCGCTGGCCTTCCACGCCGCGCTCGCGATGCTGCTGCTGCCCTTCGCCGCGTTGGTGCTGGCGATCGCGTCGCCGCCGACCTTCTCCTGGCTGGAGGTGCGCAGCCGCGGCCTGCTCGCCGGCCGGATGCCCTTCGCCAATGCATTTGTCGCCACCGCCGACCGCTACCCCTACTCGGGCAGCCCGTACGGCTGGTACCTCGCGGAAGAAGCCCGCTTCGTCGCGTTGGATCAGCGCGCGGCGCTCGCCTTCGCCGATACCGTGGCGGAAGAGGTGACCTGGCAGCTCGCCGCCGAGACCGGAATCTCGGACGTGCGGGCCGCCGAACGGGCGCTCTGGGCCGCCGGCGATGGCGCGGCGATCCCACGCTGGATCGCGGCGGCGTTGCGCCGCCACGGCGTGGTCTACCACGAGGAATCGCTCTTCTCGCGCTCGTTCGACCCGAAGCTGCACCTGGTCCCGGGCACGGTCCACATGGACTGCGACCAGCTCGTCTACCTCTTCCTGCACGTCGCCTGGCGCCTCGACCTGCAGATGCTGGCGATGCCGGCGCCGCTGCACCTCTACCTGCGCTACAACGGCCCGGACGGCGAGGTCGTCACGGTCGAGACGACCCGCTTCCGCCCTCTGCGTCGGCGCCGGGGCACCGCCGAGGACGACAGCCTCGGCGAGGGCTTCCTGATCGACGAAGACCACTACAGCAGCGGCCGCGCCGGCGCTTGGGCCAGCGCCGACCTGATCCGGGCCGCCGGCCTCTACACGCCGTGGACCGAGCGCGACATCCGCGACGCCGTGCTCGCCAACGTCCTGGTTGGCCTGCGCAGCCACCGCATCGAGGTCGACTTCGTCGGCGAATCGGAGTCGCGCCTCGACGGCACCCGCGACATCACGCTGGTCGCGAACCTCTACGGCTACCGCGTCGACCAGGCCAAACAGGCCTTGTCGCAGCAGGACGACGCGCTCGCCCGCGAACACGCGTTGGCGGCGCGCGAGCTGCGGCGGCGCTTCGGCCCGTTGGTGGTGCGGACCGCGAAGGTGGAAGAGGACGTGCTGCGTTCGCTCGACGAGGCGGCCGAAGACCCCGCCCCGCGTTGACGCTCCGCCGCCCGATTCGGCATGCTCGTTGGCCGAGGTCGCCCTGATGTCCGAACAAAACGCCAATCCCCACGCACCGGCGGCGACCCCCGAGCACGTCGCCAAGCTGCTGGCGGAGGCGTCGGAGGTGACCTCGGTCGACCAGGGCGGCCAGGTCGAGGTGCAGCTCGGCCACTTCTGCAACAACCGCTGCGTCTTCTGCGGCAGCGGCCAGCTCACCGAGCGCGGCTACGCGGTGCCGGTGCCGGACGCCGCGGTGATGCGGGCGATCGACGCGGCGGCGGCACGCGGCATCCGACGGATGACCTTCCTCGGTGGCGAGCCGACGATCCAGGAGAGCTTCCTGCCCAGCCTGCGCCACGCGCGGGCGCTCGGTGTGGACGACATCACCATCTTCACCAACGGCGCCCGGACCTGGGACGTCCGCTTCCTCGACGCGGTGCTGGCGGATGGGCCGGTGCATTGGCGGATCTCGATCCAGGGCGGCGACCAGGAGTCGCACGACGCCATCGTCGGCAAGAAGGGCGCGTTCCGCCGCATCGTGCGGGGCCTCGCGCTGCTGCAAGAGCGGGAGCAGGACGTCACGGTCAATATGTGCCTGACCACGGGCGCGCTGCCGGCGCTGCCGTCGTTGGCCGAGGTCGTGGTCACGCACGGCGTGCGCCAGCTCTGCGTCGACATGGTCCGCCCGGTGAGCGCAGGCGACCGCACCGACGACGAGCTGCGCGCGATCATCCCGCGTTTTTCCGACGTGGTGCCGGCGCTGCGCGGCCTGCTCGCCGAGATCGACCGCCGTGCGCCGGGCTACGACGTCAACCTGACCCACGTGCCCTATTGCGTGATGCCGGACCAAGCGCACCGCCTGCACCACGGCGGCGAGCCGACCGTGACGTTCACCGCCGACCTGGCCGAGCG